>JAFMGZ010000011.1 GCA_017854855.1 Sulfitobacter sp. | reverse complement strand
TGTGCCGATGTTAACGTGCGGCTTGTTACGTTCAAACTTTGCCTTTGCCATGGTGGTAGCGCCCTTTTGCAATTGAGGGGCCGCAATGGCCCGATCCTGATATGGCGGGCGATGTATTGGGTCTGGACGGTAAAATCAACCCGGTTTCGGCATCAGGTCCCCTACTGCGACTATTCGGTACTTGCAGCCGCCGCGACAGGGGGTTCCGTGCTGCCCTGGAACCAGCCGTTTTCCTTGTTTTGCTTGACCAGATAGCTTTCGATCTGCTTGGCAGCATTCTGTGCCAGGTTCTTGAGCTGCTCTTGCGCGGACTTGGTATAGCCGGACCCCACGATCGGCCCTTGGTCCAGCGATTCCAAAACCGTGATCTGGTGGGGCTTTTCATTCAGCTTCTTGTTCTGGGCGTCATCCCAGACGGTCAGATTGATGATCAGAATCGATTTCGGGGCAAACACCAGCGGGATACCGGGCTGCGCCAGCACATAACCTTCGACGCTCATGCCGAAATGATAGTCCCGCGTGCCGCTGTAGCGGCCAAACCGTTCTTGGGTTGCATCGGTCAACGCCTTGGTCAGCTCTTCCTTGCTGACTTCACGGCTCAGCGGTCCTTTGACCGCCTTGGGGGCCACGGCAATATTATGCACCAGGTTGAAATCACCCAAACCCACCGGGGCCTTGTTCAGGTCTGCGGCACCATTGCAGGCAGCCAACATCGCAAAAGTCATCAAAACGGCAAGAACGCGCATCATCGCAAGGGGCCACCTTTCAAAGTCATCTATCCCGAGATACCGCAGCCCCCCCTTGGGTGCAATCAATTGCCACGTTGGACCTGCGGCCCTGTGCCCCTATCTAGACAGGTGAGCCATTCAAAGGAAGCTGCAATGCCTGTCCAGACAACCCTGCCTGTGCGTGTCCCGCTGGTGACAGAACCATGGGGCATTCTGAAAAGCCTGCAAATGGCGCGCCGCAACGTGCTGAGCATCATTCCCGACATCGCAACCAAACAGCCGATGGTGTCGGGCAAGACCGGCAAGCGCTGGCATATGGTGATGGACCCGCCTGCGATCCGGGAAATGCTGCTGGACCGGCTGGACGATTATCCCAAATCGGTCGTGACCAAGAACCTGCTGAAACCGGCAATCGGCGAATCCCTGTTTATCGCGGAAGGGGCGCATTGGCGCTGGCAACGCCGTGCCGCAGCCCCGGTGTTTTCGCACCGCAACGTGATGAACCTGTCGCCCATCATGACCGCCGCCGCCGAACGCGCGGCCCAGCGCATTGCCGATGCAGGTCCGCGCGCGGTGAACATGTTGGATGAAATGGTCACCACCACCTTTGACGTGATCGGCGATGTGACCTTTTCGGGCGGCGATACCTTTGACCGCGACAAGGTGCATGGTGCCATCGACGACTATATCGCCGAAGCGGGCAAGATCAGCCTGTTTGATGTTCTGGGCTTTCCTGACTGGGTGCCGCGCCCGGGCCGCATCATGTCAGGGGCCGCACTCAAAGAGATGAAGGCGCTGGCCGACAATGCCATCGAGGCGCGTGCAAAACGTGGCCATGAGGGCGTGCCAGACCTGCTGGACCTGCTGCTGGAAGGGGTCGACCCCAAGACCAAGCGCACCATGTCCACAGGAGAGCTGCGCGACAATCTGCTGACCTTTATCGTTGCCGGCCACGAAACGACGGCCCTGACACTGGCATGGTCGATGTACCTGGTGGGCTTTGATCAAGAGGTCCAGAACCGCGCCCGCGCAGAGGCGCAATCGGTCCTGCAGGGCCGTGCCTGCACGGGCGATGACGTCGAAAACCTGCCCTATATTCGCATGATCATCGACGAGGCGCTGCGCATGTATCCGGCAGCCGGCATCATATCGCGCACCGCCCAAAAGAAAGACACGCTGGGGGGCCGCGAAATTCTGCCTGGCGATACGGTGATGATTCCGATCTATGCACTGGGCAGGCATCATCAGCTGTGGGACGCGCCTGACAGCTTCCGCCCCGAACGCTTTGCCGATCGCAAGGCGATTGACCGCTACGCCTATCTGCCCTTTGGCGATGGCCCCCGGATCTGCATCGGGGCCTCCTTTGCTCTGCAAGAGGCCGTCATCATTCTGGCCACCATGCTGTCGCGGTTCAAATTCACCCCCGTTCCGGGAAAAGACCCAGAGCCGGTGATGATCCTGACCCTGCGCCCGCAGGGCGGCGTGTGGCTGACCGCAGAACCTGTTGCTGCCCCGACACGGGATGCTGGCGGGGCCTAGTGTCAGGACCCACAGCTTGGGGGCCTTGGATCATGACGCGGCAGGGTTGCAGATATTTTGCAGCGCGGCCCAATCCTGCGGGGTCATAGACGCCTGGTAGCTGGCATCTTGATCCACCACAGCCCTTGAGGCCTGGATCCGTTCGTCCAGTGACGGATGGCTCAGGAAATGCGCGACAACGCCCTCGGCATCGCCATATTCCGCCTTCATGCTGGCAAACATATCGCCCAGCGCGCCGGGGTTGATGCCCGCCTGCGCCAAAAGAGCATGGGCAAAATCATCGGCCCCTTTTTCAGCGGCCTGCGAATACTGCGCCGAAATCAAGCGTTCGGTCAGAAGCAAGACCGCAGCCCCGCCCGCGAAATCCCCAAAGAGCAACCCCAATATCCCGATGGACCCCGCAGAGCGCAGCGCGTGACGCGTCGGATCGCTGCTGATCACATGGCCAATCTCATGGGCCAGAACGGCGGCCACTTCGTCAGGGCCATCCGCCGCGTCGATCAGGCCGCGAAAGAGCACCACAAAACCGCCCGGCAGCGCAAAGGCATTGACCATCGGATGATCCAGCACAAAGACGGTGACATCACGATCAAAGTCGCGCGCGCCGCCCAGCCGCGTCACCAGCCTGTCGATGGCGGCGGTGCCGTCGGGCTGTTCGCAAATCGGCAGCGGGTTCAGCCCAGTATCGTCAAGCGCCTCTCGGATCTGGCCGAATGTCGCCTCTCCCAATGCCCGTTCGCCTTCGGGCGGGATAAAGCCCGCCAGGTTGTCGGCCAGCAAGGGGATCAGAAATCCGATCTGCACCGCAACGGCCGCAACAGCCGCCAAAGCCCAAGCCGCCAGCCTGCCGCGCCCCTTGGGCGGTGCGCGGCGGGTCAGATGGGGCAGATGCGACAGCACCGCATGATCCGTCAGATACAGCCGCGCCACCGGGTCCGTGGTCAGCCGCAGCACAACGCCCGCATTGCCCGCCAGATCCGGCAATTGGCGGATATCCTCCACAGGCCAGCGCAAGGTCGGCCCATGATCCAGCCCGATCTGCAACATGCCATCCGCGATATGCAGGCTCACTTCCTGCGGCTCAGGGCTGTCCCCGTCAAAAAAGGCGGCCCCAAGGCCGTCGAACCCAAGGCTCATATCGCAGCCCCCAGATCCAGCGCCTCGGCAAATCCTTCTGCCTCGGCAAAGGCATCGCGGTCCCGCTGGCTGATCAGCGGCAGACCCGCAGTCACCGGAAGGCTGGTGGTCAGCGCCATATGGCGCATCAGCGGAAAGGTGACGAAAGTGTTGTACAACACCCCCCACATCAAGAAGAACACCAGATACATCACCGCCAGCAGCACAATCGACACCCAGCGCGGCAGGCTGAGGGCGGTTTGCGCCCCCGGCATATCCGTCAGAAACAACAGACTGTCCGAGAACATGAACGCCCCCAGAAAGATCATCGCGACAAGACCCAGAACCAGCATCACATAGGCGATGAAATTACCCAGCACATAGATAAAGGTCACCCTGACCCCGCTGAGTTGACTGTCAAACTGAATGCCGGGGGCCATCTTGTGCTGGGCCATGATGCGTTTGCTGACCCAGCGATAATAAATCGCGCCAAACAACAGCCCCGACAGGGCAAGCGGGATCAGCAGCAGCCGCTCTGGGCTGGACCAGTTGTCAACGGGCATGCGCCCCTCGAAAAACCCGTCCACCGCCTCGACAACGGCGGCACCATTCTCAAACCCGGTGGCAAAGACAGGATCAAGCCAGAACAGCCACAGCCCCGTCCCCAGCAGCACGATCAATGCCGCGATAAACGGGGCCGCTGCCCGGTAAAGCATCTGCCAGCGCCCCCCCTGCAGCATCCGCGCAGAGCCAAAGAACGTCCTGTCCGTCTTGTACTTTTCCAGCAAGAAAGTCATGCGCGGCCACAAGGCCCCAAGGGTTACGATGGTCAAGAACCAATACCACAGCGCCCGGATGGCATAGCCCCATGCGCCCCTCTCAAGACCAAAGCGCACGCCCCGCCAACGGGTGCGCGCCAGAACATAGCGCCGGGCGCGGTAGCGGGCATAGAACCACAGCGGGATCACCCCGGCAAAACTGGCCACATATCCAAGGGCCGAAGAGTTAAAGACAGAAAAGCTGGCGAACATCAGCAGCAGGTTCACGATCCCGATGTAGAAGGTCAGGATCACAACCGCGATGAAAAACCCCAGCAGTTTCTCCAGCGGGTCGCCGACATATTCCAGCGGATGCCCGCCCGGACGCATCGCCGACCAATACCAGCGCCTCAGACGCGTTTTCATCCAGAACCGGTAGAAGCCAAGCGTGAGTATGCTGAAAAACCCGGTCTTGAGTGCCAGCCAGAACAACGCCCCGCGCCGACCCGTAAACTCAACGCCCATCCCATTTTCCGGCCCTGTCCCCGCGGGGACAACTTGGGGTTGCGGTGTCGATTGCCATGGACTGTTGGAAAGGCCGGTGTCGCTCATCCTTGCGATCAGCGATCAGTTGAACTTGTTGTCGCGGGGGAAACCACGTGGTGCCATCCGCCCCGATGAGGCGCGTTTGGCGGCCCATTCCGACAGGTCCGTTTCTGTGCGGGTGCGGCCCGCAGGATCAAGCCAGCTGAGCCCCTCTGCCATGTTGAAGGTCGTCGCGTCCGACAGGCCGCCGTCCTTGAATTTTTGCAGACGCACGCCCTTGCCACGGC
The DNA here is from genome assembly GCA_017854855.1 of Sulfitobacter sp. Classification (GTDB taxonomy): domain Bacteria; phylum Pseudomonadota; class Alphaproteobacteria; order Rhodobacterales; family Rhodobacteraceae; genus Sulfitobacter. Next base: position 77,569 of record JAFMGZ010000011.1, on the reverse strand, counting down.
CCATTTCGGGCAGTTCATCCACGCCAAAGACCAGCACCTTGCGGTTTTCGCCAACCGTGGCCACGGCATCACCGACAACAGGTTTGCAAACCAGCGCCGCGACATCGCCGCGCACGTTCAGCACCTGTTTGCCGCTCTTGGTTTGGGCAACAACATCATTTTCAGGCACCACAAACCCGTCACCCGCCGTAGAGGCGACCAACAGCTTGCGATCGGGTTGGTGAATGAACAGGTCCACGATCTGCGCCTCATTGGGCAGGTCCACCATCAGGCGCAGGGGTTCCCCCATGCCGCGCCCGCCGGGCAGGTTTGCAGCGGAAATGGTGTAGAACCGACCGTTTGACCCAAACACCAGCAACCGGTCGGTGGTTTCCGCATGAAAGATGAAACGCGGGCTATCGCCGTCCTTGAACTTGAGCTCACGGGCAAGGTCGATGTGGCCTGTCATGGCCCTGATCCAGCCCATCTGTGAACAGACCACGGTGATCGGTTCGCGGTCGATCATCGCCTCAAGCGGGACATCCTCGATCTCGCCTGCCACGGCAAAGGTGGTGCGCCGGGCACCGCCGTGCCAGTCCTTGCCAAACTGTTTTTTTGTGGCGCGCAGCTGATCGGTGATGCTGCTCCATTGCAGGTCTTCGCTTTCCAGCAGATCCTCAAGGCCTGCGCGTTCCGCCATCAGTTCGGATTGTTCCCGCAGCAGTTCCAGCTCTTCGAGGCGGCGTAGGGACCGCAGGCGCATGTTGAGGATCGCATCAACCTGCACCTCAGACAGCTCGCCCTCGCCCGGCGGGGGCGATACATAGTCTTTCTCATCCATGGCGCGCACATGGGTCTTGGCCCAGTCTTCGCGCATCAAGGCGGGTTTTGGGTCATCGTCATAGCGGATGATGTCGATCACACGGTCGAGGTTCAGAAAGGCAACGATAAAACCTTCAAGGACCTCCAGACGGTGGTCGATCTTTTCCATCCGGTGGGTGGAGCGGCGCTGCAACACTTCGCGGCGGTGATCAAGGAAGGCGCGCAGCACTTCCTTCATCGAACAGACGCGCGGCGTGACCCCGTCAATCAGCACGTTCATGTTCAGCGAGAACCGCACCTCAAGATCGGAATGGCGGTACATCATCCCCATCAACACTTCGGGATCCACGTTCTTGGAACGCGGCTCAAGTACCAGCCGGATGTCATCGGCGCTTTCATCGCGCACATCCGCAAGGATCGGGATCTTCTTGGTCTGGATGGCCTCGGCGATCTTTTCGATCAGTTTGCTTTTCTGGACCTGATAGGGAATTTCGGTGACCACGACCTGCCACTGGCCACGGCCCAGATCCTCCAGCTCCCAGCGACAGCGCAGACGGAAACCGCCCTTGCCGGTGCTATAGGCGTTGGCGATATTCTCTTCTGGTTCGACAATGATCCCGCCAGTCGGGAAATCCGGCCCCGGCACATATTTCAAAAGCGTCTCATCCCGGCAGTCGGGCACTTTGATCATGTGGATACAGGCGTCGCACAGTTCTGCAATGTTATGGGGCGGGATATTGGTCGCCATGCCCACCGCGATCCCGCTGGACCCATTGGCCAACAGGTTGGGAAATTGCGCAGGCAGCACCGCAGGTTCGGTCAGCGTTCCATCATAGTTTTCGCGAAAATCAACGGCGTTTTCGTTGAGACCCTCAAGCATGGCCTCTGCCACGGCTGTCATCCGCGCTTCGGTATAGCGCGAGGCGGCCGGGTTATCGCCGTCGATATTGCCAAAGTTGCCCTGCCCGTCGACCAGCGGATAGCGGACGTTGAAATCCTGTGCCAGACGCGCCATCGCATCATAGATCGCCGCATCCCCATGCGGGTGATAGTTGCCCATCACATCGCCGCTGATCTTGGCCGATTTGCGAAACCCTCCGTTGGAGGCAAGCCGCAATTCGCGCATCGCATACAGAATACGCCGGTGAACCGGTTTCAGACCATCACGGGCATCGGGCAAGGCGCGGTGCATGATCGTGGACAGCGCATAGGTCAGATAGCGATCACCGATCGCGCGGCGCAGCGGTTCGGAGACATTCATCGGATCAATCTCTGGTCGATCAGTCTCTGGGGGATCGGTTATATCTGACATAGGCGATTATGTAGCCGCGCGGCGGCAGGGCGGCAAGCGCTTGGTTACTTGCGTCTGCATTCTTTGCTGCATGGCAGCCACGGGGAGAGTATTTTCCAAATTCCCCGGTTTAGATAACTAACAATATTGTTATGGGGGACCATCTATACGTGTTTTGTAGTATGGTTGCAGAATCGAAGTCGGGGTAAATTGATGATACGTTTTATTCTTCTGTCCTTTGTTTTCATGGGCTGGGTATTTTACGAAATGAGCGGTGGTTCATCGTTCAACCCCGAAGAAATGCGGCAGGCCCGACTTGCCGCAGCAGCCCAGGCCGAAGCGGAATTGCAGGCGAAAAAACAGGCCGAGGCCGAGCAGAACGCAGCAGTATTGATGGTTGAGAAACCAAAAACCGTGGTCGACACGACACCTCCTTTGAAGGATGGGGCCGATTTGAACAACGGGCAGGCCCCGGTGCTGTTGAACCTGACCAAACTCGAAGACGCCCCCTCGACCACGGACACGGACGGGTCCATCGCTGCAGGCGTCATGACCAATGTCGTCACCATTACATCCTCGGCGCAGACGCCCGCGATCATTCCCAGCTTGATCAGCCAACCGGGGGGGAACGACGGGCAGGGACAGACGGATTTGGCACAGTCGGATCAGCCCCAATCAGAGCTTTCAGGTTTCGAAGACATCCGCACGGTATCTGGCAACCGCGTCAATGTGCGGGGCGGGCCGGGCACCGATTTCAACGTGGTCACCCGACTGCAGCGCGGCGATGCGGTGCGCATTCTGGAAGACGCCGGCAATGGCTGGGTGCGACTGGAACCGATGGATGGGGGACCCGCCGGATGGATGGCGGATTTCCTGCTGGTCGGCGGCTGAGCAACAGACCGCATTGCCATCCAGAAAAATGCGCGCAATGAGAGTATTCCATTCAAGGGAAAGCTTTCATGCCTGACACACAACCTACCAAATCAATCCTGATCACAGGCTGCTCTACTGGCATCGGCTATGACGCGGCCCATGGCATGCGCGCGCAAGGATGGCGTGTCTTTGCCGCCTGCCGCAAGCCCGAGGACTGTGCGCGCCTGAAGGCCGAAGGGTTCGATGCCCCCTTGCTAGACTATACTGACGAAGACAGCATCCATGCAGCCTTGGCAGAGGTATTGGCCGCGACCGGTGGCACGCTGGACGCCTTGTTCAACAATGGGGCATACGGCCTGCCCGGTGCCGTCGAAGACCTGCCCACCGAAGGGCTGCGCCATATCTTTGAAACCAACTTCTTTGGCTGGCACACGCTGACCCGCGCGGTAATCCCGGTGATGCGCGCCCAGGGGTCGGGGCGGATCGTGCAGTGTTCATCGGTGCTGGGTATCGTTTCTATCCCGTGGCGCGGTGCCTATAACGCCACCAAATTCGCGCTGGAGGGTCTGACCGATACCCTGCGCATCGAAATGCGGGGCAGTGGCATTCACATATGCCTGATTGAACCGGGACCCATCAAGACCAACTTTCGGATCAATGCGATCACCCATTTTGAGCGCTGGATTGACTGGGAAAACGCCGCCCGCGCCACGCAATATCGCGACAATCTGCGCAAACGGCTGTACGAATCGCCCAAACCGGACCGGTTTGAACTGCCCGCCAAGGCCGTCACGGACAAGCTGATCCATGCGCTGACCCATCCACGCCCCCGCCCGCGCTATTACGTCACAGTGCCGACCTATATGGCGGGTCTGATGCGGCGTCTGCTGCCAACCTGGGCGCTTGACCGGGTGGTTGGGCGCTGATTGGGTCCGGATAAGGCCCAGATAAGGGGTTGCGCTGCGGGCTTGCCCCACTACATGACTGCGTCAACGAAGGGGAAACCGAATGTCTGATGATCCACTTTTTATTGTCCTTGTCGTGGCGGTATTGGCCGTTGCGGTCGTCTTGGTGCTGGGGCTTGGGGGATTTGCTGGCGGCGGTGCCTTTAACAAGAAAAATTCCAATCGCCTGATGCGCTACCGGCTCATTGCACAGTTCATCGCTGTGATTTTGATCGTGATCTTTGTCTGGCTCAGAGGGGGACCTGCGTAATGGTTGTACTGAACAAGATTTATACCCGCACCGGCGATGCCGGGACGACGGCGCTTGGCAATGGGGAACGGGTGCCCAAATATGACGCCCGCGTCGAGGCCTATGGCACCGCCGACGAGCTGAACTGTTTTGTCGGTGTCGCACGTCTGGAAGCCACCGGGGAAACCGATGCCGCCCTGTCGCGCATCCAAAATGACCTGTTTGATCTGGGCGCGGACCTGTGCCGCCCCGATATGGCCGCCGACAAGGACGCGGAATATCCGCCCCTGCGGATGATCCCCACACAGATTGACCGCCTGGAAGCTGAAATCGACATCATGAACGCCGAACTGGAACCGCTGCGCAGTTTTATTCTGCCGGGCGGGTCCAAACTGTCTGCGCATCTGCACGTCTGCAGAACCGTTGCGCGCCGCGCAGAGCGGCTGGCCATGCTGCTGGCAGAGCGTGAAGACGTGAATGCAACGGCGGTGAAATACCTAAACCGCCTGAGCGACTGGTTTTTCGTGGCAGCGCGCATGGCCAATAATTCCGGCAAGAACGACGTGCTTTGGGTGCCGGGGGCCAACCGCTAAGCCTTGGCGCGGCCCGCAAGAGGGGCGCGGATCTGTTTCGTTCAGCCAAATAAGCTGTCGTTTTTCGGGCGCAGACAGGAAAACGCGGCGTCCATAGTGCCGCAATTGCCGATTTTGGCCTGTTTTGCAGGTAATCCATTCGTTAAACCCAGCGCAGACCATTCAAACGCTCATCCCCGCGGGGTGAGTCGCAACCAAGGAGAGAGACGCACATGAAGGTACTGGTACCTGTCAAACGCGTGATCGACTACAACGTGAAAGTGCGCGTCAAAGCGGACGGATCGGGAGTTGATCTTGCCAACGTAAAAATGTCGATGAACCCCTTTGACGAGATTTCCGTCGAACAGGCGATCCGCCTGAAAGAAGCGGGTCAGGTTGAAGAGATCGTTGTGGTCTCTGTCGGCGTGAAGCAAGCGCAGGAAACACTGCGTACGGCCCTTGCCATGGGCGCGGACCGGGCCATCCTGGTTGTCGCCTCTGACGATGTGCACAACGACATCGAACCGCTCGCGGTCGCCAAGATCCTCAAGGGCATTGTCGACGAAGAGCAGCCGGGCCTCGTGCTGTGCGGCAAGCAAGCCATCGACAATGACATGAACGCCACCGGCCAGATGCTGGCGGCCCTTATGGGCTGGTCACAGGCGACATTCGCATCCGAAGTCGAGATCGCGGGCGACAAGGCCAAGGTGACACGCGAAGTAGACGGCGGATTGCAGACCATCGAAGTCTCAATGCCGACGGTCATCACCGTTGACCTGCGCCTGAACGAGCCACGCTATGCGTCCCTGCCCAACATCATGAAGGCCAAGAAAAAGCCTTTGGATGAAAAGACACCTGCAGATTACGGCGTTGACGTGGCGCACCGTCTTGAGATCCTCAAGACCGTTGAGCCCGAAGAGCGTGCGGCAGGCGAAATCGTTGCTGACGTTGATACGCTGGTGGCTAAACTCAAAGAAAAGGGAGTTGTGTAATGGCTGTTCTTCTTCTTGCTGAAGTGACCGATGGCGTATTGTCCATGGATGCCACGGCCAAGGCCGTGACCGCGGCAAAGTCATTGGGCGATGTGACCGTTCTGTGTGCAGGCGGCTCTGCTGCTGATGCGGCGGCAGCAGCAGCGAAAATCGACGGTGTTGCCAAGGTTCTGGTGGCCGAAGATGCCACATTGGGCCACCGTCTGGCCGAAGCCACGGCAGCGCTGATCGTCTCTATTGCGGGCGATTACGAACATATCGTGGCCCCGGCAACAACGGACGCCAAGAACGTGATGCCACGTGTTGCGGCCCTGCTGGATGTGATGATCATCTCTGACGCCTCTGGTGTTGTGGATGGTGACACATTCGAGCGTCCGATCTATGCCGGCAACGCGATCCAGACCGTGAAATCAACAGATGCCAAGAAAGTCATCACCTTCCGTACATCGACCTTCGATGCGGCAGGCGAAGGCGGTTCCGCGTCGATTGAGACAATCGGTGCCGCGGCTGATCCGGGTCTGTCCACATGGGTTGAGGACAAGGTTGCGGCAAGCGATCGTCCTGAACTGACGTCTGCGGGCGTTGTTGTGTCGGGTGGGCGCGGTGTCGGGTCCGAAGAGGATTTTGCACTGATCGAAAAACTGGCCGACAAATTGGGCGCTGCTGTTGGCGCGTCCCGTGCGGCGGTTGATTCCGGTTATGCCCCCAATGACTGGCAGGTCGGTCAGACCGGCAAGGTTGTTGCACCCGAGCTTTATATTGCCGTCGGCATCTCTGGTGCGATCCAGCACCTTGCCGGGATGAAGGACAGCAAGATCATCGTGGCGATCAACAAAGACGAAGAAGCCCCGATCTTTCAGGTGGCCGACTACGGTCTGGTGGCGGACCTGTTTGAGGCCGTGCCAGAACTGATGGAAAAACTCTGATCGTCTTGACGCGCGACATCTGAGGACCAAAAGAAGGCCCGCCAGAATTGGCGGGCCTTTTCATTTGGTCAAATCTGCAATCGGCGCAGGGCGTCGACCAAGGCATCCGCCGCCTCCTGATGGGCCATCGGCCCCAGCATCTCTTTGGCGGCAGGTTCTTCCAACTCATTGAAAAACATGCCTTGAGTTCCTGTATCGAGCGATTGTGCCGATGCGCAGACCTCAACCACCTGCGTTGCATCGCCGCGGATTTCGTTGATCATGGCACGCGTCACAAAAAGCGGGTCCTTTCCAACGCCCTGGGCCAGAAGGACGCATTCGTGCTCTGGCGCATGATCAGAGAACCACAGCAGGATTGATTTGCCGTTGATCTGCCTGAGCATCAGCCGCATCCGGGCAACCCAGGCCTCTTGCAGCTCTTGCTGGACCCTTTCGAACCGTTTCGGGGACGTCCGGTACAGGCAGGAAATCATATGTTTGGTGAAATGAAAGTCCGAAAAATCCACCTCGCGATAGATGGATTTGAGCGTGCTGGATGCCGCGACAAAGCGGTCATTGCGCCGGGGGTGTACGGTGTAGAACCGGTTGGTCATGTTCTGGGCACCCAGCACCTGAATAACCGTCACACGCGCCCTGGAGGCCGCCTGTAGGATTGATTTGTCCTGACAAAAGACATCGACACCGGCGTTCATCTGACCGAAATTCGCACAAGTGATCCCCAGCACGTTTTCAACCAGAGCCGGAAAAGGCTCTGCAATGAATTTGCCGTAGGTTTCGTTTGATCCGATAAACGCCAGATATGGTTTGTTCAGATTTCGTTTTGGCCCCCGAAACAGCAATCGGGACGTATCATACCTGCACGGCAGATAGTCCAAGGGCCCCGGCCCAAGCACATCATAGGTCATTTCACCCACCTTCAAAAATTCACCCGGTGCCACCTTGGAAGATGAGACTTGCGATTCGCTTAATCAGCGGATTTGCGGCATCTTTTAGATACTGCTGGCCCTTGCGGCCTGCCCCCCACAGCCCCTACTGTGAGCGAAAATGTGAAAGGACCGGTTATGGACATCCAGACAATTGGCATCGTGGGCGCAGGTCAGATGGGGAATGGCATCGCCCATGTCATGGCGCTGGCCGGTTATGACGTAAAGATGACCGATATCAGCGCCGAGGCCCTGGAAAAAGCGGTTCAGATCATCGAGGGCAACCTGTCGCGGCAGGCCGGGCGCGGCAAGATTTCAGAGGCCGAGATGGCCGCCGCCATGAAGCGGATCGACACGACAACAACGCTGACCGATCTGGGATCAAGCGATCTGATTATCGAGGCGGCAACCGAGCGGGAGACCGTGAAGCAAGCGATTTTTGAAGACCTGCTGCCCCATCTCAAACCCGAGACGATCCTGACCTCGAATACGTCGTCGATTTCGATCACGCGGCTGGCCAGCAGAACAGACCGGCCGGAAAAGTTCATGGGGTTCCATTTCATGAACCCCGTGCCGGTCATGCAGCTGGTGGAGCTGATCCGCGGCATTGCCACGGATGAGGAAACCTTTGCCGCCTGCAAGACCGTGGTGGACCGTCTGGGCAAGACCGCAGCCAGCGCAGAGGATTTCCCGGCCTTCATCGTGAACCGGATTCTGATGCCGATGATCAACGAGGCGGTCTATACCCTGTATGAAGGGGTCGGGAATGTGCAATCCATCGACAGTTCGCTGAAACTGGGGGCCAATCACCCCATGGGTCCGCTGGAGCTGGCGGATTTTATCGGGCTTGATACCTGCCTGGCGATCATGAACGTCTTGCATGACGGATTGGCCGATACCAAGTACCGCCCCTGCCCGCTGCTGACAAAATATGTCGAGGCCGGGTGGCTGGGCCGCAAGACCCAGCGCGGATTTTATGACTATCGCGGCGAAATGCCAGTGCCCACGCGTTGAGCAGCACACCCCATGGCCTGCGGCATATGGGGTGAGGTCGGAAGGTATTTTTAGCCAAAAAGAGAGGGGCCGGGCCGCGCCAGGACAACCTGTGCCGGGACGCCGGCTGGGTTAGGTCAGTCTTTGAGGGCCATTGTCTGCGCTCTGAGCCAGGCCATGAATTTGCGCGGATCATCGGCGCGGGCGTCGATTTCGGATTGGGGGATCGGATGGCCCACGACCGGCCCTTGGGGTTTGTTACAGCTGTGCACGATCTCATGCAGCAGCAGCCCCTGGCGCAACATCGGGCTGACCTTGTTGGCGATCTGATAGGCGCGGCTGTTCTGACCCGGAAAGCGCATGGGCACCACCGTGGCACCTGAGCGGCGGATCATCTTGGCGGTAAAGACATTCCATTCCGCCTCAATGGCCGGGCCCCACCAGGTTTCGGAGGAGGCCACGACGCCGGAGGGGAAAAGCGCCACAACGCCGCCCTGTTTGAGGTGATCCATGGCCTTGGCGCGCATTTCAACGCCTTTGCGCTGGGCATCGGGGTCATGAGGGAAAGGGACAGGGATCATGTAGCTGCCCGCGACCTCATCGATGGATGTCAGCAAGGAGCGGGTGAGAATGCGGTAATCCGGGCGGACCCGGCCGATGAGATCGGCAAAGATCATACCGTCCACCATGCCATGGGGATGGTTTGCCACGACGATCACCGGCCCCGTGGCGGGAATGCGCGCAAGCTGTTCAGGAGGGGTGGTCAGGGTGATGCCCATCGTATCGAGTGCCGCGCGCCAGAAAGCCTGTCCGCTGGGGGCGCCGCGGCGTTCAAATTTGCGGATCATCCGCAGGATGGATAATTTTCCGGTGAGCAGTTCGATGATGCTGATCATCCGCGATTTGAACGGATCCTCGAACGTGGAGGCATAAGACAGGCTGCGGCGGTCGTATTTGGTGAACGTCACATTTTCGGCCTCATCCGCAGATGGTCCGTCATGCGTGTTCGTGGATTGTATCGCGGTTTTGGTTTCTATGTCGTTTGCCAAAGCGGCCACCCCTGTCAGGGTCACGGTAAGGCGTGGGTCAGAAGCCTTCGCCAAATTTATCCGCGACCAGCGCTGTCAATGCATCTGCCAGGGCCTCGGCGTCGGGCCCCGATGTTTGCACGTCAATAGTGCTTCCTCGGGCGGCTGCCAACATCAAAAGCCCCATGATGCTGTCACCTGATGCAGACATGCCATCTTTGCTGACCTCTGCACGTGCGTCAAAAGCTTCGACCACCTCGACCAATTTGGCCGAGGCCCGCGCATGCAGACCTTTTTCGTTCACGATCTTGAGGGAAATCTGGGTCATGGAATGGGCCTTTAGCTGACGCTGATGTTCTGGCTGTCGATATATTTCTTGCCCGCCTCAAGAGCTGCGCGGACAGCATCGGCCAAATCCATGTGACGGGATTTTGCAAGTTTGATCAACATCGGCAGGTTCGCACCATAAAGGATGCGACGGTTCTCTGGCTGGCAAGCCAGCAAGGACAGGTTGGAGGGAGAACCGCCGAACAGATCGGTCACCAGCACGACACCGGCACCTTGGTCCACCTCATCTGCGGCTTCGCAAATCTCAATCTGTTTTGCCTGGCGGTCATGATCTGCCTCGATCGAAATTGCGCGAACGCCGTTTTGTGAGCCGACGACATGTTCAATCGCCGCGAGATATTCCCGCGCCAATCCGCCATGTGCCACTATCACAATCCCGATCACGTTCTTGCCTTACCTTCGTTTTGCAGATCCAGTTCGCGATGCCTAATTGACACCTGCCACCCCAGTTGCGCAAGTCGCAATGCATGGCCTTCTGCAAGAGTAACCGACCGGTGCTGCCCGCCAGTACACCCAAAGGCGATTGATACATTTGATTTTCCCTCATCGCGAAATGCAGGGAGTAGCAGGATGCTGAGGTCGAGCACCTGCTGCACAAAGGCACCGTAGCGCGGATCCTGGGCAATGTAGTCAGCCACCCTCTGGTCGGTGCCATTGGCCTCGCGCAGGGTTCTGTCCCAATGGGGATTGCGCAGGAAACGGCAGTCATAGACCATATCGACCGATCGGGGCAGACCGCGTTTGTAGGAAAACGACTGTACCGAAATGCTGAGGTGGTGGCGGCCATCGGGGGCGAACCACCGCTCCACCTCTGCGCGCAGATCATGGATGGTAAGGCCGGTGGTATCGATCAGCACATCCGCGCGGGCGCGCAGCGGGCTGAGCAAATCCTGTTCACGCTCAATACCCGCCGCGGGCGGACCGTTGTCTGCCAGCGGGTGCCGGCGGCGGGTTTCGGAAAAGCGGCGCAGCAGGGCCTCTGATGCGCAGTCAAGATAGAGCAGTTCCACCAGCAGGTCCTTGCGGGCGGAAAGCCTGCCAAGCATGTCCGTGACCCCATCAATGGAAAAGTCGCGGGTGCGCGCATCAATGCCAAGCGCGATGGAGCGATGGTCGCCCTTGCCATCCAGCAGCATCGGCAGAAGGCGCAGGGGCAGGTTGTCGATGGTTTCAAACCCCGCATCTTCGAGCACGTTCAGCGCGGTAGACCGTCCTGCCCCGGATGGACCTGTCACAAGCACCAACCGCCGTTGGCCAGCGGGGATGTCGGATTGGTCAGTGGGGGTGATCACACTCATGTTCAGATACCTATAATACCTTTGAGGTATTGCAAGATCGCGGCGGCAAAATGCGGGGCGGGTATGTTGTAAAGGCAGGGCAGTGCGACACCCAGCAGCCTGTGGGCATGGGGATCTGGCAGGCGCTGCGTTTCGGTCTGATCCAGGTCGATGACGACAGCGACGGGCACAGGACCGGTGGGCTGCGCCTTGAGCACGCCGATGCCGCGCGCCTCAATCAGACCTTTGATCGTTTCGGGAACATCGGCGACGATCCCGGCACCCTGGCGCTGCAGGCATGTTCTGTCATCGGCCACCAGTCCGGCACCCATCGCCATCAATTGCAACGCCAATGTGGATTTCCCAGACCCCGACGCCCCGATGATCAATACCCCGTGCCCGTGCAGACTGACGCATGTGGCGTGGATGATCTGGGGGGCATGCGATGTATCCATCACAAGATCAGGTCGGCAGGCCCACTACGAAACGCGCGCCAAGAGGGTCAGAGGTGATGTCCGCCTCTGTGGGGCGAATGTTTTCAGCCCAGATCACGCCGCCATGGGCCTCAACGATCTGTTTGGAGATGGCCAGGCCAAGACCGGAGTTATTGCCAAAGTGTTCGTCGGGCCGCTGCGAATAGAAGCGTTTGAAGATCTTTGACAGGGCCTGATCGGGGATGCCGGGACCGGTATCTTCGACGACAACCAGCACGCGGTTTTCACGTCTGCGGACCCAGACGCGGATGGCATCGCCGTCTTCGCAAAAGGAGATCGCATTGGTGATGAGGTTGACAAACACCTGCGCCAGACGCGCCTCAAGGCCGTGCACCAAAATAGGCTCTGCTGGCAGGTCGGTGATAAAGTCGATCCCCTGGTTCTTGGCATCTTCGCCCAGATACTGGCCCAGGTTGCCAACCATTTTCAGCAGGTCAAACTGTTCTTCTTCTTCTTTGACCAGTTCGGAATCCAGCCGCGAGGCGTTGGAGATGTCACTGACCAGCCGGTCCAGACGGCGCACATCATGGTCGATCACATCCAGCAGCTTTTCGCGCTGGTCGTCGCGTTTGATCATCCGCAGGGTGCCCACGGCAGAGCGCAGGGAAGCCAGCGGGTTCTTGATCTCATGGGCGACGTCGGCGGCGAATTGTTCGTTGCCGTCGATACGGTTGTAAAGCGCCGAAACCATGCCGCGCAAGGCACCCGATAGTCGGCCGATTTCATCGGGACGAGCCGTCAGATCGGGGATGCGGATGCGCCCGGGGTTCATTTTCTTGTGGTCTTTGTCACGGCCCAGTTCAGCGGCAGCCGCCAGATCGGCCAGCGGATTGGCGATCGTGGATGCCAGCACCAGGCTGAGGCCGATGGAGACCAGTGTCGCGATGACGAACATCTGCAGCACGCGTTCGCGTTCACTGCGCACCAGGTTGTCGATTTCACCGGCAGCCGAGGCGATGGCGACGACGCCAACGGGAGTGCCGTCTTGCTGGATCGGGGTCAGCACGGTGATCAATGTGCCGCCGTCGCTGTCTAGGGTGTTTTCCAGAATGGTCCCGCCCTGCATGCTTTGGCTGACCAGCGCCTTGAACTGTTCTTCGATTGGCAGATTGTCCTGATCCGCAGCGCCGCCAGAGCCGGACAGTTTTTCCCAAATCCAGCTCAGCGCATCTGTAAGAACGGTCGGGGAGGCGTTGCCGGTCATGTCGGCACCGGTGGCACCCGACGATTGCGCCACCAATGTCGCCGAAGGATCATAGACAAAGACATTGATCCCGCTGCGCAGGTCAATGGCACCCAGCGTCTGGGAGGCATCAACACCGTCGCCCGTGGCAAGGTTGACCGGCGCGCCTGCTGGCAATTTGGCCTCGATCACATCGGCAATCAGCTCTGCCTCGGTGACCAGGGATGCGGCACGTTGCACCGCCAGCGAGTCCCGCGAGGAGCTGAGGTACAAGATACCGGCAGCAAGGACATTGAGCGCGATCAGGTTGAAGGTGATGATCTTGCGCGTCAGGGGCGAGCCGCGCAGAGAAAACAAGCCACGCCGTTCCCGGCGGACCCGCAATTCATCCGGCGTATCGCTGTCTGGGGCGACCCAATCGTCGCCCAGAACCACGTCACCGTCGCGTACAGATGTGCTCAGGTCGCGCACAAAGTTCCTTTCGACAATCGCCATCGGGCCAATATCACTCTTCGTTGTATCTGTATCCGATACCGTAAAGCGTCTCAATCGCGGAGAATTCATTGTCCGCTGTGCGCATCTTCTTGCGCAAACGCTTGATGTGGCTGTCGATGGTCCGGTCATCCACATAGACCTGATCGTCGTAGGCGACATCCATCAGCTGATCGCGCGATTTCACGAAACCGGGACGTTGGGCCAGCGCCTGCAGCAACAGGAATTCTGTCACGGTCAGTGACACGTCCTTGCCCTTCCAGGCAACAGCGTGGCGCAGCGGATCCATCCGCAGATCACCGCGTTCCATCACCTTGGTCTCTTCGGTGTCGCCAACTTCGCCGGTGTCGACGGCATCCTGACGGCGCAGCAAAGCGCGGATGCGTTCGACCAACAGTCTTTGGCTAAAGGGTTTTTTGACGTAATCATCAGCGCCCATACGCAGGCCCAGAACCTCGTCGATCTCATCATCCTTGGAGGTGAGGAAAATCACCGGCATCGCGGTTTTCTGGCGCAGACGCTGCAACAAATCCATCCCGTCCATGCGCGGCATCTTGATGTCCAAGACAGCCATATCGGGAAGCTTTTTGTTAAACGCATCCAATGCGGCCTGACCGTCATTGTATGTTTCCACCTCGAAACCTTCGGCTTCAAGAGTCATCGAGACCGACGTCAGGATGTTCCTGTCGTCGTCCACCAATGCAATTTTTGACATTGCCTGTTTCCTTGTACTGCTCAATTTACGTTTTTTGTTTTCCCATAGTGATCACCATTTTCCGCACTCGAATCAATCGTTAAGTGCGAATCACCGCATCCTTTGGCCGCAATCTCGCCATAATTTGGTTAGTAATGGCTAAATTGCCGCACTTTACCGTTGCTTTGAGCCAAAGATTTTCGACGATTGCGTTCGATCAAGCCAAAGTTTGCCATGATGGCGCTAACTAGGGCATGGCCATCTGTTCTTTTCTCAGACCCTCGTGCTAAGAGGCCAATCAGACCCTTTGGGGTTGCGGCCAGTTCGGCCACTGACGTCAGCTTTGCGCCTCAAAATGCGCGCTTACAGGAGAAGCCACATGACATTTGGACGGGTAAACCCGCAATTCCGCCTTGAGGATCAACAGATCAACGGGCTGGGAAATGTCTATTATAACCTGATGGAGCCCGCATTGATCGAGACGGCGCTGAAGCGCGGCGAAGGCCGTCTGGGCAACGGCGGCGCGTTTCTGGTCACGACGGGGAAATTCACGGGTCGGTCGCCCAAGGACAAACATGTCGTGAAAACAGCCAGCGTGGCAGATACCATTTGGTGGGAAAACAACGCCGAGATGTCGCCCGAAGGCTTTGACGCGCTTTACGAGGACATGGTTGCCCATATGCAGGGCAAGGAATATTTCGTGCAGGATCTGGTTGGCGGCGCGGACCCGCGTCATTCAATCAACGTGCGCATGGTGACAGAGCTGGCATGGCACGGCCTGTTCATCCGCCACATGCTGCGCCGTCCCGACCGCGCCGATCTGGATGATTTCATCGCGGATTTCACCGTGATCAACTGCCCCAGCTTTTTGGCGGATCCCAAAAAACATGACTGCCGCTCCGAAACCGTCATCGCGATGAACTTTGACCGCAAGATGATCCTGATCGGTGGCACTGAATATGCAGGCGAGAACAAGAAATCCGTGTTCACCCTGCTGAACTATCTTCTGCCCGAAAAGGGCATCATGCCGATGCATTGCTCTGCCAACCACGCGACGGGCAATCCTGTGGACACGGCCGTCTTCTTTGGCCTGTCCGGCACCGGCAAGACGACCCTGTCGGCCGACCCTCAGCGCACATTGATTGGCGATGACGAACATGGCTGGTCCGACCACGGCACCTTTAACTTTGAAGGCGGCTGCTATGCCAAGACGATCAACCTGAGCCGCGAAGCCGAGCCGGAGATCTATGACACGACCGCCAAGTTTGGGACTGTCATCGAAAACATGGTCTATGACGAAGAGACCAAGGAGTTGGATTTCGATGACGACAGCCTGACGGCCAACATGCGTTGTGCCTATCCGCTGCACTATATTTCGAATGCGTCAAAAAAGGCCGTCGGCGGGCATCCAAAGAACATCATCATGCTGACCTGCGATGCTTTTGGCGTTTTGCCCCCCATCTCGCGGCTGACACCGGCGCAGGCGATGTACCACTTCCTGTCCGGCTTTACCTCAAAGGTCGCCGGGACAGAACGGGGTGTGACAGAGCCGGAGCCGACATTCTCAACCTGTTTTGGTGCGCCGTTCATGCCGCGCCGTCCCGAGGTCTATGGCAACCTGCTGCGCGACAAGATTGCACAGCACGGTGCGACATGCTGGCTGGTGAACACCGGCTGGACCGGTGGTGCCTATGGCACCGGCAGCCGCATGCCGATCAAAGCGACCCGCGCCTTGCTGACAGCGGCATTGGAAGGGACGCTGGCAGATGTTGTCTACCGCAAGGACGCCAACTTTGGCTTTGAAGTGCCTGTGTCGGTGGACGGCGTGCCAGACATCCTGCTGGACCCGCGCCGCACATGGGACAGCCCAGAGGCCTATGACCGTCAGGCCCAAAAGCTGGTCAAGATGTTCGCGGACAACTTTGAGAAATACCTGCCCTTCATTGATGATGATGTGAAGTCAGCCGCCATCGGCTGAGCCGCATTTCAATCTAAGCAGATCAAAAGAAAGGGGCCGCAGCATTCTGCGGCCCCTTTTGTTTGGTCAAAGATGATGTCAGGCCGCGCGGATGACCAGTTCTTCCACCGGGATATCCAGCATGAACCTTGCGTCTTCCTGGCTGAGATAGGTCAGGAACGCCTCAAGCGGCTGGTCACGGCCCGCGATCTGCCACATCAAGGCACCCGGTTCATTGTGCATATAGCCCATCCGTTCCGCGAAACCCTTGAACGCAACCTGCCGCAGCATGAAGCCGTAGACGAAATCGGGGTCCCATCGGCGCATCACCTCAAGCAGGCCACTGCGGGCCATCACGGTGGACAGACCGGTCCCGCGATAGATGCCCTCTTCGGGGGCCATCCAGACTTCGCCGTGATAGACCACGCTGCCTGAAATTCGATGGGCACCCGGCGTTGCACGAAACCGCGACCTGTCAAGGTCAACACCGGGAATGGGGGGCGGAAAATCGCGGAACTTGGTCAGCAGGTGCTCGGCCAAAGTCTTGGTGTTCAAGTGTACCTTTTTTGCCGCTTGTGTGTGGATCAGATCGCCTTTTTCGTTGCGGCCGATCAACCAAAAGGCGTCGTTCTTGTTCAAATCATACTGTTCGTAATCGAACGGGGCCCCAAGATTCTGTACCTTGCGCTCTGACTTGATGATCTGGCTGTAATCCTCAAAATTACTACCTATGGTTATCTCAATCCCGTACTGACGCAATATATCGCGGCTGGTTGCAATGAATGGTGCCGCATCGCGTGGAAATTGAATAGTCATTGGCAGATCCTTTTGTAAGTACTCACAAAAGGTTAATACAGTTGCCAAAAAAATACCCTACTTTTGACGAGATTAGACCAATTTTTATAATTGGACCTTATTGTCCACGAATTAGCTTTTCGAAATAGGCGTCTTCATCGCTGAATTCCAAGGGCTCAACCGGGTCCAATTGACCCAGATTTGCAGCATCCAGATCACTGATGTTCGGCTGGTCCAGCGGCACGATCAGGGACATCAATGCCGGCGACCTGTCAGGAAAAAACCCGCTTAGGATTAGACGTTGATAGGCGACAGGAGATAATCCATCGCCCCCCGCTTTTGGCATCCAGGTAAAGACGTGATCCAGCCGCGCGATCTGGGCGGTCTGCACCTCGTCGAATGCTTGATCTATCAATTGCGAGAATTGCTCGCCTGCGGGCAGCTGCTTGATCGGGCGGCCGATGCTTGACCGGGCATAATCCTGCCCGAACCAGTTCACATAGACGGATTTGGCACCGAATTCGACGCAAATCCAACCGACGTCGGACTTGCGGTAGACAATCAGGTAGGGCCGGACATGCGCCAGCATGGGGCTTTCGATCTCACAGCCTGCCATCGTCCAGGCCCTGAACGTCTCGCGCATCAACAATGATGGATCGGTCCAGATTTGGCCCAGCGGTTGCTGCTGCTGATAAAAGCACCAATCGCCATCCATGGCATGGAGATGTTGCAGACCTGCCGCCGATTTCGATTGCCCGCGCAGCCATACATTGCCCCGCGCCAGAATTTCCTTGGCCTCTGGCAGAACGCTTTCGCCCAGCTCACTCAATTGATAGCGCCGGTCCTCAACCACAAAGAGCACCCCGCCCATGGCGGATTCAATATTTGCGATATGGCGGCGTAATGTCTGGCGGGTACTGCCCAATTCCAATACCGCATGGCTAAGGTTCAACGTGGAGGCAAGCGCCACGAAGGACCGGATCATTTCAAACAGCAGGGGTGGCGACACATCCGCCGCCCCCACCGCGAGACCCTGTCTGATACTACTCGTCTCATTCATTGGATCGAGACGGTACACAAATAACCCATCATTGCAACATAAATCATCCATTCACTACTTATTCGTGAACTTCTTGGTCTCACATCTATGCAATTGATTGGCTTGGGCAATCGGGCGAACAAGAGGGAATTATCAACCAGAGGTTCTCTTATGTCTCATCCCGTCGATCTGCATGTTGGTCGCAAGCTGAAGCAGCTGCGCACATTGAGAAAGCTTTCTCAGACTGATGTTGCGCGCAAACTCAACCTGTCGTTCCAACAGATCCAGAAATACGAAATCGGATCGAATCGGATTGCCGCAAGCCGCTTGTTCGAACTGGCGCAGATCCTTGAGGTTGAAACGTCGTTCTTCTTTGAGGGGCTGGCGGAAAACGAAAACGCCGCGCCCAAGAATGATGCAGGGTTGCAGATTGTGAATGCCCTTGCCCAGATTGAGGACGAAGCGGTCAAATCCCGCATCATGACCTTTATCGAGGATGTATCAGGCATGACGGTCGCCCGTCGCGGGTCAGCCTAAAAAACTGCCCGCCGGATCAGGTTTGCCCCGGCGACCAGCAATACGATCAGCGTTGCGCGCCTGAACATCGCCTGGTCGATATGGTTCACAACCTTGCCGCCGGCCCACATGCCAAAAAGCGCGGGAATGATCAAAAGCGCTGAAAAAGGCGCGGTTTCCGGCCGCAAGACGCCAGATCCGACATGGGCCCCCAAAAGCGCAACCGCACCGGCACCATAGATCACGCCCTGCACACGCATCTGTTCATGTTTGGGGGTGTCCAGCGCCGTCAGATACATAACTGTCGGCGGCCCCCATACACCGGCAAAGCCGCCCATGACCCCGGCAAGCATCCCGACCGCCCCTTCAACGGCGGGGTGCCGCCGCGCCAACCTGAACCGCACGCCGCCAAGCTGCAGCGCAGCATAGGCAAAGGCAGGCAAACCAATCGCGAATTGCAAAACCGCGTCAGGCACCAGCCGGACCATCTGCGCCGCAATCACCAATGTAACGCCCGCAGGGATCAGAAAATACCGAAATTCCTTCATCGACGCCCAGGCCGCCTGCGGCCCCTGGCGCAGGGATTGAACCAGGTTTGTCGCCAGCGTCGGCAGGATCAATCCGGCCAGCGCCAGCTCTGGCGACAGAAAGAAGGTAAGGCCCGAAATGAGAATCAGGGGCATGGCAAAGCCCACCACGCCTTTGACGAATCCCGCGCAAAAGGCGATGCTTAGTGCAAGGACCAAGAAAGTCGGGTCAAGAAACGGGAAAAAACTGCTCATGGCTCTACATAGCAGCTTGAGAATCGACTGCACGGCCAAATTCGCCGCGCAACTTTCGAACAAATTGACGCAGTAAAACGTATCTTTGTTGTGCTGCAACTGCGAAGGCGCTATCTGCGTGGCAGCAAAAAGGAAAAGACATATGGCACATGACGGTCAGGATATGACACTCACCCAGGCTTCGGTCATCTTGGATGATCTGCTGGAACTCACCGCAAAAGCCGTTCCGCCTGTAGAGGCTGTTCTGGACGCGGCCAAGACATCCGTCCGGGACATGGTCAGTGTGGATGGCCGCGTATCGGCCACCCTGATCGAAGCGCACCAGACAGCGGCCCACGGCCTGGCCTGGCTTGCCACCTATGCGCAGTCCCTGCGCGAGATGCAGAAATGGGCATTGGCCCTGGACGCGCAAGGCAAATTTGGTGAGACCGAACAGCTGATCCACCAGATCGCCTTTGGCGAATATCTGTGGCAGATCAGCGGCGGCATCCAGATGAACCAGGGCGAAATCCTGCGCCTTCAGGATATGGGCCTGACCCGCGATGACATGCGCGGCATGCAAGAACCCGCAATCCAGACCCTGACCATGGGCGGCAACACACAGGCCGCCCGCACCCGTCTGGTTGAACTGATGCAAGAGCAATCGGCCAATATCACCGTCGGGGCCACCGGCCTTGATGATGAACTGGAGATGATCCGCGAGCAATTCCGCCGCTATGCCGTCGACAAGGTCGAACCCTTTGCCCACGAATGGCACCTCAAGGATGAGCTGATCCCGATGGAGATCATCGAGGATCTGGCAGAGATGGGCGTTTTTGGCCTGACCATCCCCGAAGAGTTTGGCGGCTTTGGCCTGTCCAAGGCGTCGATGTGCGTCGTTTCAGAAGAGCTGTCGCGCGGCTATATCGGCGTAGGCTCGCTTGGTACCCGGTCCGAGATCGCCGCAGAGCTGATCATCGCGGGCGGCACGCAAGAGCAAAAGGAAAAATGGCTGCCCCGCATCGCCAGCGCCGAAACCCTGCCCACGGCGGTCTTTACAGAGCCGAATACAGGCTCGGACCTTGGGTCGTTGCGCACGCGCGCCGTCAAAGACGGCGATGATTACAAGATCACAGGCAACAAGACCTGGATCACCCATGCGGCACGCACCCATGTGATGACCCTGCTGGCACGCACCGATCCGGCCACATCCGACTACAAGGGCCTGTCGATGTTCCTGGCCGAAAAGACCCCCGGAGATGATGCAAACCCATTCCCCACCGAAGGAATGACTGGCGGCGAAATCGAAGTGCTGGGTTACCGCGGCATGAAGGAATACGAACTGGCCTTTGACGGTTTTGCCGTGAAGGGTGAGAACCTGCTGGGGGGCGAAGAGGGTAAAGGCTTTAAACAGCTGATGGAAACCTTTGAATCCGCCCGCATCCAGACCGCCGCCCGCGCCATTGGCGTGGCCCAATCGGCCATGGATATTTCCATGCAATATGCCCAGGACCGCAAACAGTTTGGCAAGGCGCTGATCAACTTCCCACGCGTCTCGTCCAAACTCGCGATGATGGCGGTTGAGATCATGATCGCCCGTCAGCTGACCTATTTCTCTGCCTTTGAGAAGGACGAGGGCCGCCGCTGCGATGTGGAGGCGGGCATGGCCAAGTTGCTGGGCGCACGGGTCGCATGGGCGGCGGCAGACAACGGTCTGCAAATCCACGGCGGCAACGGCTTTGCGCTGGAATACAAGATCAGCCGCGTTCTATGCGACGCGCGCATCCTCAATATATTTGAAGGAGCGGCTGAAATTCAGGCACAGGTGATCGCCCGCCGCCTGCTGGGCTAGTCTTATGCACAATCGGGAGAGGCATTGCTTGCCTCTCCACTACGCAAAGCGGTAACAAAGAGAATGTCACGTACGCGACTCTCTCCTGAAAAATGGCTGGCTGCCGGCGTCGATGCCCTGATTGCATCCGGGCCATCCGCACTGGCTGCTGAACCCTTGGCACGCGCCTTGGGAACGACCAAAGGGTCGTTCTACTGGCATTTCAAGGATGTGCCCACCTTTCAGTCCGCCTTGATCGAAACATGGCGCAAACAGGCACTGGCCAACCTGGGCCGCGCCGTTGGCGCTGAGGGCAGACCAGATACCCGGCTGCGCCAGTTTGGCCATGACATCCTGGCGGACCAGACAGAGGCAGCCTTGCGCCTCTGGGCACCGTCCCATTCTGAACTGGTCCAGGTATTGCAGGCACTGGATCATGAACGCCTGACCTATATTTCTTTGCTGCTGCGGGAAATGGGTCTGGGCAACCAGAATTTTGCAATCGCACTGCAGGCGGCCCTTGTGGGCCTGCCGCAGCTTTCGGGGGCCAAGCCGCAGGCGTTCGATACCCTGGTCGATACCGTGCTGGCGCTGTCGTGATGGCACCCCTGATGCGATGTCTACCCTTGGCTGTGGCAATCGGTATTGTGGCGGGCTGCCAAGGCGATGAAACCATCAGCGCATATGGGGCCGCCGACAAAACCTGGCAGCTGACAGAGCTGGGCAATGCGCCCTTCAATCCCCAAGCCACGCTCAGCTTTCCGGCCCCCGGTCAGATCAGCGGCCAGGGCCCCTGCAACAGCTTCACCGCCAGCCAGGACGTACCCTATCCATGGTTCCGCGCAGGCCCGATCGCATCGACCCGCATGGCCTGTCCTGACATGGCCGCCGAAACAGCCTTTTTCACTGCCCTGTCAGAGGCGACCCTTTCCGAAGTTCTGGGCAACACGCTGATCCTGTCAAACGACGACGGCGTCCTTCTGGTATTCAGATCTGACGGCTGAATGCCTCCACATAGCGTGCCCTGGCCTCTGGCAGCGGCTTGCCGCCCAGATCCCTGGCAAGATGCTGATGCAGGAAATACCCCGTCGTGATAAAGCCTTGCGCAATTTCCCGATCGGTTGCCGCACCCTGCCCCCGCAGAACACCCGGCAAAGGTAACAACCGGTCCACCCATTCCCCAGCCCCGGCAGCCGACACAGCCCGCCCTGACTTGGGCGAAACATAGGCCAGACCCTCCGTCGCACCGGTGACGGCACAGACACTCAGATCAAGCCCATAGCCCATGTCCTCAAGCAGCCCCAATTCCCACTGCAGATAGGCCAGTGGCCACAGCGCATCCTGCCCCAACAAGTCCAACAAAGCCTCTGACCGCGCATATAGCGCGGGATGCGGCTCCCGCTCCGGCAAACAGAATGCCAGCAGGGCTGTCACCGCATTCAACCCCGCCAGCGTCAACCGGTCGCCCATAGCCACGGCTGCCCTGCTGCGCACCGGCTCGACCGTGAAACTGCCGATATGATCCTCAAGCCTTGCCCGCCATGCGAGGTCCAGCTGTGCCCCCGGTTGCAGAATCGGTGCAATCTTGCGACTGGTCCCGCCCCGCACCACGCCCGCATGCCGCCCCTGACCGGGCGTGAATACTTCGATAATGACAGAAGTTTCCCCATGGCGGCGCGTGTTCAGCAATATCCCCTGATCGCGCCATTCCATCAGGCCAGACCCTCTTGGTCCAACAGATGCCGGCCCTGACGGTCCTCAACCTCAATCACCCATAAATCCGGATCAAAGCCGCGCTGGCGCGTGACGGCTTCATCCACATCACGCTCCGCACCCGAAGACAGCTCGACCCAGCGCCGGTCGCCGGTCATCAGATCAAATGAACGTTGAAAAAGCACAGCCTGCCCATCCAGCGTGGCCAGTTTCACCAGAACCGCCCCACCTGTGTCATCCCCATGGGCGACAACAAATGCCGGGATGTCAAAGATCCGCAGCCGCGCCAGATAGGCATCAATCCAGAACCGTGCGGTCAGCTTTGGCACGACACCACCCGCTTCATCTTGCCCATAAACTCAATCCCGCACCCACCGCGAACGCATCAGCGCCGTTGCGCGAAACCTCACCCATTCCCGTCTTTGAAATCAAGACCCATTTCAGAATAGCGCTCCGCCTCGTCCAGCCAGTTTGGCCGCACCTTGACCTGCAGGAACAAATGCACCCGGCGGCCCAGGAATTCTTCCAACTCCTCCCGCGAGGCTTTGCTCACCTGTTTGATCGTCTCGCCCTTATGGCCCAGCACGATACCCTTGTGCCCGTCGCGGATCACATAGATCAACTGGTCGATCCGCGCAGAGCCGTCTGGCCGCTCTTCCCAATTCTCGGTCTCGACCGTCAACTGGTAGGGCAGTTCCTGATGCAGACGCAGGGTCAGTTTTTCGCGGGTCATCTCAGCAGCGATCATGCGCATGGGCAGATCGGCAATTTGATCTTCGGGATAGAGCCACGGACCCTCGGGCAGTTCTCCCGCCAGCCATTGACGCAGCGTATCCACGCCATGCCCGCGCTCCGCCGAGATCATGAAAGTCTCGGCAAAGGGATAACGCTCGTTCATCTTTTGCGACAGACCCAGCAGCACGGGGGCCTCTACCCGGTCAATCTTGTTGATGGCGAGGGCGACGCGACGATGTCCGCCAATTTCTGCCAGCCCCTCAAGGATACGTTCGACACCCTCGGTCACGCCGCGGTTGGCCTCGATCAACAAGACCACCACATCCGCGTCGGCCGCGCCGCCCCAGGCCGCGGCGACCATGGCACGGTCCAGCCGGCGGCGCGGCTGGAAAAGGCCCGGCGTGTCCACGAACACGATCTGCGCCTCGCCTTCCATGGCGACGCCGCGGATGCGTGCGCGGGTCGTCTGGACCTTATGCGTCACGATGGACACTTTGGCCCCCACCATGCGGTTCAATAGGGTGGATTTGCCTGCGTTAGGCTCTCCAATCAGGGCCACGAATCCGGCGCGGGTGCTCATCAGTCTTTCTCCAGTTGCGCCAAAAGCGTTGTTGCGGCTGCCTGTTCTGCAGCCCGTTTGGACGGGGCGGTCGCCATGGCCTCTGCCCCGTTTTCCAGTCGTGCGGCTATGGTAAACACGGGTGCGTGGTCGGGGCCGCTGCGGCTTGTCTGTATGTATCGGGGCGGCTGCAGCTTGCGCGCCTGCGCCCATTCCTGCAAGGCCGTTTTCGCATCACGTGCGTCTTGCTCAACTGTTTCGATGCGATTGCCCCATAGCCGCAGGATCAATGCCTTTGCCGCATCAAACCCTCCGTCCAGATAAACTGCCGCGATCACCGCCTCTATCGCATCCCCCAAGAGGGCCTGTTTGCGCCGCCCCCCTGAAATCATCTCGGATCGGCCCAGTTTCAGGACCTTGCCCAGATCAATCTCACGGGCCACATCAGCGCAGGTTTCCTTGCGGACCAAGGCGTTGAACCGGGGCGCAAGCAGACCTTCGCTGGCACCGGGGTCAAGTTCCAGCAGGGCTTCTGCCATCACCAGGCCCAGCACCCGGTCGCCCAGAAATTCGAGACGCTGATTGTCATCACGGTTGGCCGAAGACATGGAGGCGTGGGTGACCGCACGGCTCAGAAGCGCGGGATCGGAAAACTCATGTCCGATACGCCCTTCAAAGGCTCGAAGATCGCCGCTCAGCTTCATTCAACCCCTTTGAAAAAGCGGTCAGACCGCCATGTCCAGAAGAACAGCATGGAGCTGCCCGCAGAGCTGAACACGATCCGGTCCGCGCGCCCGATCAGATTTTCATAAGGCACAAAACCAACGCCGCCGACCTGCTGCGCCAAACGGCTGTCAGCGGAATTGTCGCGGTTGTCACCCATGAAAAAGTAATGGCCTTCGGGGACGGTATAGACACCTGTGTTGTCGGACTGCTGATTGCCAATGTTCAAGATCGCATGGGACACACCATTGGGCAGTGTTTCAATCTGGCGCGACTTGATGCACAGACCGCCCTCACCCACGGGGCCGTTTTCGCAGCGCGGGCGCAGACGCTGTGGGCCTTGGGCCTGCATCACTTCTTCGAAATTGCCCGCATCCTCAAGTTTGACAGCCTCGCCATTCAGGCTGACGACACCGTTTGTGACCTGAACCGTGTCGCCCGGCAGGCCGATCAGGCGTTTGATATAGTCACGGCCCGACACCGGGTGGCGAAACACGACGACATCGCCGCGCTGGGGTTCCCCGCCCCAAAGGCGCGTGTTGTCACCGTCAAGGGCACCACAAATGTCTTCTGCGTCCACCTCGATGCCCAGGTTCGGCAACATCAGGCTGGGGCAGGAGGCGTAGGAATACCCATAGGCCATCTTGTTCACGAACAGAAAATCGCCGATCAGCAATGTCTCTTTCATGGAGCCCGAAGGAATCCAGAACGGCTGGAAAAACAGCGTGCGGAAAATACCCGCGATCAGCAGCGCATAGACGATCGTCTTGACCGTTTCGACAAATGCGTTGCCTGATTTTTCCTTGGCGGCCATGCGGCGTCCCTTTCGTAGAAATTTAAGCGTACATGCGTCTGGGGGGCGTGACTGTCAAGACGAAGGCACCTTTGCCGGCGGCGGGTCTGCCACAGGTCGGGCCTCGATCAGGACAAAGGCCTGCGCCCATGGGTGGTCGTCGGTCAGGGTCACGTGAATGATCGCCTCATGGCCCGGCGGGGTCATGCGGGCCAGCCGTTCGGCGGCCCAGCCGGTCACTTCCATGACGGGCTGGCCAGTAGGTAGATTGCTGACCGCCATATCGCGCCAGCTGATGCCCATGCGCAGCCCCGTGCCCAAGGCCTTGGAACAGGCCTCCTTTGCGGCCCAGCGTTTGGCATAGGTCCCCGCAACATCCTTGCGCCGCTCTGCCTTGCGCTGTTCTGTGGGCGTAAAGACGCGGTCGCGAAACCGATCACCAAAACGATCAAGTGTGCCCTGAATACGGTCTATATTCGCAAGGTCCGTGCCAATGCCAAGTATCATAAGCAGCCCACCTGCCGCAGGCCGGTCTGCACTGGCCCACAGCCCTTCACGCGCGCGCGTCGTCCATCAAGCGGCGCATTTCCGCAATCGCGGGCCCAAGCCCCAAGAAGATCGCCTCGCCAATCAAGAAGTGCCCGATGTTCAGTTCTTTGACTTCTGGAAATGCCGCGATGGGGGACACGGTATCATAGGTGATGCCATGACCCACGTGCACTTCCAGTCCCAGCGAATGGGCAAAGCTGGACATTTCACGCATTTTCTCAAGTTCGGCATCGGCCTCGTCAAAACGGCCCTCGCTGAAGGCATCGCAATAGGCACCGCTGTGCAATTCAATGACCTGCGCGCCGATCCGGTTGGCCGCCTCGATCTGGCGCTGATCTGCTGCGATAAAGATGGAGACGCGGCTGCCGGCCTCGCGCAGCGGTGCGATGAAATGGGCAAGCTTGTTTTCTTCGCGCGCCACTTCCAGCCCACCTTCGGTGGTCCGTTCTTCGCGCTTTTCCGGGACGATGCAGACGGCGTGTGGTTTGTGACGCAGGGCAATTTTCTGCATCTCTTCCGTCGCTGCCATCTCAAAGTTGAGCGGGACCGATAGGATATCCATCAGCCCCTCGATGTCTGCATCTGATATATGCCTGCGATCTTCGCGCAGATGCGCAGTGATCCCGTCGGCACCTGCGGCCTCTGCGATCTTGGCGGCGCGCAGGGGATCAGGATAGGCCCCGCCCCGTGCATTGCGCACTGTCGCCACATGGTCGATGTTCACACCCAAGCGCAGTTTTTGTGATCCTGACATATGCTGTCCTTCCTATTTGACGCTATCGGCCTTGCGTTTGGCTTCTACCTTGGCGGCGGTCTTTTTCTTGAGGGCTTCGAACTTGGCCTTGATCAGGCCCCGGCGGCGCTTTTGATAGGCCTGCAGCAGGGGAACGGCCAGATAATAGGCGATCGTCGCGCAGATCACGCCGGGAATGATGCCGCCGATCAGATAGGGATAAAAGACCTCTTTGGAAAAGATCGCAAGGCCCGACCAATCCATCTGGGAGTTGGTAAATACAGCGACGAAATTATGCCAAAGGTCACTGCCCGCATCCGCGAACTTACGGCTCAGGGCGCGCAATTCGCCCTCGGCCAATTCGGTGCCAAGGATCAGATGCCCGGTCTTGAGCGACGACAGCGCAATAAAGACAAAGGTCAGCGGATTGCCCACGAATGTCGCCATCAGCGCCGCAAGGATGTTTCCCTTCATCAGCTTTGCCAATAACGCCGCGACAATGAAATGCATCCCGAACAGGGGCGTAAAGGTGACAAAGACACCGGCCCACACACCGCGCGCGATGCGTTCGGGACTGTCGGGCAGGCGTTTCATCCGGTGCCTTACATAATGGAACGCACGCGCCCATCCCCCGCGAGGCCACAAAAATTCGGCCATCGCGCGCAAAGTTGGTTTCGGGTCACGGCGTTTGAAGATCAACTCAGGCTTCCACTATGGGTCTTGCTGTTACGGTCTGGGGCATAGGTGGTATGTAGGTCATGTTGTCGGCTTTTGCCCGTCAATTTTACGAAACCGTGAAATCGCCGCAACGTCACTTTCTGCCTCTAGCGTCAACATCAGGGAATGCAAATGCGCAACATCCCTTAAGGCCACACTCATCAGCACACGGTAAAAATCTGGCTTGCGCTCAATGAACTCCAGATCGGAGATATTGGCAGAGGCATCACCGATCAGCGTGCAGATCCGGCCCAGAACCCCCGCGCCATTCCCGATCGTCAGATCAAGGACAGCATCATAGACCGCAGGGTGGTTGCCGTCATGCCAGCGCAGGTCGATCCAGCGCTCTGGCTGTTCCTCGTAGGAGGACAGTTTTTCACAATCAATCGCATGCACCGTCACGCCTTCGCCCCTGAAGGTGATCCCGACGATCCGTTCGCCCGGCAGTGGATTGCAGCAAGGTGCGCGTTTGAAGGATTGCCCCGGCTCAAGGCCCACAACGGCGCTTTTGGCATCGATGTGATCGCCCTTGTTGGGGACAAGGTCGGCATAGACGGATTGCACGACTTGCCGGCCCGTAATCTCAGAGCTGCCAATCTGGGCCAACAGGTCTTCGATCCCGTTCAGCCGCATATTCTTGGCCGCTGTGCGCAGCACCTTGTCTGTCGCCCGTTTGCCGACCTGCGCAAAGGCCGAGCGCGCCAATTCCTGACCCAGTTTGACAAAGCGCGCCCTGTCTTCCTCGCGCAGGGAACGGCGGATGGCGGTCTTGGCCTTGCCGGTCGTCGCGATATCCAGCCATGTGACCTGTGGCGTCTGGCCCTGTGCGCGAATGATCTCAATCGACTGCCCGTTCTTGATCCGGGTCCAGAGCGGCACGCGCATCCCGTCAATCTTGGCCCCGACGCAGGCGTTGCCGATCCGCGTGTGGATGGCATAGGCAAAGTCAATCGGCGTGGCCCCGCGCGGCAGTTTGACCACATCGCCCTTTGGCGTGAAACAAAAGACCTGATCTGCGTACATCTCAAGCTTGACCGCCTCGAGGAAATCCTCGTGGTCTTCTTCGGCGTCAAACTGTTCGGTCAGCTGCGCAATCCATTTGGCCGGATCGACGGCAAACGGGTTGTTGGACCGCACGCCATCCCGGTAGGACCAATGCGCGGCCACACCGGTTTCGGCCACATCATGCATCTGCTGGGTTCTGATCTGCACTTCGACGCGTTTGCCGTCGCGCCCCGACACAGTGGTGTGAATGGAGCGGTAGCCGTTTGATTTTGGCTGACTGATATAGTCCTTGAAGCGCCCCGGCACAGCACGCCAACGCCCGTGGATCGCCCCCAATGCGCGATAGCAGTCTTCGTCGCTCTGGGTGATGACACGAAACCCGTAGATATCGGACAGACGGGAAAAACTCTGAGATTTTTCCTCCATCTTGCGCCAGATGGAATAGGGTTTCTTGGCCCTGCCAAAAACCTGCGCCTCTACCCCGGCCTGATCCAGTTCAAGCCGCATATCGCCGGTGATCCGCTGGATGACATCACCAGTTTCACGCTGCAACGTGATAAAGCGGCGGATGATACTGGCGCGGCCTTCGGGGTTGAGCACGCGAAAAGACAGATCTTCCAGCTCTTCGCGCATCCATTGCATGCCCATCCGCCCCGCCAGAGGCGCAAAGATATCCATCGTCTCGCGGGCCTTTTGCGCCTGTTTTTCCGCGCGCATCGCCTTGATCGTGCGCATGTTGTGCAACCGGTCCGCCAGTTTGACCAGGATCACGCGCAGATCCTTGGACATCGCCATGAACAGTTTGCGAAAGTTTTCAGCCTGTTTGGTCTCTGTGGAGTTCAGCTGCAGATTGGTCAGTTTGGTGACACCATCCACCAGTTCCGCCACATCCCGGCCAAACAGCGTTTCGATATCCTTATAGGACGCGCGGGTATCTTCGACCGTATCATGCAGCAAGGCTGTGATAATGGTCCCATCATCCAATTGCTGTTCGGTCAGAATGGCCGCAACGGCAACAGGGTGAGAAAAATACGGCTCTCCAGAGTGGCGGTACTGCCCCTCGTGCATCGCGCGGCCGAATTCATAGGCCGCACGTATCTGCTTTTCGTTTGTCTTTGGGTTGTACACCCTGACAAGCTCGACAAGGTCGTCGGCAGTGATTTCAGTGTTGTCCATCCATCTGCCTCATGACCCCTGTCGGGGCACCAGGTTAGCCCTGGCCCTGTGCCGCCATCAGTTGACGCAGCAGCATTTCTTCGGACATGCTGTCTTCTTCTGGCTTATCCTGCTCTGCACCCATCAGAAGCGCCATTGCGTCTTCTTCTGGCTCATCAACCTCGATCTGGTTCTGGTTGCTTTCGATCAGGCGCTCGCGCAGATCATCAGCGGATTGTGTCTCATCCGCGATTTCACGCAGGGAAACCACCGGGTTTTTGTCATTGTCGCGGTCCACTGTCACAGCAGAACCAGCAGAGATTTCGCGTGCCCGATGGGCCGCAAGCATGACAAGCTCAAAACGGTTAGGAACCTTGTCTACACAATCTTCGACGGTGACGCGTGCCATTGAATTCTCCAATATCGCAAAAGGCGGTCAGAAGAGCGTTACTTAGGTCGGTTCTTGCCAATTTACAACCCGTTATTCCAATGCTTTGACAGCAGCCAGATCCAGCGGATCAAGGGCATCGCGCATTTGGCTGACGCAACATCCCAGCAGGGGATGCACCCAGTCCGGGGCAACATCGGCAAGCGGGACGAGGACAAAGGCACGGTCCTGAAGACGCGGATGCGGAAGAATCAGTTGGTCGGGGGTGCGCTGTTGCTGGGCATCCAGCGGTAAATTGCGCCATTCGGCGTGGGTTTGTGCATCGGGCAGCACGATTTGGCCCATAGCGATAAGGTCAATATCCAGCGTACGCTGCCCCCAACGCGTGACCCTTTCGCGGCCCATCAACGCTTCAATCTCATGACAGATGGCAAGCGCTTGGTCGGGGGACCAGGGCGCGCGAATCCTGACCGCAGCATTTACATAGTCAGGACCATTTCCCGCAGGGAAGGCAGGCGTGCTATAAAGGGGGCTCAAGTTTCGAATCAATGCGCCTTTTTTTACCATTTCCTGCAGCGCTGCCTTCACTGTGTCTTCTGGTGCCCCGACAGAGGACTCAAGGTTGGCCCCCAACGCGAATAATATATCATCTTGCATTTTCAGGTTGTCTTCGCCACGTTCACTAATAGCCTGGGCTTGCAGCATTTGGAAAAATCCTTAAAGAGCCCTTCAGAATGAGTGGGCCAGAACTATTTAACCAAGTCCGTAATGGTCAGCACCACAGTTGTTAAGAAAGAGTATCGGCTGTCGCGCCGAAAGGATAGTTTATGTTTTACAAAGACGAACGCCTCGCCCTGTTCATTGATGGATCAAATCTATACGCCGCAGCCAAGACGCTGGGCTTTGATATTGATTACAAATTGCTGCGCCATGAGTTTATGCGCCGTGGCAAATTGCTGCGGGCTTTCTATTACACGGCGCTGCTTGAAAACGATGAATATTCCCCGATACGCCCCCTGGTTGACTGGCTGAACTACAACGGCTTCACCATGGTGACCAAACCGGCCAAGGAATACACCGACAGCATGGGCCGCCGTAAGGTCAAAGGAAATATGGACATCGAGTTGGCGGTGAATGCCATGGAACTGGCACCGCACGTCGATCACATTGTTATTTTCTCTGGCGATGGCGATTTCAGGCCGCTGGTGGAAAGCCTGCAACGTCAAGGCGTGCGCGTCTCTGTGGTTTCAACCATTCGCAGCCAGCCTCCGATGATTTCAGATGAGCTGCGCCGCCAGGTCGACAATTTCATTGAATTGGAAGACCTGCGGGATGTCATTGGCCGCCCCCCCCGCGAAAGCGATACGGACTGAGGCATTCCATAGACAATAAATGGCCCATTTGCCTGATGGATGAATTGGCAAATGACATCAAATGCTTTCCTATTTGAAGTATGATTTCAAAATACCGTCTGGAACCGCCATTTTTTGAATTGGCCGGTATTTTCATACGGATCTCGGAATATGCGACAGCTCACGTAACGCGCTGGAATCTTTGGCTTCAGGCGGCATCAAGCCTGCGCTGACTTTCCGAAACCGCCCAAAGATCGCAACCAACCCTGCAAGGCACCTTGAATACCAGCGCTGATCGAACGGCATATTCCCCCCGGCACAACCCGTTGATTTGATGCCGGGCACTGGACCAAACCGCCGCGACCGATTACCCCTGTTGGGAAAAGGAGTGCCGCATGGAAAAGTCACCTTTGAAACTGTACCTTGCTGCGCCCCGCGGGTTCTGCGCGGGCGTGGACCGGGCCATCAAGATTGTTGAGATGGCTTTGGAAAAATGGGGGGCACCGGTCTATGTGCGCCATGAGATCGTTCACAATAAATTCGTGGTTGATGGTCTGCGCGACAAAGGTGTGGTGTTTGTTGAGGAACTCAGTGACTGCCCAGATGATCGCCCTGTGATCTTCTCTGCCCATGGCGTGCCGAAATCCGTGCCTTCCGCGGCACAGGCCCGCAACATGGTCTATGTCGATGCCACCTGCCCGCTGGTCAGCAAGGTCCATATCGAAGCGCAGCGTCATGCGGATGCCGGCCTGCAAATGATCATGATCGGCCATGCCGGCCACCCGGAAACCGTTGGCACCATGGGCCAATTGCCCCAAGGGGATGTCCTGCTGGTGGAAACACCAAAGGACGTGGCAGAGGTGGCGGTCCGTGACCCCGCGCGGCTGGCCTATGTGACCCAAACCACGCTCAGCGTCGATGACACCGCAGAGATTGTCGCGGCGCTGCAGTCCCGGTTCCCCGCCATCGTGGGCCCACACAAGGAAGACATCTGTTACGCAACCACCAACCGTCAGGAAGCGGTCAAGGCCATGGCCCCCAAATGCGATGCAATGCTGGTCGTGGGCGCGCCAAATTCGTCAAATTCAAAACGTCTGGTCGAAGTGGGTGCCAGGGCGGGCTGCGCCTATGCGCAACTGGTACAGCGCGCCGATGACATCGACTGGCGCAGCCTTGAGGGGATCACCAGCGTGGGCATCACGGCTGGTGCCTCGGCCCCCGAAGTGCTGATCAACGAGGTGATAGCAGCCTTTGCCGCGCGCTTTGACGTGACCCAGGAATTGGTGGAAACAGCGCAGGAAAACGTTGAATTCAAAGTGCCCCGGATCCTCAGAGAACCGGCCTAGAGGCAGATCACGCAGAGGATCAATCTGATGAGACATATTCCCAGGGCCGCACTCGTGCTTGGATTTGCCGGGCTGCTGCCCTTTGTCTGGGCCGCCCTGCTGATACTGGATCTGCGCCCGGAGATGACCATCGCCTTGCCTGCGGCCTTGAAGGGCGATGGCCAGCTGATCATGATCCGCTACGGCGGGATCATTCTGCCCTTCATGGCTGGAGTCTTGTGGGGGTTCGCGACAAAGGCCCAGGGCAGCAGGGCCATCGCCGCCTATTGTCTGTCCGTGCTTCCCGCACTTTGGTGGTTCTTCATGCCCGGCACAGGGGTTGTTTCCGCCCTTGGCAATCTTGCCACCGGATTTGCAGGGCTGCTGCTGCTCGATTTTGCCTTTCACCGCTGGCAGCTTGCCCCAGCCTGGTGGATGGCGCTGCGCCTGCCGCTGACCGCAGTGGTGCTGGCCTGTCTGTGCATCGCCATGTTCCTGTGACCGACGAGGAAACACTCAAGGTCTATTCACAAAAGGCCGCTGACTACGAAAGCATGACCCAAGGGGCTGCGGCCCGCGATCCATTGCTAGCCAGCTTCATCGCGGATCTGCCCGCCGCATCCCATGTCCTTGATCTGGGCTGTGGTCCGGGCCTTTTTGCAGCTGCCATCGCCCGCGCCGGGCATAACGTCACGGCAACCGATGCAGTTGCACAGATGGTCGCCCGCGCCGCAAGACACCCGGGCGTCACCGCCATACTGGCCCGCTTTGACGATATTTCCGGCACTGACCTCTATGACGGCATCTGGGCCAATTTCAGCCTGCTGCATGCAACCCGGTCGGACATGCCCCGTCACCTCGCAGCCCTGTCTCGCTGCATCAAGCCTGGCGGGCTGTTCCACATTGCCCTCAAAGCAGGGACTGGCTGCCATCGTGACGCCCTGGGCCGCAGCTATACTTATTATACGCCCGAAGAACTCGGCAGGCTCGTGGCGCAGGCAGGATTTTCTGTCACCTCCCAGACCCTTGGCCGTGATAAAGGGCTGGACGGCACCTATGCAGATTGGATAGCCCTGCGCGCATATGGCTAAATTATTCGCATATACAGACGGTGCCTGTTCCGGCAATCCCGGTCCCGGCGGCTGGGGCGCGTTGCTGCAGGCAAAAGACGGCGATAAGGTGATCAAGGAACGTGAGCTGAAGGGCGGCGAGCCGCTGACCACCAATAACCGGATGGAACTGCTCGCTGCAATCAACGCGCTGGAAGCCTTGGATCGCGAAACCGAAATCACGATCGTGACCGACAGCAACTACGTCAAGAACGGCATAACCGGATG
This sequence comes from Sulfitobacter sp., assembly GCA_017854855.1. Taxonomy (GTDB): domain Bacteria; phylum Pseudomonadota; class Alphaproteobacteria; order Rhodobacterales; family Rhodobacteraceae; genus Sulfitobacter. The sequence continues at coordinate 43,505 of JAFMGZ010000011.1, read as the reverse complement.
GATTTTCGGCTGGAAAAAGAACGGCTGGAAAAACGCAGCCAAAAAACCCGTCAAGAACGCCGAACTGTGGCAACGGCTGGACGAGGCAAACGCCCGCCACAAGGTCACATGGGAATGGGTCAAAGGTCACGCAGGCCATCCCGAAAACGAACGCGCCGATGAACTGGCCCGCGCGGGCATGGCCCCTTTCAAACCATGACCCTGCTTGCGGTGCTCGACTACGGATCGGTGCTGATCTTTGCCATTACCGGTGCCCTTGTGGCCAGTCGGGCCCAGCTTGACCTGGTCGGCTTTGCCTTCATCGCCTGCCTGACCGCCTTGGGCGGCGGCACCATTCGCGATCTGCTGCTGGACCGCAACCCGATCTTCTGGATCGCCAACCCCGCCTATCTGGCAGTCGCCGCCGCCGCAGCACTGATCATCTTCTTCACGGCCCACCTGATGGAAAGCCGTCTGCGCGTGTTGATCTGGCTCGACAGTTTCGCCCTGGCCATCGCCGTCGCGGCTGGCGCAGGCGTCGCCCTCGCATTGGGGCAATCAGCCATCATTGTGATCCTGATGGGCATGATTACCGGCTGTATGGGCGGGTTGATGCGCGACGTGGTTGTCGGCGAAGTCCCCCTTGTGCTGAAACAGGGCGAACTCTACGTCACAGCCGCCTTTGCCGGTGCCGCAACCGCGACACTGGCAAAATTCTACCTCATCGAAACACCACTGGCCCTGCTGGCCTGCGCGGTCGTCACCTGGATCCTGCGCGCAGGCTCGCTTTATTTCGGCTGGAACCTGCCAGTCTACAAAAGCACCCCACCCAAAACCTGACCACACCGCCTCGGCTTCATCTTGCCCATAAACTCAATCCCGTCATCGCCGCCAGTGGAACGGCACGATGATCAGCGCACCGATCGACGACACAATGGCATTCACCCCCGGTGACGCAAATCCGACCCCAAACATGATGCGGATGAAATAAAATACAAAAGCACCCCCGACGCAGATGATGATCGACTGCAGGATGCCATTGCGCGTCCAGCCGGTCTTTTCAGAGGCATAGCCAATGATCCCTGCAATCACAATTGTGCCAAATAAGGTCAGGAACATCGCATCACTCTCCGCTCAATAGGGTGCCGGGCGCGATCTGCGCGCCGCTTTGGAACACCGCCGCATCCTGCGCCGCCTTGCCGGCCCGTTGCAAGCGTGTCAGCTGCACCGCACCAGTGCCGCAAGCCACCCGCAGCTCCGCATCCAGCACGCAACCCGGCGTTCCTTCGCCCGGGGCCAGGCAAGAGCCCAACACCTTGATGCGCACCCCGTTCAACGCGAACCATGCACCGGGAAACGGGGACAGCCCCCGGATGAGACGGTCAACCTCAACCGCAGGTCGATGCCAATCGATCCGCGCCTCGGCCTTGTCGATCTTGGCGGCATAGGTGACGCCCTCTTGTGGTTGAACCTGGGCGATCAGCTGCGGCAATTGCGCCAGCGCCTCGACAATCGTCGCGGCTCCCAGCACGGACAGACGGTCATGCAGGGCGGCTGTCGTCTCGGTCGCGCCGATCGGCAGTTCCTTGCACAGCAAAACCGGTCCCGTATCCAGTCCTGCCTCCATCTGCATGATGCACACGCCTGTTTTCTCATCCCCCCCCATGATCGCCCGGTGGATCGGTGCCGCCCCCCGCCAGCGCGGCAAGAGACTGGCATGAATGTTCAGACAACCCAGCGGCGGCGCATCCAGAATCTCCTGGGGCAGCAACAGACCATAGGCCACCACCACGGCAACATCCGCCTGCAATGCCGCGAAATCCTGCTGCGCTTGTGCGGTTTTCAGGCTGACCGGATGACGCACCTCAAGGCCCAGCGCTTCTGCGCGGGCCTGAACAGGGCTCGGGCGGTCCTTCTTGCCGCGTCCTGCGGGGCGGGGCGGCTGGCAATAGACGGCTGCAATCTCATGGCCGGCCTGCACCAGGGCATCCAGAACCGGGACCGAAAACTCGGGGGTGCCCATGAAAATGATACGCATATGCTCTGTCCTTTGCCGGATGGGGTGGGGTCGGTCCCCTTGGTAAGGTGGAGGTCTCCTCCACCCTATCCGTTCAACTTGCGCGCCCGCCGCAGCAGCATGTCGCGCTTGGTCTTGCTGAGGTTGTCGAAATACATCCGCCCCGCCAGATGGTCGATCTGGTGTTGGACGCTGGTCGCCTCCAGTCCCACGAAATCACGCCGCGCCACCACGCCGTTCTCGTCCAGAAACCGGACAGAGACCGCGCGCGGTCTTGTGATCTGGGCCGAGACGCCGGGCAGGCAGGGGCTGGCCTCCTCATGCACATTTGGCTTGGCCGAGGAATCCAGTATCTGCGGGTTGGCCATACGGATGCGCCGGTCCCGTCCGGAGGAGGCATCAACCACCGCCAGCTGCAGCATCACGCCAATCTGCGGCGCTCCTAGGCCCACACCGGGCATCGCATCCATCGTGTCGATCATATCCTGCCAGATCGCCCTGATATCATCGGTGATCTCGTGAACTTCGGCTGCGGGGGTGCGCAGTCGTTTGTCCGGCCATTGCAAGATCCGACGAACTGTCATTGCGCTTGATACTTTGCAATCAGATCGCTGCGGTCGGCTGTCGTAAGGTGGTCAAATGTGACCACCCCGTCCAGATGATCCAACTCATGCTGCACACAAACGGCGGCAAATCCGGCAAAGCCTTGGACGTAGCGCCCCCCGTTCAGTCCGGTCCAGACCATCTGGACCTGTGCGGGACGACTGATCTGGGCTGTCACGCCCGGAATGCTCAAACAGCCCTCTTCGGCGGTCGCGCGCTCTTCGCTGATCTCTTGCAGCATCGGGTTGATGCAGACAATCGGATCGGATTTGCCCTCTTTCCAGCCCGTGTCCATGACGAATATCCGCCGCATCGCCCCGACCTGCGGCCCCGCAAGCCCCCTGCCGGGTGCGGCATACATTGTCTCAAGCATATCGGCGGCCAGTGTTTCGATCTCAGGGGTGATGTCATCAATCGGGCTGCAAATCTCGGCCAGCCGGGGATCGGGCCATCGCAGGATCGGCAAGACACTCATCCGCGCGCCAGCTCGCGCTTGAGCTTGACCATCTTGCGCGTGATCATCTGGCGTTTGAGAGGCTTGAGGTAATCAATGAACAGTTTGCCATCCAGATGGTCAATCTCGTGCTGGACGCAGGTCGCCCACAACCCGTCAAAGGTTTCTGACCGTGTCTTGCCGTCACGGTCGATCCATTCGACGTCCACGATCTTGGGCCGTGTCACATCTGCATATTGATCGGGGATCGACAAACAGCCTTCTTCATAGGTGTTCAGATCATCGGACGCTGCAATCACACGGGGGTTGAACATGATCAGCGGGCGCGGTTTCTCGCCCTCTTCCTTGACGCAATCCAGCACGATCAACCGGTCCAGCACGCCGACCTGCGGCGCGGCAAGCCCAACGCCCGGCGCCTCATACATGGTCCGCAGCATATCATCTGCCAACAGACGCAAGTCGTCCGTCAGGTCATTTACAGCGGTGGCCGTTTTCTTCAGCCGTGGATCGGGGTGCAAAAGGATGTTGCGTTTCATGGCAATCATTTAGGCGAAGGGCTGCGACACTTCAAGCAAGGGGTTGCAGCCAACGTGGATAGCAGTAGCCTGTCCGACAGAGAACCTAGGAGCGCCCTCATGAATTTTGACGAGATCATCGACCGCCGTGACACCCATTGCGCCAAGTGGGACAAGATGGAGTCGCTCTATGGTGTGCCCCGCGATACCGGTATTGCGATGTGGGTCGCTGACATGGATTTTCGGCCGCCCCCGGTGGTCCAAGATACGCTCAAGGCGCTGTTGGATCACGGCGTTTACGGGTATTTCGGCGACGACAGCGCATATCTGGGCGCGATTCAGTGGTGGATGGAAAACCGCCATGGCTGGCGGGTTGAGCCGGAGTGGATCTTTACGACCCACGGGCTGGTCAACGGAACCGCCATGTGCATCGACGCCTTTACCGCGCCGGGCGACGGCGTGGTTCTGTTCACTCCGGTCTATCATGCCTTTGCCAAAGTGATCAGCGCCGCTGGCCGCAAGGTCGTCGAATGCGAAATGCCCAATGTCGATGGCCGCTATCAGATGGATTTCGACGCCTGGGATGCACAGATGACGGGGGCCGAAAAAATGGTTGTCCTGTGTTCGCCGCATAACCCCGGCGGCCGGGTCTGGACCCGCGATGAATTGCAGGGCATGGCCAATTTCGCCAAGCGGCACGATCTGGTGCTTGTGTCAGATGAAATTCACCACGATCTGGTGATGCCCGGCAGCACCCATATTCCGATGTCCAGGATTGAGGGCGTCAGCGACCGTCTGGTCATGATGACAGCGACCACCAAGACCTTTAACATCGCAGGCAGCCATGTGGGCAATGTGATCATCGAAGACCCCGAGTTGCGTGCAAAATTCAGCGGCCGCATGATGGCGCTGGGGCTGTCCCCCAATTCTTTTGGCCTGTTTATGGCCACAGCGGCCTATTCCCCGGAAGGGGCCGCTTGGGTGGATGAGCTTGTGACCTATCTTGACGGCAACCGAAGGCTGTTTGACGACGCGGTCAACGCCATTCCCGGCCTTGCCTCCATGAACCTGGAGGCAACCTATCTGGCTTGGGTCGATTTTTCGGGCACCGGCATGGCAAGGGATGAATTCACCCGGCGGGTACAGCAGGACGCGCAGATTGCGGTCAACCACGGGCCTACCTTTGGCAAAGGTGGCGACAGTTTCCTGCGCTTTAATATTGCCACGCCACGTGCACGGGTCGAAGAGGCCTGTAACCGGCTGAAAGAGGCGTTTAAAGACCTGCAGTGACCCTCAAAGACGTTTTCGCGATCTCCTTGGTTTTTTGATCAGGCGATCGCGGAATCTTTTTCGATCAGGGCAACGGGTGCCTGTTCATCACGTTCAAAATCCAGTGCAGCTGAGGTGGCCACTGGTGTGGCCCGCTTGAACTCATACTGCATTTCACCGGCTTCTTCGGCACTGGCCACGATCAGGCATTGAAAAAGATGGTTTGCCCCATCGTAGAGATCCACAAGACCGCGCAGATGCGGTGCATCTTCGGCAGCGACGGAAAACCCGGTTTTCCACATCCGCAGTACCGCGTATTTGCGCCCCTCAACATCGAGCCGCAGGCGCGATGCCTTGCGAAGACTCTGTGCGCGGGCGTGGTCAAGACCTGCCTGGATCTCTTTTGACAACATCTCTTCCATCATCTTCTCCCCCGACTCGAATCTGACATGGGTCAGATGTCAACAATATCAAGTATTTTCGCCTGTGCATTGATGCAGGGCCATTGCGCCCGATCCTTGTGGGAAAAATATGACAGCAGCGCTACAGTTTGGTTAACGCGCAGAAAAGGAATATAAGATGGGTTTGCTGGTAGACGGAAAATGGCAAGATCAATGGTACGATACCAAATCCTCGGACGGGAAATTTGAACGTTCCGCGGCAAAGTTCCGCAACTGGATCACGGCAGACGGTGCGGCAGGCCCTTCCGGTGTGGCAGGTTTTCCCGCAAAATCCGGCCGCTATCACCTCTACGTCAGCCTCGCCTGTCCCTGGGCGCACCGCACATTGATCTTTCGCCAGATCAAAGGGCTGGAAGATCATATCAGCATTTCAGTCGTGCATCCCGATATGCTGGGCGATGGCTGGTCCTTTGATGATAGTTTTCCCTCCGCCACGGGTGATACGTTGTTTGGCCTGCCCTTTGCCCGTGACATCTATACCAAGGCGGATCCAAAGTTCAGTGGCCGGGTGACCGTACCCATCCTGTGGGACAAGGAACAAAACACCATCGTTTCAAACGAAAGCTCTGAAATTATCCGGATGTTCAATTCGGCTTTCGATGATCTGACCGGCGATACCCAGGATTTTTGGCCACAGGACCTGCGCAGCGCCATAGAGCCGGTGAATGACCGCATCTATGATACCTTTAACAACGGTGTCTACCGCTGCGGCTTTGCCACCACTCAAAACGCCTATGACGAGGCTGTTGCCCCCTTGTTTGACACGCTGGACTGGCTCGAAGATAGGCTGTCACAGCACCGCTATCTGATGGGTGATACGCTCACCGAGGCCGACTGGCGGCTGTTCCCCACATTGGTCAGGTTCGATTCCGTCTATCACTTGCATTTCAAATGCAATCGCAGCCGGATCATCGACTACCCCAATCTCTGGGCCTATACCCGCGAACTGTTTCAGTGGCCGGGCATCGCCCAGACCGTCAACCTGGATCACATCGTGCGGCACTATCATTACTCTCACGAGAGCATCAATCCGCACAGGATTATCCCGGTCAATCCGGTCCTGGATTTCTCAGCGCCCCACGGCAGAGGCTAGGGCGTTTACAAAAACCCAGAACCAACTTTTTTCCGGGCCACGCTTTAGGATGCGGTCCGGACAGCGCCGTAGTGTTCGACCATCGCGACCAGGTCTTCTGGCGGGGTGCCAGAGGGCAGGAATGCCCGGGCATTCCCGGCATGGGCAAAGATGGACCCATCAGAAAAAAACGACGTATTGGTCACAAAAATCACCCGCGCATCGGGCTGGCGATAATTGGCGTAATCGGAAACGGCCAGGGCCGAACCTTCGGCCAGAACCAGATCAAGGATGATGATATCAACCGAATGCTGAGCAAGATGCGCGGTGGCTGCATCCTGGGTGGTGACATATGTGACATCGCCGCCTTGCCGCAGTAGATGACGCTGCCAGAGTTCTCCAAGTCTAGCACAACTTTCAACAATCAGTATTTTCATCAGCGGGGCCTTCAGCAGTTAAGAAATTGTAAATCAGCAGATAACTCCCTTGTTCTGCCCAGTTCCTTAATAAACCGTTAACGTTAACAAAAAGGTATTAACTCAAACCCACTCCCTTGAATAAGTGGCGGTTTTCCGCTTTGTCGGAATTAAGAAATCAGCGCATCCTTGCCAGTATGCGGACCAAGAAAGAGATAAATACCCCCATGTCAGCCAGGGATCACGGAGGCAATCTGGATGCCGCAATCGCCCAGTTTGGAGGTGCCCGAGAGACATGGCTGGATCTGTCCACGGGGATAAACCCCACGGCCTACCCGCTGCCCGTGCTTCCCGCCCAGTCTTGGACGGCACTGCCAGATCGTGGGGCGTTGGACAGGCTGCTGCTGGCCGCCCGATCCTTTTGGAATGTGCCAGACCATCTTGGCATCATCGCCGTTTCCGGTGCCTCTGCCGCGATTGCACATATTCCGCTGTTGCAGACGCCAGGCCGGGTTGCCATCCCGGGCCCCACCTATAACGAACATGCTGCCAGTTTTGCCGCCGCAGGCTGGGAGGTTATCCACGACAGCGGCGATTTCAGTGCAAGCGTCCATGTCCACCCCAATAACCCCGATGGCCGGATCTGGCAGGCTGGCGATATTTCCGGCACCCTTCGGATCATCGACGAAAGCTTTTGCGATGTCATGCCTGAGGGTTCTTTGATCGCTGAGGCCGATGTTCCCGGAACACTTGTGCTCAAGAGTTTTGGCAAGTTCTGGGGCCTTGCGGGGGTCAGGCTGGGCTTTGTCATCGGGGATAAGGTATTGCTGGGCAAACTGGCCGACATGCTGGGCCCATGGTCCGTCGCCGGTCCCGCGCTGCACATCGGTGCCATCGCGCTGAATGACACGGGTTGGGCCGAACGCACCAGACAGCGGCTGCAAACAGATGCAGACAGGCTGGATGCGCTGATGACAGGCCAAGGGGCAAAGCTGTTGGGCGGCACAACACTGTTTCGTCTTTATGAGGTCCCCAGCGCCCTGGATTGGCAGAACAATCTGGCCCGCCACCATATCTGGAGCCGGGTGTTTCCCTACAACGCGCGATGGCTGCGGCTGGGCCTGCCCCACGGCGACGGCTGGCAACGTCTGGGGGCTGCGTTTACATGAATACGGCCCTGATCCTGACCGCCGCCTTGTTGTTGGATGCGGCATTGGGAGAGCCTGAATGGCTGTGGCGCAGGCTGCCACATCCTGCGGTGCTGACGGGGCGGTTGATCGGCTGGTGCGACAGGACCTTGAACAGGGGCAGCCTGCGCAAGGCAAAAGGCTGCGCCTTGGTGCTAGGTCTTGTGCTTTTGGGGGCTGCGGTCGGCACAATACTCAGCCTGTTTGGGCCAATCGTCGAAATCGTGGTAGCGGCAATCCTGTTGGCACAGCGTTCCCTGGTCCAGCATGTCAGGGCGGTGGCCGCGGGACTGCGCCTGTCGCTGGCCCAGGGACGCCGGTCCGTCTCCATGATCGTCAGCCGCGACACAACCCAGATGTCAGAGCCCGCCGTGGCCCGCGCGGCAATCGAAAGTGCGGCGGAAAACCTGAGCGATGGGGTGATTGCCCCCGCCCTTTGGTTCCTGATCGGCGGGCTGCCCGGTTTGCTCATCTACAAGGCCATCAACACGGCCGACAGCATGATCGGTTACCGCACACCAAGACATGAGCAGTTTGGTTGGGCAGCCGCCCGTCTGGATGATCTGCTGAACTGGCTGCCCGCGCGGCTGACGGGGGTTCTGATCGCGCTGTCCGGCGGGGTCATGCGCGATTGGCCTGCCATTGTCCATGACGCGGGCCTGCACCGATCCCCTAACGCCGGCTGGCCCGAGGCCGCCATGGCAAGAGCCATCAAAGTGGCGCTGTCCGGGCCGCGCGCCTATGATGGCGTGATGCAGGAATTTGCCTGGGTCAACCCGGCAGGCGCGCGCAGCATTGGCCCAAACGCCATTGATGCTGCCATTGCCAGCCTCTGGCGGGCATGGGCCTTGATGCTGGGGGGCGTGCTGCTCTTTGGCTTGTTCCATCTTTGAGAGGTGAAAATGAAACGCTTATTGATCATCGGGGCAACGGCCCTGTTCTGTGCAGGCAACAGCGCTTGGGCCGCATGCGGCGGTTCGTTCTCAGATTTTGTGCAAGGACTGAAAGCTGATGCCATCGCCGAAGGCCACAGCCCTGACGTGGCCGACCGCTTTTTCGCGGGAATAACACAGGATCCGACCGTGATTGCCGCTGATCGCAGGCAGGGGGTGTTCCAACTGCCCTTTGTTGAATTTTCCCGCCGTCTGATTTCTGAGGACAGGATCAACCGGGGCCGCGCCAATGGCACGAAATATGACAAGGTCTTTGAACAGATCGAACAGGAATTTGGCGTGAACCGGGCGGTGCTTTTGGCTTTTTGGGCGTTTGAGACCGACTACGGGACGTTTCAAGGTGATTTCAACACCGCCAACGCGCTTGTCACCCTTGCGCATGATTGCCGCCGGCCAGACCTGTTTCGCCCCCAGGTGCTGGCCGCTGTCACGCTGTTCACCAAGGGCGCGTTTGATCCGCGCAGCACAACAGGTGCCTGGGCCGGTGAGATCGGCATGGTCCAGATGCTGCCCCGTGACATCTTGGAAAACGGTGTGGACGGTGACGGGGATGGCAAGGTTTCCCTCAAGACATCAGCCCCAGATGCGCTGATGTCCGGGGCCAAGATGCTGCAACATCTGGGCTGGAGACCGAACGAGCCATGGCTGCAGGAAGTCAGCCTGCCGGAGACATTCGATTGGTCCCAAACTGGCCTGGAGGTCACGAAGACCGCAGCAGAATGGGCAGCCCTGGGCGTGATGCCCCGCAACGGGCCGTTGACGGCGGATTTGCAGGCCTCTGTTCTGCTGCCGCAAGGTCGCAAGGGGCCAGCCTTTGTCGCCTATCCCAATTTTCGGGTCTATTTTGAGTGGAACCAAAGTTTCACCTATGTGATGACAGCAGCCTATTTCGCGACCCGTTTGCAAGGGGCAAAGATATTTGACGCAGGCACGCCGGAAACCGGGCTAGATGGTGATCAGATGAAAGCATTGCAAACCAAGTTGCAGTCGCGCGGCCATGACGTGGGTGGCATCGACGGCATTCTGGGCTCAGGTACGCGGGCGGCTGTGCGCGTGGAACAATCACGATTGGGCATGGCAGTCGACGGCTGGCCCACGCCCGACCTTCTTTCGAAACTTTAACCAAAGGACATCCCATGGCGCTTAGAAAAACTGCGGCCCAAATGGTCACCGAGGCCCGCGCGCGGATCGAAGAGATCGAGACATCAGATGCGATTGCCATGGTCAATGATCCCTCTGTCCAGATCGTTGATCTGCGCGACCCGCGCGAACGTGAGCGGACAGGTTTCATCCCCGGCAGTTTCCACTGCCCGCGCGGCATGCTGGAATTCTGGGTTGATCCCGATAGCCCCTATTTCAAGGATGTCTTTGCCCAGGACAAAAAGTTCGTCTTTCACTGCGCCTCTGGCTGGCGGTCGGCCATTTCCGTGGCAACATTGCAGGACATGGGGTTTGACGCGGCGCATCTCAAGGACGGATTTGGCAGCTGGGAAAAGGCCGGGGGGCCGATCGAAAAGCCGCAAAAGAAGTAGTGATTTGCACGGACTGGCGGGCCTGCCGGATCAGGCGACCAGGGTCTCCGCTTTTTTCAGATCCACAGAAACCAACTGGCTCACGCCTTGCTCTGCCATGGTGACGCCGAACAACCGGTCCATTCGGGCCATCGTCACCGCATGGTGCGTGATGATCAGAAAACGTGTGTCCGTCTGGCGGCACATTTCATCCAACAGATCGCAAAAGCGCGTGACATTGGCATCATCCAGCGGCGCGTCCACCTCGTCCAACACGCAGATCGGCGCAGGATTGGCCAGGAACACCGCAAAGATCAGCGCCATCGCGGTCAAGGTCTGCTCCCCCCCCGACAACAGGCTCAGCGTGCTCAGCTTCTTGCCGGGGGGCTGGCACATGATTTCCAGTCCGGCTTCCAGCGGATCATCGGATTCGACCATCACAAGGCTGGCTTCGCCGCCGCCAAACAGATGCCGAAACAGCATTGAGAAATTCGAATTCACCTGCTCGAAAGCCGTCAACAGCCGCTCGCGGCCCTCGCGGTTCAGACTGGCGATGCCAGAGCGCAGCGTTTTGATCGCCTCTGCCAGATCCTCTTTCTCCGAGGTGAGATTGTCATGTTCTTCCTGAACTTCGCGGGCATCCTCTTCGGCCCGCAGATTGACAGCGCCCAATGCGTCGCGCTGGCGCTTGAGACGGTTCACATCGGCGTCCAGAACATCTGCCGCCGGCATCTGGTCCGGATTGACGGCCAGTGCCGTCAGTAATTGATTTGGCGTGAGCTGACTGTCATCTGCAATCCGTTCTGCCGCAGCGGCGACGGTCGCTTTGGCAGCTTCTGCGCGGGCCTCTGATCTGGCGCGGGCCTCGCGGGCCTCTGACGCCTCTCGCTCTGCCTCACGCTCGGTCAATGTGGCCTGACGCTGCGTGCCTTCGGCTTCGGACAAACGGTCAGATGCATGGGCCTTGCGCGCCTCTGCGGTGTCGATGGCATTGGTCAACTCATCCCGCTTGGCCGCAATTTCCGCAGGCGCGGCCCCTGCCTCTTTCAGCTCCGCTTCGGATGCGGCCTTGCGCTCAACCAATTCGGCGCAGCGCTTCTCGGCGGTCTCAAGCCGGTGACGCCAGCCGCTGATCTCCTTGGTCACTTCTTGCGAACGCTTGGTGCGCGCCTCCCCTTCGCGGCGCAATTCATCATGGGCAGAGCGACGGGACATCATGGTGATCCGGGCGGCCTCAACGGTCATGCGCAGATCTTCTGTGCCAGCGCGGGCTTCTTCCAGATCGCCAAGATCGGCCAACGCCCGCTCAGCCTCCAAGACGCTGGCCCTTGCGGCCATCGCCTCATCCTCGTGACGTTTCACGGCAAGGCCAAGGCTTTCAAGCCGGCCTTCGGCAAGGGTCCGGTCCGCTTCAACCCGGCTGAGCGCGCGACCGGCATCAGCCACAGCGCGGTCGGCGTTGCGGCGCGCTTCGCGGGCGCGCTTGTCCACTTCGGTCTGATCTGACAGACGCCGGGTCAGGGTTTCATGCGCCGCGCGCGCACCTTCAGCGCGCTGGCTGGCTTGCTCCAACGCCTGTTTCAACACCTCAAGACGGTTAAGCTGCTGCAGGCGCAGTGCTGCCGCTGATGGTGCATCTTCGGCCCAGGCACGAAAACCGTCCCAGCGCCACAGATCGCCTTCCAGTGACACCAGCCGCTGGCCGGGCAGCAACGCTGCCTGCAGCGCCGGCCCCTCATCCGCATCCACCAGTCCGATCTGCCCCATGCGCCGGGACAGCACATCTGGAACCGACACATGCAACGACAATGGGGTTACCCCCGCCGGCAATTTCTGATCGTCCGCATAGGACGGCAGCACAGCCCAGCCAGAGGGGCCTTCTGCCTCTACCTCGGGCGCGCGCAGGTCATCGGCCAAGGCCGCACCCAGGGCCTTTTCAAATCCATGTTCCACCTGAAGCCGGTCCAGGATCTGGCCGCCCTCTGCCGTATCCCGTTCCACCAGCTTGGCCAGCGCACCCACCTCTGCACGCAGCGCGTTCATCTCGCCCTCCGCTTCAGAGCGTTCTGCCCGCGCATCCGCCTCGCGGCCTTGCGTCTCGGCCCGCATCTCTTCGGCCTCGATCAGGGCTGCATCTGCTTCGGCGGCCAAGGTGACGGCTTGGGTCTCAGCGATCTTGGCAGTCTCAAAATCCTGCGCGGCTTTCTGCAGCGCCATGCGGCTTTGGGCGACGGCTTCCTGGGCCTTGATCGCTTCTGCCTCGGATTTGCTTTGCGTTTTTCGGCTGTCTTGCAGCAACCGCTCGGCTGAACCGTGGCGGGCGGCCAGACGCGCGACATCTTCGGTCTGTTGTGACAGATCGGCCTCGCGGCTTTGCAGGACCGTTGCGGCTTCGCGGGCGGCCTCTGCCGCCGCTTCAAGCGCCTGGGGGTGCCCTTCTCCTGCCTTGGCCAGCTCTTTTGCTTCCCACTCCAGCCGCGCGATCGTGTCGCCCGCATCGCGGTTCAGGCCACCCTCACGTTCGATATCGCGTCCCAGCTGGGCGATACGATTGGTCAAGGTGTCAATCATCTGCTGGGCGCGCTCTTCCTGCTCGGTCAGCGCATCGCGCTGGACTGAAAGGCGCTGTAGAACCGCGGCGGCAATCGCCTCTTCCTCGCGCAGGGGCGGCAAGGCTTCCTCTGCCGCCTGACGCAGTTTTGCCGATTGCTGGACGATGCTCTGCGCCTTGGCCGCAGCTGTCACCCGCTGGCGCAGCTCTTCATCGGCTGCAGCGCGGGCGTCATCCGCCTCGCGCCAGCGGCGATACAGCAACATGCCCTCACTGCGGCGCAGCTGATCGCCGATCTCGCGGTAGCGTGCGGCCTGTCGGGCCTGTCGGGCCAACTGTGCCAATTGTGCAGCAAGCTGCTCAATCACGTCATCGACGCGGGCCAGATTGGCTTCGGCGCTGTTCAGCTTCAACTCTGCCTCATGACGGCGCTGATACAGCCCCGAAATGCCTGCCGCTTCTTCCAAGATGCGGCGGCGGTTCTTTGGCTTGGCGTTGATCAGTTCTGAAATCTGGCCCTGACGCACCAGCGCGGGGCTATGCGCCCCAGTGGAGGCATCGGCGAAAAGCATCTGCACATCCCGCGCCCGAACATCCTTGCCAGCTGCCTTGTAGGCGCTACCAACATCGCGGGTGATGCGCCGAACGATCTCTAGCGTGTCAGTGTCGTTGAACCCCGCCGGGGCCAGCCGTTCTGAGTTATCAATATGCAGCGCCACTTCGGCAAAGTTGCGCGCGGGCCGGGTGGCGGCCCCGGCAAAGATCACATCTTCCATCCCGCCACCACGCATGGCGGTTGGCCGGTTTTCCCCCATCACCCAGCGCAAGGCCTCAAGCAGGTTCGATTTGCCACAGCCATTGGGCCCGACAACACCGGTCAGACCATCGGCGATGATCAGGTCAGTCGGGTCAACAAAGCTTTTGAACCCGGTCAGTCTGAGTTTTGAAAACCGCACCTTACAAGGCGCTCCTATGATTCCTGCGTAGATAGAAAATGCGTGCAGCCCCCCATCCTGTCAAGCAACGGCCCCAAGTGAGGTGGTTTTGAGGGATGTTATCCACAAGATATTGCGTTTCGGGCGGAATTACGCTGGCGAACAATCCAATTCTATCCGCAGCTGCCCGATCTCGGGGATTTCGCTGCCGCGGATCGGGACACAGTCAACATCAATGGCATTTCGCCGTTTTGGCGGTGGACCGGAGCCGCAATCCAGACGGCCAAAGGCCTGCGCCTGATCGCCAGATACGGATGCGACCTTGCAGCCGCTGACCTGCTGCATTGCAAGGGCGGCGCGCCGTCGGATGGGGCCAAAGCGGGGGGCGTATTGCGGATTGATCCGTATCGCCTCTGCCCGCAGCCCGCGAATACGCACCGCAAAGACGGAACCCTCAACCATGACATGGGTCGCGGGACGGCCCCGGAAATCGGGGTGCGGCGTGTTGCAGGCCGACACCAGTGCGGCAAACAGAAGGGGGCTGATCCGGTTCATCCCGTGACGTTTGAACAGGTTGGTTAAGAAACCGATAATTTCGTCAGGATCGCCATGGCCGAAGGGCCAGATCTCTTTGGCTACAAAGCATTTGGCCGCCCCCTACAACCATTGCCTGCGCCCGATTTTGGTCATATGTTCTAACCAATCTGAGGATAAGCGATGCCGTTCCAACCTGTCACACCGGAAAAACTGTCAATGGCTGTCGTGCGGCAGATCGAGCAATTGATCCTGCGCGGCATTCTGCGCCCCGGCGAACGCCTGCCTTCTGAACGAGAGCTGGCAGAGCGTCTGGAAGTGTCGCGCCCATCCCTGCGCGAAGCGATCTCCTTGTTGCAGGAACAGGGGCTGCTGAGCGCGAAACCCGGCGCAGGTGTCTACGTGGCAGATGTGCTGGGCAGTGCTTTTGCCCCTGCACTGCTGGAGCTTTTTGCGCGACATGACGAAGCCGTGTTCGACTATCTGTCTTTCCGCCGCGACATGGAGGCATTGGCGATTGAGCGTGCCGCGAAATATGCCTCGGACACCGATCTTGCCGTGGTTCAGACCGTTTTCGACAAGATGGAAGCCGCACATGCCAAGCGGAACGCCGAAGAAGAGGCGCAGCTGGACGCGCAGTTTCATATGGCCATCATCGAGGCGAGCCATAACGTCGTGATGCTGCATATGATGCGCTCTATGTACGAATTGCTGCGCGGCGGGGTGTTTTACAACCGGCAGATCATGTTCAAACAGCGCACAAGCCGGGCCGCGCTGTTGGACCAGCATCGCGCGATCAACGACGCGCTACAGGCCCGCGACCCAGATCAGGCCCGCGCAGCCATTGAGGCACATCTGAATTTTGTGGAATCGTCCCTAACCGATCAGCGCAAGGCAGAGCGGAACGAAGACATCGCGCGCCAGCGTCTGCAACATGAGACCGAACAATAACGCGTTTCTCGCACCAACTGAGGCATCATGTCTAAGCTGAGGTGTTCAGATCGTGGATATCCCGCAGTGTCAGGGTTTTCCGCAACCGCCCGGTGCATCCCAGATGCCCGCCATGGTCACCGCGTAGATCAAACAAAAAAGCCCCGACAAGATGTCAGGGCTTTTTCAAAAACTTGTGTCTGCACCTAGCTTAGTGAAGCTTGGTTTCGACCTGCGAAATCGCATCATCGATCAGGCTGTTGCCGTCTGCGGCGGTCATCTGCTTTGCGATCACATCACGTGCGGCGGCGATGGCAATGGTAACGGCCTCATCACGCACGGCTTTGATAGCTGCGGATTCTGCAGAACCGATCTGATCTTCAGCGGCGGCCAGACGGCGCGCAACGGATTTTTCCAGATCAACCTTTGCCTGATCAGCGGCGGCACCCGCCTCTTCCTTGGCAGCGGCGACAATACGGTCTGCCTGCTCCTGCACTTCTTTTTGCTTGCGCTCGTAAGAGGCCAGCAAAGTCTGTGCTTCTTCGCGCAGTTTGCGTGCTTCATCCAGCTCGGCTTTGATGTCTGTGGCACGTTTGTCCAACATCCCGCCAATCAGGCCCGGTACCTTGAAATAGTACAGGACTGCGATGAACAGGATAAACGCCAGCAAAACCACAAAGTCAGTGTTACCAAGCGAAAAGAACGGGCCTTTTGCTGCCAGGGCTGGTGTCGCGAATCCGGCGGTCAGCGCGGCTGTAAGGGTCAAACGCATGGCTTATCCTTTCATCCGTGCTGTGACGGCCGCGGTGACCGTTTTGGCGTCAGCCTTGCCACCCATGGCGGCAACGATTTCCTTGGCGGTGTCTTTCGCGACGACCTTGACGTTTTCCATGGCGGAGGCGCGAATTTCAGCAATCGCTTTTTCTGACTCTGCAGATTTCGCTGCAATCTCAGTGTCGGCTTTTGCAATCGCTATGTCGAGGTCTGCCTTGATTTCCAACTTGGCCTCTTCGACAATGCGGTGCGCTTCGGCACGGGCATCGGCAAGCGCCTTGTTGTATGCGTCTTCGGCTTCCAGCGCTTTGGCCTTCAGGTCCTCTGCCGCAGAAAGATCATTTGTAATAGTACCCGCACGTTCCGCCAGCACCGCACCGATGCGGGGCAGAGCGACCCGGGACAGGATCATGTAAATCGCGATCAGCGCAAGCACGAGCCAGAAAATCTGGTTTCCCCAAGTGGAAAAATCCAGCTGTGGCATTCCGGGGGCCGAAACCACCTCTGCTGCGCTATTTGTTTCAGTTGCCATATCGGCTTCTCCTTGGAAACGGGGGCCTACATGTGGACAGGGCGTTGGCCCCGTCCACTCGTAAGGATGTCGTTACCTAAGGTTTATACAGCGAACATCAGCAGCAGAGCGACGAGGAACGCGAAGATCCCCAGGGCTTCTGCGAAAGCGATGCCGATGAACAATGTTGCTGTCTGCGATGCAGCAGCGGATGGGTTGCGCAGAGCGCCTGCGAGGTAGTTGCCTGCAACGTTACCAACACCGATTGCGGCTGCGCCGGAACCAATAGCTGCCAGACCTGCGCCGATGTGTGCGAGTTCGCCTTCCATGTGAATTCTCCTTACGATTGGAAGTTGAGTATTAGGACGGGGTATAGTGTCGCCCGAATTAGTGATGCGGATGCAGCGCGTCCTTGAGGTACACGCATGTCAGGATCGTGAAAACATAGGCCTGGATAAAGGACACGAGGACCTCCAGACCGTACATCGCGGTGATGCCGACGATCGCCACCGGCGACACAGCTGTCAGCGCGGCAAAGCCTGCGAAAACCTTGATCACCGCGTGGCCGGCCATGACGTTGCCTGCCAGACGAATGGAGTGGCTGACGGGACGCACGAAGTAGGAAATCAGTTCGATGATCGCCAAGATGGGGCGCAGGGCCAAAGGTGCAGAAGACACCCAGAACAGGCCAAGGAAAGCAGTACCATTTTTGACAAAGCCCAGGATCGTGACCGTCAGGAACACTGCCATCGCCAAAACAACCGTTACGGCGAAATGCGATGTGGGCGTAAAGGACGTTGGGATCAGGCCAAGGAAGTTTGCACAGACGATGAACATGAACAGCGTCATGATGTAGGGGAAATACTTCACCCCATCCTTGCCGCAGATATCCTCAACCATCTTGTATACAAAACCATAGGCCAGTTCGGCCACGGACTGCATCCGCGACGGGACCACACCGCGCTTGGAACTACCCAGCACCAGCAACAGGAAGGTCGCCACAACAGCAAGAAACATCCAGACAGTCGCGTTGGTCACAGTGTACCACGCAACCTCTGTACCATCACCAAAGAATGGCTTGATGATGAACTGGTCCATCGGGTGGAAAACCAGACCGCCTTCTTCGCCGCCGTGTGTCTCTGTCGCCATCTCAGGCCCCTTTGTTTTTCTCGGCCTCTTCGGCCATCTTCTTGTCCTGGATTTCTTGCGCAGAGCGGAGCATTGTCTTCACTCCTGCCGCAAGGCCCAGCATAACGAACAGCACCATGAAAATGGGAAGCGTACCAAACAGCACATCCAACCCGTAACCGATGCCAAAGCCGATCCCAAGACCGGCCACTAACTCTATCACCATCCGCCAGGCAAGCTGCGCCTGCGAATAATGTTCTTCCTGATGTGGTTTGGGCGCTTTGCGCTGCTTGGCAGCGGCGATCCGGTCCTCAAGCTGCTGCATGCGCTGCTGCTCAGTCGGTTCGGTCACACGCCCATACCCCATCATCATATTCATCGGTTAGCTACTTGCCCCGGACAACAGAGTCAACTCCACCGGGACGCGACTTAGTACACTGATATTTAAAGGACATTTCTCACGCCACTGCCCCGTACAGCATCAGATTGGCGCTTATCCATCGAAAAGTGATATTCAACTCTTTGGTTGATTATCGCTTTTACACACGCAAATCCGGCCTGGCAGCACAGGATAGGGCATCAGGTGATCTGCGCGGTCACCCGCCCCAGATTGATTGCCGGGCACCCGCCATCAGGCTGCAGCATCTGCATCATCAGTGCGGCTGTCCCCTTTCCCTGCCGATACCCGCAGGCTACATGATGGTTATGACAGGAAAGCTTGACCAGGTTTTTGCAGCCCTCGCCGATCCGACACGCCGGGCGATCCTTGCCATGCTGTTGGAGGACGATATGGCCGTAACGGATGTGGCGGAGCCGTTTGAGATGTCTCTGGCCGCGATTTCGAAACACCTGAATGTCCTGATGATCGCCGGCCTGATTTCCCAAGAGAAACACGGACGGGTGAAGTGGTGCAAGCTGGAACCCGATGCCATGCGCGATGCCTCCATCTGGATGCAGGGCTTTGGCCAGTTTGAGCCTGTGCACCTTGACGCATTCGAGCGGTTTCTCGAGACGGAGCTGTGCCCCGTTCCGCCCAAGGATACCTAAGCCGGACAATCGCCCTATGCCTGGACAACCCGCGCGTCATCATCGCGCAAGAGCAAGAAGAGCGCGACCATGGTCATGGCCACGCCCCCCAGCACCAGCACAGGTGGCAGTCCGTTTCCCAGAACAAATTCCCAAATGATCACCCATGAAGGTGTCAGGTAAGTATACGCCATGACTTTGGCCGACGGCAGGCGCAGCGTGGCGAACTGAAGCAAAACGACCGTGACGGCTGTGGCGAAAAACGCGGTATAGAACAAGGTAATCCAGACCAGTCCGGACAGCGCAGCCCAATCAACCTGCATCAGATCTGACCACGCATAGGCGATCAGCAACATCCCCCCCGCCACCATCGTACCAAAGGTAAAGGTTACCGCCGTTTCGCCACGGTTCAGACGGCGGACCATGGGCGTATACAGGGCGTGACTGACGCATCCCACAAAATAGACCGCCTCCCCCCGTCCCAGATCAAACGCCACCAGCGCGCCCAGATCGGCGCGGAAAATCACCCAAAGCGCGCCAACCCCACCGATGGCCAGGGCAAGCGCCATGCGCGAGGTAAGAACCTGACGCAGCAAGAGCCACGCAAACCCGGCAACCAAAAGCGGCACCAGCGTGAAAACAGCTGCGGCACTGACCGGCGGCGCTGTCTTTAGCCCTTCGAACATCAGGACAAAGTAGATGCCGAACAGACCGCCCAACACAGCATAACGCCAAGGCGCGGCAAAACTGCCCTGCGCAAAGCCACCGCGCATCTGCGCCAAAGCCCCGACAAAAACCGCCGCCAGACAGAAGCGCACGGCGGTAAAGGCGGCCGGATCAATATCATTGGCCATCATCCCGCCAAGCGAGAATGACCCCGCCACCAATGCGGAGAACGCCAACATTGCAAGGTGACCCTGTGCGCCGGGGCTCACGCAGTCTTGCCCTGAAAATGCTGTTTGATGAATTTCAAGGCGGCCTGCACCTTGGTCGTCCGATGCAGATCGACATGGGTCACCAGCCAAAGCGGCACCGACCATTCTGGCCGGGGCTCAAAAATTTCGACCAGATCGCTATGCTGCAGTGCCGCCGCCTTGGTAAAAAATCCGATCCCGGCCCCGGCTTTGACTGCGGCGGCGGCGGCATTGTCATCTGTTGTGCGAAAGGTAAGCGACGTGATCGGGGCCACCTGCCGCAACCATTTGAAATAGGGCGCGCGGCTGTCCTGATCATCTGCACCAACGAACCGGTGTTTGACATATTCTTCGGGCATGGTGGGTTTGCCATATTCAGCGACATAGGCAGTGCTGGCATAGGCACCGATCTGCAGATCTGTCAGATGCTGGACGACATTATCCGGCTGATCGGGTGCCACACCGGCGCGGATCGCCACATGGGCCTCGCCGTATTCAAGCCGAAACAGCCGATCCCCGGTAAGGTAGCGCACCACCAGATCTTTGTGCACCTGCTGAAAGGCCGCCAGTATCGGCGAAATCTGCACCGACAGAACCCCCAGGGATGTCACAACCAATTCCCCCGATACATCCGCACCGCGCCCTTTGATTCGTCCGGCCAATTGCGCGAACTGATCATCCGTGGCCTGCGCCACTCGCAGTAGATCATGGCCCGCCTCGGTAGGTGTGTACCCGCGCGCATGGCGCTGAAACAGCTTGACCCCAAGCCGCCCTTCAATCGCATCAATGTGGCGGATCACTGTCGCATGATGCACACCCAGAGCATCGGCGGCACCGCTGACCGTCCCCATGCGCGCCACCTGGTAGGCGGTCTTGATCTCTTCCCAGTTATCCATCTTCTGATCCTGTGCGCGAATGAACAATGACTGTGCCATTCTGCCCGTTGCGTTTGGATATGCAAGAACACATCTGTCTGGTCTCTAGCATCAAAAGGAAACCCCATGGCCATCCTGCGCATCGACAGTTCAGCAAACCTCGAAACTTCGGTCACCCGCGACCTGACCAGCCGCATCATTGCACATCTCGGCGACACGGACATCACCAGCCGCGATCTGGCCGCCGATCCGCTGCCCCAGATCAACCAGGCTTGGGCCGATGCCCGCCAGACGCCGCAGGCGGACCGCACCCCCGAGCAGCACGCGGCCCTCGTGCAATCGGATGCCCTGATCAAGGAAATCAAAGATGCCGATACGATTGTCATCGGCGTGCCGATCTACAACTTTACGATTCCCGCAGCGCTGAAGGCCTGGATTGATCTGATCGCCCGCGCCGGAGAGACATTCCGGTACACAGAAACGGGTCCCGTTGGCCTGATCGAAGGCAAGCGTGCCATTCTGGCCGTGGCCTCCGGTGGGGTGCCTGCAGGGTCCGAGATGGACTTTGCGACCGGATACATGCGCCACGTCCTTGGCTTTATTGGCATCACCGATGTCAGCATTGTCGCGGCCGATGCCCTGGCACAAGACGCAGAGGGCACCATCGCCCGCGCGCATGACGCAATTGCCAAGTTGCAATTGGCGGCATAACGCTTCTGGCGCGGGCAGGACTGGCCTGCCAGACTTGACTCGCGCCATTCCTCGGCTTAAACGCGCTCCAATCTCCGGGAGCTTTGCCTTCCGGTCCTTGATGTTTCAAGGATCGCCCCCAGTCAGCGCGTTGCGCCCACTGGGGCATTTGTGCATTTTCGCAGGCGTTCCTACATAGGACCCAACCTGCAACCGAACCGACGAAAGGGGCTTGCCCCATGTTTGAAAATCTGAGCGAACGCCTGTCTGGTGTTTTCGACCGCCTGACCAAACAGGGCGCACTGTCCGAAGAGGATGTGAAAACCGCCCTTCGTGAAGTGCGCGTGGCATTGCTTGAGGCTGACGTATCGCTGGCCGTTGCCCGCGATTTTGTCAAAGCGGTGCAAGACAAGGCCACAGGTCAGGCCGTGACCAAATCGGTCACGCCCGGCCAACAGGTCGTCAAGATCGTTCATGACGCCCTGATCGACGTGCTGCGCGGCGAAGGGGAGCCCGGCGCGTTGAAGGTCGATAACCCCCCGGCCCCGATCCTGATGGTCGGCCTGCAGGGCGGCGGCAAGACAACGACCACCGCAAAGCTGGCAAAGCGCCTCAAGGAACGTGACGGCAAGCGCGTGCTGATGGCCTCATTGGACGTGAACCGCCCCGCCGCGATGGAGCAGTTGGCTATCCTGGGCAATCAGATCGGCGTGGATACATTGCCTATCGTAAAAGGTGAGGACCCTGTTGCCATCACCAAACGGGCCAAGACCCAAGCGGCCATGGGCGGCTATGATGTCTACATGCTCGACACTGCGGGCCGACTGTCGATCGACGAAGAGTTGATGGCGCAGGTCGAGGCCGTGCGCAACGTGGTGAACCCGCGCGAAACCCTGCTGGTTGTGGACGGCCTGACAGGTCAGGATGCGGTCAATACGGCGGAAAACTTTGATGAGCGCATCGGCATCACCGGCGTTGTCCTGACCCGGATGGACGGTGACGGCCGCGGCGGTGCCGCGCTGTCGATGCGGGCCGTGACCGGCAAGCCGATCAAATTCGTGGGTCTTGGCGAAAAGATGGACGCGCTCGAGACCTTCGAGCCAGAACGTATCGCGGGCCGTATCCTTGGCATGGGCGACATTGTTGCACTGGTCGAGAAGGCGCAGGAAACCATCGAGGCTGAACAAGCCGAAAAGATGATGCGTCGGATGGCCAAGGGTCAGTTCAACATGAACGATCTGAAGTCGCAGCTGGAACAGATGATCAAGATGGGCGGCATGCAAGGCATGATGGGCATGATGCCCGGCATGGGCAAAATGGCCAAACAGGTCGAAGAAGCGGGTCTGGACGACAAGGTTCTCAAGCGCCAGATCGCGCTTATCCAATCCATGACCAAGAAAGAGCGCGCCAATCCTGCCCTGCTGCAGGCCAGCCGCAAAAAGCGGATCGCCAAAGGTGCCGGCATGGAGGTCTCTGACCTTAACAAGCTGATGAAGATGCACCGCCAGATGTCCGATATGATGAAAAAGATGGGCAAAATGGGCAAGGGCGGCATGCTCAAGCAAGCCATGAAGGGCATGATGGGCAAAGGCGGCATGGACCCTGCAGCGATGGCGCAGGGCATGGACCCCAAGGCCATGGAAGCCGCGGCCAAGGCGATGGGTGGCAAGCTGCCCGGCATGGGCGGTGGCATGGGCCTGCCTTCGGGTCTTTCGGGGTTCGGCAAGAAGAAATGACCGCGATGACCGATCATATCCCGGTGCTCGACACCCAGCGGCTGACGCTGCGCGCGCCGAAAAAATCGGACCTGCGCACGCTGACCGCCTTTTATGAGACGGAGCGCAGCCATATGGTCGGCGGTCCCCGTGATGCGACAGGCAGTTTTTCCTCGCTGGCCTCGCGCATTGGGCATTGGGCGCTGCATGGCTATGGGTTGTGGCACATCGACAGTCGCGAAAACGGTGATTTTCTGGGCTGGGCGGGCATTATCAACCCTGCGGGCTGGGACGAGCCTGAACTTGGCTGGACCCTGTTCGCCCACGCCGAAGGCAAAGGCTTTGCCTTTGAAGCCGCGCGCGCTGCACGAGCCTTTGCCGCGCAGGCTTTCAAACTCGATGGCGTGATCAGCTATATCCGCGCCGACAACACCCGCTCTGCCGCGTTGGCCACCCGTCTGGGTGCTACCTATGAACGCGACGGGACAGTAATGGGCACAGCATGCCACATCTGGCGTCACCCAAAGGAGGCCGCATGACCGATACCGTCAAACTCGCCGCTCAGGTGCTGAAAGAGCATCGCGCCTCCATCGACCGTCTGGACGCGATCCTCGTCTATACGCTGGGCGAGCGGTTCAAACACACACAGGCTGTGGGGAAACTCAAAGCCGAACACGACCTTCCCCCGTCCGATCCGAACCGCGAAGCCGGTCAGATTGCACGGCTCGAAGATTTGGCGAAAGAGGCTGACCTCGATCCCGAATTCGCCAAGAAGTTTCTCAACTTCATCATCGCTGAAGTCATTCAGCATCACAAACAACATCAATCATAAGGTGGGACGCTACCCCACCTGCATCAAAACTAAAGGATACTAAACCATGGCTATGAAAATTCGTCTCGCCCGCGGCGGCTCCAAAAAGCGCCCCTTCTACCGGATCGTTGCAGCCGACAGCCGCATGCCACGCGACGGCCGTTTTATCGAAAAGCTGGGCACATATAACCCCCTGCTGGCCAAAGACAGCGAAGAGCGCGTTGTGATGGACATTGAGAAAATCCAGGCGTGGTTGGCCAAGGGCGCACAGCCGACAGAGCGTGTTCGTCGCATGCTGGAAGCAGCCGGCGCATTGCCAAAGACAGAGCGCAACAACCCCAAGAAAGGCGCACCAGGCAAGAAAGCCCAAGAGCGCGCACAAGAGAAAGCGGACAAGGCAGCAGCAGCCGCAGAGGCCGCCAACGCACCTGCAGAAGAAGCACCCGCAGAAGAAGCGGCAGCCGAATAATCAACGCGCAGCCCGGCATGGATCAGTTTTCAGCAGAATTCCGTGCCGGGCTGCACGATCTGATGCGATGGCGGCGCGATGTGCGCCACTTTCGTACAGACCCGGTGGACGAGGCATTGCTCAGGCAATGCTTTGACGCCTTTTCCCTTGCCCCCTCTGTCGGCCTGTCTGAACCCTGGCGCATTCTGCGTGTCAGGTCAGATGCCGCACGACACGCGGCAATCACAAATTTCGAGCACGCTAACGCCCAGGCCCTAAACGGCTATCGCGACGACCAAGCCAAGCTTTACGCGTCGCTCAAACTTTCCGGGATGCGTGACGCGCCTGAGCATCTGGCCATTTATTGCGATGACGCCACTCAAAAAGGGGCTGGTCTGGGCGCTGGCAGCATGCCCGAAATGCGACGCTATTCGGTGGTCGGGGCCATCACCTGCATGTGGCTCACGGCCCGGTCGCTTGGCCTGGGCATCGGATGGGTTTCTATCCTTGACCCTGACCGCCTCAATACCGATCTTAAGGTGCCGGACGGCTGGACATTGGTCGGATATCTGTGTCTGGGCTGGCCACAGGAAAACACCCTGACGCCCGAATTGGAAACCAAAGGCTGGGAGACCCGCGCCCCCACCCTTCAGATTGAGGACCGCTGATGCTGCGCCTTGTCACGATGTTGTTTGTCTTGCTGGTCGGCTTTAGCCTAGGTGTGTGGTACGACCGCTTTCAAATGTCGGTTGAATGCGCCAATGGCGAAGGTGATTGGACAGGCACAATTTGTGTGAATTCGGAGCTGCTACAATGAGCGAACTTATCCCCGTCGGTTCCATCGCAGGCGCATATGGTGTGCGTGGCGAATTGCGCATCAAGAGCTTCTGCGCCGTTCCCGAAGACATCGAAAACTACAGCCCTTTGTGGACAGAGGACCGGGCGAGGCAGTTTACCCTTGCCATCCTGCGACCGATCAAGAACGGCTTTGCCGTGCGCATCACGGATGTCACCAACAAGGAAGAGGCAGACGCGCTGCGCGGCACAACGCTCTATGCAGAGCGCGATCAATTGCCATCATTGCCCGACGATGAATTCTATCACGCAGATCTGATCGGCCTTGACGTATATGACACGGGCGGTGTGCTGCTGGGCAAGGTAAAGGCCGTGCAGAACAACGGGGCCGATGACCTGCTGGAGATGCAATTGCCGGGCACCTCTGAGACGGTATTCCTGCCCTTCACAAAGGCAGCTGTGCCCACGGTTGACCTGTCAGCGCGCCGCCTGATTGCCGATCCGCCGCTGGGCATTCTGCCCGAAGGCGAAACGGGCTGATGCCACGCCGGATCATCCTCCATCCGGGGTTTCACAAGACCGGCACGACAACATTGCAGGCGACCTTGCGCGAAAACAGGGTTGCGTTAAAAAAACACGCCGCCCTGCGTTTGCGATGGCACCTCAGGGATGTGGTCGCTGCTGCTCGCGGCTATTCGACCGATCGTGATCCTTTGACGCTGATAAAGGCGCAAACACGCTTTGCCAGTATGGTGAACGAACTGCCCGGCATGCCCCGTCGCACCTTGATCATCTCCGCAGAAGAGCTGAGCGGTCACATGCCCGGACGCGGCGATCTGCAAGATTACTCGGCAGCACCCGTTCTTCTGTACGCCTATTGGGAAGTCCTCAAGACCCGCTTTCCACAGGCCAACATCATGATTTACCTGACCACGCGCACGCCCAGGGACTGGATGGTTTCGGCCCATTGGGAACATGTCAAATCCTCAAGCATGACGATGGATCTGGATGCATTCTGCGCCCGCTACCCCAAGGCCGCCGCGCTGGACGACATGGTTAGCGAAATCGCCAGCCGGGTCCCCGTTCCGGTACACGCCCACCCCCTTGAGGCGTGCCGCGACCTTGCGCTGGGGCCTGCTGATCCGTTGTTTGACCTATGCGATTTGCCCGCCGATGTGCGCGCGTCGTTACAGCCGGTCCATCCGGCCAACCAGCGACTGGGCGCGGATGTCTTGAACGCCATGATCGACGTGAACCGAAAAATATCGGACCCTGCCGCACGCAAAGCGGCCAAACAAGCGATACTGACCGAGGCACAAGAAACATGAAACCGTCACGCTCCCATGGCCGCCAATCGGTCACCGCCTCGCTCAAGCCGCGTGAGCTGCTCAAGCCAAAACCCGAGTATGTCGATGTCTGGCAAGCGCGGGTCGTGACGCTGTTTCCCGATCTTTTCCCGGGGATTTTGGGGGCCAGCCTGACCGGCAAGGCCTTGCAGGACGGGCTGTGGCAGTTGCACACCCATGATCTGCGCCGCTTTGGTATCGGCAAACACCGCAATGTTGACGACACACCTGCCGGGGGCGGTGCGGGCATGGTGATGCGCGCAGACGTGGTCGGCCCCGCGATTGAGGCCGCACAGGCGCAGGCCCATGGCCGCTGGCCCATCTTGTACATGTCCCCACGGGGCAGGCGCTTTGATCAGGCGATGGCCCGCGATCTGGCCGATTGCGCTGGCGTGACCATGCTGTGCGGCCGGTTTGAGGGTGTAGATGAGCGCGTCATCGAACACTATGGCATCACCGAAGTGTCCTTGGGCGATTTCGTGATGACGGGGGGGGAACTGGCTGCACAGGCGATGATTGACGCCACCGTCAGGCTGCTGCCCGGTGTGCTGGGAAATGCACAAAGCATGGTCGAGGAAAGCCATTCCAACGGCCTGCTGGAGCACCCGCAATATACCCGCCCCGCCACTTGGGAAGGGCGCGATATTCCACCGGTACTCATGTCAGGCAACCATGGTGAAATCGCCAAGTGGCGCCATGAAATGTCTGTGGCTCTGACCAAGCGCCGCCGTCCCGATCTGATCCCGGACCGAGACGACGATACACAATAGCGCCCCGCTTCAGGTCGTTTCGGCCCGCGCCTTGAGATAGCTGTATATCTCATCCTTGAGGGTCATACGCGCCTTGCGCATTTCGGTCAGATGGGCATCGCTTGTCGGCTCTACATCGGTCTCTGCCCGGTGCACGTCGCGGTTCAGGTCATGATATGTATTCGACATTCTGGCAAAGTGGCTGTCGGACTGCCGCAGCGCAGAGATAAGCGGCGCGAACTGCGGAAATTCGTGATTGAGTTCATGGGGGACGTGGGACATTGCATGGCTCCAGGTTATTTGGTCTGCGTTGATTTTCGGTTCTTCGGATGCAGCGAGGTTGCCAGAATATGATCTGTCTCGCGCAACAGCTTTTCCGCCTGATGAAAGATCAGCGGATCGGGTGGTTTGGCCACCTCGGTGTCCTTGTCAGGATAGTCCAGACTGGCCAGGAAATGGCGCATGCAGGTCAGCCGCGCCCGTTTCTTGTCATTCGAACGGATCACCGTCCAGGGCGCATCGGCGGTGTCCGTATAGAAAAACATCGCTTCCTTGGCTTCGGTGTAGTCGTCCCATTTATCCAGGCTTGCGCGGTCAATGGGCGACAGTTTCCATTGCTTTAACGGGTCCGTCTCGCGGGCTTCAAAGCGGCGCTTTTGCTCGGCTTGGGTGACTGAAAACCAATATTTGAACAGCCTGATCCCACTGCGCACCAGCATCCGTTCAAATTCAGGTGTCTGGCGCATGAATTCCAAGTATTCTTGCGGCGCGCAAAAATCCATCACCCGTTCCACCCCGGCGCGGTTGTACCAAGAACGGTCATAAAAAACGATCTCGCCCGCCGTCGGCAAATGTTTGATGTAGCGTTGAAAGAACCATTGCCCGCGCTCTTCTTCACTGGGTTTGTTCAAGGCCACTACGCGGGCTTCACGCGGGTTGAGGTGTTCGGTGAACCGCTTGATCGTGCCCCCCTTGCCCGCAGCATCGCGTCCCTCGAACAATAGCACGAACTTCTGACCGGTTTGCTTGACCCAATGCTGAACTTTCAGCAACTCAACCTGAAGGTCCGATTTTTCGGCCTCATAGGTCTTGCGGTCCAGCCTGCTTGGATAGGGGTATTCCCCCTCTTCAAAGCCAAGGATCGTGTCGGTCGGGGGGGCAGCAGCGGGGGTATCTTTGGCCAGCACCAAGGGGAGCTCCTTTTGACAATCAAGCCGTTGTCCTATCGTCTAGCCCAGCAAGGGCCGCAGCCGCATTGACCTGGATCAATAGCATTTGTCCCTTGCGTCGATCAGGGATTTCAGTGCTTGATCCCTGCAACCATCCCTCCTATACCCCGCTCATCCGGAATCGCTTGGCGCGACTCCGGTGCTTTGCGTTAGGGCATGACAAGAACTGACGCGCAGCAAGACAAGGAATGACGACGCTACCTTCGGCGGGCCACTTCGGTGCAGTCCCGACACACAGGCCGAAGCTCTTGGGTCGCGAAACAATCTTCGTGGAACACCACGAGCATCATAGGAGAATGGTCAGATGAACCTGATCGCGCAAATCGAGGCGGAACAGATCGCCGCGCTGGGTAAAGAAATCCCAGATTTCCGTGCGGGCGACACCATCCGCGTCGGCTTTAAAGTAACCGAAGGTACACGCACCCGTGTGCAGAACTACGAAGGCGTCTGCATCGCACGCAACAACGGCCACGGCATTGCCGGTTCGTTCACCGTGCGTAAAATCAGCTTTGGTGAAGGTGTAGAGCGCGTGTTCCCACTGCACTCCACGAACATCGACAGCATCACAGTGGTCCGTCGTGGCCGCGTGCGTCGCGCCAAGCTGTATTATCTGCGGTCACGTCGTGGTAAATCCGCGCGTATCGTCGAAAATTCCAACTACAAGCCGAAAAAAGCGTAAGGGGGCCGGACCAATGAAAGCGGATACACATCCCGAATATCACACGATCAACGTCAAGATGACTGACGGTACCATCGTGCAAATGAAATCAACATGGGGCAAAGAGGGCGACCAGCTGTCACTCGACATCGACCCATCTGTGCACCCTGCGTGGACCGGCGGCACCAGCCGTTTGATGGACACCGGCGGCCGCGTGTCGAAGTTCAAGAGCAAATACGCCGGCCTGTCCCTGTAATCAGGGTTTGGACAGTCGAAATGGAGAGGCGCTGCAGAAATGCAGCGCCTTTTTCATGTCGTGCCAGCGCAAATACCGGTTTGCCCAGCCATATGCGCATGGATCGCGGCTGTATTTCATTATGATCGCCGTTTCGCGGTCATGGGGGCCTTGGAACACTTCCCAAAGGGTGAAACCCCAAATATAGTGTCCTTCAACAATATCCTGCACCAATTGCAGGCGGGCAAGGGAACGGAAACATGGCGCATATTATCGTCGTTGGGAATGAAAAAGGCGGTGCAGGGAAGTCGACGGTTTCCATGCATGTGTCAACGGCTTTGGCCCGTATGGGCCATGCCGTCAGCGTGCTTGACCTCGACCTCAGACAGCGCACCCTGGGCCGCTATTGCGAAAATCGAAGGGACTTTCTGGATCAAACAAAGCTTGAGCTGCCAAGCCCGACCTTGTTTGAACTGCCCGAGGTCGAGGCCAGCAGCCTGAAGCCCGGCGAAAACGTCTATGACCATCGCCTCAGCGCGGCAGTCGCTGCGATGGAGCCGAACAATGACTTTATCCTGATCGATTGCCCCGGATCCCACACGCGGCTCAGCCAGGTCGCGCATTCCCTGGCCGATACGCTGATCACGCCACTCAATGACAGTTTCATCGACTTTGATTTGCTGGCCCATACGGACGCCAACGGGGACAAGATCACCGGCCCGTCAGTCTATTCCGAAATGGTCTGGACGGCCCGGCAGCTGCGCGCCCAGGCCGGGCTGACGCCGATTGACTGGGTCGTGGTGCGCAACCGCATGGGTGCCCAGCGCATGGTCAACAAGGACAAGATGGAGCGGGCGATCCAGAAACTGTCCAAGCGGATCGGATTTCGGATTGCACCAGGCTTCAATGAACGCGTCATCTTCAGAGAACTGTTTCCACGCGGTCTGACCCTACTTGATCTCAAGGACATTGGGGTCAAACAGCTGAACATCTCAAATGTCGCGGCACGCCAAGAACTGCGTGATCTGATGAAGTCCCTGAACCTGCCGGGTGTGACCGCAGATTTCTGATCAGTCAGGTGGACAGGGTGTCCACCCTACGGACCCGCGCGCCCCTGTAACGTGGACACCCTGTCCACCCGGCGCAGGCGCATGAGCAGCACCAGATTGGAAACAAACAAGGCTCCGATCACGATGGCCCCACCGGTCAACGTATAAGGCCCCGGGTTTTCGCCGATCACCCCCCAGACCAACAGGGGGGCCAAGACGGATTCCAGCAAAACCAGTAACCCAACCTCGGCCGAGGTGATGTAGCGCGGCCCGATGGCCAATAATACAGAGCTGAGCAGGATGACCGCCCCATGGCCCAGAACCAGCGGCATCTGGTCTGCCGGCATCGATAGCGGTGCGGCAAAAGGGGCAATCAGCAAGGACGCCGCGACATAGCCCATCGCCACCCCCGGCACCATAGATGTCGCACGGGCATGCCGCGCCGCCGTGAGGGCCGCGGCAAACAGTGCAGACACGCTCAAGGCCAGCAGGTCTCCCGCCAGGCTGGCATGTTCGGTTTCCCCCGACCCATAGGCAATGATCGCCAGCCCCGGCACGACTGCGGCTATGGTCAAGAAGGTACGCGCGCTGAAAGGCTCTGCCAGGAAAATCCGGCTAAATACTGCGGCGAAAACCGGCAAGGAAGCGATGATAAAGACCACATTCGCCACCGACGTCAGGCTGACGGCCAGAACGAACAAGACACCACTGCCCCCCACCCCCAACATATAGACAATGCCATATCTTCCAGTGCGAAACACCGCGCGAAACGGCTCTGCGCCCTTGGTCAGCAATATCCACAGCGTCGACAATCCGCCCGCCAGAAACAGACGCCAAAAGGCAATGGTCAGCGCATCCGCATCGATCAGACGCACAAACAGTGAATCCGGCACCACGAACAGGACACCGAATAGCGTTATCAACAGACCTTTGGTTTGATCATTCATGGCACATCGGTGACTGCAAACAGGGGCTAAGTAAACCCGGCAGGTGCAGCATTTGCCAGTTTACCCAAGGCGCGCCGCAGCGCTGCCGCCTCATCGGTGTCAAGCTGGTCCATCAGGCTTTGTTCATAGCGTTCGGCCACCGCATGTAGATCCTGATAGGCCGCACGGCCCTGCGCCGTAAGCGTCAGATGTTCAACCCGGCGGTCATTCGCATCGCGGGCGCGTTCCACAAATCGGCGTTCCGTTAGGCGCTGCACCGCGCGGCTGATCTTGGTCTTATGCATCTTGGCACGGCTGCCGATGTCACTGGCGGTCATCTGACCGTAAAGGCCCAGGTGGAACAGGACCCGCCATTCCGTACGCAGCATGCCATAGCGCTGCTTGTAGACGTTTTGAAACTCCAGCGAACTCACCTCGGCCGCCTGATTCAACAGATAAGGCAGGAAATTTTGCAGGTTGAAATTATTCTGAGACATTGGAAGATCTGTTGTTAGTTACAAAAACAACTATTACATACGTAACTGATTCTGCACAATGCGAAACGAAGGGCCCAACATGAACCGTCAATTGACCCCAAGCGATATGATCAGCGCCGCCTCTCCCATGGGCACGATGGAAGGCTACATGCCCGGTTTCGGAAATGACTTTGAAACCGAAGCCCTGCCCGGTGCCCTGCCACAAGGCATGAACAGCCCGCAAAAATGCAACTATGGCCTCTATGGCGAACAGCTCAGCGGGACAGCCTTTACCGCACCCAGCCACCAGAACGAACGCACATGGTGTTACCGCATCCGCCCTTCGGTCAAACATTCCCACCGCTACGCACGCATTGAACTGCCCTATTGGAAATCCGCGCCCCATATCCCGCAGGATGTAACCAGCCTGGGCCAATACCGCTGGGACCCGCTGCCCCATAGCAAAGAGGAACTGACCTGGCTCACCGGCATGCGCACCATGACATCGGCAGGTGACGTTAACACACAAGTGGGCATGGCAAGCCATATCTACCTGGTCACGCAAAGCATGGTGGACAGCTATTTCTATTCCGCCGATTCCGAATTGCTGGTTGTCCCCCAAGAGGGCCGATTGCGTTTTTGCACCGAACTGGGTGTGATTGACCTTGAGCCCAAGGAAATCGCAATCCTGCCCCGCGGCCTTGTCTACCGCGTCGAGGTCCTTGAAGGGCCTGCGCGCGGCTTTGTCTGCGAAAACTACGGCCAGAAATTCGAACTGCCCGGGCGGGGGCCCATCGGGGCCAATTGCATGGCCAATCGCCGCGACTTCAAAACACCCGTCGCAGCCTTTGAAGACCGCGAGGTCCCTTCGACCGTGACCATCAAATGGTGCGGCCAGTTCCATGAGACCCGGATCGGCCATTCCCCGCTCGACGTGGTCGCATGGCATGGCAATTACGCCCCCGTGAAATACGACCTGCGCACATATTGCCCCGTGGGCTCCATCCTGTTTGACCACCCCGACCCTTCGATTTTTACGGTGCTGACCGCCCCTTCGGGCGTTGAAGGCACCGCCAATATCGACTTTGTGCTCTTCCGCGAACGCTGGATGGTGGCCGAAGATACCTTCCGCCCGCCATGGTACCACAAGAACGTCATGTCCGAACTGATGGGCAATATTTATGGCCAATATGACGCCAAGCCCAAAGGGTTCATTCCCGGCGGCATGTCCCTGCACAACATGATGCTGCCCCATGGTCCCGACAAGAACGCTTTTGAGGGGGCCTCCAACGCCGAGCTGACAGCACAGAAGCTCGACAACACCATGAGTTTCATGTTCGAGACCCGCTTTCCCCAGCACCTGACCGAATTCGCAGCCAAACAGGCCCCGTTGCAGGACGATTACATCGACTGCTGGGACAGTATCGAAAAGAAGTTTGACGGAACCCCCGGCAAGAAATGAATGGTAGTGGCGGGGCCGGCCCCGCCCTACATCTTGACCCAAAGGGCGGGATCTGCCCGACATTCCAACAAAGGACCCTCAATGACACTGCTCCAATCCTGGGTGACCAGCGCCAACACCGCTGAGACAGATTTTCCCCTCAACAACCTGCCTTACGGCGTCTTCTCGACGGCCAGCCTTGAGGCGCGCTGCGGTGTGGCCATCGGCGACCAGATCCTGGACATGGCAGCGCTGGAAGAGGCAGGTCTTATCACCCTTTCAGATGAACCTGTCTTTGACGTGCCCTATTGGAACGACGTGATGGAGCTTGGCCCGGATGCATGGGAAACCCTGCGCGCAAGCCTGATTGCCCTGCTCGGCGCTGATGCGCCCGACCAAGACCAGATCGCCCCCCTTTTGGTCCCCATGGCGGATGCCGAATTGCACATGCCAATGGTTGTCTCCGAATACACCGACTTTTACGCAGGCCGTCACCACGCCACCAATGTCGGCACCATGTTCAGGGGTGCGGAAAACGCCCTGCCGCCCAACTGGCTGCACATCCCCATCGGCTACAACGGCCGCGCCTCAACCGTAGTCGTATCCGGCACCGATATCATCCGGCCCAATGGACAGCTGAAAGCACCCGATGCAACGGTCCCCTCCTTTGGACCTTGCAAGCGGCTGGACATCGAACTGGAGATGGGCGCGATCGTCGGCACCTCAACGCAGATGGGCACGCCTGTCACCACGGCCGAAGCGGACGAGATGATCTTTGGCTATGTCATCCTGAACGATTGGTCCGCACGCGACATCCAGGCCTGGGAATACCAGCCACTCGGCCCGTTCCAGGCCAAGGCATTCGCCACCTCCATCTCGCCCTGGATCGTCACAAAAGCGGCCCTGGAACCGTTCCGCACCTCCACACCAGAGCGCGAATTTGACCTGCTCCCCTACCTGCAAGAACCCGGCCCGATGCTCTATGACATCGACCTGAGTATTCTCATCCAGCCCCAAGGCGGCATCGAAGAAATGCTCGCCCGCACCAATTACAATCAGATGTATTACTCAGCCGCCCAGCAACTGGCTCATCACGCCTCATCAGGTTGTGCGATGAACGCAGGGGACCTGCTGGGCTCAGGCACCATCTCGGGCGCTGAAAAATCCGAACGCGGCAGCCTGCTGGAACTCAGCTGGGGTGGCAAGGAACCAATCACCCTCCAAGACGGCTCCACCCGCAGCTTCATCGAGGACGGCGATACAATGACCCTCACGGGTCACGCCCAGGGCGACGGCTATCGTATCGGCTTTGGCCAATGCACAGGAAAGATCCTGCCTGCCATCGCCTTTCCCTGACGCCAGCCAATCGCAGCCACACAGGGGGCTTCATCTTGCCCCTAAACTCAATCCAAACCGCAGATCACGCGCATCAGCCGAGAGAGACCACCATGGCCAAAGCATTCGCATCCCAAGGGGATATGACCGAAAAGAAAATCACCTTCGACGAGGTGGGCCGCGACCTTTGGGCCTTCACCGCTGAGGGTGATCCGAACTCAGGCGTGATCATCGGCGATGACAGCGTCATGATCGTCGAGGCCCAGGCGACCCCGCGTCTGGCAGGCAAGGTCATCGAAAAGGTGCGCTCGATCACCGACAAACCCATCACCCATGTGGTTCTGACCCATTACCATGCGGTCCGCGTGCTGGGCGCCTCTGCTTACGGTGCCGATCAGATCATCATGTCCGACGTGGCCCGTGGCATGGTAGAGGAACGCGGCCAGGAAGATTGGGACAGCGAATTTCAGCGCTTCCCCCGCCTGTTCGAAGGCCATGAAAGCATCCCCGGCCTGACCTATCCCACCACCACCTTCAGCGACAGCATGACCGTCTATCTCGGCAAGCGTCGGGTGGATATCAAACACATCGGCCGCGCCCATACCGCGGGGGATGCGGTGATCCATGTACCTGATGAAAACGTCATGTTTACCGGGGACATCGTCGAGGACCATTCTGCCTGCTACTGCGGCGACGGATATTTCGGCGACTGGGGCGGTACCCTGGACAAGATCGTGGCCTATGACGTGGACGCCATCGCGCCCGGCCGGGGCGGCGCTTTGATCGGCAAGGCCGCCGTGGCCCGCGCCATCGACAGCACCCGCGACTTCGTACAAAGCACCTATGCGCCCGCCGCCAAAGTCGCCGCGCGCGGCGGGTCTCTCAAGGAAGCATGGGACGCGGTGCGCGCCTCCTGTGACCCCAAGTTCAAGGATTACGCCATCTACGAACACTGCCTGCCCTTCAACGTCGCCCGCGCCTATGACGAGGCCCGCGGCATCCTGCATCCTCGTATCTGGACCGACAAACGCGATCTGGAGATGTGGGCAGAGCTGCAAGGTTAAGCGCAAAAGGGAGGCACGGGAAATGCATCTGATCTCGCTCGTCATGACAATCGTGGTGTTTGGCATGTGGGCCTTTTCAATGTTCCGCCTGATCTTTGCCCTGCGCGCCCGCGCCGTGGCGCGCACCGGCAAGGACTGGCCCGGGCCGGTTGACACGCTTCAGGAATGGCGCAACTGGCTGCGCGACCCTGCCTTCAAACAAGAGCGGCGGCAGATCTATGCGATGACAGCCGCGGTATTATTGCTCAGCTACATGTTCTCTCTTTCCCTTTCCGGACCCGTCTAGGAGCCTGACTGATGGCCTATGATTACGCCCCCTTCCCCTATGTTCCCCCTACAGGCCTGACCGCCCCCGAAGGCCGCCATCCCGTGGTCATCGTGGGCGCAGGCCCGATCGGGCTCGCCATGGCGATCGACCTTGCCCAGCATGATGTGAAATCCGTGGTGCTGGATGACAATAATGTCGTCTCTGTCGGTTCTCGGGCGATCTGCTGGGCCAAGCGCACGCTTGAGATATTCGACCGTTTGGGTGTCGGTGAACGGATGCTTGAAAAAGGCGTCACATGGAAAGTGGGGCGTCAGTTTCACGGAGCCAAGGAAGTCTATTCCTTTGACCTGCTGCCAGAGCCGGGACATAAATATCCCGCCTTCATCAACCTGCAACAATATTACGTTGAGCAATATCTGGTGGAACGCGCGCAGGAATTTCCCGGCCTGATCGACCTGAGGTTCCTCAACAAGGTCACCGATCACACGGACCATGGCACATATGTCGAGCTGACGGTTGAGACGCCAGATGGCACCTATGCGCTGGAAGCCGACTATTACATTGCCTGCGAAGGGGCCGGCTCCCCCACACGCAAGCGTATGGAACTGGCGTTCGAGGGCCAAACCTTCGAAGAGCATTTCCTGATCGTGGATGTGGAAATGGAAACCTCGCCCTTTGGCGATCACGATACGCCGGAACGGTGGTTCTGGTTTGCGCCTCCTTTTCACAACGGGCAGTCCGCACTGCTGCACAAACAGCCCGACAACATCTACCGGATTGACCTGCAGCTTGGCCCTGAAACAGATCCAAAGGAAGAAGCGACAGAGGCAAGGGTGATCCCCCGGATCAAGGCCATCGTGGGCGACACACCTTTCCGGCTGGATTGGATGAGCGTCTACAAATTTCGCTGTGCCAAGCTGGAGCGGTTTGTCCATAACCGCGTGCTATTTGTCGGCGACAGCGCCCATGTGGTCAGCCCCTTTGGGGCCCGTGGCGGCAATGGCGGGATACAGGACGTCGATAATCTGGGCTGGAAACTGGCGTCGGTCCTACAAGGGGATGCGCCCGCAACCTTGCTCGAAACCTACAACGAAGAGCGCACCCATGGCTCTGCCGAAAACATTCTGAACTCTGCCCGCGCCACCAACTTCATGACCCCGAAGTCCCCCATCGAGGCATTGTTTCGCGACGAGGTCCTCAACCTTGCCAGCGATCATCCCTTTGCGCGCAAGCTGATCAATTCCGGTCGCCTGTCCAACCCCTGTTCCCTGGAAGGCAAAAGCCTGCAGACCCCCGGCGACGCCCCCCAGCACCCCGGTTGGCCATTGATGGATGCGCCATTGGTCGGACCGAACGGCCAAACATGGCTGGTGGCCGAAACCAAGGGCCAGTTTACACTATTGGGTTTTGGCCAGACTGCCTTGCCAGAGATCACAGGCATCGCCCGTCTGGGGATCAACGGGCAGCATGACTATCCCTGCTTTGATGATATCGAAGGACATGCAGCACAGCGCTACGGCGCGGATCACATCTATCTTATCCGCCCCGACGGCCATATCTGCGCGGCCTTCCGCAGCCCCGAACCCAAGGAAATACAAGCTGCCTATGACCGTGCGCGGGGGATAAACGCATGATTTTGAAAGACAACCTTGGACCTGACGGAGATGCATTTTACAATGCCTTGATGGATGCACATGAAGGCCGTGACGAAAGCGAGAGCCATGCATTGAACGCCCGGCTTGTATTGATGATGGCGAACCAGATTGGGGATCTGGAAGTTCTGCGGTCCTTGCTGGAAATTGCCGCCGCGACGCCGCAAAAACAGGACTGAATATTCCCGACAGCCGCCAGATCGAATCACGCGCGTGACCGGTTCTTGGATGATTTCACCCCATCAGATGGTTTTGGGGGCTTTTATTATTCCCGGCACCGCGACACATCCGCCCGCCGGCCGCTGACAGGCGACCGGACATTTTGGGGCGGGACGGGTCGATCAGGTCAGCGGTGATTGTTTCAGACCGACACGCAACCGCACCCAAATGCCGCTCTCAGAGCAGCCAGTCTGAACAGGCAGCCATGGCGCGCGCGGCGATCGCCAGGATACCTGCGAAAATAACGCTAAAGCAGTTTTCGCAAAGCAGATACAACCCTTCCCGACAGTATAACTTCTCGTGAAACGCTTGACCTTAAGCGCCACTGTGATTGACTGTACTGGATGCCTCATTTTGAGGCGCGAAAGCAAGAATGGCAAAATGCATCATCGATAAGCTGCACAACGAACTGCCATCTACAACAGAGAGGAAGAATAATGAGTTTTACAACACGCACCGGCAAGCCGTTGCCGCAGGCCGTTCTGGACTCCGCTGAGGCGGCCAAGAAAGATCCAGTCAACCGCCGCGAGTTCCTTGCCATCGCAAGCGCCTTTGGCGCGACCGCCGCGACCGCCTATTCCATGATCGGCATGGCGGCCCCCGCCAACGCCGCCGCGCATGGCAACAAGGCGATGGGCGGCACCGTCCGCATGCAGATGGAAGTCCGCGCGCTTAAGGATCCACGCACCTATGACTGGTCACAGATCGCAAACTATTCACGCGGCTGGCTTGAGTATCTGGCCATCTGGGAGAACGACGGTACATTTACACCTGCCCTGCTGGAAAGCTGGGAAATCAACGACAACGCAACCGAATACACACTGAACGTCCGCAAAGGCGTCAAGTGGAACAACGGCGAGGATTTCACTGCAGACGACGTTGCCCGCAACATTGCCGGCTGGTGCGACAAGTCGCTTGAGGGCAACTCCATGGCGGGCCGTTTTGCCACGCTCATTGACGAGGCCACGGGCAAAGCCATCGAAGGTGCCATTCAAGTCGTCGACAGCCACACCGTCAAACTGATGCTGCCGGCCTCTGACATCACGTTGATCCCGGGCATGGCGGATTATCCCGCCGCAATCGTCCACAGTTCCTTTTCTGCGGACACGATGCTGGAAAACCCAATCGGTACCGGCCCATACCTGCCAGAATCCTTGGAAGTTGGCGTCAAAGGTGTACTGGTCAAGAACCCAGATCACACATGGTGGGGCACTGAAATCACCGGCGGTCCCTTCATCGACCGTCTGGAATACATCGACTACGGCACCGACCCATCCGCATGGATCGCAGCCGCCGAGGCCGAAGAGGTTGACGCTTTCTACTCCATGGAAGGTGAATATATCGACATCATGTCCACCTTGGATGGCTGGGTTGAGAACACCATCGCGACAGCGGCGACAATCGTCATTCGTCCAAACCAGTTGGCCGAAGTTGATGGCAAGATGCCCTATGCCGACAAACGCGTCCGTCAGGCGATCGGCATGGCCGTAGACAACGCCGTTCTGCTTGAGCTTGGCTATGCGGGCCGTG
The DNA here is from genome assembly GCA_017854855.1 of Sulfitobacter sp. Taxonomy (GTDB): domain Bacteria; phylum Pseudomonadota; class Alphaproteobacteria; order Rhodobacterales; family Rhodobacteraceae; genus Sulfitobacter. The sequence continues at coordinate 4,254 of JAFMGZ010000011.1, read as the reverse complement.
GCATCGTGGCTGAAAACCACCACGTTGGCCCGATGCACCCCGAATATGCAGAACTGCCCCCACGCAAGGTAGATCCTGCAGCAGCCAAGGCCCTGATGGAAGAGGCAGGCATGGCTGATTTCGAGCATGAGCTGATGTCGATTGACGATGCGTGGCGCAAGGATACCACCGACGCGGTGGCAGCGCAGCTGCGCGATGCGGGCATCAACGTCAAGCGGACAATCCTGCCCGGTTCCACCTTCTGGAACGACTGGTCGAAATATCCGTTCTCTTCCACGAACTGGAATGCGCGCCCATTGGGCGTCCAGATCTGGGCACTGGCCTACCGCTCTGGCGAGGCGTGGAACGAATTCGGCTGGGCGAACCCGGAGTTTGACGCGCTGCTGGCCGAAGCCCTGTCCATCGCCGACGTCGAAAAGCGTCGCGCCGTGATGGCCAAAGGCGAGGCGATGATCCAGGATGAAGGCATCACGATCCAGCCTTACTGGCGCTCTTTGTACAACCACACCAAAGAGGGTCTGCTGGGTGCAGAGCACCATATCGGGTTTGAATATCACCCTGCACGGATGGCCTGGTCTGCATAAGACCGACCAAATCGAAATAACGGGGGCCGCGCATGTCGCGGCCCTTTTTGCGTCTTGGGGGGGGTGCAGAAAGGCGGGCGGCCTTTGGCCTATGCCATGCCTATGCTGCCCAGGCCACGATCCATGGGATAGTGAATGGCCACGCCAAGCAATGCCAGCAACGCGGCTGGTGTCATGCCTTCATCCAGCAAATTGGCGCAGACAGGCGTCAGCGCGGCGTTCATCCGCTGCACCAATGCAGCATCTGGCAGCTCTGAACGGGTCATCTTGCCAAACCAGGCTTCCTCGAGGATCAGATCCTCGATCAGTGGGTCAATCACCGCACCGCCCCCGCCGGGATAACGGTAATACCCCACGCCGCCCCCTTTTCCCATGCGCCCTTCAGAAACCATTCGGTGAAGTATGGGAATGGGGCGTTCAGGACTGCGCGCCAGAACCTTTTCCAGTCCGACCAGATCCTGCGCCTCGCAAGGGCCCATAAGATAGCCCCAATCCATCAGCGCCTCGTCCAACTCCCATGGGTTGGTATGCTGAAACATCAGGGCCTCGCCCATCTGCCAAAAAACATCCTGCACCAATATGATGGCTGCGGCATTTTCCGTCATGTGCTGGTTTCTAGGAACCGTTGCGTTGAAATGACGGCCAGCAAATCATTCAGCGATGAACGCGGGGTTCGGTTCGCCGTGTTCACCTGCGCCTCTGCCCTGTCATAAAGCGGCGTACGGGCCTGTAGCAGCTCGCGCAACTGCGCCATGGCACCGGGATTGCCCCGCATCGGACGGTGGTCACCCTGCGCCCGGACCCGCTGCATATGCTCTGCGGGACTTGTCCTGATCCAGACGGTATGGAAACGCTCCAACAACCGGGCATAGGTTTGCTCTTCGGCGACGATGCCACCAGCCACTGCCAGAATGACCTGATTGTGACGGACGCTGACCTGCTCCAACGCCTCGGCTTCCATCCGGCGATAGCCTGCTTCGCCGTAAAACGCCATCACCTCGGCCAGCGGCATATCTGCATTGTCCTCAATGTATTTGTTCAACTCGACAAAGGGGATGCCCAAGGCCTCTCCTGCCATCTTGCCAAGGGTAGACTTTCCTGCCCCCCGCAAGCCAATCAAACAAATCCGACCGGCGCGCATCATCGCGGGGTTCTGCGGGGCCAGCAAACTGCGCACCTGATGCTGTACCGGCACAGGTGCCTGTCGAAACAATGCCGCCACGCGCAAGACATCATGATCAAGCGGGATATCCTCTGCCAGCAAGGCTTCGACCCGGATCTCAAGGGCATCTGCCACGCGTTGCAGCAGCAGGATCGAGATATTCCCCGCCCCTGCCTCAAGCTGCGCCAGATAACGGGGAGATACGCCAGACATCTCTGACAAGACACGTCGCGGCAACCCACGCTTCTTGCGGGCCTCGGCCACGCGTGCGGCAAGGCGCGCGATCAACTCTGATCCGGCGTCACCCTGCTTGGGGGTCTCTGCGACTTTGGTCATGGCGAAATCGCTCCCTTGTGGTCTGTTTGTGGCATCCACTTCACCGCATGCAAACAGGGGTCATCCTTATGCCGGGCGGATATGCGGCTCTATCACGGCGCGAAAATCGTCAGGGACGACCTGGCTTTTGAACTGATCCGCAATGGTGAACACACAGGTGAATGCCCCCTGAAAGCATAGAACATCCGCCTGCCGCCCCTTGACCGCGAAACTGATTGACTTGGAGCCAAGCCGCGTCGGGTAGGTTTCGCATAGCAATTTATGGCGGGGAGTTACGGGGCTGCGAAAATCCATTTCCATACGGACAAAGGGCGTGCCCACATTGCGGTCCAGTTCCATCTGGAACCAACCGTCGCCGTCCAGATGCGCCTCCCACCAGGCATTGATCGCATCCAACGCGAAATAGGGCAGCCGCGCTGTATAAGCGATCTTGGCGGGATCACAGTCGCCCCATGTCACATTCACAGGATGAACGAAAACCTGATCGGCCATTCAATAGGTTTCCACGTGATAACGACCATCTTCACGCATCACATCGCGCAAGGCGGTCCACTGCTGGCCCGTGCTTTCCGCAATGGAGGTCAGCGCGCGTTCCACGCCCTCTTCCATGCCGCGCAGACCGCAGATGTAGATATGCGTCTTGTCGCTCTGCAACAGTTCCGCAATCGCGTCCTCTTCGGCCACCATACGGTCCTGTACGTATTCTTTCTCCTGTCCCGGTTGACGGCTGAACACCAGATGCTGGTTCAACAGGCTTTTCGGCACTTTCTTGAGCGGGCCGAAATAGGGCAGGCTTTCTGGTGTGCGCGCCCCAAAGAACATGGTCATGCCACCCGTGGCACCGCTGCGCTGGCGCTGCATGGTAAAGGCACGCATCGGGGCAGACCCCGTGCCGGTACAGATCAGCAGCAAATGCGCATCAGGCGTGCTGGGCATCAAGAACGTCGCGCCGAACGGCCCAGTCACTTCAACCTCGGCACCTTGCTGCAAATCACAAAGATAGTTTGAGGCAAGCCCCTTTTCCTCGCGCTTCACGGTCAAAGATATGTTGTGATAGCCGGGCCGCTCCCCATCGCGTGGGCTTGAGATCGAATAGAGCCGCGGAAGATGGGCATTTCCTTGCGCATCCTTGCCCGGTGGTATGATGCCGACCGACTGCCCCTCCAACACGGGAAAGGGCAATGCGCCCGGGTCCAGAATGATGTGTCGCACATCATGTGACGGGTCCTTGGTCAGAGGATAATTGCCCTGCACCGTCATCCTGGCGGGTTTGCCAAGGTTGTACATGTTGATGGCGGGTTTGGCCGCGCTCGCGGGGGCCTTGGCCTTGCCGCCTGCACCTTTATGCGCTTCGGCCAATAGCGCGGCGATAGGATCAGCGGCATCATCCCCTGCGCTGGCTGGTGCCACTTCGATGTCTTCCTGTTCGGGAAGCTCATCAAACGCGTATTGCTGTTCCAAGGTGTAAGGCGTGTCAACGACACGCCATTCGTCGATGGAACCGGTAGGGCAGACGGGAATGCAATCCATGCAAAAGTTGCAGGCATCTGCATTCACCACGACATTGTTGTCATCATGTTCGATCGCGCCCACTGGGCAGGTCATTTCGCAGGTGTAGCACCGGATACAAATTTCGGGGTCGATCAGGTGCTGCTTTACGGGGCTGTTCATGTGTGGCGGTCCCTCAATATGATGTCAGGGATCAATATCGCGTCAAACAGCGCTTCGCAAATTCCCTGGCATCCGGCACAGCCCACGCAGGGGCCTGGCAGGTTTGCCACATCACGCACAAGCGCTTCGGTTCGGGGAGCGTGACCAATGGTGCGGTTGAGCTGCATAGCGAAGGTCCCTTTTGACGAAAGATCAGGTTCAGGTCTTGCGCCCCCACCCCTTCCAACGGGCGGGGGCGCGATTTTCAGGCCCTGTAAAGTCAGGACCTATAAGGTCAGGCCCTATAAAATCAGGCCATGTGGAGTTTTACATATTCAAAATCACCCGGCTTGTTGTCGATGCCAACCTTGGGCGCTGCAATCCATGAGGCATATTTGCCCGGCTCATAGCATGGTACCATCAGCGACTGGATGTAGTCACCATCCGCCTTGGTGGGCAGCCAATCCGTCTGGCGCTTGTGCCATTCATCGGCCGAAATGATGTTGCCGTCAGGATCAACCG
>JAFMGZ010000096.1 GCA_017854855.1 Sulfitobacter sp. | reverse complement strand
TCTATGGTCCGCCACTTTCTGACTTCAGCCATTTTTCAGCACGTCAGATGATTTGTGCCTGCCGAAACTGTCGCCTTACCCAGCCCCGTGCGCCTGCCCAAGCGCGGCCAGACGCGCCTTGAGCGTGCGTAGCACAAACAGCCGGATCGCAGAGGCAAGCCCCAGATCCATGCCGCGCTCGGCATCGATCTGGGCGACCAAGGCATTGATCGGCATGTCTTTTTCAGATGCGATGGCACGAAACTCATGCCAGAATTCATCCTCCAGCGAAATGGAGGTGCGGTGGCCCTTCAACGTCACAGAATGTTTGACGGGCCGCCCGCTCATTCTTCGCGCTTATGGGCCTCAAGATTGCGGGAGATCTGCTCCGCGCGGGCCTTCAGTGCTTCTTTCTGGGCTTTGGTCTGGCCAAACCCCACTGCGTTTTCATCCGCGCGTGCCTTTCGGGACGCGCGGTTACGCTCTTTTTTCACCTTGTTGAGATTGATGGGGGCGCTCATTTTGGTCCAATCATTTGTTCTGGCCGCACGACGCGGTCAAATGTTTCCGCATCGACAAAGCCCAATGCAATCGCTTCTTCTTTTAGCGTGGTGCCATTCTTATGCGCGGTCTTGGCGACCTTTGTGGCATTGTCATAGCCGATCGTCGGGGCCAGCGCGGTGACCAGCATCAGGCTTTCTTTCATCAGCTTGTCAATCCGCGCCTCATTGGCCAGCGTACCGACCACCATATTATCGGTAAAGCTGCCTGCTGCATCGCCCAGCAATTGCATCGACTGGATGACATTATAGCTCATCATCGGGTTATAGACGTTCAGCTCGAAATGCCCTTGCGATCCGGCAAAGCCGACAGCGGCGTCATTGCCCATCACATGGGCGCAGACCATGGTCAGCGCTTCGGCCTGTGTCGGGTTTACCTTGCCCGGCATGATGGAGGATCCCGGTTCATTTTCGGGCAGGATCAGTTCTCCCAGACCAGAGCGCGGGCCGGAACCCAGCAGGCGCATGTCATTGGCGATCTTGAACATGGAGGCCGCAACCGTTTTCAGGGCACCAGAGAACATGACCATCGCGTCATGGGCCGCAAGCGCTTCGAATTTATTGGGGGCGGTGACAAAGGGCAGGCCGGTGATTGATGCAATCTCTGCGGCCACTTTTTCGGCAAACCCCTTGCGGGTGTTCAGGCCGGTCCCGACGGCGGTGCCGCCCTGGGCCAGTTCGTAGATATCCGGCAGGCAGGCTTCGACCCGCGCGATGCCCTTTGCCATCTGGTGGGCATAGCCGCCAAATTCCTGACCCAGGGTCAGAGGCGTGGCATCCTGGGTATGGGTGCGGCCAATCTTGATGATGTGTTTGAATTCTTCCGATTTGACCACGAGTGCCGCGTGCAGCTTGCGCAGCCCTGGCAGCAGCGTATCGCGGGCGACCATGCCGATGGCCACATGCATCGCGGTGGGGAATGTATCATTCGAAGACTGCCCCATGTTGCAATGATCATTGGGGTGCACGGGGCTTTTGGAGGCCAATTGCCCGCCCATGATCTCAATCGCACGGTTCGAGATTACCTCGTTTGCATTCATGTTGGACTGTGTGCCAGATCCGGTCTGCCAGACCACCAGCGGAAAGTTGTCGTCGAATTTGCCGTCGATCACCTCTTGGGCGGCTTGTTGAATGGCGGGGGCCAAAGCGGCATCCAGATCGCCAAATTCGAGGTTCACGGCAGCGCAGGCTTTCTTGATCACGCCCAAGGCACGGATGATCGCGACGGGCTGGCGTTCCCAGCCAATCGGGAAGTTCATGATCGAGCGCTGCGTCTGCGCGCCCCAGTATTTGTCTGCGGGAACCTCAAGAGGTCCAAAGCTGTCGGTTTCTGTGCGTGTATCGGCCATGGTCAGGCTCCTGCTGTCGTCTGCGTTGGCATGGGTGTAGCGATGCTGCACCGCCAGTGCAATCAGAGGGTGGCGCTAACGGCGTGCTTATTTGCGAAAGGAATCAAGCGATACGATTTCAGCGTTCTTTGCCCCGGACTTGGTGGTAGGCTTGGCTGGCTTTGCGTCGTCTTTATCCATGCCTGCATCCATATCCACGCCCTCTGGCGCATCGGCCTCTTCGGTTTCCTGCTGTTCAAAGCGCAGGCCGAATTCGACGGACGGGTCCACAAAGGTGCGGATCGCGTCATAGGGAATATACAGGGGCTCAGGCGCATCACCAAAGTTCAGGGTGACAGAGAATCCGTCTTCCGTCACCTCAAGCCCGTCATACCAATGCTGCATCACAACGGTCATTTCGCCGGGATAGCGATCAGACAGCCAATCCGCCAGTTCCGCATCCGGATGAGACGTGTCGAAGGTAATGAAAAAATGGTGATTTCCCGGTAGGCCCCGGTCGGCAACGTCCAAAAGAACCTTGCGGATCAGACCCCGCATGGCGTCATGCATCAGGTTGCCGTAGTCAATCTCGCGGCCCATCTCGCCTCCCGGATAATCGGTGCACGCCATCAACATACCCGTTTTGTCCGCAAGGGGAAGGGGGTGCAGGCGCAAACCGCGCAAAGAGCCCGTATCACGTCAGAATGCAGGGCCACCGCGCCCAAAAAACGGCACCCGCTGGATGCCTGATACCTAAGTCACATGCTGTCCCGCTGGGTGCTTTATGCGTCTGGCCAAAGGCACCTGCCATGGGATCAGGCGACCAGTGCTTCAACCGGCGCTTCAGTTTCGGCGTGCTTGGGCTGTCGCTCTGCCAGCATCAAGGTCGGCTTTGATTTTGGACGTGGCAGACGCAGGCTGAATATGCACCCCTGTCCCGGCGTACTGCTGGCGGACAGGTCGCCCCCGTGGGCGCGGGCAATATCGCGCGAAATCGCAAGACCCAGACCGGTGCCGCCGTATTTGCGGCCACAGGTCGAATCAACCTGATGAAAGGCCTCGAAAACACGCGAAAGCTGATCTTGGGGAATACCGATGCCGCTGTCCTGGACAGAGAATATGACATCATCCGCAGTCTGGGTCACCTCGACTGTAATGGCACCTTCATCGGTGAATTTGCTGGCATTCCCGATCAGGTTGAACAGGACCTGCTGCAACCGCTTGCTGTCGCCAAACACCGGAAATGAAGCCACGTCAGCATTGAAAACAAGGCCCTTTTCCTCGATCATCGGGCGCATCTGATCGGCAACGACGGCCACAATCTGATCCGTGTTGCTGTCTTCCATATCCATCGACAAGGTCCCTGAATCGATCTTGGCAAAGTCCAGGATTTCGCTGATCAGCGTAAAGAGGTGGTTGCCCGAGCGTTCCAGCGCTTCCATCATCTTGACCATCTGGCTGCTCATCGCGTCCAGCTTGGGCATCACGTCGCCCGCTGTTTCGGGGTGATTTTCGACTTCGGCTTCGAGTTTCTTGTAAAGCGGCAGGCTGCGCATCTTTTTGGCCAGTTGCGCATGACCCAGAATCACCGTCAGCGGCGTGCGCAACTCATGGCTCAGGACACCCATGAAATCGGTCTTGGCCTTATTGGCGGCCTCGGCTGCGACGCGCGCCTTCTTGAGGTCGGTGATGTCGATCCGCAAACCGACAACGCTGCCGTCCTGCATGGGGCGGTCATAGGCGCGGATGGTGCGGCCGTCGGCCAGCAGATGTTCTTTATCCGCCGCTTTGATCTCAATGCGCTTGGACCATTCATCATACCATTCTTTTTCGCGACCGACCGCATCGGGGATCAGCCCTTTTTTAAGGTTGGCCTTTACGATGTCCTCATACCGCGCACCAATGCGCACCATGCCGGACCCGCCTGCCAATTCCTTGTATTTACTGTTGAAAGCCACCAACCGACGATCGGCGTCAAACATGACAAAGCCGTGGTCCAGCGCCTCAATACCCATGGCAAGCTGGGACTCTGCCAGACGGCGGCGGTCAAGCAGGCTCAGGACATACCAAAGGGCCGCCATACAGAATGTGATCATCACAAACCGTAACATCCAGCTCTTTTGATAGTCCGGCCGATGCGTGGGCCAGCCGCCGTCCGGGGTCGCCGCGATTTCCCAATGGCCGTAGGGAAAGGTCAAATCCAGAACGATGGGGTCGCTGTCAAGCAGAGCCAGATCACCCACCAATACGTTGCCGCTATCTGCAACGTCTGAATTCACTTCGCGGATTAGTATGTCAAAATTTTCTTCGAACTGCGGGATGCCCAGCTCTGCCATGAACTGATCATAGTCCAGCACGACAGACAGAATGCCCCAGCTTTGCGGCACGCCCGTTGGACCTTTGGTCATCACCGGTTCTCTCAGGATCAGGCCGCGCCCGCCCTGAACCAGATCAACCGGGCCTGCGACAACACCGGTTCCTGTTTCAATCGCCTTGGCCACCAGCGGGAATTGCGCGGCATTATCGCGATAATCCATGCCGATCACCGCCTGATTGCCAGCCATTGGAAAGACCATGCTGACGATCTGGTCAGGGGCCGCGGCGATGTTTTTGATCGCGGGATAGGCCAGCAGGAAATCCAAAGCCTTGAGATTGAATTCGGTCTGGTTCATCTGCGGGTTCTGGCCCAGGGCACCGGCCAGTTGTTTCAGTTCCATGATCTGCTCAAACAGGGTTGTCTTGATGGTTTCGCGCACTTCCACCATCTCCAATGTGGAGGCGATGCGCACATCCCTGACGTGGTTCTGGTAGGAAAGCGTCTCAATCCGGTTTGCAAAGAACAGCAGGAAAAGGGCCAAAAGCCCGATCAGACCGCTGCGGACCAAGACCCCCTTGAGCCTTAATTTCCGCGCCGCTGTCATATCAACAGGTGCAGCAATTGCCGTCTCTCCATTGATTTCCATGTTCTCACCCTTGCTGATTTCGGCTGCTCGCCAAAACGTGATGCACTGCAAACAGGGAAATATTGTGGCAACCCAAAGGTTATTTCGGATTTAATATTGCACGCCTGCCGTTTCGGGCAGCGCTAAAAGGGCGCAGACAGCCCCACAGACGGCAAATTCGCACGCGCTGAAACGCCATAAATCTGGAAGCACCAAAGAGGGGGGAAAGTGCAGGTTTCTGTTGCCAGGTACCTGCGAACCCCGCCTAGGGCTGCAAAGCTCTAGGACTTAAGTTTTCAATAGTTCCGGTCGCTTACGCGGCCATCGCCATTGGAGCACGATTGTCATTTGCAATTGTACATTTT
>JAFMGZ010000053.1 GCA_017854855.1 Sulfitobacter sp. | reverse complement strand
GGCACATTCTCGCCCTCATTCAAAAATAACCCTAATCCAACAAATTTTTATCGATTGGATTAAAAATGCCCGAGTTTTTTGGCTACACGAACACGATCTTTGGCACGCAAAGCACCGTCAACGGAGCCGCACATAACTATAACGCCGGCCCCGCTTCGGGCGGCACCTGGCGCTACACGGGAACGGACACCTATTTTGTCGTTGATGAAATCTACACCGGTGCCGTCAACTTTAACGGTGATGAGACCGACGAAACTGTCAGAGAAGGGGAACGCATCGGCGGTACCGGTCAGCAGACCACTGAAATAGGCGGCGTCGATCGCGCGATCATTTATGACTACAGTTTTACCGTCACAGATGGCACCACCACATGGGAAGTCGCGGTCATCGACGTAGACCTCAACAACGATACTGATCTGAACGACGCAGGCGAAGACGGCTATTTCCTCGTATTTCCAGACGGCATGCCACCGCCTGACACCGATCTGACCATCGGGGCGACACAGGACCCCGACTTCAAGTCCCATGCGGATCTGAATGCCATCGTTGTCTGTTTTGCCAAAGGGACATCAATCGCTGCCGCCTCTGGCATGACCTGCATCGAAACGCTCAAGGTTGGCGATCTGGTCGCCACCCGCGACAATGGCCTGCAACCCATCCGCTGGATTGGCGAAACGACGGTCCCGGCACAGGGTAACTTTGCCCCGATCGTGATCAGCAAGGGGGCGATCCACAATGACCACGATCTGATCGTTTCGCCCCAGCATGGCATATTGATCGACGACTGGCGCGCTGAATTGGTCTATGGCCAGACCGAAGTCTTGATCCGCGCCGTTGACCTGCTGAACCACGATGGCGTTCACCGCAAGACCGGCGGCATGGTCACCTATTACCACATTCTGCTGGATGCCCATCATCTGGTCCAGACCGAAGGCATCTGGACCGAAAGCCTCTATCCCGGTGACATGGCGCTGCAATCGGTCAACCCAGAGGCAAGGGATGAAATCAATCGCCTGTTTCCTGATCCCTCGACCTATGGCGCAACGACCGCCCCCCGCCTGCGGGGCCATGAGGCGACCTGCCTGCCAGATGCGGCCGCCTGAACAACCTCAGCGCAGCGGCACGCCTTTGCGGCCAGCCAGATCAACAAAATACTGCCATGCCACCCGGCCCGACCTCGACCCGCGCGTCGCCTGCCACTCAATCGCCTCGGCCCGCAGCGCATCATCGCCAATGGACACGCCATGGGCATCGCAGTAGCCCCGGATCATCGCCAGATATTGATCCTGATCACAGGCATGAAAACCCAGCCACAGGCCAAACCGGTCTGACAGCGACACTTTCTCTTCGACCGCTTCCGCCGGATTGATGGCTGACCCGCGCTCGTTCTCGATCATATCTCGCGGCATCAGATGGCGCCGGTTCGACGTGGCATAGAGCACGACATTCTCTGGCCGCCCCTCGATCCCGCCGTCCAGAACCGCCTTGAGCGATTTGTAATGCGCATCATCATGGCCAAAACTCAGATCGTCGCAAAACAGGATAAACCGCTGCGTCGCACCGCGCAGCAGGTTCAGCAGACGCCCCACCGACGGCAGATCCTCGCGCTGCAACTCAACGATGCGCAGCGCATCATGCGTCGCGGCAACATCAGCATGTATCGCTTTGACCAGGCTGGATTTACCCATGCCCCGCGCCCCCCAAAGCAAGGCATTATTCGCAGGCAGCCCCGCCGCAAACTGGCGCGTGTTCTGCAACAATGTATCGCGCGACCGGTCAATGCCGATCAGCAGATCCAGATCCACCCGGCTGACTTTCTCCACCGGCTCCAGCCGGTCCGGCTCCGTATGCCAGACAAAGGCCGTCGCCATATCAAAGTCAGGAGCCGCCAGCGGTGCCGGAGCCATCCGCTCCAGCGCCGCCGCGATCCGGTCCATAGGATCGTCAATCACTTGAGGTTGTCCTCGTCCTTGTCAAATTCAGCGATCAGCGGGTCTTCGTCCTCGTCGTCATAGAACCCTTCTTCGCGCAGCTTTGCCTCGCGCTTTTTCTCGACGCGTTTGACCAACTGGATCGAAATCTCATACAGACCGTAGACCACAACAAACAGGATCACCTGGGTGATCACATCAGGCGGCGTGACCAGCGCGGCCAGGATCAAAATCGCAACAACGGCGTATTTGCGCACATTGCCCAGACCCTCTGCACTGACCAGCCCGGCCTTGCCCATCAGGGTCAGCAGCACAGGCAGCTGGAAACACAGACCAAAGGCCACGATGAACTTGATCGTCAGGCTCAGGTATTCCTGCGCCGATCCCTGAAAGGCAATCGCGGCAATCCCGTTGGACCCGTTCTCGCCCTCGCCAACCAGCTGTCCGGCCTGCTGGAACCCAAGGAAGAAGTCAAACGCCAGCGGCGTCACCACATAAAAGGCAAAAGACGCGCCCAAAAAGAACATCAGCGGCGATGAGATCAAGAAGGGCAGAAACGCCCCCTTCTCATTCTTGTAAAGCCCCGGTGCCACGAACCGCCACATCTGGTAGCTGATATAAGGAAAGCCCAGAACCAGCCCCCCCAACAGCGAGATGGAGATGGCAACAAAGAAACCTTCCTGCAGCTTGATCAGGATCAGCCCGCAATCGTCCTGCCCCCGTTCCGCCATGGCAGAGCACAAGGGATTGGTCAGAAAGTTAAAGATCGGGTTCCAGACGGTGAAACAAATGATCATCCCGATGATAAAGGCGATCACCGAATGAATAAGCCGCGTCCGCAGCTCTGCCAGATGTTCGATCAGCGGCGCTGCGCTGTCGTCAATATCGTCTGTGGCACTCATGATTTACTCTTTTTCCACCGCAGGCGCAGGTGCTGTTACTGCTCTGGCCGCCGCTTCGGCTTCCTCGGCCTTGGCCAGCGCTTCGGCCGCTTCGCGCTGTTTGCGCTCGGCCACTCCGCGGGCTGACACGGCCTGCATTTTCTTTGCGTTTTCAGCGCGTTCCGCCGCCAGCTTGCCGGTTTCGCTATCTGGATCAAGATCGGTCAGCGACTTGGCCGCCGACTTTACCCCGTCCATGGCCGTGCCCACCGGATTGGTGGCAGCCTTCAGCGACTTGTTGATCGACGCTGACATATCGCGCACACCGGAACTGTCAGCCGCGTCATTCATCGCAGAGCTGAATTCCCGCGCCATGCCCTTGGCCTTGCCCACGAACTGTCCGACCTTGCGAAACAGGATCGGCAGGTCCTTGGGCCCGACAACAATCAGGGCCACGATGCCAATGACCAAAAGCTCGGTCCAGCCCAGATCGAACATGGCTTATGCCTTGTCTTTTTCAGATGTCGCTTCGGTCTCGACCACGTCAGACTGATCGGCCAGCTCTTTTTCACCCTCGTTGATGCCCTTCTTGAAGCTGGTGATGCCTTTGCCGACTTCACCCATCAGGCTGGAAATCTTGCCACGCCCGAACAGAACCAGCACAACAACCGCGATCAGCAGCAGGCCCGGCAAACCAATATTATTCAACATTCCAATTCTCCCATAGGTAACCGCAGGCAGACCCGCGTATATTCCCCACCCTTGTAGAAAGCCGCCGCAGCAAGGCAAAGCACCAAAACCCGCTCTGCCCCCAAAACCACAGTGCAAAGCCAGGTTTTTCGCCCCTTGCCGCGCCCTCCTGACAGGTTTATGTCAGTTGCATGGCCCGCAAAGACCGCCTCTTTAACCTGATCGACCGACTACGCGATGGCGCGACCCACCGCGCCGATACGCTGGCGCAGGCATTGGATGTGTCGGTGCGCACCATCTACCGCGACATGGACAGGCTCGCGGCCTCCGGCGTCCCGGTGCAGGGCACGCGCGGCACCGGCTACCGGCTGACACCCGCCATCAGCCTGCCCCCGCTGACCCTGACCGACGCCGAACTTGAGGCCCTCAACCTTGGCCTCGCCATCGTCGCCCAAGCGGCGGATGCAACGCTGAAAAATGCGGCTGACACGCTGGCGGCAAAGATTGATCAGGCCCTGCCCGCCCAGACCATCGCCGAGGCCGCGCAATGGGCGGCGGCCCTTGCCCCCTTTGCCGATCCCACCCGCAACCTGCGGCACATGCCGCTGCTGCGCTCTGCGATCACGGCCCGCCAAAAGGTCCGCTTGGCCTATACCGGCCCCGATGGTGCCGTCACGGGCCGCATCATCCGTCCCCTGCATATGGCCTATTACGGGCGCATCTGGACGCTGACCGCCTGGTGCGAATGGCGCGCGGCCTTCCGCACCTTCCGGCTTGACCTGATCGAAACCGCCGAGGCACTGCCAGAGCTTTTTGTCGATGAGCCAGGCAAACGGCTGGCTGACTACGTCAGCTGACCAATGGGCCAAATTACTGGGCCTGATCCTTCAGCGCCCACCCCGTCTGGGGCGGCAAAAAGGCTTCGACGCTGGCCTGCGCGATCACGATCGTCTCACCGCCCGCCGGCACGTTCAGCCCGCCATGCACCGCACGGACCTGCGCGCGGCCGCGTGGCAGCTTGGCCGTCAGCACATCCAGATCCAGCTTGTCCGGCTCCTGCACCCCGACCGTCACCTGCACCCGCATGTCCTCGTGGCGCAGCCCCGTCACCGCAAACAGCGGCAGCGACGAATGGCGAAAAGCATCCTCAATCGCCCGCGCCGCAGCCTTGGTATAGTCCATACCGTGCAGGTCATTGCCCATGCCCATCTCGATGATGACGCGGTGCATCTTGCTCAGATCATCCATCGGCCCGCTCCATGTCAAAGCCCACAGACAGGGCGACATTGGCCATCACGGTTGGATGGCCTGCGCCCTCCTGCCCCACCGGGCGCGGCACATCCAGGCCGCCCTTTCGGACATTCACCGTCACATTGCCATAGGGAAACACCGCCTTCAGCACCTGAACATCCACCTTGTCGGGCTGCTGCACACCCACATCCAGCGTGATCTGCATCTGGGTTTTCTCAAACCCGAACAGCTCTGCCAGGTTGATCGAATTATGCCACAACGCGTCGCGCACCGCGCGTTCAGCGGCTTGGGTGTAATCCCCGCGCCGCAAGGATGATCCCATCCCGAATTCCACCAGCAACGTCTCAGCCATCACATTTTTCCCTTCCGTTTGATCGCGCAGCACCGCAACAGGTGCCGCCCTTGCCGCATCACGATACCGGAAACACAAAACACCGGTTCCGCGGGATCGTCAGCCACATCACCGCACCGGGTTGGGGCAGGAACACATTCGGCACCGTCACCCGCAGGACCGATCCATCATGGTCCATCACGAATTCAACCAGGCTCTCTGACCCCATGAACCGCGCCCGCGCCACCACGGCACGCGCCGGCGTGCCATCCTTGGCGGTGGGCAACGGGCCCTTGCCGGCGCGGTCGAAATCAATCCGCACATGCTGGGGGCGGAACACGATCTGCACCTTGGTGCCATCCGCCACCCCCGGTGCCAGAAACCGCCCGAACGCGGTCTGCGCCAGCGCGCCCTGCACCGTCGCCTCCACCACATTCGCATCCGAAAAGAACGCCACCGCCGCCCGGTCCAGCGGGCGCGTGTAGACGTTATAGGGTGCGCCCTGCTGCACGATCTTGCCATCGCGCATCAGCGCGATCTCATCGGCCATCCGCATCGCCTCATCGGGCTCATGGGTGACCAGCAACACGGCTGTGTCCTCTTCCTTGAGGATGCCCAGCGTCTCGTCGCGGATGCCGTCGCGCAGCCGGTTGTCCAGCCCCGAAAACGGCTCGTCCATCAGCATGATGCGCGGTCTGGGGGCCAGCGCGCGCGCCAGCGCCACGCGCTGCTGCTCTCCGCCCGACAGCTGATGGGGATAGCCGTCGATAAAACGCAGCAGATCCACCCGCGCCAGCAATTCCTCGACGCGCAGCCGTTTCTCGGCCTTGCTGCCCTTCAGGCCAAAGGCCACGTTATCGGCCACCGACAAATGCGGAAACAGCGCAAAGTCCTGAAACATAAGCCCGATTTCGCGCCGCTCTGGCGGGATGCGAAACACCGTGTCACAGATCAGCTTGCCATCCACATGGATAGACCCGCTGTCTTGCATCTCAACGCCCGCGATCATGCGCAGGGTCGTGGACTTGCCGCAGCCCGACGGCCCCAGCAAACAGGTCACCTGCCCCGGCATGATCTGCAGCGACACGCCATCCACCACCGCACGCCCCCCGAAAGAGCGGCGCAGGTTCTTGATCTCAAGGCGTGGAACAGGTGCTGACATATATTTCCGATAGATTTACTCGGGTCTGCTATCAGCCCCGCCGCAGTGCTGCAAGCACTCCGGCAAAACCAAGCGCCAGAACGATCACACAAATCACCAGCAATTGCTCGTACTTATGGCCCTCGGGCAGCACGGCGGCAAATACCGCCCAGCCCCGTCCGAAATAGGCCAATGCCCCCAGCATCGCCGCACCAAAAGCCACCATATAGCCCCAGAGCGCCACCTCGCGGCCCCAAACCAGCCCGACCAACAGCACCGGCGTCAGAAACATCGACGCGGTGCCACTGACCGCCACCGCATCAAACAACGTCGCATTCCCCCAAAGCGTCAGCGCCGTGCCCGTCGCCATAAAGCCCAGCATCACCACACGCCCGCCATTCAGCGACCTTGGGGCCAGCTTCAGCTCCTCAACCACCAGCCGCGCCGCCGATGCCAGCGCCGAATCCAGCGTGCTCAGCGCCGAAACCAGCAGCGAGATCAGCAATGCCACAAAAACCCAGGCCGGAAACATCACGCCCCAGGTCCCGATCAGCTCGCCCTCATAGGGCGCACCCATCAGGCTCGCCTGTATCCCGAAAAACCCAAAGCCGATGATGCAAAGCGTCGAAATCCAGAAGGCATGCAGAAACGACGCACGGGTCGTCGCCTCATCCGCGATAAAGCCGCGATCCATCATCACCGGATCATGCGCAGGATAAGAGAACACCTGCAACGCCGCCACCGCCAGCAAAACCCAGCCATTATAAGGCCCCGAAACCCCCGGCGCGCTGATCACAGCCCCCAGATCAAATGCAGGGCTCATCACAAGCGCCCCAAAGGCCAGGCCAAAGACCACCAGAAACACCAGCATCTGCACCACATCCGTGCGCAGCGCCGCACTCAGCCCACCCCAGGCCGAATAGGCCAGCCCCAGCGCCGCCACGACCAATATCGCCGTGGTGCCGCTGCCCGCCAGCACCGCGTTAAAGATCAGACCCACCACCAACAGATTGGCAAACACCTCCGACAACAGCCGCAGCGCGATCACCAGATTGTAACAACCATTGCCCACAGCCCCGAACCGCGCGCCCAGCCAATCCTGCATCGACCGCGCCCCCTGCCTGCGCAGCCGTCCCACGATGAACCCACCGGTCAGAAAAGAGGCGTAATAGGCCGCGTAGGCCAACGTGCCCGCACTCCCGTAATAATACCCCAGGATCGCCGCATTCATCAGCGAACGGGCAAAAATCCACGTGGTCACCTGACTTAGGACCAGAACCCATAGCCCCGGTGCCCGCCCCGCGACGGTCATCCCGCCAAAGAACCCCTCCACAGAGGCGCGTCTGGGGGCCGCCAACAGGCTGGCAACAATGATCGCTCCAAAGAGCACAATCAGAACAGTGGTTTGCATAAGTAAGCGCCTATCCAGAAATCAACGCGCCAGCTTTAGTCTGCCCGCGCGCGTGCCGCCACCTTGGATATGCGCCGTCCCATAATCGTGATGCAGACTACAACACCACCTCAAACCCCGCCCTGGCCACATCCTGCCCGTTGACCTGCACCACCAGTTCATGAGGCCCCGCATGCCAGGTAAATGTCGTCGCATCCCCCTTGAGCAAATGCTGTTTGGTCAGGGTGACAGGCTGCGCGCCGCTGATCTGTGTGGCCTTGAGTTTGAACACTTTCTCGCCCGTCTTGCCGCCGGATCGTGCAAAAATGATCCGGTAATCCACCAGCACCGGCAGGTCTTGCGGGGCGCTCAGCACACAGCGAAAGCCCAGCCGCTCTCCCACTCGGCAGCTGTCCGCGTCCAGCGTCAGCACCGCATCCACCACAATGTCCCCGCGATACCCCAGCAGCCCCAGCGCGCCCTGATGGCCCTGTTTGACCAGGCTGCGCAGACTGTGCCGCGTCATCCACGCCAACTCCTTGGGGTCCTGCCGGCCCGCGTCACCCCAAGACCGCAGCATTCCGGTCACGATCTCAGGCTCTGTTTTGGCGATATCATTCAAATGGTTAGCCACCGACCTTGTGACATAGCGTGTGGGATCACTGTGCAATTTTTCCAGCAAGGGCAGCCGTTGCGCCGTCTCCAACTGCACCGATTTGGCCCAAGGCAGCTTGGGCCTTGTCCCCTCGCTGACCAATCGGCGCACATGATAATTCGGATCCTCCGCCCATTGCGCCAACCGGGCCAGCGTTTCATCAGGCCAATGGTTCAAAAAGGGCCGGATGTAGAACTCCATCGAGAACCGCTTCGTCGCCTGATACAACAGGTCCAGCGCCCTGTCGCGATGCGCCTCCAGCCCGTGGCGGACCGCCAGAATACCGGGCAGCGCATGAATGAACTGCCCGAAATCATCATCCTTCAGCGCCGGGTCAAGCGGCGCAGGCATGGCTGCCTCCAGCTGGTCGGCCATGGTCGCAAAGTCATCAGCCAATTGCCCCTCAAGACAATCGGCCATCCACTCAAGCCGGGCCAGCAACTCCCGCTCGGCAAGGCCCGACAGGGCCTGTGCCTGAAACCTCTGCGCATCAAATCCGGGCACAGCGGCGGCAAACTCTGCCGCCAGCTGGCCCAAAGTCGTCTGATTGAACAGATGATCCTTAAGCGAGAATTTTTCCGCCATCACATGGTCAGATTGGTCGCGCCACCATCCAGCAGCAGGTTCTGCCCCACGATGAACCCCGCATGCTGGGAACAAAGAAAGGCACAGGCCGCGCCAAATTCCTCGCGCGTGCCATAGCGGCCCGCCGGTATCGTCGCCGCACGTTCCGCCCGCGCCACCTCAAGCGAGATGTTGCGCGATTTGACCACAGCACCATCCAGCGCATCGGCGCGGTCCGTGGCATGAATGCCGGGCAGCAGGTTGTTGATCGTCACCCCCTTGCCCGCCACCTGCCGCGAGGTGCCAGCCACATAGCCCGTCAACCCCGTGCGCGCCGAATTGCTCAACCCCAGAACACCAATCGGCGCGCGCACCGATTGCGAGGTGATGTTGACCACACGGCCCCAGCCGCGTTCCATCATGCCCGGCACCAGCGCCTTGATCAGCGCAATCGGGGCCAGCATATTGGCATCCAGCGCCTTGATGAAATCCTCACGATCCCAATCCTGCCACATCCCCGGAGGCGGCCCGCCCGCGTTATTGACCAAAATATCCACGTCCTGCGCCGCGGCAATCACCGCCACCTGCCCCTCGGCCGTGGCCACATCCGCCGCAACGGTCGTGATCTGAACGCCGTATTCCTGACGCAACCGCTCTGCTGAAGCCTCCAGCGCCTCCGCACCGCGCGCGTTCATCACCAGATCAACACCCGCCTGCGCCAGCGCCTCGGCACAGCCCAGCCCCAACCCCTTGGAGGACGCGCAAACCAGCGCCTTTTTACCTTTGATACCCAAATCCATCAGACGATTCCCCTCTTTTAAATCCCCCAAGTCGTAACACGCCCCCGCCCACATGCCAGCAAAAGACCCCATGCTTGACCCAAGCCCGTCACAATCATAGCGTAGTCCTCTGGCGATACGATGTCGTCGCATGAGGTTTCCATGGCCCGCTCCCGCCCCGCCCCGCCCCAAAGCCTGCCCGTTTTCCGGGCCAGCGATATCGTGGCCACCGATGGCGCGAACATGGGCGACAGCCTGTCCTTTGCCTCGGAACTGCTGCTTGATGACATCTATGAACTGCCCTACGGCATCGAACCCGCGCGCCTGTCGATCCAGACCAGAACCGACAACAGCTTTTGCGTGGCTCCCGACACTGACGTGGGCACCCCACAGGCGGCTTTGCACCTGGATTGCGCATTGACCTTCATGTCACCGGACGGCGGGATGCATGACGCGCTCTTGCTGGTCGAGGTGGACGAAAACGGCGATGTGGCCGACATCTACCTGCTGCCCCTGACCACGATCACCGGCAGCATCGAATACCGCCTTGTCGGCATCGACACCGAAACCGCCCGCCAGAAATTCGCGCAGGTCGCCTGTGTCTCCTTCACCCGTGGCACCCATATCACCCTGTCGTCGGGCGCACAGCGCCTGATCGAGGACCTGCAGGTCGGTGACCGCATCCTGACCCGCGACGACGGCGTGCAACCGATCCGCTGGATCGGCCAGACCACGGTCCGCGCCTTGGGCGAATTCGCCCCGATCAAGATCCACGCAGGTGCGCTCAACAACGAAAACGACCTGATCGTCAGCCCCGATCACCGCCTCTTTATCTATCAGCGCAGCGACAAAGTGGGGGCCGGCCGCTCCGAACTGCTGATCAAGGCGCGGCATCTGGTGAACGGCTATACCGTCACCGTGATGGACGGCGGCTTTGTCGATTACTTCCAACTGCTCTTTGACAGCCACCAGATCATCTACGCCGAAGGCATCGCGGCAGAGACCATGCTGATCGACCCGCGCACCAAACCGGTGCTGCCGCAAGACCTGGCCTTTGCGATGGATGACATCATCCCCGGCCACTCCGATCTGCCCCACGCAGGGCTGGACGTCAGCGAAAACCTGCTGAACCACCCCGATGCCGCAGAACTGCTGCGCAAGGCCTCCGGCCACTAAAGCTGGACGAGGCGTCCACCCTCGTTTTACGCGGCAAAACCTTCCAAACCCTTGCCACCGCCCATATGTACGGTATGTGTACGCCCGGTGTACGCCGTGTGACTTTTTACGCATTGTTCACTATTGCCCGAACCACGGGGCCAAATCACATCAGGAACGCCGCTCAAGATGCTGGATAGCAATACAAATCGCCCCGCCCTGCCGCCAGAAATCGCGCGGCGTCGCACCTTTGCGATCATCAGCCACCCCGACGCGGGCAAAACCACCCTGACAGAGAAATTCCTGCTGTTCGGCGGCGCGATCCAGATGGCCGGCCAGGTCCGCGCCAAAGGCGAGGCGCGGCGCACACGCTCTGACTTCATGGCAATGGAAAAGGACCGGGGCATCTCTGTCTCAGCTTCCGCAATGTCGTTTGATTTCAAAGAGTTCCGTTTCAATCTTGTGGACACGCCGGGCCACTCCGACTTCTCCGAAGACACCTACCGCACCCTGACAGCGGTCGATGCCGCCGTGATGGTGATCGACGGTGCAAAGGGCGTCGAAAGCCAGACCCAAAAGCTGTTCGAAGTCTGCCGCATGCGCGACCTGCCGATCCTGACCTTTTGTAACAAGATGGACAGAGAAAGCCGCGATGTATTTGAGATCATTGACGAAATTCAGCAAAACCTCGCCATTGATGTCACCCCGGCCAGCTGGCCCATCGGCGTCGGCCGCGATTTCATCGGCTGCTACGACATCCTGCGCGACCGTCTGGAACTGATGGACCGCGCCGACCGCAACAAGGTCGCGTCCTCCATTGAAATCAACGGGTTGGACGATCCGAAACTGGCCGAACATGTGCCCGCCGAGCTGCTGGAAAAGCTGCGCGAAGACCTTGAGATGGTCCGCGAACTCATGCCGCCCCTGGACGCAGCCCTGATGGCCGAAGGCTCCCTGACCCCCATCTGGTTCGGCTCTGCGATCAACTCTTTTGGCGTCAAGGAACTGATGGACGGCATCGCCACCTACGGGCCTGAACCTCAGATCCAATCTGCCGAACCCCGCCAGATCCTGCCCGAAGAAGACAAGGTTTCCGGCTTTGTTTTCAAGGTCCAAGCCAATATGGACCCAAAGCACCGCGATCGCGTGGCCTTTGTCCGGCTGGCCTCGGGGCACTTCTTGCGGGGCATGAAAATGACCCATGTCCGCACCAAGAAACCGATGACAATCTCAAGCCCGGTGATGTTCCTGGCCTCGGACCGCGAACTGGCCGAAGAGGCCTGGGCCGGCGATATCATCGGCATTCCCAACCACGGGCAGCTGCGGATCGGGGATACTTTAACCGAAGGGGAACCTTTGCGTGTTACAGGTATCCCATCCTTCGCGCCGGAACTGCTTCAGGGGGTGCGCGCGGGTGATCCGCTGAAATCGAAACACCTTGAAAAAGCATTGATGCAATTTGCAGAGGAAGGGGCCGCCAAAGTTTTCAAACCCTCCATCGGGTCCGGTTTCGTCGTCGGCGTTGTCGGACAATTGCAGTTCGAGGTTCTGGCCAGCCGGATCGAGCTGGAATATGGCCTGCCCGTGCGCTTTGAACCTTCTCAGTTCACCTCGGCCCGGTGGGTGAATGGAAACCGCCAAGCCGTTGATAACTTTATAGATAAAAACAAACAGCATATCGCACATGACAACGACGGCGACATTGTCTATCTCACGCGGTTGCAATGGGACATTGACCGCGTCGAACGCGACTATCCCGACATCCGACTGACATCGACAAAGGAAATGATGGTCTGATGCCCAGCTGGGGCATCAGCGCCACGATCAAGGCCCCCACGGCAGAGATCCTGCGCTTTGCCGCCTATCATCTGGAGGCAGGGGCACAGCGGCTCTTCATCTACCTCGATGATGACAACATTGACGCCTTTGAGGCGCTCAAGGCACATCCGAAAATCCGCGTGACCCTATGCGACGATGCAAGGTGGAACGGCAAGCGCCCCAAAAAGCATCAAGTCCGCCAAACCCGCAACGCCACCCATGCCTACCGCAGGCGCAACACTGTCGACTGGCTGATCCATATGGATGTGGATGAATTCCTGGTCGCGGACCGCCCCATTGCAGACATCCTTGCGGCACTGCCCGGCGATGCCCCGATCGCCCGTATCCGCCCGATGGAGCAACTGGCAGGCGACGGCACCGCCTTCAAGGGATTTGTGCCAAACGGGCCGGGGCGCGCGCGGATCATCTCGGCGCTTTATCCAACCTATGGCACCTACGTCAAAGGCGGATTCCTAAGCCATCTGGCCGGAAAAGTCTTTGTGCGCACTGGCTTGGATGACATAAAAGTCCAGATCCACAACGTCTTTCAAAACGATGCGATGCTGCTGGGCCCCGAAGATACCCCCGGCATTGCGTTGGCCCATTGCCATGCCAAAACCTGGTCCGACTGGCTGGCCGCCTATCGCTACCGGCTTGAACAGGGTTCCTACCGGGCCGACCTGGCCCCCAACCGCCCCCGCGATCAGGGCGGCATGTCCATGCATGAACTTTTCACCCAGATTGAAACACGCGATGGCGAGGCCGGCCTGCGCGCCTTCTTTGACGAGGTCTGCGCCGACACGCCGGCCTTGCGGCAAAAACTTGCTGACCACGGCCTGCTCCGCGTGGTTGACCTTGACCTAAATACCACAATTTCCAAGCATTTCCCCCAGACCGGCCCGTAAAGACCGATCTATTTGACGCACAGCGACGAAGTTGCTATTGCGGCGCAATATATCGCGGCTGATGTCGCCACTAGGGCCAGTCGGGCCGATATGACTGTTGCAGCGGGCCAAGTCAGTGTCCGCCTAACCCGGACATGTATGACAAAATTCTCTGATCTGAAGCTAAGCCCCAAAGTCCTCAAAGCCGTCGAAGAGGCTGGCTATGAGACACCAACACCCATTCAGGAAGGCGCAATTCCGCCTGCCCTTGCGGGCCGCGACGTTCTGGGCATCGCCCAGACCGGCACAGGCAAGACCGCCAGCTTTACGCTGCCGATGATCACGCTGCTGGCCCGTGGCCGTGCACGCGCCCGGATGCCACGGTCACTCGTGCTGTGCCCGACGCGCGAACTTGCCGCTCAGGTGGCTGAAAACTTTGACACCTATTCCAAACATGTGAAACTGACCAAGGCCCTGCTGATCGGCGGCGTGTCGTTCAAGGAACAGGACACGCTGATCGACAAGGGCGTTGACGTGCTGATCGCCACCCCCGGCCGTCTGCTGGACCATTTTGAGCGCGGCAAGCTGATCCTCAATGATGTGAAAATCATGGTGGTGGATGAGGCCGACAGGATGCTCGACATGGGGTTCATCCCCGACATCGAACGCATCTTTGGCCTGACACCTTTCACCCGTCAGACCCTGTTCTTTTCGGCCACCATGGCACCCGAGATTGAGCGGATCACCAATACATTCCTCAGCAATCCAGAGCGGATTGAGGTCGCGCGCCAGGCCACTACAAATGTGAACATCACCCAGGGCGTGGTCATGTTCAAAGCCTCTCGCAAGGACCGTGAAGCATCTGAAAAGCGTCAGGTCCTGCGCATGCTGATCGACGCCGAAGGCGAAAAATGCACGAACGCCATCGTCTTTTGCAACCGCAAGATGGATGTTGACGTCGTCGCCAAGTCGTTGAAAAAACACGGCTATGACGCCGCTCCGATCCACGGCGATCTGGACCAAAGCCAGCGCACCAAAACGCTGGACGGTTTTCGCGCCGGAACGCTGCGTTTCCTCATCGCCTCCGATGTTGCCGCACGCGGCCTTGATGTGCCTTCCGTCAGCCACGTCTTTAACTTTGACGTGCCCAGCCATGCTGAGGACTATGTGCACCGTATCGGCCGCACAGGCCGCGCCGGTCGTGATGGCACCGCGATCATGATCTGCACACCGCGCGACGAAAAGAACCTCGCGGATGTGGAACGTCTGGTCCAGAACGAAATTCCGCGCCTGTCCAACCCGCTGGGCAACGACACAGCACCAGAAGCACCAGAAGAGACGGCCAAGCCAGAGCGCGCCAAATCCACCCGGACGCGCAGCCGCAGCAGATCAGACAAGGACGCAAAGCCCAAGGCAGATGAGGCAGCACCTGCCCCATCCGAAAACATCCAGTCTGAAACCACCCAAACTGAGACTAAGCAGCCCGAACCAAAGGCCGCCGAGGCACCAGTAGAGGCACCAAAATCAGACAAGCGTGCCGAGGATAAAGCGGCAAAGCCACCAAAGCAGGACGCCAAGAAAGACAACAACGACCGACGCGGTCAGGACAGCAATCGCGGTCGTGACAGTAATCGCGGCGGACGGGACAATAACCGTGGCGGTCGCAACAACAACGACCGTGGCGGCAACAAGGTTGTCGGTCTGGGCGATCACACGCCCGAATTTATTGGCCTCAGCTTTGCTGAACGTCCCGATGGCTAAGGCCGAGCATGGAATGATCCAAACAGCTGCTATCCCTTAACGCATTGAATTATCTCAATTCACAAAGCGTTGGGGATGCCAGAACTTGCTGAAAACGCAAAAGCCCCTTCAGCCAAGCCAAAGACACCAAATCAAAAAGGCCTCGCAATCGCGAGGCCTTTTTCATGTTTCGTCATGGCAGCTCGCGTCAGCTCAGACGGCTGACCACCACTGTCACTTCCGGTTTTTTGCCGATCTCATCCTGTGCCGACTGGCGCACAACCCGGCGCAAACCGTCGTTCAACTTGGCATCATCGCGCAGTGTCGCGGCCTTGGACCGCCCCAGAAACTGGCTCAGGTCCTCTTCCAGCACGTCCGTCAATGGCGCGCCCGATTGACCCTTTTCAGGCAAGCCCATGCAATCGACCCAAGGGTCGCCCAATGGCTCGTCCTGTTCGTCCATGATGACCGTGACAGTCACATGCCCGTTCAACGCCATGCGGATACGATCCCGCACCACACCGTCCAACGCACCGATCTGCACGGAACCGTCCAGATAGGTCCGGCCTGTCTCGACATATTCCGCGACCTTGGGCTCATTGCCGCTCAGGTCGATCATCATACCGTTGACCGCCAGAACACCCTTGATGCCCTTGGCATTGGCGACTTTGACGTGTTCACGCAGATGGCGGTGTTCGCCGTGCATCGGGATCAGCACCTGTGGCTTGACCACATCATGCAGCGTCTCAAGGTCGGGACGGTTGGCATGGCCAGACACGTGGTATTTCCCCGTGCTGTCATCAATCACATCGACACCCATTTCAGAGAATTGGTTGATGATGCGAATGACGCCCTTTTCATTGCCGGGAATGGTCTTGGATGAAAACAGGAACATGTCCCCTTCTTTCATCTCGATCCCCTGGTACTTGCCCCGCGCCAACTGCGCAGACGCCGCACGGCGTTCGCCCTGTGACCCGGTCACCAGCAGCATCAGGTTCTCGCGCGGGATGCCGCGCGCCTCTTCAGGGCTGACCGTGTGAGGAAAATCTTTCATCACGCCAGTCTCAAGCGCAGCTTCAACCATCCGCTTCATCGCGCGGCCCAGCAGCACAACAGAGCGCCCCGCCTTATCCGCCGCAACCGCCAGCGTTTTGACCCGCGCCACATTGGAGGCGAATGTGGTCGCAACCACCATCCCCTCAGCAGAGCTGACCAATTCTTCGATGTTTCCGCCCAGCGTGCCCTCTGACCGCCCCGGCTCAAGCGAAAAGACATTGGTACTGTCACAGACCAGCGCCTTGATGCCATCCTTGCAGACATCCGCCCAAAGCGCCGGATCATAGGCTTCGCCCACGCCCGGTGTCAGGTCGATCTTGAAGTCACCCGAATGGATCACACGGCCCGCAGGCGTATCAATCACCAAAGCAGAGCTTTCGGGGATCGAATGCGAAATCGGCAAGAAACCCACCTGGAACGGTCCGGCAGCCTGCTGGTGCGGCCATGCGCCAACGGTGGTCACGGCCTCATCCGGGTACCCATATTCCGACATCTTGCGGCGCGCGATATTGGCGGTAAAGGTCCGCGCATAGATGGGTGCCTTTAGCGCCTCATAGCTGTGGGACACGGCGCCCACGTGGTCTTCGTGCGCATGGGTCACAAACACCGCTTCAATCTGGTCACGGCGTGATTTCAGCCACGAAATGTCGGGCAGGATCAAATCCACACCCGGGCTGCCATCCATATCAGGAAAGGCCACGCCCATATCGACAACGATCAAACGTTCCTTGCCCGGCTTTCCATAGCCATACACATAGGCATTCATGCCAATTTCACCCGCCCCACCGAGGGGAAGGTAGATTAATCTCTCACTGCTCATTAGTCAGCTAATTCCTTGTTATACTTATAAATCACGGTCAAACCGTGCATTGTCAGGTCATCCTGAAATTCATCGAAAAGGTCTACGGCCTGCTGAAACAGCGGTGCCAAACCTCCGGTAGAAATGACGCGCATCTCACGCTCTCTTTCCGCCTTTATCCGTGCACATATCTCACGGACGAGCCCGACATAACCCCAAAAAATCCCTGATTGCATACAGGCAACAGTGTTGGTGCCAACCACCCGCTGCGGTTGGGTGATGTCCACATGCGGCAGGGCCGCCGCCGCATTGTGCAGCGCCTCAAGCGACAGGTTCACGCCGGGGGCGATCACACCGCCCACATAGGCCCCATCGGATGCCACCACATCAAATGTCGTCGCCGTGCCGAAATCCACGACAATCAGGTCAGGACCATAAAGATCATAGCCCGCCACCGTATTGACCAACCGGTCCGGCCCCACAGCCGTGCCCGCATCTACCCGCACATCGACGGGCAGACGGCAGTCAGGTTTGCCGACAACCAAAGGGCGCGCATCGAAATACCTGTCCGCAAAGACCCGCAGGTTGAAGACCACACGCGGCACCGTCGATGAGATGATCACATCGGTGATATCCGCCTCGATCTTTTGAAACCGCATCAGCGTGCTCAGCCAGACGTAATATTGATCCGCCGTGCGCCTCCAATCCGTCGCTGTGCGCCAGGTCGCAATGAACTCTGTCCCGTTCCAGATCGAAAAGACCGTATTGGTATTGCCGCAGTCGATGGCCAAAAGCATGGGCCTACCCCCTCTTCAGAAAAACACATCCGCCGCCGTGATCGCCACGCGGCCCTCTGACGTCTTGAGGATCAGACTACCCGCATCGTCCACATCTTCAAACGTACCAATTATTTCATCGCGCATGGTCCGCGCGGTAATCACCTCGCCCAGCCGTGCCGCATGGGCCAGCCAGTCGCGCCTGATGGGCGCAAACCCATGGGTGGTGAACTGATCCTCCAGCGCGGCGTATTCACCCGCCAGCACGTCAAGGAATACCTCGGCTGATACATCCAGCCCCAAATCGCCGGCCAGACTCATGGGCCGCAGGGCGCGCGCCTCAAGCTGTCCGGCATCCGGCGCATGGGCCAGATTGACGCCGATACCAATCACCAGATGCTCCCCGATGCTTTCCAGCAGGATCCCCGCCACCTTGCCGCCCTTCAGCAGCACGTCATTGGGCCATTTCAGCGCAAAATCATCCGCCCGCCCCGTCACCGCAACGAAACTCCGGTAAAGCGCCAATGAGGTGACAAAACTGCGCAATGCCGCCACGCCGGGCGGCTCGCGCCGCTGCATGATCAGCGTTGCTGCAAAATTCCCCCTCGGCGTCGCCCAATGGCGGCCCCGCCGGCCACGTGCGGCCGTCTGTTCCAACGCGAGGATCCATGTGGGGCCATTAAGTGTCGGGGCCAGACGGGCGGCCTCCGACAGGGTGGAATCCAGACTGTCAAAGACCAGCCTTGCATACCCCTGCGGCCAAACGCTCATTTGCGCCCCCCTGTGCTGCGGCAGAACATCCCGCGCAGCACGCCTTTCCGGATCAGTTCACCAAGGACCCGGCAGCAGCCTGCGCCGCCGCCTCAACACCGAACATATTGATGATGCCCAGCACCATAATCGCCGCCGACACGGCCAGAAAGATCGGCAGGACGCCACCTTTGCTGCTGTCCAGCTGCTCTGACTTTTCGTCGCCGAAATACATGTAGAACACGATCCGCAGGTAATAATAGGCACCGATCACAGACGCCACCACACCGGCAATCGCAAGCCAGGCCAGACCCGCCTCATAGGCGGCGCGCAGCACGTACAGCTTGCCAAAGAAACCCAGCATCGGCGGCACGCCCGCTAAGCTGAACAAAAGCACCAGCATCGACAGGGCACGGCCCGGATTGTTCTTGGCGTACATGTTCAGGGACCCGATATCAGCCACCGGTGCACCGTCCTTTTGCATCATCAGGATAAAGGCAAAGGTGCCCACATTCATGGTCACATAGATCGCCATATAGACCAGCATCGCCTGCACACCAAAGGCAGTACCCGCCGCCAGACCCATCAGCGCATAGCCCATATGGGCAATCGACGAAAAGGCCATCAGACGTTTGATATTGGTCTGGCCAATCGCTGCAATCGCACCCAGGAACATCGACAGGACCGACAACAGCGCAATAACCTGCTGCCAATCGCCAACTGCCTGCCCAAAGGCATCATGCAGAACCCGCGCAAACAGCGCCATAGCGGCAACCTTGGGGGCCGTGGCAAAGAATGCGGTGACCGGCGTGGGAGAACCCTCATAGACGTCAGGTGTCCACATGTGGAACGGCACAGCCGATACTTTGAACGCCAGACCCGCGATCAGGAATACGATCCCGAACAGCATCCCGACAGATGTCTCACCCGCTTGCGCCGTGGTGATGATCCCCGAGAACAGCGTCGTGCCCGCATAGCCATAGACCAAAGACGCCCCATAGAGCAGCACACCAGAAGACAGCGCGCCCAGCACGAAATACTTAAGACCAGCCTCGGTCGACCGGACTGAATCGCGGCGCAGTGATGCCACGACATAAAGCGCCAGTGATTGCAGTTCCAACCCCATATAGAGCGCCATCAGATCGCCCGCAGAGACCATCATCATCATGCCCACAGCGGCCAACGCCACCAGCATCGGATATTCAAACCGCAGCAGCCCGCGTGTTTTCATGTAGTTTTCGGACATGACCAGCACGGCGGCGGCAGACAGCAGGATCGTGACCTTGGCAAACCGGGCAAAGCTGTCCTCGATGAACATCCCGTTAAAGGCCACCCGTGTGCCTGTACCGGTCATCCCGATCCATGCAGCCAGCAGCACAAATACACCCGCCGTGGCCCAGACCAGCAATCCGCCCATCTTGTCCTTGGTGGTGTAGACAGCGACCAGCAATCCCGCCAGCGCAAAGGCAGACAGCAGGATTTCAGGCAAAATGACGTTCAGGTCTGCGGCAATCATCGCATCAATCCTTAGTTCAATGCAGCAGCGGTTTGAACGGCAGCATCTGCCGCCTCAACCGCGCTTGCGTAATTCTCAACCAGTGCCGCAACAGACGGCCCGATCATATCCAGCACCAGCGCCGGGTAGACACCCAACAGCAGGGTCATGACAACCAGCGGCGCAAATATCCAACGCTCGCGTGCTGAGGTATCCTTGATCGCCTTCAGGCTCTCCTTGATCAGCTCGCCCATGACCACGCGGCGGTACAGCCACAGCGCATAGGCCGCCGACAGGATCACACCCGTCGTCGCAACGGCTGCCACCCAGGTGTTGACCTGGAAAACCGCGATCAATGTCAGGAATTCACCGACAAACCCGGATGTCCCCGGCAGGCCGACATTGGCCATCGTGAACAGCATAAAGATCATCGCATAGACCGGCATCCGGTTGACCAGACCACCATAGGCGTCAATCTCGCGGGTGTGCATGCGGTCATAGATCACGCCCACACAGAGGAACAGCGCTGCTGAGATAAAGCCGTGGCTGATCATCTGGAAAATCGCGCCATCCACCCCCTGCTGGTTTGCCGCAAAGATCCCCATGGTCACAAAACCCATATGTGCCACTGATGAATAGGCGATCAGCTTTTTCATGTCCTGCTGCACCAGCGCCACCAGCGAGGTATAGACAATGGCAATCGCGCTCATCCACAGCACCAGCGGGGCCATCACATCAGAGCCAACCGGGAACATCGGCAGCGAAAAGCGCAGAAACCCATAGCCGCCCATTTTCAACAGGATCGCCGCCAGCACCACAGAACCGGCCGTCGGGGCCTGAACGTGAGCATCTGGCAACCAGGTATGGACCGGCCACATCGGCATTTTCACCGCAAAGCTGGCAAAGAAGGCCAGGAACATCAGCGTCTGCATACCGCCAACGATCTGCACGCCCATGACGCTAAAGGTCTCAGAACCAAACTGGTGGTTCAACAGGTTAATGTCACAGGCCCCGATACAGGTCGTCCCCGCATCCGAGAACATCGCAACCATCGCCACCAGCATCAGCACCGAACCAAGGAAGGTATAAAGGAAGAACTTGAAGCTCGCATAAATCCGGTTCGCCCCGCCCCAGATGCCAATGATCAGGAACATCGGGATCAGGCCAGCCTCAAAGAACAGGTAGAACAGGATCAGGTCCAGCGCCATGAACACGCCCAACATCAGCGTTTCCAGCAGCAAGAAGGCGATCATATATTCCTTGACCCGCTTGTCCACATTCCAGGAGGCCGCAATCACCAGCGGCATCATGAAGGTGGTCAGCATCACAAACAGGATCGAAATCCCGTCCACGCCCATGCGGTACTTCAACCCCAGCAGCCATTCGGCCTCGGTCACGAACTGAAAACCAGTGTCCGCGGGGTCAAACTCAAACAAGACAAACAACGAGATTACAAAGGTCGCCGTTGTCGTGATCAACGCCAGCCATTTGGCATTGCTCTGAGCGGCCTCATCATCACCGCGCAGGAACACCGCAAGGATTACCGCCGCGAATGCAGGCAGAAACGTGATAATGGAAAGCAGATGGGTGTCCATTATTTCGACCCTCCGGTCAACGTCATCCATGTCACCAGCACCGCAATGCCGATCACCATGGCAAAGGCATAGGTGAAGATATAACCAGACTGCGCCTTACCGGCGAGCCGTGTGAAAAAGGGGATGATCCCCATGGCGATGCCGTTCAGCGTGCCGTCGATGACGGACCCGTCGCCGCGCTTCCACAGGAAACGCCCCAGCGCCTTGGCAGGCCGCACAAAGATGAAATCGTAGATCTCGTCAAAGTACCATTTGTTCAGCAGGAACTGATACAGCGGCTGTTGGTTCGCCGCCAGACGGCCCGGCAGGGTCGGGTTCCAGATGTAGAACCACATCGCCATCACAAAGCCAAAGACCATCGCGATGAAGGGCGACACCTTGACCCATTTCGGCGCGCCATGGGCGTCTTCCAGCACGGTGTTGTCAGGACCAAAGAACAAAGCCCCCTCGCCCGGCTGACCGCCAAAGGCCGCGTGATGCCCCTCGCCGTGGGCTGCATCCGCGCCATGCGCGTCATCGGATTTACCGTGGTTGTCCTCGGCACCGCTGGCATGGGCATCGCCCCCCTCGGCCATCTCGGCCAGAGGAATATTATAGAAATCCGCCACATATTTGTGATCGCCAAAGAACGGCTTGAACCAGATCATCCCGGCAAAGATCGCCCCCACAGCCAGCACGCCCAAGGGCACCAGCATGACAGTCGGGCTTTCATGCGCATGTTCATGGGTATGCTTGTTGCCGCGCGCCGTGCCGTAAAAGGTCAAGAACATCAAACGCCAGCTATAGAAACTGGTCATCGCGGCCGCAGCCACCAGCAACCAGAAACCATACATCGACCCGCCAGCCCAGGCGCTTTCGATGATCGCATCCTTGGACAGGAAGCCCGCGAAACCGTAATGCGTCAGCGGAATGCCGACACCGGTAATCGCCAGCGTGCCGATCATCATCGCGGCAAAGGTGAAGGGGATCTTTTTGCGCAGACCACCATAGTTGTTCATGTCCTGCTCGTGGTGCATCGCGTGGATCACCGAACCGGCCCCAAGGAACAACATCGCCTTGAAAAACGCATGTGTGAACAGGTGGAACATCGCCGCCGAATACATGCCAACGCCTGCCGCCACGAACATATAACCCAGCTGCGAACAGGTGGAATAGGCAATCACCCGCTTGATGTCCGTCTGCACCAGACCCACGGTCGCGGCAAAGAACGCGGTTGTGGCACCGATCACGGTCACAAACATCATCGCCTCAGGCGCGAATTCCATCACCGGTGACATGCGGCACACCAGGAAAACACCCGCCGTCACCATCGTCGCCGCGTGGATCAGCGCCGACACAGGTGTCGGGCCTTCCA
The DNA here is from genome assembly GCA_017854855.1 of Sulfitobacter sp. Taxonomy (GTDB): domain Bacteria; phylum Pseudomonadota; class Alphaproteobacteria; order Rhodobacterales; family Rhodobacteraceae; genus Sulfitobacter. Next base: position 981 of record JAFMGZ010000053.1, on the reverse strand, counting down.
TCGCGTCCGGCAACCATGTGTGCAGGAACAATTGCGCCGATTTACCCATCGCACCGACAAACAGCAAAAAGGCAATCAGGTTGGCCGCATTCCAGTCGGTCCACAGAAACGAAATCGTCTGATCCGCCAGATCGGGTGCGGCAGCAAAGATATCGTCAAAACGGATGCTGTCGGTCATCAGGTAAAGCGCGAATATCCCCAGCGCAAAACCAAAGTCCCCGACCCTGTTGACCACAAAGGCCTTGATCGCGGCGGCATTGGCGCTTGGCTTTTTGTAGTAGAAACCAATCAGCAGATAGGACGCAACCCCAACCCCTTCCCAGCCAAAGAACATCTGGATCAGGTTGTCAGCTGTCACCAGCATCAACATCGCAAAGGTAAAGAACGACAGATAGGCAAAGAACCGGGCGCGATAATTTTCGCCCTCGCCGTTGAAATTGTCGTCATGGGCCATGTAGCCAAAGGAATACAGATGCACCAAGCTGGAGACAGAGGTCACAACGATCAGCATGATCGCGGTCAGACGGTCCATCCGGATTGACCAATCCGTGCTCAGCGAACCGGATTCGATAAACCGCAGGATCTGGATATGCTCCGTCGGCCCATCCAGTGTCAGGAACACCACCCATGACAGGGCAGCAGACAGGAACAAAAGACCCGTCGTGATCCATTGCGCGGCGGGCTCACCGATGATTTTCCAGCCGAACCCGGCGATCAGCGCGCCAACCAGCGGGGCGAAAAGGATGATGGTTTCCATGTGCCTCAGCCCTTCATCACGTTGACGTCTTCAACCGCGATCGTGCCACGGTTGCGGAAGAAACAGACCAGAATGGCCAGGCCAATCGCGGCCTCGGCAGCGGCGACCGTCAGGACAAACAGCGTATACACCTGCCCCACCAGATCCCCCATGAAACTGGAGAAGGCGACAAAGTTGATGTTCACCGCCAGCAGCATCAATTCGATGCTCATCAGCAGGATGAT
>JAFMGZ010000095.1 GCA_017854855.1 Sulfitobacter sp. | reverse complement strand
TCCGGTAAGGGGGGTTCTAGTGTTACTCGCAAATACCCGCAACCCCTTTTTTCAAAAAGTGCAAAAATTCCGCACCATGCCTTAAAACCCCTTTGTTTCTTGGGAAAACGCCGCTTGTTTCAAGGATCTCGCAGCCGTTGCTGGTGTCATTACCTGCTACTGAGTGGATATTTCCGCCAGAATCGTAAGCTGTGGCGTGAATCACCCCGGTTTGGCAGGAATTCGATAGGACCGTGGTGGCTATGCGGGCCCGGCTTCTATTGTGCAGCCATTTGGTGGACCGGGCCAGCAGGGCCTATGGTTCCTTGCCGCACCATTGCTGACGGATGGGTAGCCTGCCCCTGCGATTCTAGACACAGTATATCCTTGTACATTTGACGGTATTCATCCGCCTGCGACGTCGCATATCGAATGCTTCCCTGACGGACGGGTGTTTTGAAACGTTCAGGATCTGCGTTGATCTGTGCCAGTACCCTTGCCAGGGCTTCATGTTCGGGCGCAATGACAAAGCCTGTTTGCCCCTCTCTTACGTCCTCTCCTATTGCGCCCCTGTCAGATGCGATGACCCAGCATCCGCAAGCCGCTGCTTCACGGGTCACAAGCCCATAGCTTTCTGGCCAAAGCGATGGTGCCGCCAGTACATCCATTCGCGCGTAAAGGTTGGCAACATCCGACTGCGGTGTCTTGCCGATCACTGTCACAGGGGTATGACCCCACATCTCATTGCGATGGACGTTTTCACTGATTGCGTGATCGACGGCCAGGATCTCAATGTTGGGCAGATCCATTCCACTTACCACGTCACGTAGCAGATCGAACCCTTTGTGCGCGGACATCCCGCCGATATGGCCAATCACCACTTTGGCACCAGCAGGTCTGCTATGCCTCTTCCAGTCGTGAAACGCCGAGATACCGTTGGGTGCGGGTACAATGCCGGTTATCCCATTGCGGGCATAGATATCTGCGAAACACTTTGACACCGTGGTCACGGCGCAAGCGTCAAGCAATAGGGACTTGAGGTAGTTGCGCCGCTCATTGCTGATGTCTGGTGCAAAGGCATCGTTGCCGCCGGTTTGGGCGAATGGGTCGGGGTGCGCGTTTTCAAACACCTCATTGCTTTCATTGATCATGAATTGATGGTCCGATATCCACCATGCGTCATGGACAGTGACGACATAGGGTATCCCCGCATCCCTTGCTGCTTCGACCACACTGGCCGACAGGCGCTGAACGCAGTGGAAGTGTATCAGATCCGGCTTTTCGGTCTCCAGAAACTTAGCAAATATATCGTACATCTGCGGATTTCTTGGGTGCCAATCCATATGTTCGCGAAACAGGATTGTTGAGCGGTAGTTGCGCTGCTTTCCCTCCATATGAATGCTGACACGGTGGGGTTTCCTAAGGTGAACATCGGATGAGAAGGTCACAACATCGATGGGGTCATCCTGTGCGGCTGCATAGCTGTCCAGATTATCCCCGACCACGCGGGTCGCACCGCCGATGGCTTGCGGGCGCAGGAATACATTGACCACTGCCAGTTTGAACTGAGGACCGGCACCGGTCCCCCTTGTCTGCGGGTCCTGCAGGGCCGTTACTACCTGACGCAGGGCGGTCTTTAGTGAGTGACCAAGGACATCCGGTCGGTAGCGCGCATGAACCTGTTCCTGCGCCTTCATGCCCATGGTCCGCCGATGGTCCGGATCGCGGATCAGCCTGTCCAGGGCATTGATCCATTGGTCCGCAGTTGTCGCAAGATATGCGTCGATGCCGTGCTCAATTACATCCCTATGATTTGCGGTCTTGGAAAGGATGGAGGGAATGGCAAAACATGCCGCCTCCATCCACTTGATCTCACTCTTGCAATCATTGAACACATCGTTTTTGAGCACCGCCAGATTGATATCCGCCCATTGCAGCGCCTCATAGTAGGCGCGGACATTTTCAATCAGCGGCAAGATCAGGACCTGATCCCCAAAGTCATCCAGAAACTCAGCTGGCAGTTCAGCATATCCCATGACCACCAGCCGGGCCTGTTTGTGACGCGCCAGAACATGCCGCATGACCGGTATGATGACTGCGGCCAAATCCGAATTATGCGCCTTCGTGCCGCTGCCGTAAAAAATGTCTACGGTATCTTTCAAGCTTCTGTCCGGCTGCCGAAAGGCATTGTCCTGATCCACACCGTTGCGGTGCAGCAGGCATTCACCCGATTGCGTCAGCGGCCCCAACTGGCTGGCGAGCATTTTCGTCGATGCCAGCCCAATCCGACAACAGCGGGCCGCAGCATTGAACAACGCCATGCCGCGCAGCAATTCACCATATGTCGCGTCGTCAACCATTGTGCCGTAGCTGTGGATCGGCGGCGGATAGGTCTGATCAAACAGCAGATCGTCAATTTCGTAGACAGCCAGTTTGCCCGCCGCTGTCACCTGCGCCATCCCCTTGAGGATCTGCGGAAGCGCCGGCACCCGGTAAAAGATGACAATATCATAGAATGCCAATTGCTCTATCTGGTCACCAATCGACATCCAGTCCAGGGTTTCAACCGTCAGACCAGCCCCCCGCAAGTGGGCTGCCTTTTGGTCAATCCGGTAACGCGCACATTGCGGCACGACCCTATCGCCAATGATCAATATCCGGTCTGGATTTATGTCCCCCAGATGTGCGGGCGGCTGTTCTGCGCCAAAACTGCGCAGATATGCACTATATACCTTCTCCGCATATGACCGGACATGCGCGATCAATTCACCGCGTTGATCGCAAAGGATCAATTCATCCGTTTCTGCGCGGGTCTGCTCCCACAGGGCTGCCGCAAGGGTATCCAACTGTTCCATCACCGGCGAATAGTCCGGGTGTTCTGCAAGACAGCGCAAAGCCGCGAAGTATGCCGCGTCAATATCACCCGCCCCAAGATGTGCATTGGACAGGTTGAGGGCCACTTCTATCGCATCATTTCCCGCATCAATCGCGCGTTCGCACAGCCGGACCGCTACCGCAAACGACCCCCGCTTGAGATTGATATCACCCAGATGGCCGAGGGAGGCTGCGTTTTGCGGATCAAACCGCAGCGCTTTTCTAAAGAAAGCTTCGGCTGCCTCATGGGCACCCCGGTTCAGATAGCTGCAGGCCAGATCCGCATAGAACGCCCCATTTCCAGCCTTATCAACGCAATATTCATAGGCCGGGGCGTTGGTATCGATCAGGCCCTGCAAGATATCCTCGAGGGTGGCAGAGGGATAAAGCCGTGCAATCCGGCACAACAGACTATCCCAACCGTCCGATCGGCGCAGCAGGTGGTCGGGCAACCCGTTGCGCGACAACCATTCGCCTGCATTTTGAACACGTCCCTCTTCCTTTCCATAATAAAGGTAGTGTTGCGTCAATCCTTGCTCTGTCCTGATGCCCGCCTGCCTGAGATCATTGTAGAGGTGCCCATAGAATGCCGCGTCGAAGTCTTGCAGCAGAACGGGATCCTTCTGGCCTGCACCCCATTCAATGTGATCCTGTTCGGAAACAGGCCCGCCAGGATCAGCTGACAAAATGTCCCAGGAAAGAACTAGGGATGGATCATCGGCTATATAGGATTGGGGTACTGCAGACATGTATCGGCTCTCCAAAAGCTGCGGATGGCGCATCACGACGGCCATCGCATGCGCAAAGACCTGTTCGAATGGGCAGGCGGAAGGAATAGGTGCGACAGGCCCCTTCCCTCCCCCTCCGACAGGTTGGCAAAAGTTATGCCACCCAGAGACCACCATGTGGTGAACACAGTTTTAAAAGAGCACACCGTTTTAGAACATTATAAGAACAATTTTCGGAATGCAGCGCTGTCGGCACAGCCCAGGTCTGACCAATTTCGGTGCTGCACCGACTAGGGCCCGTTGACGGGCGCACCCTGCGTTCTGATAAATGCCGCATAAACCTATCCCAAGAGAGATTTATGCCGACGTTCTATTTCACGTTCTTTTTGCTCTGCTTCCCAATGCTCGTACAGGCAGATGAACCCGCGTCCATTCGGTACCTTGAGCGGGATGGCGTCATTGAGACAATGGCGACCGGTGCTGCCACCCCGCAAACCCCGTTTGCAATCGCTTCCGTTGGTAAAACGTTGACTGCGGTTGCGATCTTGCGACTGGCCGAGAGGGGCGCGTTGGAACTGGATGATCCGGTTTCCCGTTGGGTGGATCCAGACATCTCAACCGGTTTTGGCGGGCTTGAAGGTATCACCTTGCGGCATCTGTTGACCATGACAAGCGGTTTGCCGGACTACTTCGATGATGATTTTCTTGAGGATGCCTTGGCAGCCCCGAATGCGGTTCAAGACCCCAAGACCGCCCTGAGCTATGCCTTCCCCCATGACCGTCTGTTTGCTCAGGGAACTGGATTTGACTATTCAAACACAAATTACGTTCTCCTGGGGCTTGTGTTGGAACAAGCATCTGGGCGCAGCTACGCACAGGCCATGCAATTTGACGTGCTCACTCCGGCGAAAATGCGCGATTCATTCGTGTTTGGGTCAACCCCTTTGCCTGCAAATTTTCCCAATGGGCATGAATATGGCCAGCACTTCCGTTCATATTACGAAGCGACCGGATTTGGCGACGGTGGCATCATTTCGACAGCAGCTGACGTGGCCCGTTTTTACAAAGCGCTCTTTATCGAACAGACCCTTCTGACCCCTGCGATGATGGCTGAGTTCACGCAGGACGCGATGGACAAAGACTATGGCATGGGAATCGAAATTGAGGATAGCACCTATGGACATTCCGGCGGTGATCTTGGCTTCTCTGCGGATGCGCGGATCGATCTGGAAACCGGGACGATAGCCGTGATCCTGATCGCGCAGGCAGACGCGGATACCAGCTGGACCTATGACATCTTGGACTGATCTGTGATTGCATAAAAGCGCAAGAACGATGATCTATTGCCCCGTGCCACACATCAAGAGCTTCAATCACCCCGGCGGCTTCGGCTGCCTTGTGAACTTCGAGGATGTGCACAGACCGAAAAGGCAACACCAACTGCTCCGTGCGACAGGCACGGTTTTACCGCAAAAAATTTGGTCAAAGAGCCTTCCATCGGCCCAATAACAGGGACAAACCGCTTGTCAGAACTGGTAGTCTCGCTCCCCCGCGCCCGGTGGCGACACATCTGTACAATGCGCCCAAGGCGCTTGATACTTCCGAAAATGGCATTTACCTTTCGTACAATAGAATATTTCGTATGTGATCACTTTAAAAAATTAGGTGTATATGCCAATGGGGGCGCGATATTTGCCAATTACGGCATACCAAGCCGATATGGTTGAAACCTCTGCTG
>JAFMGZ010000010.1:42863-84402 GCA_017854855.1 Sulfitobacter sp. | reverse complement strand
GTAACGTGCACAATTTGGCAGCAGCCAGACCTGGCACGATTTACGCGTCTTCCTCACGCACATTTTTGCGCAGGAACCAGATAACCGAGATCACAGAGAGGATCAGCAGCGCCGCGGCGACGGGGCTTTTCAAAACCTGCGTAAGATCACCATTGGTCAAGGATAGCGATTGCGCGATAGATTTTTCAAAACGCGGACCCAGAAAGAACGCGATGATAAAGATCACCAGCGAATAACCAAAGCTGGCCATAACATATCCCAGAACAGCAAAGATCAGCATGATCGATACGCCGAACAACCCGCTGGTCGCCATGGACACGCCAACAAAACACAGCAGCAGGGCAGAGGAGAAAATGATTGATTCCGGGGCCGAGACGACCTTGATCCAGAACCTCAGGCCAAGCTGACCTACCCAAAGATTGATGAAATTGGCCATGAGCATCGCACCGAACAGGCCATAGACCAGGCGGCCTTGGGTCTCAAACAGCAGCGGGCCTGGCTGCATGCCATGGATCATGAAGGCGCTGATGATCAAAGCGGCCCCCACACTGCCCGGAATGCCAAGGGTGAGCAACGGTATCAGGTTCGCCCCGACCACTGCCGAATTGGCGGATTCTGCGGCGGCAATGCCATGCAGGTTGCCCTTGCCAAAACTTTGTGGGTTTTTCGATCCGGCCTTGGTCATGGCATAGGACATAAAGGCAGCCGCAGTTGAGCCGATGCCGGGCAGTGCCCCCAGCACAGTTCCGATGACCGCGCCGCGCAGCATGGTATAGCGACAACTCCAATATTCGACCCACGTCACGCGCCGGTCGTCTGGATTGCCGGTATCCTTGATGATGATCGCGGCCCCGACGCTGCCATGCGCCACCGACAATCGGTGCAGTATTTCCGAGATAGCAAGCAGCCCGATTGCCACGGAGGGCAGGGGCAGCCCGTTGAAAAGATCCCAATAGCCAAAGATCAATCGCGGGGTGAAATTTTCAGGATCCGTTCCAATGGAGGCAGCAAGCATCCCCAAAGCAGCGGCGATGATCCCTTTGGTCAGGGAATTGCCAATCAACCCCGCCAGGATTGAGAAGGCGAAAATCATCAGTGCGACAATTTCGATAGGCCCCATCTTGAGCGCCAGTATCGCCAAAGGGGCTGAAACGGTGATCAGGACAATATCGCTAAAGGTGTCACCCGTGACAGAAGAAAACAGCGCCATCTTGGTCGCCTTTAGTGGCTTGCCCTGCTTGGCAAGGGGGTATCCATCGAGTGCGGTTGCGGCTGCATCCGGGGTGCCCGGGGTATTCATGAGCACGGCAGGCACGGCACCGCCTACCAGCCCGCCCTTGTTCACGCCTACCAAAAAGGCAATGGCCGGCAGAGGATCAAGACCGAAGGTAAACGGAATGGCGATGGCCATGGCCATAATCGGGCCAATGCCAGGCACTGCACCGACGAATTGTCCCAGCACCACACCGAATAGCACAAACAGAAGATTATAGAGCGAAAATGCGTCTGAAAAACCTGCCAGAATAATTGAGAGATCAACCATGATAGATATCCTTCATGGCAATCCGCGCCCAAGTAGCTGGGTCACGGCAAACCAGATTGCGGCGGGCATGATTACGACACCGCTGACCAGCCAAAGGGGTCTGCGTTCGCCGATCATCCACATGATAGCCAGGGCAAGTACCGGCGCGACGTATTCGAAACCGAACCAGGACATCGCGTAGATGCCTGCGGCCAGCAGTGCGGCGTAAAGACCTGTAATGGCCATCTTTCGCGGATCACGCATCTGCTGGGCTGTCGGTTTGATCACCAAAAAACCGCCGCTGATGGCGATGATGATCGAGATGATGTTGGGAAGCGTTTTCGGCGATAGGCTGCCGCCCTCTGCCGTTTCGACGTAAACGGGAATTACAAGAAAATACATCGCCAGTCCGAATAGACAAAAGAATGCACCGGACATGCGATCTGCGCTGATGGTCATGGTTGCCCCTCCCCGAGCCGTGGAGCGCCCCGTCGCCGACAAGGGCAACAGGGCGCTTTGGTCTTTTGATCGTTTACTTGGCAAACAGAACCTTGGCGGCGCTGAGGCCATCAATCATCATTTGGTGCGTCCCTTCGGGGCCCATGTTGATGGGCTTGCCCTTGACCGCATTCATCACGATTTCAGCGATTTCATCGGACTTGACGGCCTCATCCATAGCCTTGGCAATCGCGGCAACTGCGGCAGGATCCGTGCCTTTGGTCATGGCAAGAAAAAAGACCGGATCGACAAAGGCATCCACGCCGTTCTCGACAAAGGTCTTCACGTCGGGCGCATAGCTCAGCCGTGACTGGTTGGCGCTTGCAATGACCTTCATGTCGCCCGATTCCAGGTAGGGAAAATGCTCGCCCGAGGCAAAGCCCGCCAAGACCTGACCCCCAAGGATCAGCTTCATGACCTCTGCACCGCCATCGGCTGTGACGAGGTTGAATTCGGCGTCCTTGGTGCGGCTGGTCGCATTCATCATCAAGACCTGCGGCGGTGCCATTGTTGCCACGGGCATCTGCCCTTGCTCTTTGGCGTAGGCGATCATGCCTTCCAGATCGTCAAAGGGCGCGTCCTTGCCTGCAACCAGTGCCAGCTCTGCCTTGGCAATTGTGCCAAGGTAGTCAAAGCTGTCTTGGTCAAAGGGCAGTTGATCACCGCGCTGAACCAGCTGGACCAGAACGGGAATACTGACGCCCATGCCGATTGTCTTGCCGTTTGCGGGCATCTGGGACAGGCCTGTGAACATGGCCACACCGCCACCGCCGGGCTTGTTCTCGACGATGATGTTCCAGCCCGTGTTGTCGGCCATGACCTTGCCAAGGATACGGCCCATCGTGTCCGTGGACCCGCCGGCACCAAATCCGATCTGGATGGTCAGTGGCCCGTCAGGTGCCCAGTCCTCCGCGCTTGCGGGGGCCGCAAAGGCGATCATGGCGCTCGCCGCTAAGGCGAAAAGTTTCGTCGTCAGTTTCATTGTGTTTCCTCCCTGGAATTTCACATTGGTTTCATTTTTTGGCGTTTTCGATTTCCAGTCTTTTCACGGCCCGTTCGCGCAGGCCTGCAACCTGATTGAGCAGCGCTTGCGGGTCGACAAAGACATTTGGTTCGCCGACCTTGCGGGCCGCATGTTTTTGCCGGTTTTCATCAAGACCGGCCGAAAAACCATGTGTTGTAAGATGGACCTCAATGGGCATCTCCTGAGCCTCGACCAATTTACGCACTCGGTCAACGCTTGCGATATAGGCTTCGACCTGCGGAGGCCCCTCAATGGCGTTCAGCCCAAGGCCACCGATGGTGATGGCGCGGTAGGTGTTGTCGCCATCATGCACGTCATACATGTAGGATGCGGTCCCCCATGTGTGGCCGGGGGTTTCGATCACCTGGAACGTATTGCCGCCAACCGTGATCTGATCACCATCGGCAACGGTGATCTCAGGCGCGATCATGTTCCACGCCCTTGGGCCGCCTTGGGATTGCGCGGCTGATTCAACGGCTTCGTCCCAGCCGCCTTGCGTCATCACGAATTTTGCGTTGGGCAACAGCGGCTTGAGAGATGCGGCACCGCCGACATGGTCGAAATGCCCATGTGTCATCATCACGTATTTGATGTCTGCCAGATCGGTCCCGGTCTTTTCGATGTTCTCAACAATCATCTTTTGAAACGGGCCATACAGCGTGTCGATCAGAACCACGCCGTCGTCCGTATGCACCAACCATGCCGAAACCCAGCAGACGCCGACATAATCGACGTTGTCGAAGGGTTTCCAAGGCTCGACATATTGATCGGCAGGGGTGTTCAGCCATTTGCCCAGATCCTTTGGCATCTGCCCGGTTTGGCCAAATTCGATAAAGCGCTGGATGATCGGGCCAGACGGGCAGCCGTCGAACAGGGACTCTGCCGAGGCAGATCCCACTGCACCCATCAAAGCGATCATGGCAGCATATCCGCCAGTCTTGAATGCTTGCGTGAAGTTCATCATTTCGTTTCCTCCCAGTGATGACTTTGGTTTGCCTGCGCGGCCACGCAGGATTTCGTTCATGCGCGCGGGACAAGTTTCCCCGGATTCATCAGGTTTTGCGGATCCAACGCCCTTTTTATGTCGCGCATCACCGCCAGCTGCGCGGGCTCTTTCAAGGCGCTCATGACGGATAGTTTGCTTTGCCCAATGCCGTGTTCGGCGCTGAATGATCCGTTCAATGCGACCAGTTTTTCAAAAACCAGCTCCTTGGCTGTCTCTAGCGGCAAGGTCTCCCAGATGTGGCCTTCGGCGGCGGACAAAGCATAGTGCAGGTTTCCGTCGCCAAGATGGCCGACGGTCAACGGCTGAAGGCCAAGATGGGCCATTGCCGGGTCCATCGCGTCGACAAAAGGGGCGATCTGAGCCAGCGGAAGCGATATATCCAGATGATAGGCCGGCCCGGAGGCGGTGATTGCCTCAAGGATCAGCTCGCGCATTTTCCACAATTCATTGCGTTGCTGCACCGACTGGGCCAGCATGGCATCCAGCACCAGCCCTTCCTCCATCAAGACGCTCAGCAGTTCCATCACCCCAGCCTCCAAGCGGATGCTGCCGTCTTCCAATTCTTCGGCGTCTTGCGGGCGCGATGATGTGACCTCAACCAGAATGCCAGTTCCAACTTCACCATCCAGCGGGCGACGGGTGTTGGGGAACACCTTGCAAATAACGTCCACAGCAGGTTGCGGCATATACTCGAACGCCTCGACACCGCCGCCGGTGAAATCCTGCAGCCTGTTCAGAACCTCAATCGCGGCATCCAAAGAGACGACAGAGAGAAAAGCGGTCGAAATGGCGCGTGGTGCAGCAAAGAGTTTGACGACCGCTGCAGTGATGATGCCCAGCGTACCTTCAGCGCCGATCAGCAAATCCTTGAGGTCATAGCCCGTGTTGTCCTTGCGCAGGCCGGTCAGGGCGTTGATCACCGACCCGTCCGGCATCACGGCCTCGATGCCCAGGCACAGCTCGCGCGTGGTGCCATAGCGGACAACATTGGACCCACCTGCGTTGGTCGAAAGGTTGCCGCCAATTGTGCAGCTGCCCTTCGCGCCAAACATGAGCGGAAAGATCAGCCCATGCTCCAATGCCGTGGAATGAAGCGTCTCAAGCACAACCCCGGCCTCAACCACCGCAGTCCGGCCTGCCACGTCAAGCGATCGCACCGCGTTCATCCGGGTAAGGGAGACAACGATAGACAGTTGATCCGAAATGGGAACGCCGCCGCCGCACAGACCGGTGCGCCCGCCCTGCGGTACGATCGCTATGCCGTAGGTGTTGCACAGCTTGACCACCTCCGCGACCTCAGCCGTGGATCCGGGCCGCACCACCGCCAGCGCCGCTGCACTGTACTGACCGGTCCAGTCCTCAAGGTAGGCTGAAACATCGCCCGCAAGGGTCAGGACATGCGCCGCGCCAACAATCGCCCGCAACCCGTCGGTCATGTGGCTGGCATCCTTATTCGGTATCAGTGCGGTCAAGCTTGGTCTCCATCGGTGGTGATCTGACAAAACTACCATTCACCATGGTAGTTTCTACGTCAAGTCACATCTACCATGTCAGTTTGACATCGACTATCATGCCAATAACGATCCTGTGGCACCAAAGGAGCAGCGCCATTGCAACCTGTTGAACACCCAAAGTCGCTGATGGAAGTCACCGCGGAGAAAATCCGCTTTGCCATTGTGTCAGGAGAGTTGCCGCTGGGGTCGAAATTGTCCGAACAGCGACTTGCCGACACCTTGGGGGTCAGCCGCTCACCGGTGCGCGATGCTTTGGCCGCTTTGCAATCGGAAGGATTGGTGATGATCTCACCAAAGCGGGGCTCCTTTGTCTTTACGCCAGATTTGCCCGTGGTTGACGAATTATGCGAGCACCGTGCCATTCTGGAAACAGCAGCCCTGCGCCTGGGGGTTGCACGCAATTATCAGGGCCTGGTTGAACAACTGGAGAAATCCTGTGCTGCGATGCAAACTGCATTGGCGGCGGATGACCCGCACGGCTACACGCTGGCCGATAACCAGTTTCACAATGCGATCATTGATGGTGCCGCAAACCGCAGCCTGTCCAAATCCTACAACCTCACGATTTCGCCGCTCAAGGCGCTGCGCACCCACCTGTTCACGATCATGACCGAAAACACAGATCGCTCTTTGCGCGAGCATCATCAAGTAATCGAAGCAATTCGCGTTAAAGATGTTGATTTGGCAGTATCCGATCTGGCAGAGCATATCGGACATCTTGCCGAGGCTTTTCGCGCCAAATTGTCATCCGAACGGATGGGCGACGGCAAGTAAGGGCGTCAGGGAAAGCTCTAACTGAAGCAGGTCAGGGGGAATAACAGTCGTGAATCGCGTGCAGGTTGCGTTTGTCCTTTATGGGGATCGATATAGTGAGGCCTATATTGATTGTCTGGCTGCCAGCATTCTTGAACATACCCAGCTACAGATTGATTTTGTCTGCCTGAGCGACCGTCCCGACCGTCGTTTTGAGCATGATATTCGGATCGTTGTGCATCCAGAAATGGATCTTGATTGGGATATCTTGATGGATGGCTGCCGCTTCAAGCTGGGGCTGTTTCACGCGGGTGTTCTGAACCCCGACGTGCTGACGTTCTTCTTTGATCTGGACACGATGGTCATGGGGGACATTCAAAGGCTTGCTGACATTCATGCCCGCAACCCCGGGCTTTATGTGCTTCCTTTCCACATGATCCAGACCTGGAAGATACTGCCCTTTGTCAAATGGCTAAGACCGAGCCATTTCTTTTACGGAACCTCCAGTTTCATGATGTTCACGCCGCGGGACTTCACTTTTATCTACCAGGCATTTCGCACCCTTTATGACCGGGTCATCGCAGGTGAGACGCTTGCAGGACAGGAAGCCAAAGCATGGCGGACGGATGAATTGCTGGTTTGCTGGGCCGCTGATGGCAAAACCCGTGGTGTGTCGCTGTCCGTCTTTGGGCGCTTCCGGCGCTGTTTTGCGGTCCCCTACAGCGCGACCCTTGCGCGTCTGCGCAGCCGTCTGGGCCTGAATGTCTATGACAAACCCTCGCTGATCGGCATGACCTTTGATGGCGGCCCGTTCAAGCCATGGCTGTTGGCGGAATGCAAAGACGGTGATCTGCTGCAAGAGCGCAAGCACTATGTCGCTTGGCGCTTTCCCAAATACGCCGCCTATTGGCGCAAGGTGATCGCGCAGTCAAAACAGCCCTGAATTTGCCGCCTGCCGTCCTTGGGCGGAAAGGGGCAAACCCGTCAGGTGCAGGCACCCTTGGGCCTTTGCCGCGATACTCCGCCTCAATGCGCCGCATTTGCCGCTACAACTCTTGACTTCTGGGCTGTCAAAAGGTGTACCTGCGCCAAGTTTTCCAGCCCTCGAAAGGGACCCGATATGCACGCCTATCGCAGCCATACTTGCGCCGATCTGAACATTTCCAACAAAGGCGATGCTGTTCGTCTTTCTGGTTGGGTCCACCGCGTCCGCGACCATGGTGGTATCTTGTTCATTGACCTTCGTGATCACTACGGGATCACGCAGGTCCTGTGTGACCCCGACAGCCCCGTGTTCAAGGATGTCGAAAAGGTCCGTTCTGAATGGTGCATCCGCATTGACGGTGAGGTAAAGGCCCGCGACGAAAGCCTGATCAACACCAAGATCCCAACGGGCGAGGTTGAAGTCTTTATCCGCGACATGGAAGTGCTGGGTGCTGCGGCGGAACTGCCATTGATGGTGTTCGGCGAACAGGAATACCCCGAGGAAACCCGCCTGCGCTATCGCTACCTCGACCTGCGCCGCGAAAAGATGCAGGCAAATATGGTGCTTCGGTCTGATGTCGTCAGCTCGATCCGCAAACGGATGTGGGACAAGAGTTTCAAGGAATTCCAGACGCCGATCATCACGGCGTCTTCGCCAGAAGGGGCCCGGGATTTTCTGGTCCCGTCGCGCCTGCACCCTGGCAAGTTCTATGCATTGCCGCAGGCCCCGCAACAGTTCAAACAGCTGTTGATGGTGTCCGGTTTCGATAAATATTTCCAGATCGCCCCCTGTTTCCGCGATGAGGATCCGCGGGCCGACCGGTCACCCACCGATTTCTACCAGCTTGACCTTGAGATGTCTTTTGTCACCCAACAAGATGTGTTCGACACGATCCAACCAGTGATTGGCGGCATTTTCGAAGAGTTCGGCGGCGGCCGTAAGGTGGATCAGGAATGGCCACAGATTTCCTACAAGGACGCCGCGCTTTGGTATGGCTCTGACAAGCCGGACCTGCGCAACCCGATCAAGATGCAGGTCGTGTCTGAGCATTTTGCAGGCTCTGGCTTTGCCATCTTTGCAAAACTGCTGGAGCAGGAAGGCACCGAAATTCGTGCCATTCCCGCACCCACGGGCGGCAGCCGCAAATTCTGCGACCGGATGAATGCCTTCGCACAAAAGGAAGGTCTGCCCGGCATGGGCTATATCTTCTGGCGTGAAAAGACGGCGGATGCGGTCGCGCAAGAGATGGGTATTTCGCTAAAAGAGGCGCAGGCCAAGCTGAAATCTGGCGAGGTTGAAGGCGGCATGGAAGCGGCCGGCCCCTTAGCCAAGAACATCGGACCAGAGCGGACAGAGGCCATTCGCCTGCAATTGGGCTTGAATGTGGGCGATGCGGCCTTCTTCCTTGGTGGCAAACCAAAGGCGTTTGAAGGTGTCGCGGGTCGTGCCCGTACGGTCATCGGCGATGAACTGGGCCTGACAGACAAGGACCGCTTTGCCTTTGCCTGGATCGTAGATTTCCCGATCTATGAAAAGGACGAAGAGACCGGCAAGATCGACTTTGAACACAACCCTTTCTCAATGCCACAGGGCGGGATGGAGGCGCTGCAGGGCGATCCACTTGAGGTGCTGGGCTATCAGTATGATCTGGCCTGTAACGGCTATGAATTGGTGTCCGGGGCCATCCGGAACCACAAGCCAGAGATCATGTTCAAGGCATTCGAGATCGCAGGCTACGGCGAAGAAGAAGTGCGCAAGCGCTTTGGTGGCATGGTCAATGCATTCCAATACGGCGCGCCCCCCCACGGTGGCTGTGCGGCGGGCATTGACCGGATCGTAATGTTGCTGGCCAACGAACAGAACATCCGCGAAGTGATCCTCTTCCCGATGAACCAGCGTGCCGAAGACTTGATGATGAATGCGCCCAGCGACCCGACCTCGGATCAGTTGATGGAACTGGGCCTGCGGGTGATCCCGCAGGACTAAAGCGTCGATCTGAATACCTGGTACACCCCTGGCGCTGAAATCGTTGTTTGCAGCAAAGGCCAAGGGGCAGGTTTCTCGAGAATGACCTCAATAGAAAAAGGGCCGCTGTTCAGCGGCCCTTTTTTATCCTTATCGTCCCTGCGTGCCTGCCCGCGCTATCTTGCGGGCAGCAGCATCAAGGACAGGTCTGGCAGCAGCGCGATCAGAACCCAGATACAGATCAGAGAGATGAGATAGGCCGTGCTGTACCGTAGCAGGCGGAAGTACGGGACGCCCGTGACCCCCGATGCAACATAAAGGTTCAATCCATAAGGCGGCGTGATGAAGCCGATGGATGCACCAACCAAAAAGATCACTGCAAACTGGATCGGGTCAACCCCGACAGAAGCCGCGATTGGGGCCAGAATAGGGGCCAGAATGATCGTGACCGGCAGGGATTCCAGCACCATGCCTGCCACGAATACGATCGCCATGCAGGTGAACAGCACAGGGTAATACCCCCCCATTCCAGTCACAAAATTTCCGATGGTTTCCTGCGCACCCAGCAGCGACATGATTTGCTGCATCACCACCGAAACCGCGATCAGCGGTGCCAGGATACCGGTGATCTGTGCCGAACGGACAACGATGGATGGCAGATCAACCAGCCGGAACCCTTCCACGACCAGCATGGACGCAACCGATTTTTCCGCGATCGGGGTTTCTGCATCCAGACCGACGGACTTGTTGATCGGATAAGACAGCATGCCAACGATCACACAAAAGCCCACGGTGACGCCTGCGGCCTCTGTGGGCGAGAATTTGCCCGTATAAATACCCCAAAGCACCAGACCAATGGCAAAGAAACCCAGCCAAGCGCCCACGGCGGTCTTGATCACGCGGCTCAGTTCCAGCTTGATCAGATAGCCCCATTTGTTGACCGAACAGATGATGAAGCAGGTGATCATCATGGCCAGAACCATCAGCACGCCGGGCACGATGCCCGCGACGAACAGATCAGAGATCGGCAGGTTCATCAGGAACCCGTACACGATAAAGATGATGGAGGGCGGGATGATGATCCCCACAGTACCGCCTGCCGCTGCCGTGGCCGCACTGAACCGCTCATCATAGCCGCCTTTGACCATTTCAGGATGCAGCATTGACCCGATGGTTGCCGTGGTCGCCGAATTGGAGCCAGAGATCGCGGCAAACAAACCGCAAGCGCCGATGGCCGCCATGGCCAGACCGCCCCGCAGCCAGCCCAGACAGGCATAGGCAAAATCCGATAATCGTCGGGCGATGCCGGATTTGTTGATCAAATCCCCGGTCAGAATGAACAGGGGCATCGCCAAAAGGGCAAAACCCTTGTTGAACACATTCAACAGCTCGTTGCCGATGTTGTCCAAGGTCAGGCCCATGACAAAGGAACAGCCAATGACCCAATAGACAATGACCAAAAGTACCGGCGTGCCGAGCATGAACAGCATCGTAACCGCCAGCGATATCAAGGTAATCCACGTACCGTCAGTCATCACACATCCCCCCCGATGACAGCCTGCTCAATCAAGGGCGCGCCCCTGCGATATTTTTGAACATCCTCAATAAGGTTTTCCAGAACACGGCCCGCCATGAGAATGAACGCCAAGGGTACGGTGATGATGAACCACCACTGCATCAATCCATTGGTGCCCGGCACGATCATAAAGTTCGACACCGCATTCGCGGTAACCCGTGCTGTTGTCGTCACCACGATCACGCAGAAGACAAACCACAAGATCGCATCCATCCAGAGCATGACCATCTGCCATTTCGGTGAAAACTGCGTGCGGAATTCACTGAAACTCAGATGCGTACGCAGCCGGACGTTAAACGAACAGCCGAACCAGGCCATGATCATAAAGAGCATGGGCGGCAGTGTTGTCGACCAGGGCGGCTGGGCCGGCAGGAACGGAATAAAGCGCTGCAAGACACCGACAAAGATGATCCCGGCGATCACGATATATGTATAGACCACGATAGATCGCTCAAGATGGCGATCAAGCCATGGCACCAGTTTATAGATGTATAGAACCAAAACCGCGCCGATCGCTGTCAGCGGCCCGAATACATACCATGCGGCATTTGATCGGAATGCACGGACGGATGAAAAATCCACCTCACCCACGGTCATGGTATGGATGATGGTACCCATATCAGACAAAATTGACATTGCCCTCTCCCCCCAAAGTGACGGTTACAGATAGCCACCTGTACCGCAATTAGAAAAGGGCCAGTCAGACCTCCTCGTCCGACTGGCCCTCCGTTTTTTCAGGCGATTAGCCTTTCCACCAGCGGCGAGGCTCTACGTTCTCTGGCAAAGTCTCTTTCGGGATTTCGCGCGCGATGTTGTAGATTTCCTGATAGGTGTCGATGCCACCGGCCCAGCCGTTGATCCGCTCGCGCCACTGCTCCCAGAGCTGTGGCTGGAATTCGGGTGAACACATTTCTTCGGCCTTGCGCTTTTCGGCGTCTGACAGGAATGCCATGCGAACATTGTCGCGGGCAAAGATGGTGTTCGGCAGCTGTGGGTCGGAATAGCCGACGGTCTTGACCAGCGCGGCTTCGTTTGCGGCCTGAACATGGGTTTGTGCCCAATAGCTGGATTCGTTCACAGCATCCTGAAGTTCGCCACCGAGGCTGTCAAAGACAGAAGCGGACATTGACGTATGTTCGGTCCCGCAGAAGAATTCCAGGTCGACGGATTGTGACACGACCGGGGACATGTTCGCATAGGCCACCGCAGAGGCCCATGTTTCCGCACCATCAATCAGGCCCTGCTTGAGACCATCAAGGGTTTCTTCCCATGCGATCGGAACGGGGTTCAGGTTCAGAGCCTGCATCGCAATACGGCCAAGCTGTGTGCCGGTGACGCGGTTCTTGGTGCCGAACAATTGCTCAACAGATGTGACTGTCGGTTTGTCCTGCCAGCCCAGACCCAGCTGAATGCCGCGCAATTCGCAATGCGAGAACAAGAATTTCAGGCCGTGGTTCTTCTCCAGCGGGTCACGCAGGATGCGCTGTGATTTGGGGCTGTAGAGGAAGTGGTACTGTGACGCCCGTGTCGGGAACATATAGGCATAGTCCAGCACGTTCAGATATGGGGCACCGCCCGCAGAGTTTTGTGTGGAGGCCGCATAGATGTCGACGATGCCCTGCTGGGTCTTTTCAACACAGGATGTCTGACCGCAGATCTGGTTGTCGCCAATGAACTCAACCCGGATTTCGCCGTCTGTGCGGCTTTCCAGATCACGTGCAAATTCCAACGCGCCGGCCCGTTCAATCAACAAGTTCCGTGCGTTAAAGCCCGAAGCGCCAAATTTCAAAGTGAATTTGGCAGGCTTGGAAAAGCGCCGCTCGTAGGTCGATTCTGCGGCACTTGCCAGGTTGGCCAGGCTCATCGCACCGCCAAATCCGCCAGCGGCCAAGAGCGTGGAGCTCATGCCATACCGGCCCGCAACACGGAATAGATCACGGCGGGTTATGCCGCTTAATTTGTTCTGAAGTCCCATAGTATTCCTCCCTAAATCCATTTTTGAGACGTTTGGTCTCAAAAAACGCTAGCCTATATCAATTAACCTGCATAGACTTTTTTTCAGGAACCAGGAGGAGAGCGCCGTGGATGCGGACTTCATTATCATAGGTGCAGGATCATCAGGGTGTGTCATTGCCAACCGGCTGAGCGCCGATCCGTCCAAAAAGGTCGTCCTACTTGAGGCGGGCGGCAAGGATACCAATCCCTGGATCCACATTCCCGTGGGCTATTTCAAAACCATTCATAACCCCAAGGTGGACTGGTGTTACAAAACCGAACCTGACCCGGGCTTGAATGGACGGTCGATTGAATGGCCGCGCGGTAAGGTCCTGGGAGGGTCATCTTCTCTCAACGGTCTGCTCTATGTGCGCGGACAGCCCCAGGACTATGACCGCTGGCGCCAGATGGGCAACGAAGGCTGGAGCTGGGACGACGTGCTGCCGCTGTTCAAGAAGTCAGAGAACAACGAACGCGGCGCGGATGATTTTCACGGCAACAAAGGCCTTTTGTCGGTCTCGAACATGCGAATCCAGCGCCCGATCACGGATGCATGGGTCCAAGCAGCCCAGGCGGCTGGATACAAATTCAACCCCGATTACAACGGGGCGGATCAGGAAGGCGTCGGCTTTTTCCAGCTGACATCACGCAACGGTCTGCGGTGTTCTGCGGCTGTGGCCTTTCTGAACCCGGTAAAATCGCGCCCCAACCTGCGCATCATTACCCATGCCCATGCTCAAAGAATTGTTCTGGACGGCAAACGCGCCGTGGCTGTCATTTACAAGGACCGCGGCGGCCAAGAGCACCGGATCACTGCGCGGAGCGAGATCATCTTGTCCGGGGGGGCGATCAATTCACCGCAGTTGTTGATGCTGTCGGGGATCGGTGAGGCCGCGCAATTGGCAGATCACGGCATTGAGGTGCTTGCCGATATGCCTGGGGTGGGCAAGAACATGCAAGACCACCTGCAAGCGCGGCTGGTCTATAAATGCAACGAACCCACCTTGAATGATGAGGTTGGTTCGCTGTTTGGTCAGGCCAAGATCGGCCTGAAGTATCTGACCTCGCGGTCGGGCCCGATGACCATGGCCGCCAGCCTTGCCACAGGCTTTATGAAAACGAACGATACCTTGGAAACGCCCGACGTGCAGTTCCACGTCCAGCCTCTTTCGGCGGAAAATCCTGGCAAGGGAGCCGATAAATTCTCGGCCTTTACGATGTCGGTCTGCCAGCTGCGCCCTGAATCGCGCGGCGAAATCCGTTTGAATTCGGCCGATGCAGGGGACTATCCAAAAATCGTGCCAAACTACCTGTCTACGGAAACCGACTGCCGGACGGTCGTTGCAGGGATCAACATCGCGCGCAAGATCGCGCGCCACGCCCCCCTGACGGAAAAGATATCCCAGGAATACAGGCCGCACGAAAGTCTGGACATGAATGACTATGACGCGACGCTGCATTGGGCGCGCGACAACACCGCGTCAATCTATCACCCGACAGGCACCTGCAAGATGGGACAATCTGGTGATGCGGTGGTCGATGCGCGGTTGCGCGTGCACGGCATTCATGGCCTCAGAGTGGCGGATTGTTCGATCATGCCAGAGATCGTCAGCGGCAACACAAACGCACCTGCCATCATGATCGGTGAAAAAGCCAGTCAGCTTATTATTGAGGATCATCAACTCTCTGCCTGACCAATGCGGCGCAGTTGGGATGCGGCTGGTCGGGGGCAATAATGTTGCGCTTATGGGGTGATTGCCAGGCGGCTGTGGCGCGCTGTTGCTAAAAGCCTGCGTTAACCCTGCAGCAAACCCGTAGCCGTGCTGTGATCAATGACCAGCAAATTGACAAATCCCATGTCCAGCACAGCCCTGGCCTGGGAAATTTCGGTCCGTGGGTCGATGACGGCAAGGACGCGGTCAATATCGCCCCATTCCTGCAAAGACATGCCAAAAGCCTGCTCAGGGATCGTGGGGGGCGGCGTTGTCTGACGCGGAATGCGGATCTGGTTGCTGATGCCCGATCCTGCGCTGATATCTCTGCCTGTGTCGCTGATCGACCCGATATCAATAATGCCCAAGGTGACCCGGCATGGTGTCGTATCTTGAACCAGACGCTCCTGTATGGAAACTGGCGTATCTTCCTGCGTACGATCCGAGGCTGAGGCAGAGACCCCCGTCAGCGCGGCCAGCCGCACAGACATCTGGCATGGCTGTTCCAAACCATCGCCGAAATTACCCCTGTCTCCCAGCTTAAGAATGGCTTTCGCCCGCCTGTTCTTGATCGGCCGCATCAGGGCAACCATGTCTGGCAAAACGTCAGACCCATCCATCAGGCCGATTACCTCGTCGGGCTGCATGGTGGTTTCCACCAAATGCGCGGCAGCAGCACCAATCTGTTGCTTGATCGCAATGCTGTCAGGGCAGGGGCTGTCCACGACGATCGCTTCGGTCAAATTGAACCGGCACCGCAGCTTGGCTTCGATCTGGGCGTATGTTCCGGCGGGGGACGTGACTTTTGTCGAGACGATTTTCTCCCGCTCCGCCTTTTTCAGCATACGCGAAATACTTGCCTGTGATATGCCCAAATGCGAGGCGATCTGCGTCTGTTTTTGATCTTCTTCGTGATACATCTGCGCGACGCGAGCTATCATTCTCAATTCATATAAACGGGTCATCGTAACTCTTTTCGAAGGCAAGAACCCTGCGGCTCGACAGGCTTGGCATTTGTAACACTGTGGAAATTATCTTTAGTGTTCTGCGGTTTGTAATGGAATTGTAAAATTGGCTTGGTGCCGAACACTTCATTCGTTTTTTTCGCTTCATGCGCTAATTTTTACTGTTATAAAACAGTTGGTTAATTCAATATTTCCGCATTTTTCATTTCAGGAAATTAATTTGAAATCCGTGCCATAAGCACAAATTAAATCGCCCCCTTTTTGAATGCAGCACTACTTTGGCGGGCGGCTGCAGGGTTTTAAGAAACTTGTGATTGGCATCGCAACGGCGGCTGAATTTCCAAGGGGGTCTTGCCACCTCCTGCGTCGCCGGACCTTTGGCAAAAGCCAAGATCATCCCTGACGGCGCGGCACACATGCGCCGCCGGATGTTATGCGGTGGCACAGGGGGAACCCGGCCAGCGGCAGGGGCGGGCAGGCAACAACCACATGGGCGCGCAAATTGAAGGTGTAATTCCGCTTTGAATTTGCTACCCGGTGCGTGAGATGAGAAACCTGCTTTGCTGTACGATTCCTGTCAGGTCAGACCGCCGCCGATGTTGACAAGACGGCTGGTAAACTTGGCGATAGAATTGGCGGCACATGCAGGTCCAGGGGGCCCAATGGGGTGACCCTCCAAACCTGCCAGACGGACAAAAAGGAACAGACCATGACCAGCGCCCTCGACCAACTCAGAGAAATGACAATTGTTGTTGCCGATACGGGAGCAGTCAAAGAGGTCAATAAGTACAAACCCGTGGATTGCACGACCAATCCGTCCTTGGTCCTTGCGGCCCTGACCGACCCGGCATCCGAGGCATTGATCACCCATGAGATCGACGCAGGCCGCAGCGCCGGGCTGACCCCGGAACAGGTGACTGACACGTTGACCGTAGCCGTTGGCGCAGAGCTGACCAAACAGGTGCCGGGCCGGGTGTCTACCGAAGTGGATGCCTGTTTGTCCTTTGACACAGACGCCTCAGTGGCGCGTGCGCGGGCCATCATCGCTGATTATGCGGCACGTGGTATTGGCAAGGAACGCATCTTGATCAAACTGGCCGCTACCTGGGAAGGCATCCGGGCCGCCGAGATCCTGCAAAACGAAGGCATTGATTGTAACCTGACGCTTTTGTTCTCCATGGCGCAGGCCGTGGCCTGTGCCGAAGCCAAGGCATTCTTGATCTCTCCTTTCGTGGGCCGGATCACGGATTGGTACAAAAAAGCGCAGGGCGTCGACAATTTTGCACCGGACGAAGACCCCGGCGTTCTGTCGGTGCGACGCATCTATGATTACTATAAATCCAACGGGATCGACACTGTTGTGATGGGGGCATCCTTTCGCAGCACCAATCAGATCAAGGCGCTGGCAGGCTGCGATAACCTGACCATCGCACCCAAGCTGCTTGACGAACTGGATCAGGACAAAGGCGTGCTGCCACGGGTTCTTTCCCCTGAAAACGCCAGCGGCGTGCCGGCCATCACCCTGACAGAGGCGGCATTCCGCTGGGAAATGAACGCCGATGCCATGGCGACGGAAAAACTGGCCGAAGGCATTCGCAACTTTGACGCCGATCACAAGAAGCTGATCGCGCTGGTTGCGCAGCGTCTGGGGTAAGCACGGATGGCCAGACCGCCTAGGTCTGGCCACGGCCACGCGGTTTGTGCTGCACGGCCCTGACGGCCCAGAACGGTGATGGAACTTCAGGCGCAAATGGCCTAGCATCATGCGCAATCAGCCTTGCCAAGGGCGGCGGTCAATTACATCAAAACAGGATTGCGATATGGCTCAATCGGACATCTTGGCCGAAGTTTTGCTTCCCACGAATGAACTGCGGGACGATCTGCCGTTCTATACCAAAGTGCTTGGTATGCGGATGGAAAATATCTTTCCGGCAGATAACCCCTGCGTGGCCAGTTTTTCGGGCCATGGTTTGCGGTTGCGGATTGAAAAAGGGGCGGATGTTCCGCCGGGCAAAATCCGCATTCTGACCGACACACCAGACCAATTCGGACAGGGACAGCGCCACCTGACAGCACCCAATGGCACCCGGATCGAAGTGGTGCCACTGACGCCTGAGGTTCAGCAGCCCCAGACGCAGCATGAATTCGTCGTGCGCCGACTTCGGGATGAAGCACCTTGGGTGATCGGACGCGCAGGCATGCATTACCGCGACCTGATCGAATCCCGTCTGGGCGGTTCGATCATCGCCAGCCACATCCGCATTCCCGACGGCGGACCGGTGCCTGATATGGTGCATTATCACACGGTCGGATTTCAGCTGATCTTTTGCTACAAAGGCTGGGTTGATGTGCTGTACGAGGATCAGGGCGATATGATCCGTCTGCATGCGGGCGACTGCGTCACCCAGCCTCCGGGCATCCGCCACCGTGTGGTCGAAGCATCGCCCAACATCGAGGTTATCGAAATTGGCGTGCCGGCGGAACATGTCACCACGATCGATCATGACTTTGTCCTGCCCAATGGCAAGGGCGATCCCGCCCGCGAATGGGACGGCCAGACCTTTGTGCATCATGTCAAGGACCGCGCCACATGGGCACCTTTCCGGCTGCCGGGTTTCGTGGCGCGTGACACCGGCATTGCTGCGGGCACCAAGGGGGTGGCGGGCATTCAGGTAGCCACCTTTGACGGTGGTGCCACGGTGCCGGGCAAACATGACGCGGATATCCACTTTACCTTTGTCATGACCGGCACAATGACCCTGTGCGCCGAAGGGCAGCCCGCGCGCGATCTGGAGGCGGGCGATGCCTTTGTGATCCCGCCCGGCATGGTCTCTCACTACACCGAATGTTCTGACGATCTGGAACTGCTGGAGGTGGCCTTGCGCGGCGATTACACGACAACCTTGCTGGCATCATAACGCAGCGCAGAGCGCTTATAAATGTAGCAACCTGTCCCTGATGCGCCGCCAAGGCCCGCGCCGCGCATCAGGAGGTTTGTCACCGCCCCGCAGATGTGATTGCCTGCACTCATGACAGATTTGCCAAAGACGAAACCAGATAGAATTGCCTTCAGCCGCGCATTGAAAAACCATGTCGCTGTGATCTATCCCGACGTGGATGGCGACATCCTGGTCAGCCAGATCATTGACGCCTTCTGGCCAGAGGGCAGGGCCCGCCGCAAAAGGGCGCGCACGCCGGGCAACGGCATGTGGTCACAAGGCGACGCATTGCTGATCACCTATGGCAACTCTCTGGTCGATGGAAAACACAAGCCACTGGATTTGCTGAACGATTTCCTGCGCCGCTATATGAAGGGAACCGTTAACGGCGTGCATGTCCTGCCGTTCTTTCCCTTTACCTCTGACGATGGCTTTGCGGTTACCGATTTTCGCGCCGTTAATCCGCAGCTGGGTGATTGGTCTGACATCAACCGCATCGCGGATGAATTCAAACTGATGTCCGATCTGGTTTTGAACCATGTCTCAAGCCAGGGCCAGTGGTTCAATGCCTACCGTCAGGGCCAGGCCCCCTATGACCGGTTCTTCTTTGAGGCCTCGCCCGAGGATGATCTGGATATGGTTGTCCGCCCCCGCACCACGCCCTTGCTGCAAGAGGTGGAGACCAGCAATGGTCCCCGCCATGTCTGGTGTACCTTCAGCCATGACCAGATTGATCTGGATTTTCGCAACCCCGAAGTCCTGCTTGAATTCTTGCGTATCATCCGGCTGCATGTGGACAACGGCGTGCAGATCATCCGCCTTGATGCGGTGGCCTTCCTGTGGAAGCAGGCAGGCTCCCCTTCCATCCATCTGCCCCAGACCCATGAGGTCGTGAAACTGATCCGTACCCTGTGCAACTTTGCGGTTGAACCGGTGATCCTGCTGACAGAAACCAATGTGCCCAAGGCCGAAAACCTCAGCTATTTCGGCAAGCGGGACGAGGCACATGTGATCTATAATTTCCCGCTGCCGCCCCTGATCTTGCATGCGATGATGTCGGGCACGGCCTCGCATCTGGTGAAATGGCAACGCTCCATGCCGCCCGCACCGCTGGGCTGCGCCTACCTCAATTTCACTGCCAGCCATGATGGTATCGGCATGCGCCCGGCAGAGGGGCTGTTGTCAGAACAGGACCAGTCAGCGGTGATCGACACCGTGCGCAAGATCGGCGGTCTGGTCTCCATGCGGACATTGCCCGATGGCGCAGAGGCCCCCTATGAGCTGAATACCACCTTCTTTGATGCGATGAGCCAGACCTTTGAAGGGCCCGATGACCTCAAGCTTGAGCGGTTCATCTGCTCGCAGACCATCGTGATGTCGCTTGAGGGGATACCGGCGTTCTACATTCATTCGCTGCTTGCCACCCCCAACGATCACGACAGCGTTGAAAAGCGCGGCATGAACCGGGCGATCAATCGGCACCGCTGGGATTACAGCGCATTGCGCGCGCGGCTGGCGCAGGAAGACACAGATCAGTTCTACGTGATGCAGCACCTGCGCGACCGTTTGAAGCTGCGGCAAAAGCAGTCCGCCTTTCACCCCAATGCCACGCAATTCACCATCAACACGCTGGATGACCGTGTGTTTGGCCTGTGGCGGCAAAGCCTGGACCGCAAGCAGTCCATCTTTGCGCTGCATAACGTCAGCGGGCAGGCCGTGACCTTGCCCGAAACATCATTGAACCTGATCGCGGATGAAGACTGGACAGACTTGCTGAGCGGTGCCGCGGTCACGATGGGCGAAGTCACGCTGGCACCCTATCAATGCATGTGGATCAGCAACGCCGCCTGACACCAAAGGTGCCAATGCTCTATTGATAATCCTTGCCGTCCTCTGCCGCCGCCTGATGCAAATCGTGCAGAAAGTCGGGGTCCGCCGCATGGATGCGGTTCCACGTGGGGATGAAAGGGGTCTCATGCGGATTGTCCAGAAACGTCTGCCCGGCCCGCATGATGCTATCTGCAAACAGCTCGATCGAGGCCTCTTCGGAATGGCGGTCCACCTTTAGGCCGTTCATCTGCGCATCGGTATAATAGGCCTCCAGCAGGTCCAGCGCATTGCGATAATAGGTGGCTTTCAGCGTGCGGAACACATTGGGAGTAAAGACTGTCCCATCGGCAGCCAGCTTGCGAAACAGCGCCTTGCAGATATCGACCGACATGCGGTTTAACCCGGTGTTGGCGTCTTGCGGGCTTAGGCTTTGATGCTTGTGATCATAGGCATCGGCAATCTCTACCTGGCAGACGGCCTGCGGGGCCAAATTGCGCCAGGCCTCTGACAATACGCCAATCTCAAGCCCCCAGTCCGAAGGGATGCGCAAATCGGGCAAGATATTGGTGCGCATCGCGAATTCCCCCGACAGCGGGTAGCGAAAGCTGCGCAGATAATCGATGTAATCCCGGTCTCCGACCACACGTTTCAGCGCGATCAACAAGGGGCTGACCAGCAGCCGGGTGACACGGCCATTCAGTTTGTCCGCCCCCACCCGCGCATAATAGCCCTTTGCCATCTGGTAGGGAAAGGTGGGGTTGGCGACTGGATAGATCAGCCGGGCCAGCATCTCTTGGGTGTAGGTCAGGATATCGCAATCATGTATCGCCATCACCGCGCTGTCCTGACACCCGATCAGATAGCCGATCGAGGTCCAGACATTCTTGCCTTTGCCCTGCTCGACGGGGCCAAGTCCAAGGGCCTCCAACCGCGCTTCCATCTGCTTCATCCGGGGGCTGTCATTCCAGATCACCATGTGGTTCTGGCCAAGCGCATCAAAGAATTTCCGCGCATGGCGGAACTGCGCCTCATCCGCGCGGTCCAGCCCGATGATGATCCTGTGCAGGTATTTGACCTTGGCCAGCTCTGACAGGATCTGTGGCATCGCATCCGTCTCAAGTTCTGAATAAAGACAGGGCAGGATCAACGACATTTTGCGTGTCTGGGCGAATGTCTCCAACTCATAGGTCAGATCATCAATCTGGCGGGTGCGCAGATTATGCAGCGTTGCGATGTTTCCGTTCTGATGAAAATCAACCATTTAAAGACGTTCTTTCGTTTCTAAAGTCCGAGCCTGTCAATCAGTGACAAGACTGCCGTGTTCCATCCCATAGGGCCAGCCTGTGAGGTGCGAATGATCCGATCCGTTTCCTCACCTTTCAGCAAGGGCAGGGGAGGATGATGGGGGTTGTGGACGATGACACCAAAATCGGCGGCCTCAATCATCTCAATGTCATTTGGGGCATCGCCAAGGGCGATGGTCCATACGGGGGCGAACTGATCTGTCACCGCGCGCATCTGGTCTGCTTTGGTGGCCCCGAAAGACAGGGTCAGAAACCGGCCACCGGCGCGCGCCGATACACCCTGTTGGCGCAGGTAGCTCACGAAATCAGATTGCTGTGCTGGCGTGCCCGACCAAATCCCCGGCTCTGAAAACGCGCGTTTCCGGGCCCGTTGCGCTGCTGCTTCTGACAAGCCTGTCGATCTCATCACATCTGCTGTCGTCATGTCGCCAAAGCCGCAAAACAGATCGCGCACATCTTTGGGGGCGCTGTCGATCACGTCTCGCAGGGCTGCGTATTGATCGGTTTTCGTCTGGGTGGCGGCACCAGGCCCTATGCGCCCTGATCCATTTTCGACAATCGCCGGATAGGCGGCAAGGCCCATCTGCTCTTGCAGAACGCGCATCTCGGCTGCGGTTTTGCTGCTGGCCAGCACCAGCGGGGCACCCAGCTTTTCCAAAAGCGCCAGTGCGTCTTTCGCAGGCCCCCAGTCATAGCTGTCGTGGTCCAGAAGGGTGCCATCAAGGTCGGAAAATACGATAAGGGGGACGGACGTCTGCATTGCCCCCAGTGTCCTACCCCCTTGGCCCAGCTTCAAGCGGAAAAAGGAAAAGCGCCGCATTGTGGCCGCAACACAGGAAAGGATCGCCTCATAATTCGGCTGTAGGGGCCGCAGGGGGCACCCATGGCCGCGCCCCAAAAACTCTCCCGAAATCCTCGTACTGAACGCTTGCGCGGTGAACAGCTTGCCTTTTTGCGACAACCCGTAACATTCTGGGCCGAAATCAAGGAAGACATGACATGACCCGCCTTCAGGCCATCGACCACGCGACCCGGTATTTTCAGGATGGACGGCTTCAGGCTGACCTCGCCCAGATGGTCAGCTACCAGACCGAAAGCCAAAATCCGCAACAAGAAGCCGAGCTTTACCGCTATCTGCAACAGGTGATCGAGCCGCGACTGACCGCGGCGGGCTTTGCCTGCGCGGTGCACGAAAATCCCAGTGTCGCGCCCAAGGGTGGGCCATTCCTGATTGCATCCCGCATCGAAGATCCATCGTTGCCCACGGTTCTCAGCTACGGCCATGGTGATGTGATCTGGGGCCAGCAGGACCAATGGCGCGACGGGCTGTCGCCGTTTGTCCTGACCGAAGAGGGGGATGTTCTGTTTGGCCGGGGGGCTGCGGACAACAAGGTCCAGCACCTGATCAATATCGCGGCTCTTGAGACGGTGATCCAGACGCGTGGACGGCTGGGGTTCAACGCCAAATTCCTCATCGAAATGAGCGAGGAAATCGGCTCTCCCGGTTTGAGTGAGATTGTCAAAATACACGGCGAGGCGCTGAAGGCGGATGTTCTGATTGCCTCTGACGGGCCCCGTCTCAGCCCAGAGCGACCGACGATGTTCATGGGCGCGCGGGGCGGTGCATCCTTTGATCTGCTGGTTGACCTGCGCGAGGGGGCGCATCATTCCGGCAATTGGGGCGGGCTCCTGGCCGATCCCACGATCATTCTGTCCCATGCCCTGGCCTGTATCACCGACAGGCGCGGCCAGATCAAAGTCCCCGAATGGCGGCCCGACAGCCTGACCGACGAAGTGCGCCGCGCATTGCAACTGTTGCCGGTCGCTGAGGGGGGCAACCCCAGCATCGACATGGACTGGGGCGAGGAAAGCCTGTCGCCGATGGAACGTGTCTATGGTTGGAACAGTTTTGCGGTGCTGGCGATCAAGGCAGGCGTGCCCGAGGCACCTGTCAATGCGATTGCAGCCTGCGCAAGGGCGACCTGCCAGTTGCGGTTTGTGGTCGGGACCGACATGAACGACATTCTGCCGGCCCTGCGCCGCCATCTGGATGCCCATGGCTTTGACAAGGTGCAGATCATCGCCGACGACAAAGGCACTTTTGCGGCTACCCGCCTGAACCCAAACCATCCTTGGGTCAGCTACGTCAAAGCCTCGATTGAAAAAACCACCGGCCAAGAGCCTCATGTGCTGCCCAATCTGGCAGGCTCTTTGCCCAATGATTGCTTTGCCGATGCGCTGGGCCTGCCCACGGTCTGGGTGCCCCACAGCTATCTGGGCTGCAAGCAACACGCGCCTGACGAACATGTGCTGAAACCGATCTGCCGCGAAGGCATGCAGGTGATGGCGGGGCTGTTTTGGGACATCGGTGATCCGGACAGCGGCGTGCCCTCACGCCTAAAATAGTGGCACCCGGCGGGCGGGGTGCGCATTCTTTGTGCGGTTCAGTCATGCCCGCCGGAATTTATCTGTCATCCCCGGCCCGTCAGCATGTAGACATAGGCAACAAACAGCAAATCCGGGACGCGTTGGGAGGCGGTTATCAATCAGCACAATCTTCATGATTTGCGCGGTGCTGAAATGGCCCAACCCCGTGCACAGGGGGCAGCATCGCTGTGTGTTGCGGCGGATGACGCGGGCGTCACAAGGATCAGGGACCTTCGCCAGTCGGGTTCCATGAAACTTGCCTTTCCACAGACCCACCGCAAGGACATCGAAGCCATTTTGGTCAATACCGCAGGCGGGATCACGGGGGGTGATCGGTTTTCGATCGCGGCTGATGTCCAGCCGGATGCGACGCTGACCCTGACCACCCAAGCCGCAGAGCGGGCCTACAAGGCGCAGCCCGGTGAAACCGGACAGGTCACCACAACACTGACAGTCGCGGCCAATGCCCGTCTGAACTGGCTGCCGCAGGAACTGATCTTGTTTGACCGCTGCGCATTGGCGCGCGGGCTTGAGGTGTCGCTGGCCACCGGGGCGCGGCTTTTGATGGTGGAGCCGGTCGTCTTTGGCCGTGCGGCAATGAACGAACAACTGCGCGATGTGATGTTTCAGGACCGCATCCGCATCTGGCGGGCTGGCCTGCCGCTTTATGCCGATGGCATGTCCCTGCAAGGGGATGCGGCGGCTCGACTGGCGCGCGGGGCCATTGCGGATGGGGCAGGGGCCATGGCCAGCCTGGTCTATGTCGCACCCGATGCGTCAAGCCACCTCGCGGCTATTCGTGCCCTATTGCCGACCACTGCCGGTGCCAGCATGTTGGCATCCGACGTGCTGGTCCTGCGCCAGCTTGCGCCAGACAGCCTGGAGCTGCGCCGCGCCCTTATCCCGGTCCTTGACCGGCTGACCCAAAACACCCTGCCCACATCATGGAGGCTTTGACCCATGCAACTTACCCCGCGTGAAAAAGACAAACTGCTGATCTCGATGGCTGCCGAGGTTGCCCGCAAACGCCTGGCCCGCGGCGTCAAGCTGAACCACCCCGAGGCAATTGCCCTTATCACCGATTTCGTTGTCGAAGGGGCCCGCGATGGCCGCTCTGTCGCCGATATGATGGAGGCGGGCGGCCATGTCATCACCCGTGACCAATGTATGGAAGGCATCGCCGAGATGATCCACGACGTACAGGTCGAAGCCACCTTTCCCGACGGGACCAAACTGGTCACCGTGCATAACCCCATTCGCTAAAGGCATGCCCATGATCCCCGGAGAACTCTTTCCCGCCCCCGGCACCTTGACCCTGAACGAAGGGGTAGAGGCCATTACATTGATTGTTGCCAATACCGGCGACCGACCGGTTCAGGTCGGCAGCCATTACCACTTTGCCGAAACCAATCCCGCGCTGGATTTTGACCGCAAGGCGGCCCATGGCATGCGTCTGGACATTGCATCGGGCACAGCTGTGCGTTTTGAACCCGGCCAGCGCCGCGAGGTGAACCTGATCCCCATCGGCGGCGCGCGCCGCATCTTTGGGTTTAACGGCAAGGTGATGGGGGCGCTGGCGCTGATGGTCGCCCTGATGCTTCCGCAGAGCAGCGAAGCCCAATCGGCTGCCGATTGCATCGCACCCCAGCAACAGCAGCTGATGAATGCCTGTGCGGCCAGAGATTTTGAACGGGCCGATGCCGCTCTCAACGCCGCATGGAAACCGGCCCGCGCCTATGCCAAACAGATCGGCCAGGCGGATGCCTTGTTGGCCGCCCAGCGTGCATGGCTCACCTACCGCGATCTGGCCTGCGCGGTGCAGGCCAGCCCCTATGAGGGCGGCTCGATCCAGCCACTGATCCATGCCAGCTGCCTCAGCGAACTTACCGCCAACCGCACGCGTATGCTGCTCGAATTTCAGGAACTTTGATATGGCCACATCCATTCCCCGTCCCCAATACGCTGCCATGTATGGCCCCACCACAGGCGACCGGCTGCGTCTGGCCGACACCGATCTGATCATCGAGGTTGAGCGTGATCTGACCACCTATGGCGAAGAAGTGAAATTCGGCGGTGGCAAGGTGATCCGCGATGGCATGGGTCAGTCCCAGGTCACCCGCGCAGGCGGTGCCGTGGATACGGTGATCACCAACGCGCTGATTGTGGATCACTCAGGTATCTACAAGGCCGATGTCGCGCTCAAGGATGGTCTGATCCATGCCATCGGCAAGGCCGGCAACCCAGACACGCAGCCCGGCGTTGACATCATCATCGGCCCCGGCACCGAAATCATCGCGGGCGAGGGGCGCATCCTGACCGCAGGCGGAATGGACAGCCACATCCACTTTATCTGCCCCCAACAGATGGAGGATTCCCTGCATTCTGGCGTGACCACCTGTTTTGGCGGCGGCACGGGGCCCGCCCATGGCACGCTTGCCACCACCTGCACACCGGGGCCATGGCACATTGGGCGTATGCTGCAGTCCTTTGACGGAATTCCGATGAACATCGGACTGTCAGGCAAGGGCAATGCCAGCCAGCCGGATGCGCTGGTCGAGATGGTCAAGGGCGGTGCCTGCGCGCTGAAACTACACGAGGATTGGGGCACCACACCGGCGGCCATTGATTGCTGCCTATCGGTCGCAGACGACATGGATGTTCAGGTGATGATCCACACCGACACGCTGAACGAATCCGGTTTTGTGGAACATACGGTCGGCGCCATGAAGGGCCGCACCATCCACGCCTTTCACACCGAAGGGGCAGGCGGCGGCCATGCGCCCGACATCATCAAGATCTGTGGGGATGCCAATGTGCTGCCCTCCTCCACCAACCCCACGCGCCCCTTCACCGTGAACACGCTGGAGGAACATCTGGACATGCTGATGGTCTGCCACCATCTGGACAAATCCATCCCCGAAGACATCGCCTTTGCCGAAAGCCGCATCCGCCGCGAAACGATTGCCGCCGAAGACATCCTGCATGATCTGGGCGCATTTTCGATCATCGCCTCCGACAGCCAGGCCATGGGACGCGTCGGAGAGGTCTTGATCCGCACCTGGCAAACCGCCGACAAGATGAAGAAACAGCGCGGGCGTCTGGCCGAAGAGACCGGCGAAAACGACAATATGCGCGTGCGCCGCTACATCGCGAAATACACGATCAATCCGGCGATTGCCCAAGGGGTCAGCCATGTGATCGGCGATATCTCGGTTGGCAAACGTGCCGACCTTGCGCTGTGGAATCCTGCCTTTTTCGGGGTAAAGCCGGAAATGGTCTTGATGGCAGGTACGATTGTCGTGGCGCAAATGGGTGATCCAAACGCCTCCATCCCGACGCCGCAGCCGGTCTATACACGGCCCATGTTCGGTGCCTACGGCAGCGCACTGCGGCACAGCTCGGTCAGCTTTGTCTCTGGTGCGGCACAGGCCGCCGATCTGCGCGGCACGCTGGGTCTGGCCAAGCAGACCATCGCGGTCAAGAATACCCGCAACATCGGCAAGGCCGACATGGTGCTGAACGACGCCCTGCCCAAGGTCGAGGTGGATCCCGAAACCTACGAAGTGCGCGCCGATGGCGTCCTGCTGACCTGCCAGCCAGCCGAAGTGCTGCCCATGGCACAACGTTATTTCATGTTCTGAGGTTGATGATGAAAACCCAACACACCGCACAGGTCCTGCACCGCAAGGGCGACTGGTCTGGCCCTGCTGATATGTGCCTGCTGGATTACACCGAACGCTTTCTGCGCCGCAAGAAGCTGACGACCAAGGACGGTCTGTCCTTTCTGGTGGATCTGCCCCAGACCATGTCGCTGGACCATGGCGATGCGCTTGAACTGGACGACGGCAGGTATGTTGAAATCGCGGCCGCCGAAGAGGCGCTGTTGCGCATCACGGGCCCTGATATGGTTCGTCTGGCGTGGCATGTGGGCAACCGCCATACGCCCTGCCAGATTTCATCCGATCATCTGTTGATCCAGGACGATCCGGTCATTGGTCACATGCTTGAACATCTGGGCGCGCGCGTGCAAAAGGTTCACGCCCCCTTCACGCCCGAAGGCGGGGCATATGGCCATGGCCGCACCCATAGCCATGAACATGTCGCTACTGCCCATGATCACGGCCATAGCCACAGTCACGGGCATTCACACTCTCACTCCCACTCTCACGATCACGATCACGACCACGGCGACGCCCCGCATGAGCATTGACCCCCATATTCTGACGCTTACGCAATGGCTGTCCCCTTCCTTTCCGGTGGGGGCCTTTGCCTATTCGCACGGGTTGGAAATGGCGATCCAGCAGGGGCGCATCAAGACCGCCGCTGATCTGCAAGACTGGCTGACAGACGTGTTGCTGCATGGCTCGGGGCGCAACGATTGCATCTTGCTGAGGGCGGCCTATGGCGCGGCGGATGATCAGGCGTTGCACGCAGTCGACGCGATGGCCCGCGCAGTGGCGGCCTGCGCCGAGCGGTTGCAGGAAACCCGGCTTCAGGGAGAGGCCTTTTGCAAGACCGTATCGGATGTCTGGGGGGACCCGCTGGAACGTGCGACCTATCCGGTCGCAGTCGGCGCAGCGGCGGCAAAGGCGGGGATCGACGTCTCGCTGACAGCTGCGATGTATTGCCAATCCTTTGCCAGCAACCTTGTGTCCGCCGCCGTGCGCGCCGTGCCCTTGGGCCAAACCGAAGGGCAGGCGGTGCTGGCCGCCCTGACACCCTTGTGCCAACAGCTTGCTGAGGAAACCCAAAACACAACGCTGGATGACCTGCACAGCACTGCCTTCATGTCAGACATCGCGGCGCTGACCCATGAAACCCTCGAACACAGGATATTTCGAACATGACGCAACTGAATGGCCCCTTGCGGGTCGGCATCGGTGGCCCGGTCGGGGCCGGGAAAACCACGCTGACGGCAGCCATCGCCCGGGCGCTGCATCCCAGATGCTCCATTGGGGTGATCACCAATGACATCTACACACAGGAAGACGCCGAGGCCCTGATGCGCATGCAGATCCTGCCGCAGGATCGCATCATCGGCGTGGAAACCGGCGGTTGCCCCCATACCGCCATCCGCGAGGACGCCTCGATCAATCTGGCCGCCATTGCCGAAATGTGCAGCCGTCATCCCGATCTTGAGATCGTGCTGATCGAAAGCGGCGGCGATAACCTGTCTGCCACCTTTAGCCCCGAATTGGCCGATCTGACGATCTATGTGATCGACGTGGCCGCGGGCGAAGAAATTCCGCGCAAGGGTGGACCCGCCATCACCAAATCCGACCTGCTGGTGATCAACAAGACCGATCTGGCCCCCTATGTCGGGGCCTCGCTTGAGGTGATGGACCGTGATGCGCGGAAAATGCGCGGGGACCGCCCCTTTGCCTTTTGTTCGCTGAAGACCGAGCAGGGGATCGAAGCGGTGCTGGACATCATCGCCGATGTGGGTGGTTTGGCCATCGCGGCCGAGTGACAGGGCAGCAGCGCGGCCGGCCCCTATCCGCCGCGCTGTTTCAGCCTGTTGAAACTCATCGAGATATGCGCGCGCTGGATATGCGCCACCGCCTCCAGATCATCAGAGGCCAGCGCCACCTGGATCGCCTCCAACTCATCCTGGAAAATCCGGAATTCCCTGTGCAGGTCAAGCTGGGCTTCAATCGCGGCCCTTAGCCAGATCCGCTTGGTTTGATAATAAAGCCGCGCAAGGGCCTGGCGCAGGGGTTCATTCGCCGTCAGCTCAAGCAAGGTCTCGAACACATCCATGTCAAACTGGGTAAAACCCTGCGGCGTGCCTGCCGCGACGATCCGGGCACCGCGCTGCACCAGCCCGTCCAGCCGCGCCCGAAACGCGGCATCCGGCACCACGGGGTCCAGTCGCCCGGTCAGTTCGGTCAGCTCCAGGCGCAGCCGGTAGACCTGCTCCAATTCGGTGATGTCAGCATCAGTGACAAGGGTGCCCACACCGTGGATCGACTGCACCAGCCCCTCGTCCTCCAGCCGTGCCAGCACCCGCCGCAGGGGCGTGCGGCTGATGCCGAATTCCTCGGCCAGATCCGTCTCTGACAGGCGCATGCCTGGGGGATAGTCCAGCAGGCAGATCCGTTTGCGCAATTCTTCATGCATCACGGCATGGCGGTCCCGGACGGACAGGGCAGGCGCATCTGCGGGTGGGGTGGACAGGATCTCAGCCACGCAGCCTGTCTCCAAGGCGGTCCAGCATGCCGATGCATTGCGCCATCTGGTCAAGCGATACGAATTCATCGGCCTTATGCGCCTGCTCAATGGAGCCGGGACCACAGACCACCACATCCGTCCCCAGTGCCTGAAATATCCCCGCCTCTGTGCCAAAGGCCACCACATCGGCGCTGTTGGCACCGGTCAATTCGCTGACAATCTGGCGGGCTTCATTCTCTCTTGTGGGGATCAGGCCTGCGACCTCCCCGATGACTTCAAGCTCGATAGAGGCCTCGGGATAGACCCTGCGCATCCGGGGCAGCAGAACATCATCACAATAGCTGCGCAGGGCTTCCTTGACGAAATCGGCATCTGCCGTCTGAACGGGGCGCATTTCCCAATCCACCTGCGCCTTGGGCGCGATGACATTATGAACCGATCCGCCATGCAACGCGCCGACATTGATCGTCGTCCATGGCGGGTCAAAGGGGCTGTCTTCGGGGGCCCAACCGCGCAATTTGTCTTTCAGATCCAGCAGGACATTCACATAGCGCACCGCGGTCTCTACGGCGTTCACGCCCAGATCGGGCGCTGATCCATGTCCCTCAAGGCCCTGAAAATGAGTGCTGTATTCATAACAGCCCTTATGCCCTTCGATGATCCGCATCATCGTGGGCTCGCCGATGATGGCGACACCGGGGGTCAACCCGCGCTCTTGCAGGATCCGGCCCAGATGCTGTGCGCCCAGACATCCCGTCTCTTCGTCGTAGGTAAAGGAAAAATGCAGGGGCCGGTTGCGCACCCGCTCTGCATAGCTGGGGGCCATCGCCAGAACAGCGGCGATGAACCCCTTCATGTCACAGGTGCCACGTCCATAAAGCCGGGCATCCTTTTCGATCAGGGTAAAGGGATCACTGTTCCAGTCCTGATCGGTGACGGGCACGACATCTGAATGCCCGGACAGCAGGATGCCGCCATTGACCTGCGCGGGACCCATGGTGGCAAACAGGTTGGCCTTGGTCCCGCAGGGCGCGGTGATCACCTCCACCTGCGCGCCGCAGCGGTCCAGCAGATCAGCGGCAAAACCGATCATCTGCAGATTGCTGTCCGCCGATACCGTCGGAAAAGCGATCAGATGCCGCAGCAGGTCTTTGGTCCGGTCCAATGCGTCCATCTTTATGGCTTCACAAAGAGTTTGCGTTCCACGTTGCACAGCGCCTGCGCGGGACCGTCTGGTGTGATCAGAATGGTTTCCGTCGTCTCAAGGCCCCATGTGTCCATCCACAGCGCGGGCATGAAGTGAAAGGTCATGCCAGGCTGCAGCACGGTTGTATCCTCGGCGCGGATGGATGCCGTCCGCTCGCCCCAGTCTGGCGGATAGCTCAGGCCGATGGGATAGCCACAGCGCCCCTCGCGTTTGATGCCGTGTTTGTTCAGTACCCCGATAAAGGCATTGGCGATATCGCAGGTCCGGTTGCCCGCGCGCGCTGCATCCAGACCCGCCTCAATGCCTTCGATCTGTGCCTGTTCCGCATCGAGCATTTCCTGCGGCGGCTTGCCCAGAAACACGGTCCGGCACAGCGGCGCGTGATACCGGCGGTAGCAGCCCGAAAGTTCAAAGAAAGTCGCCTCTCCAGCGCGCATCTTGTCGCCATTCCACGTCAGATGCGCGGCGGTGGCATCAAGCCCCGAAGGTGTCAGCGGCACGATGGCCGGGTAGTCGCCCCAGATGTCATCGACACCGGTAATCCCCGCATGGAAAATCTCGGCAACCAGATCGTTCTTGCGCAAACCCGGCTCTGCTTTTTCAATGGCCGTGCGCACGACCTTTTCAGAGATGCGCGCCGCCTTGCGGATAAATCCGATTTCCTCTTCGGATTTGATCAGCCGCTGCCAGTTCACCAGTGCTGTCGCATCGACAAGGGCGGCACCGGGCAGTTCCTCGGCCAAGACCGCATGGGCCTTGGCGGAATAGTAGTAATTGTCCATCTCAACGCCGACGCGGCCCTTGTCGCCGCCCAAGGCGCGGATGTGGCGGGCCAGGTCCTGCATCGGGTGGCGCTGTGTGGATTGGACGTAATTGTCGGCATAGCCGTGGATGGTATCCGCGCTCATCCAGCAGGTGCGCCCGGCACCGATACTGTCCATGTAGCGGCCCCACCAAATGGGGTCGCCCTCCATGGGCAGCAAGACGCCTTGATGCACATAGAACGACCAGCCATCATAGCCCGTAAGCCACGCCTGGTTGGACGGGTCGGTAACAAAGAGCAAATCCAGACCGGCAGCCTGCATCGCGGCGCGCGTCAGGCCAATCCGGCGGTCATATTCAGCGCGGCTGAACGGGGCATGTTCCTGGGCCAAAGGGGGCTCCTTTCGAGGGAAATCGGCAATGATGTGTACAACGTTGCCAAGATGGATAGCATCGCTGCGATTTTTCTGCCATTGATTTGGGAAATATCAAAGCGATTCATGTGCTGTTGTGCACAAATATTTGAAAACCCAACGACGACAGGACAGACCATGCTCAAGAACGATCAACTGGACAGCTGGGACCGCGAGAATTTCTTTCACCCCTCAACGCATCTGGCCCAGCATGCGCGCGGCCAATCCGCCAGCCGTGTCATCTCGACCGCGTCGGGCGTGCATATCGAGGACCGCGATGGCAACCGTCTGCTGGATGCTTTCGCGGGTCTTTACTGCGTCAATGTCGGCTACGGCCGGCCAGAGATCGCAGAGGCCATTGCCGCTCAGGCGCATGAGCTGGCCTATTACCATTCCTACGCCGGCCATGGCACCGAAGCCTCGATCACATTGGCCAAGATGGTGCTGGACCGCGCCCCGGCGCATATGTCCAAGGTTTATTTTGGCCTTGGCGGGTCCGATGCCAATGAAACCAACGTCAAGCTGGTCTGGTACTACAACAACGTGCTGGGACGGCCCGAAAAGAAAAAGATCATCTCGCGCTGGCGGGGGTATCACGGATCAGGGCTGGTGACCGGTTCCCTGACGGGGCTGGAGCTGTTTCACAAGAAATTCGATCTGCCGCTGTCGCAGGTGTTGCACACCGAAGCGCCGGATTTCTTCCGCCGCAAGGACCAAAGCCAGACCGAGGCGCAATTTGTCGCCCATTGCGTGGCCGACCTGGAGGCGATGATCGCCCGCGAAGGTGCTGACACCATCGCCGCCTTTATCGGTGAACCCCTGCTGGGCACCGGCGGCATTGTTCCCCCGCCTGCGGGCTATTGGCCTGCCATTCAGGCGGTGCTGGACGCACATGACATCTTGCTGATCGCCGATGAGGTGGTCACGGGCTTTGGTCGCCTGGGCAGCATGTTCGGCTCGGACCACTACGGGATGAAACCTGATATCATGGCCATCGCCAAGGGTCTGACCTCTGCCTATGCGCCTTTGTCGGGCTCCATCGTCTCTGACAAGATCTGGTCGGTTCTGGAAAAAGGCACGGATGAATTTGGCCCCTTCGGCCATGGTTGGACCTATTCCGCCCACCCCATTGGTGCGGCGGCGGGCGTGGCGAACCTGAAACTGCTCGATGATCTTAACCTGATCCAGAATGCAGCCGAGGTTGGTCTCTATCTGAACCAATCCATGACCGAGGCATTGTCGGATCACCCGCAAGTGGGCGATATTCGGGGCGAAGGTATGCTCTGTGCCGTAGAGCTGGTCAAAGACCGCGACAGCCGCAGTTTCTATGATCCCGCAGACAAGATCGGCCCACAGGTCGTGGCCAAGATGCTGGAGCAGGACAAGGTGATCGCACGCGCCATGCCGCAGGGCGATATCCTGGGCTTTGCCCCGCCGTTCTGCCTGACACGCGCAGATGTGGACACGGTCGTGGCCGCAACGCAGCGCGCCGTAAAAGCAGTCTTGGGCTAATGTGCAGGCCACAGGACGTCCGGCGGGCAGGCACCCTGCGTGCCCCGCCGGCTGCCTGCCTGTTGTCAGTCGTGATCTTCTGCCAGAAACGCCTCGACCATCAGGGCGGTCTCTTGGGGGCGGGTCACGACAAACAGATGGCCGTTGTCGATCAGCTCAAGGCGCGCGCGCGGGATCAGCTTGTTCAGCAGATGGGCATTGGCAATGGGGATCAGCGGATCATCCGTTCCCGACAAGATCAGAACCGGCTGCCTGAGCCGCCATAGAAACGGCACGCTGGTCCAGCCCGTCATTGCCAGCAGCTGCAACATATAGCCCGCATTTGAGGACGGTTTCATGCCAGAGGCATGCGCCCCGATCAGCGTGTCATCGCGGCGAAAATCCCCGCCATAAATCTCTGCTGCAATAGACCGCATATAGCCCTTGTCGGTATAGCGTTTGACGCTGGCCATCTTGGACAGGACATTGGGCTTGCCCGGCACCATCGTCCATCCCGACGACGTTGCCACCAGCACCAGCTTGCGACAGATGCGCGGATATTGATGCGCGAACTGCTGCGCCACGCCGCCGCCCCATGACACCCCAGAGACATCGACCTGACTGTGGCCCAGGATCTCAAGCAGGTTCTTGGCCATCCGTGCCAGACTGGCAGGCCGATAGGGCAGGGCGGGCATCGGAGAGCCGCCCACGCCGGGGACATCAAACAGGATTGTCGGCGTGTCCTTGAGCGCCTCAAGAAAGGGAAATCCCAGCTCAAGGTTCGCGCCAATGCCGTTGAACATCAACAAGGGCGTGTGCCCCGCCTTGCCCGGCTTGGTGGCAACCCGCAGCTTTTGGCCCTTCACGTCGATCATCCGGATGGTGATGTCGCCTGTCGCGTGTTTTTCCATGGTCTGGGTGCTCATGCCCGTTTCCCTTT
This sequence comes from Sulfitobacter sp., assembly GCA_017854855.1. Classification (GTDB taxonomy): domain Bacteria; phylum Pseudomonadota; class Alphaproteobacteria; order Rhodobacterales; family Rhodobacteraceae; genus Sulfitobacter. The sequence continues at coordinate 49,403 of JAFMGZ010000010.1, read as the reverse complement.
GTCGTTGTGATTATGGTTCAAAGACATAAGTCCCCGGTGCAGGGCCCAAAACAGGGTGCTTTTTCGTGCCGGGGGTCTTTGGGGCCTTGATCAGCTCGCCCGAGGTCTGCTTGAGCAGTTCCGCCCAGTCCAGCCACCAGCTGCCCTCTTTCTTCTCTGCCTTCTCTGACCAGGCATCAGGGTCGCCCGCCTTGGCGGTGCCCTTCATGAACCATGATTTGGGGTTGCCCGGAGGGTTCAGCAAGCTTTGCAAATGGCCTGAGTTTGACAGGATAAAGGTCGCATCCTTGCCATAGAGCCGGGCGGTTTCATAGACCGCCTTCCACGGCGTGATATGGTCGGTCGTGCCCGCAATCACATAGGTCGGGTGGTTGACCTTTGTCATGTCAATTTCAACGTCGCCGATCATGGACGGGCCATCTGCCAGAAAGGGGTTGGTAAAGATCATATCAAGGAAATCACCATGCAGTCCCGCAGGCAGCCGGGTGGTATCTGCATTCCAATACAGCACATCAAAGGCAGGCGGCGCATTGCCCAGCAGGTAATTGTTGACCCAATAGTTCCAGATCAGGTCATTCGGACGCATCCAGGCAAACATCTTGGCCATGTCCTGACCGTCCAGCACGCCGCGCGCCTTGCTGGCCATCTTGGCCGCCTTCACCGTATCTGGCGTGACCAATGCGGCCATGTCACTGTCGGTTGAGGCCATCGTATCCAGGACGCAAACGGCCAGGATCACCTGATTGATCTTGTCCGATTTGCCGTTCTTGGCCAGCCAGCCTGCATAGGTGGACAGGGTGATGCCCCCCGAACACGACCCCATGATGTTCACGCTCTCACTGCCCGAAATCTCGCGCGCGGCATCACAGGCCTCGTCCAGCGCTTCGATATAGGTCGCCATGCCCCAATCGCGGTGCTCTGCGGTGGGGTTGCGCCAGCTGATGCAATAGGGCTGGATGCCATTGGCCAGCAGGAATTCGATCATGCTTTTGCCGGGGCTCATGTCGACCGAATAATATTTATTGATCTGCGGCGGCACCACCAGCAGCGGCGTCCGGCTGACCTGATCGGTGGTCGGACGGTAGGTGACCAGTTCGATCACCTCATTGCGAAACACCACATCGCCGGGCGTGATGGCAAGGTTCTCACCCACCTTGAATTTGCTGGTGTCGACAGACGACGGCAGCCCCTGATTTTCGGTCATGTCCTTGATCAGGTTTTGCACCCCGTTCAGCGCACTTTTGCCGCCAGTCTCAAAGAAGGTCTTCATGGCGGCGGGATTGATGAAAAAGTTGTTGGAAGGGGCCATCGCATCCACCAGGATCGACGACACCAGCCTTGCGCGCGCCGCGTCCTTGTCTGGCAAATCCAGCTCCTCGACGGTATTGGTCACCTTGTCTGCCCAGGACAGATAGGCCTGCATCATCCCCTTGGAAAAGGGGTTGTTGGCCCATCCTGTATCGGCAAAACGGCGGTCCTTGGGGTCGGGCGCGATATCTGATGACTGGGTCAGGATCGACTGGGTGTCCTTGGCAAAGGCCATCCATTGCTCCAGCATCGCCTGCGGCTGGGCTGCCATGGCACGCATCATATTGGTGCCGGCACCAAACATATCCTCGGCCCGCAGCGATACCAGCGGATTGAGCGCAAGGGTGTTTTCCGCCGCGTTCGTGGCGATATCCTTGGCATTCTTCGACATCTTCTTTCCGTCAGTCATGGCGCACCTCTCGGGTCAGGTTTGAGCATCCGGGCCGGGCACCAAAATGGCCAGACTCTCGGCAAGAAGGACAGGCTTGCTGCCGCCTTCGATCTCCATCGTGTTTTCGGTTTTCATCAGGTATTGGCCGTTTTCCTTGCGCTCAAAGGATATCAACTTTGATTGCAGGCGCACCTTGGCCCCGACGGGCACAGGCTTCAGGAACCGGACCTTATCAAGTCCATAGTTGATCGCAGCGGCCGTGCCTTTGGGCACGACGCCAATTTCCATGGCCATCGCGCTGAGCAAGGACAATGTAAGATACCCATGGGCCACGGGCCCGCCAAAGGGACTTTCCTTTTTGGACCGCTCAACATCCACGTGGATCCACTGCATGTCACCGGTGCAATGGGCAAATTCATTCACGATATCCTGGGTGATTTCGCGCCAGGAAGACGTACCCAGCTGCGTGCCGGCCATGTCGGCCATCGTGGCAAAGGTCAGATCTGTCATCGCGTTCTCCATGGTGTTGAAATGACATCATTCAAACTGGGGCAGGACTGCGGGGATGTGCGGCCTGCGCGCGGATCAAACGATGACCCAAAGATGGCCATGGCGGCATCCGGTCCGATGCCGGGCGGATCATATTCCGTCCAGTTGCGCGTCAAATCTATCCTCCCATGTCCCACGTCCGGGGCTCTTTTGGCCTCTGGGGGTGGCAGCCGGCCGCAAGCGCCCAACCTTGACCAACACTAAAGGAGTTGCGTAACTGATCAAGAGCCACCCGACGTCAACCCGCCCTAACGAGGATTTTTCATGAAGCAACTCAGCGGTATCGATGCGACGTTTCTGTATATGGAAACAGATGAAACCCCGATGCATGTGGCGGGCCTGACCCTTTATGATCTGCCCAAAGGCTTCAAGGGATCGTTCCACAAACATTTCACTGAGTTTTTCAAAGGCCGCGTCCATCTCATTCCGATTTTCGGAATGAAACTGGCCAAGGCCGCATTCGAACTGGACCATCCCGGTTGGGTTGACGCGGGCGATCTGGACTTTGACTATCACATCCAGTCGGCCAAGCTCGACAGGCCCGGCAGCCGCAAACAGCTTGAGGACAAGGTGGCAGAGCTGCACGCAGAACGGCTGGACCGGTCCAAACCCCTTTGGCAATTCACCGTCATCGAAGGGCTGGAGGGCAGGCAGGCGGCCCTCTACTCAAAAGTGCATCATGCCGCCGTCGACGGTGGGGCCGGTATGGTCATCACCCAGGCGCTCTATGATCTGAGCGAGACCCCGCGCGAGGTCAAACCGGCACCAGCCAAGCCTGAGGTGCGCATCCCCAGCGCGCCGGAACGCGCGATCCTGACCATGAATGACATCATGTCCAATCTTGTGCGCCAGCAGCTGACCGTGTTGGAAAACGTGCCAAAGATGATGACCCAGCTAACCGACATGATCGCGCCGGTCTTTTCCGGCAAGATAGGGCTGCCGCAGATCTTTGCCCCCCGCACGCCCTTTAACGTCACCATCACCGCCAAGCGCAGCTATGCGGCACGATCGGTATCGCTGATGGATGTCAAAGCGATCAGCAAGGCGACCGGCAGCAAACTGAATGATGTGGTCATGGCCATCACCAGCGGTGCTGTGCGCAAATACCTGATGCAAAAACAAGCATTGCCTGATGCGGCTCTGGTGGCCTTTGTCCCGATCTCCATGCGCGAGGCGGGCAATTCGGATATGAACAACCAGGTCTTTGGCATGAATGTGCCGCTGGCCACGAACTACGGCAACCCGCTCAAGCGTCTTGCCAAGATCAAGCAGGAATCGGGCGCGTCCAAGACGCTCGCATCTGGCGCGAAAGAGGCGGCAATGTCGGATTTCACGCTGGTGGGGGCACCGACGCTTCTGCCGGGGTTGATGCAGCTGTATGGCGCGTCCAAAATGGCCAATGTCATTCCGCAGATCGTGAATATGACGATCTCCAACACCGCAGGCCCGCCCTTTCCGCTGTATTGCGCAGGGGCCAAGGTGACCGCGCTTTATCCCGTCTCAATCCCGATCCACGGCGTCGCCCTGAATGTCACTGTCCAAAGCTATCTGGACCATCTTGATTTCGGCCTGACCGCCGATCATCAGGCTGTGCCCGATGCGGATGCCCTTGCCGATCTGTTCGTCGATGCCTTTGAAGAACTCAAGGCGGCGGTCGCCAAGGCGCATAGCCCTGCCGCGTGACCACAGCCGTGTTTGGGCGCGACAAGATGTGCCTGTGTCAGCGCAGTTGACGTTAGGCCATCATTGACAGGGTAATATTTTATCGGTTTGCTGGGTCAATGGCGCAATTTTGTTGCGCAAATCAGGAGTCCGACCATGATTGGAACCAGTACTACACCACCCAGCAAGCTGCTTTTGATGCTCGAAGGTCGCGCGATACCAGAACTTTTTGGATTTGCCGCGGCCTTGCCGACGCTGACCGCCCTGGCCCCAAGGGGACAGGGGCAGCCCGTTCTGGTCCTGCCCGGCCTCACAACGTCTGACCGATCAACCGTCGCCCTGCGGCGGTTTTTGCGTTCAAAAGGCTTCTCTTCCTACGGCTGGGATATGGGCCTGAACTTTGGCCCGTTGCCCGGCATCGAAGAGGGGCTGATCGCGCGGGTGGAAGAGCTTCATGATAAATACGACCAGACAGTCAGTCTCGTCGGTTGGAGCCTGGGCGGCATCTATGCCCGCCAACTGGCCAAGATCATGCCGAAAAAGGTGCGTCAGGTGATCACCATGGGCAGCCCGTTCCGCGGTGACCCGCGTGCCACCAATGCGTGGCGCGTCTATCAGATGGCCAGCGGCCAAAGCGTGGATGAAGGCGAACAGCACATGGGCGGTGCCATTCACAAGGCCCCCCCCGTGCCGACAACCGCGATCTACAGCAAGTCCGATGGCATCTGCGCATGGCAGAATTGTATCGAACAAGACACTGACAACACCGAGAATATCGAGGTAAAGGCCAGCCATTGCGGCCTGGGCCATCATCCGGCAGCAGTCTATGCGATTGCGGATCGTTTGTCCCAGCCCGAAGGAAATTGGTCCAAGTTTGACCGCACAGGCCTCAAGGCGATGCTGTATTCAGAACCGACATACGCCGCCTGAGCGCAGGACCATGTGACGCCGAAAAGGCCGGGTGACAAAGCGTTATCAAGCGACCTGATGTTTCAGGCTTTGCCGAAAACGTGTCTTACCCGGCCTTTGTCGTTTCAGGATGTGAACGTCAGGATTTCTTGCCGCTTGTGATGTCTGAAATGCTGGCCATCACCCGGTCTTTGAGAATATCAAAAGCCTCTGTGCTGCCTTGCTGCACGACCTGCGACATCTCGGTTGCATTCTTGACCGTGGCGTCAAAGGACCGCTTTGCCATTTCCATCTGGCCGGTCATCAGCGCGGATGGATCGGCACCACTGGCCTGTGCCTCCTGCACCGCATCCGAAATGTCAGACAAGGCAGCCTCAAGTGCTGCGCGCTGTTTTGCCATCAGCTCTTGTGACGTCTGCGTGCCGATCTGTGCCGCTGCCTGCAAGGCCTCCAGGTTCTTGCGGTGGCCGTCCATCAATACGCTCAGGTCCGGACTTGGGATGTTCATCGAACTGCCAAAGTTCTGGAACATGTCCATGAATGGGTTGCTGTCTTTCTTGTCTGCCATTGGTGCCTCCGGGGCTGTGGGATCAGGGCTTCAGTCTAGGAAACCGGGCCCCCTACGGCAACAACAGAGATTCCACGACATAAAGGGCAACCCCAACACATCCCCCGATGATCATACCGTTGAACCGGATATATTGCAGGTCCCGGCCCACATTCACCTCGATCAGGGTCAGCAATTGCTGGATGTCCCAGGCTTTGACCTGTTCCGCGACATAGGCCGAAATATTGCCGCGCTGCTCTTCGACCAGATTGGACAGGACCGTGACCATCCCTTCGTTGATGTCACGGCGCAGTTCGGGCTCGCTTTCCAGCTTGGTGCCGACGTCCACGAACAGATCTGTCATACGGGCCACCAGCACGGAATCCTCCTTGCGCACATCGGCCAGCACATAGCTGCGCAAGCTGCTCCAGATGCTTTGGGCCGCCTGCGATAGTTCCTGCCGCGCCAAAAGCTGCTGTTTCAGCGCCTCGATCCGGCGGGCAAAGCCCTTGGTGCGCTTGGTCCGGCGGATGTAATCCTTGAGAAATGTCTCAAACTCGGCACGCAGCGGATGGTCCTTGTCATCCTTGATCTCATCCAGCAGTTCGGTGGCGGCCTGCACCAGACGGTTCAGGATCAGCCGGTCACCCTGAAAGATATTGAAAAGCAAGGGCAGCTCTTTCTGGACCTTCCCGCGGATCACATCCAGCGTATCGGCATTATTCAAGAAACGGTGCATCGCAGTGATCACCTCATCCAGCAACCGCTGGTGCCTGCCTTCCTTGGTAAAGGAAGTCAGAACATCCCCCACCAAAGGCGCGATATCGGTCTGGGCCAATTGACCGGCAATCCGGTCAGAGGCAAAACGAACCAGCCCTTTTTGATCCACGGTTTCCAACAACTGCGGCACCAGTCGAACCAGAAAGACGGACAAGGACCGCGCCCGGCTGGGCGAGGCCAGCCAATTGGACATTTCTCCGGCAAAGTCGATTTCGCGCAATTTCTGCGCAACCGGTTCCTTGGCTAGAAAGTTGTTTTCAATAAAGCCCCCCAGATTATTGGCAATCCGGTGCTGGTTGTTGGGGATGATAGCGGTATGTGGAAAGGGCAGGTTAAGGGGGCGTTTGAAAATCGCCACAACCGCATACCAATCCGCGATCCCGCCGATTGTTGC
>JAFMGZ010000010.1:0-42614 GCA_017854855.1 Sulfitobacter sp. | reverse complement strand
GGGCTGAATTTCTGTCCTTTCACCCTGTCTTTTTTACTTGGTTTCAGTCGGAAATGGCGATGGTCTTGGAAATATTACAATTGGGATATGGTATTACTAGTCTGTTTTTAAATAATAATCACAAAGCTTACGTGATGCGACGCCACGTCAACTTGGAAAAATGTTGCAATGCAGCATTAGAGGGGCCAAATTAGCGTCATACCCGGGTTGATGAACAACCGGGCCTGACCATGGCTTAGAAAAGAATGGATGATACAATGACCAACAAGACAAACACCAAAGCGACCAAAGACGTGACCGACACTGCTGCTGACATGACCAGCAAAGTAACCGAAGCGACCAGCAAGGTCACCGAAGGCGCGCGTGAATTCGTAAAGCGCACAGCCGGTTCCGCACAAGAACGTGCCGAAGGCGTGTACGAGACCACAAAAACATACAACACCCAGTTGGAAAGCACGCTGCAGCGCGCGGCATCCGGTTACGCCAATATCCTTGGCGGTATCGTTGACGCAGCATTTGCAAACGTGAACCACACGCTGGCCGCGGTTGAGAAACTGGCAGATGCCAAGACCCCATCTGACGCCCTGAAAGTTCAGGCCGACTTCATCCGCGAGCATTCCGCACAAAACATGGAGCACGCCCGCTCTGCCTATGACTATGTGCGCGACGTGGCCTCCGAAGGCACACAGAGCCTGCGTGAAGGCTATGCCAAGATGATGCCATCAAAGGACAAGAAAGCAGCCTAACGCTTTCCAACCCTGACGGCACATAAGAGAAAGCCCGCGTCCTCCCCGCGGGCTTTTTTGCGTTTTGTGAAACGCACAGGCCCGGCCCTTTAGGGCGGAAATGTGCCACAAGATCATCAAATCACGGCTGGCGCGCTTTGCAACGAACCGCACCCTCATAGCGACGCTGGCACCGCATCAGACAAGATGATAAGACCGCGTCAAATGACTGGCTGAAGGGGGCCGCGCGCCGTGTCGCGCAACGCACCGCCCTTTTCACTGATCGCCTCAAGGAGTGTTTGATGAAATTTCGCTTTCCCATTGTTATCATTGACGAAGACTTCCGTTCCGACAACTCGTCCGGGCTGGGCATCCGTGCGATTGCCCAAGCAATCGAAGACGAAGGTTTCGAAATTCTGGGTGCCACCAGCTATGGTGACCTGTCGCAGTTTGCCCAGCAGCAGTCGCGCGCCAGCGCCTTTGTGCTGTCCATCGACGATGAGGAATTCACCCCCGGTCCAGACCTTGATCCAGCCGTCGTCAACCTGCGCAGCTTCATTCAGGAAGTCCGCCGCAAGAACGAAGACGTGCCGATCTATATCTACGGCGAAACCAAGACCAGCCGGCATTTGCCCAATGACATCCTGCGCGAATTGCATGGCTTTATTCACATGTTCGAAGACACGCCAGAGTTTGTGGCCCGGCACATCATTCGTGATGCCAAGGTCTATCTCGAAGGCATTCAACCGCCCTTTTTCAAGGCGTTGCTCGACTATGCCGAGGATGGATCCTACTCGTGGCATTGTCCCGGCCATTCAGGCGGCGTTGCCTTCCTCAAAAGCCCGATCGGGCAGATGTATCACCAGTTCTACGGTGAAAACATGCTGCGGGCGGATGTCTGCAACTCTGTTGAGGAACTGGGCCAGCTGCTTGACCATAACGGTGCCATCGGCGCGTCAGAACGGAACGCGGCGCGGATATTCAATGCCGACCACTGCTTTTTCGTGACCAACGGCACCAGCACATCGAACAAGATGGTTTGGCATCATACGGTGGCCCCCGGTGACGTCGTGGTCGTTGACCGCAACTGCCACAAATCCATCCTGCACAGCATCATCATGACCGGCGCGATCCCGGTGTTCATGAAACCGACACGCAATCACTACGGCATCATCGGCCCGATCCCCAAGGCTGAATTCAATGTCGAGGCGATCAAGGATAAGATCCGTGCAAACCCGCTGCTGGCGCATGTGGATGCCGACACCGTCAAGCCGCGCATCATCACGCTGACCCAGTCAACCTATGACGGGGTGCTGTATAATACCGAGATGATCAAGGACATGCTGGACGGCTATATCGCCAACCTGCATTTCGATGAGGCATGGCTGCCCCACGCGGCCTTTCACCCGTTTTACGGCAATTTCCACTCCATGGGCCGCAAACGCCCGCGCCCGAACCATTCGGTGACCTACGCCACCCAATCCATCCACAAACTGCTTGCCGGGATCAGTCAGGCCAGCCATGTGCTGGTTCAGGACAGCCAGGATACCAAACTGGATCGCCACCTCTTTAATGAGGCCTATCTGATGCACACCAGCACCAGCCCGCAATACAGCATCATCGCCAGCTGTGATGTGGCCGCGGCGATGATGGAACCGCCCGGCGGCACCGCATTGGTTGAGGAAAGCATCCTGGAATCCCTCGATTTCCGCCGCGCCATGCGCAAGGTGGACGATGAATACGGCCAGGATGACTGGTGGTTCCAGGTCTGGGGCCCCGAAGAACTGGACGAAGACGGCGTTGACGATCCTGCCAACTGGGTTCTGAAAAAGACAGACGCAGAAGGCGTTCAGCCCGCCGATGGCGAGGAATCCTGGCATGCCTTTGGGGACATGGCACCGGGCTTTAACATGCTGGACCCGATCAAGGCGACTTTGATCACCCCCGGCCTCAACATTGACGGCCGCTTTGAAGAAACCGGCATTCCCGCGTCCATCGTGACAAAATATCTGGCCGAACATGGCGTGGTGGTTGAAAAGACGGGCCTTTACAGCTTTTTCATCATGTTCACCATTGGCATCACCAAGGGCCGTTGGAATTCATTGCTGACCGAATTGCAGCAGTTCAAGGATGACTACGACAAGAACCAGCCGATGTGGCGCTGCATGCCGGAATTCTGCGCCAAACAACCCCGCTATGAGAAAATGGGCCTTCGCGACCTGTGCCAGCACGTCCATTCGCTCTATGCGAAATATGACGTGGCAATCCTGTCGACGGATATGTACCTCAGCGATCACACGCCAGAGATGACACCAAGCGAGGCGTTTTCATGCATTGCGGCGCGGACGACCCAGCGTGTCCCGATTGACGATCTCGAAGGGCGGATCACCACCAGCCTTGTCACACCCTATCCCCCCGGTATCCCGCTTTTGATCCCGGGTGAGGTGTTCAACAAAAAGATCGTGGAATACCTGAAATTCAACCGTGCCTTCGCACGCGAATGTCCGGGGTTTGAGACCGACATCCACGGTCTTGTCCAAGAGGAAGATGAGGCCGGACAGGTGCAATATTTCGCCGATTGCGTCGCAAAAGACTGACCAACCGGTCATGAACCACCAATAAGAAAGGGCCGCGGCATGTAGATCATGCCGCGGCCCTTTTCACATCATTTTGTCCCGTAGGTGCCGCTCAGTTTGAGGCCCAGACATCCAGCACATAGCGGTTGTCTGCCATCATCTGCTCCATCCAGGCCTCAGCGGCCTGCGCACTTACATCCATCTCTTCTGAATAGATCAGCGTCAGCGCCCGGCGCACGTCAGGCTCCATCCGGCTGCCATCGCCGCAGACGAAAACCTTGGCACCTTTCTGGATCAAGGCCCAGACCGCCTCGCGGTTCTGGCGGATCAGATCCTGCACATAGATCTTTGATTTGTCCTGCCGCGAAAACGCTGTCTGCAGATCAACCAGGCCATCTGCGGCATAGCCCTCCAGCTCTTCGCGGTAGATGTAATCCTGATCGGGATGGCGACAGCCAAAGAACAGCATCGCATCCCCCATATCCTTGCCCGCCCCCTTGAGGGCCGCGCGTTCCTGCAAGAACCCCCGGAAGGGCGCGATGCCGGTGCCGGGGCCGATCATGATCACAGGTGTCTGCAAATCGTCGGGCAGGCGGAACCCGTCGCTGGTGCTGCGCAGGCTGGCCTGAATGGTCGTGCCGGGGGCACTGACCGCAAGGTGGTTCGAACAGACGCCTTCATATTGCCCGTTCCCGGAAATCGCAGGCTCATTCACCACGCCGACCGTGATCGAACAGCGGTCGGGCTGCTGCATCGCAGAAGAAGAGATCGAATAATACCGCGGGTTCATCACTGGCATCAGTTCAAGGAACACGCCAAAGGGCAGTTCGCAGGCCGGGAATTGCTCCAACAGGTCCAGCACGCTCAATCGTTTTTGCTGGACCCCGGCCTTGTAGCCATCAGCGGCCAGATCCTGCAATGCGGGTTTGGACTTTGGGCATTCGGTATATTGCGCCAATGTGACCACGTCTTTGCGCGATGCCACGGTCTGCAATTCAACTGCATCGCTTAGCAATTTCGACACGCTGACCGCCTGTCCCGTGGGCAGCTGGCTGTGCTCTGCCGCGCTGGACTGCAGCCGGATCTGTGTCTCCATGCCATAGCCGAACCGGCGTAGCACGCGGCCCACCAATGCCTCTGAATTGCGCGGCAGCACGCTTAGGTGGTCGCCGGTCTGATAGGACATGCCAGAGGGCAGGGTGATCTCGATATGTCTGGTGGACCGATCAGAGGCCGCAACATTCTGCAGTTCGCGGTTCTCGGCAATCACGACGGGGCGCGCACCAGACGCGGCTGCAGCCGGATTGACCTGTCCCCCCGACAACACTTCGACCTGATAAAGTGGCTCGGATGCCGCCGTATCGCTCAAATCAACATCAATACCCAGGGCGTCGGCCACGCTCGGCCATAGTTTGGCCGACCAGGCGTCGAACTGCTCGTCAATATCATCGCGCGCATCGCCCTCGGCGCGCGCTGCAATGCGGGTGCCGCCCAATTGTTCCAGCCGCGCATCAATGCTGCGCGGGGTCGCCTGAAAGGTCGACGCCCAGTCGCTGTGCCCACAGCCAAAGACGGCAAAATGCACGCCCTTTGCCGTGCCTTCGGGCGCGTTGTCCAGCCAATGCACAAATTCCTGCGCATTGTCCGGCGGCGTCCCGTTGTAGGACGCACAGGCGATGATCACCGCCCCCGATTTGGGCAGTTTGTCCGTGTAGGCGTCCAACTCGCCCAGGGTCACGTCAAACCCGCCGGCATCCGCCGCGCGGGCCAGGCTGCGGGCATAGTCTTCGGTCGTGCCAAGGTTTGAACCATAAAGGATCAGGGCAGGCGTGCCATGTCCCGGCCGCTTGGCGCTGGCGGACAGGCCATCGGCGGCCATCTCGTTCTGTGGTGCCGCACCGGGCACCAATATGCTGCGCTGGATGTCCTTGCGCGGGCGCACCTTCATCTTGAAGCCGTCAGGCTTGATCGACATGCTTTCCTTGATCTTCAGCTTGTAATTGGTGTGATCCACCAATTCGAAGCGCTGCAGGATCATGCCCATGACCAAAACCGCCTCTTGCATCGCAAACTGCCGCCCGATGCAGGCCCGCTGGCCGTTGCCAAAGGGTTTATAGGCATCCACGGGCCGCGCAGCGACGGCCTCTTTTGAGAAATTGTCAGGGTTGAAACTTTCCGCATCCTCGCCCCAGACGCTCTTGTCGCGGTGCAACATCAGCGTCAGCACAGTGGTAAAGGTCCGTTCCTTCAGCTTGTATTTCCCGCCAATCACCTCGTCCTTGTAGGGATAGACCGAAAATGCCGGTGCGGTGGGCCACAGCCGCAGCGCTTCTTGAATGATCTGGCTGACATATTGCAGCTGATTGACCTGCTTGAGTGTCGGCTGCACCGATATGTCCCGCCCCAGCACGCTGTCGACCTCGGCATAGGCGCGGGCCAGAACCTCGGGATGGTTCATCAGGAAATAAAGGGTAAAGGACATCAATCCCGATGTCGTCTCATGCCCTGCAATCAAAAAGGTGTTGATCTGATAGCGGATATTCTCATCCGACAGGCTTTCACCCGTGACCTTGTCGACCCCGTCGAGCATATAGTTGAGCAGATCGTTTGTCGCCCGGTCGCCGCCCTTGCGCCGCTCTGCAATAATTTCGTCCACCAGATTGTTCATATAGGCGACATCTGTCTGCATCTTGTCCAGACGGCGACGCAGCAGGGTGCTTTCGAATGGCAATCCGCGCTGCATCATACAGGTCTCCAGGGTATTGGTCAGCGCGGTAATGAACGGGTGGTAATCCTGGCGGTAGAATGAATTGAACCGGTAGTTAAAGCCGCAGATGCCGATGGTATCCAAGGCCACAGCCGTCATGTCGTGGACCACGTCAATCTCGTCATCCGCATTCAGGCGTTCCCACTTCATGCACAGCTGACCCGCCACATCCAGCATCATCGGCATGTAATTCGTCATTGCCTGCCTGCTAAAGGTCGGCAAAAGGATGTTATGCGCCTTGGACCAATTGGGTTCCTGCGTGTCGCCCGTAAACAGACCATCCCCACCGATCGCCCGAACCCGGCGCAGCGACCCGCGCACGGCCTTGTCAAACCGGGTCTCGTCACACAACTCGGCAACCAGATCATGGCCAGAGACCACAACCAGCGGCGTGCCCATCATGTCCATGCGGATAATCGGCCCCAATTCACGCGTGAGATCCATCAGGCTTTGCAATGGCTGATCCTTGTCGACCGACAGGATATTCCCAAGCATCGGAGTCTTGTCCGGCATGGGGATGCGTTCAAGTTTCGGTGTCTCGGACAACTGTGTTCCCTTTCAATGTGATCCCGTACAAATCGCTTTAGACATTTCACAGGAAAATTGCAGCCGCAGGTTGATTGATCCGCACAGCTCCGGCGCAGGCGTGCGCCTGCGCGGCTTCTCCTCCTCGTCTTGGATCAAATGCTAGCGCAGCCAATCTGGCACGTCTACGCGCATCATCTGCCAGCGCGGCGGCCCATGGCGCAGGGCGTCCGGCGTCAGAGGGCCAAACAGAGGCTTAACCCAAGTGATAATTGATTTTTCGGCGGTTCCAGCAAATGGAAAGCCGAAATACCTTCCGTTACGTGAAGTATTATGCGTTTTGCTTAATGGACAAACCCGGCAAATCAAATAGTGTTAATAGCATTGAAATCTGTAGGGAATGACACAAGTCAATTTCGGGATAACCCGAAACACATTCAGTCATACAGTCAGACGAGGACACGGATAAATTGCGAAGGCTGGAAATACTGCTGATCGCGATTTGTATCGTCGCAACGCTGGGTTTGTCGCTGAACAGTGCGCGGAACAACAATGCCATGGGCAATGGTGAGTTCCAGCGCCTGACCGAAAGCACGATCATTGCCCTGGAAGACAGGATGCTGACCTATCTGCAAAGCCTGAATGGGGCGGCAGCCTTTTTTAGTTCGTCAGACAGCGTTTCGATTGCAGAATTCGACAATTATGTGGACACGCTTAATATCGCCGAATATTTGCCGGGCATCAACGGGATCGGCTTTATTGAACCCTTTGAGGCCACGGATGAGGCGGCATTTTTGGGCCGGATGCGCGATATGGGCCTTCCGGACTTTGAAATTCGTCCCGATACCACCGGGCCGGAACGCTTTGTCATCATGCGGATTTCGCCGCTTGAGCCGAACAAAGAGGCATTGGGCCTCGACATCACTTTTGAAGTGGGCCGGCGCACCGCCGCTCAGGTGTCGCGCGAAACCCGGACACCGCAGCTGACGCCGCGCATCCTTCTGGTTCAGGACGCAACCAAGGAACCCGGTTTCTTGCTGCTGCGGCCGTTGTATTGGGAAGACGCCATCGTGCGCCCCCCGAGCGCGCCAGAAGAGGGGTTTCGGGGCTGGGTCTATGCGCCTTTTGTGGGCAATAACCTGCTGAACAATCTGACTGCCAGCGTCGGCACCAGTTTCCAGTTCGAGGTGTTCGATGGCCGCACCACGGACCCTGAGACGCGGATTTTTGCCTCTGACAGGTCGTCCGAACTGAACGGCAGATATACCGCGACCTATGAAATAGAGAAATTTGGCCGCATCTGGACGGTGGCCTTTGCCAGCACGCCATTTTTTGAACGTGGTTTTTACAACCTGATCCCCTATGCCATCTTGCTGGTGGGCGCGTTGCTGACCGCGATGTTGATTTACACCGTGCGCAATCACAGCATCCGCACAAGGGCCCTGGCCGATCTTGCCGCCATCCGGGCCCGCCAGATCAGCGCCCGCGAACAGGAAAACCGGTCTGTGGTGGAAAATGCCGTGACGGCGGTTCTTATTCTCAGCGCAGACCAGAAGGTGATTTTTGCCAATCAGGCGGCGCAAACCTGCTTCGGATACGGTCCTGGCGAAATGCAGGGGCTGACATTCACAGATTTTGTAACGGAACTGGACGTCCCCGCAGAAGATCACAACGCCAAAGGTCTGACCCAAACCGGCGAGGAACTGGTTCTTGATCTGCAGCGCAACAGCTGGAAAACAGCCGAAGGTGTGCCGCGCATCACGGCAATCGTGCGGGATTTGACCACACTACATGCAGCCCAGCGTGAGGTTCAAAAGACCAAGACATCCTATGATCTGGCGCTCAAAGGCGGGCAAATCGGCGTTTTCGACGTGGATTTGCGCACCGGCAAGTCAGAGGTGTCAGACACCTGGCGCGATCTGCTGGCGGTGCCTGCAGACATCGACGTCAACCCACAGGAAATCTTTCTCAGCCGGGTTCACCCCGATGACTTACCGATCCTGAAGGCCGCCGATGAAGCCTGTATTGAGGGAAACACACGACGCTCGATTTCCGAATTCCGCATGGCATTTCCGGGGGGTATCTGGCGTTGGATGCGGTCCGATGCCGTGGTCGTGGAACGCGATGCAACCGGCAAGGCGGTACGGCTGATCGGCACCCAGACCGACGTCACCGATCTGCGCCATGCGCGCAACGCATTGGAAAGCAGCGAACAACGCTTTCGACAGCTTTTGGCCGCCGCACCCATTGGCATGGCGCTGATGACGGAGGATGGCAGGTTCACGGCCGTGAACGCCGCCTTCTGTAATCTTGTGGGCGAGGATGAGCAAAAACTGCTGACACAAAAAACCCTGACTGATTTGATGCCACAGGATGCAGCCACCCTCATGTATGATCAGATCCGTGAAATGGTCAGCCAGGACGACAACGCAATCTACACTGCCGAACACCTCTTGCACCACTCCAGCGGAGAGGACCGCTGGGGCCTGTTCAACATATCCTGGACCTTTGACAAGAACCTGGGCGGAAACGCATTCATCGCGCAGATCAACGACATCACCGACAAAAAGAAGCTGGAGCAGGCCAAGAACCAATTCGTCTCGACCGTAAGCCACGAACTGCGTACGCCCCTGACGTCGATCAAGGGCGCGCTGGGCATCATCACGGGTTCTGACAAGGGTGAGCTGAGCGCGGGCAACAAACGCCTGATCGAGATCGCCCGGTCAAACACCGACCGTTTGACCGCCATTGTGAATGATATCCTCGATCTTGAGAAAATATCGTCGGGGGAAATCTCCTTTGACTTTCATCCCGAAGATATGGGCGACCTGATCAAGCAATCGGTGCAGGAACTGGCCCCCTATGCCATCACCCACAAAAACACCCTCTCCATCGAAGTGCCGGATACGCCGCTGATGGTCTGGGCGGATATGGGGCGCACGAAACAAGTCCTGTTCAATCTGATATCCAACGCCTGCAAATATTCCAGCGATGACACCGACG
Organism: Sulfitobacter sp.; assembly: GCA_017854855.1. Classification (GTDB taxonomy): domain Bacteria; phylum Pseudomonadota; class Alphaproteobacteria; order Rhodobacterales; family Rhodobacteraceae; genus Sulfitobacter. The sequence continues at coordinate 33,018 of JAFMGZ010000010.1, read as the reverse complement.
TCCTGATCCGCGCCAAAGCTGTGGATGGTCGCGCCATCGTCTATGTTCAGAACCACGGCCCCGGCATCCCCGAAAGTTTCCGACCAAAAATGTTCGGCGTTTTTTCGCAGGTTGATTCGTCAGACACCCGCGCCAAGGGGGGCACAGGACTGGGCCTCAACATCACCAAGCAGATCGTCAGCCGCCATGACGGCACGATCAACTTTGAATGCCAGCCGAACGGCGTGACAGTGTTTTGGTTCTCCTACCCGCTCTATGTCGCAGATGACGAACAAACGGTGGTACCAGAGCAGGTAAACAGGAACATCAAAGGCAGCCGCCCGCGCGTCATGCATCTTGAAGATGACCATGACTTTGCAGAAATTGTCCGGTCCAGCCTCAGCGGGGTGGCCGACATCGTCAACGTCACGACCGTGGCCGCAGCACGCAAGATCATGGAAGACGGCAATTTTGATGTGATCATCCTGGATTGGTCCTTGCCCGATGGTGATGCCATCAGCCTGTTGGATGACATCGACCAGTCCGTTCGCGTCTTTGGCCTTTCAGCGGCCTCGGATATGCGATCCCATGATCGGCTGGTTGGCAATCTGGTGAAATCCCGCACGGATTTGAAAACCATAGAGAATTACGTTCTGGGGTCAGACGCCCTGATGTCATGATTAATTTGCCGCGCTGGCAAAATGGTCAATTTTCGCCACATTCTTGCCAAGTTACTCCGTCATTGACGAAGGCAATTAGCCCTAAGACCGTGCCGATTTTCGTCATGTGATCCGGGCCAGGTAACGGAATGTAGTTTACGTGTTAAATTTGTTTAAACAGACCCGGAATGGCGCAGCGCTGGCTTTTGGTGGCTTGCTCTCAGCCGGATGGTACATCTCCGCCAACAGCCTCTTGTCCGGTACAGCGATGCACAGCCTTGCTGTGGCGGGGGCCATCGTGATTGCTGGCATCACGCCGATGTGGGTATCATCGCGCGCGATGGCGAAACGCGCGTCATCCCAGAACCGCAGCCTTTCCCAGCGTCTGATGGCCTTTGACCGGCATGTTCTGGTCAATGTGGTCGACACGCAGGGCAAGTTGACCGAAGTGAATGACCAGATGCTTCAGGTCACAGGATACGCACTTGATACTTTGGTCGGACAGCCGGTCAGCATGCTATATGCCGACAACGAAGGGCATAACCTTGCCCATGCGATCAGCAAGTGTCTGCGTCGCGGCGAGACCTGGCAGGGCGAAACCCCGCTGCGCTGTGCCGATGGCCGGGTCATTGTGACCCATTCCACCATCATCCCGCTGTTTGACTCCAAGGGGAAATGGACCGGTTCCATCGCCGCGCGCACAGACATCACCCGTATGATGAAACTGCTGGGCGAACATGAAACAATCGAAACGTTGGACGAATTGCGCGACGATATCTGGATTCTGGATGCCGATACGCAGAATTTCACCTATATGAACAAATCCGCGCTGTCCCGGCTGAAATGGTCACACGACAGCCTGCGAGAGCAAGGCATTCGCGACATCGCCCCACTGGAGGGGGCCGATGACCTGGTCACGGCCTGTGACCAGATGCGCCACGATTCCCAGAACCTTGCCCATACCGAGGTGGTCCTTGCCGGCATCACATTCGCCGTCACAATCAAATTCCTGCAGGTCGGCAACCAGGCCGACAGGTTTCTCTTTGTGTTGAATGACATTTCCGAACGTCTGGCTGAGGAACGCACAAAATCTGACTTCATTTCCATGGTCAGCCACGAATTGCGCTCTCCGTTGACGTCGATCAAAGGGTCGATGGGGCTGCTGCTGTCAAAGGCCGCTGGCGACATTCCCGAAAAGGCGCAAGCCTTGCTGGAAATCGCCCACCGCAATGCGGACCGGCTTGTTCTGATCATCAATGACATCCTCGACCTTGAGAAAATTTCAACCGGGCGAATGGAATTCGAAACCACAATCGGTGATCTGTGCGATCTGATCCGAGAAAGCGACCATGCAAATGAAATGCTGTTGCAGCGCTATGGTTTGCAGATTGAGATTGCCGGTACCGATCATCCGATCCTGCTGGAGACAGATCACAATCGCGTGATGCAAGTTTTGAATAATTTAATTTCGAATGCTTGTAAGTTCTCGCCTCCAGGTGGAAAGGTGCATATCATCGTCCAAGAGGGTACCAATGAGGTCAAAATCTCTGTAAAAGACCATGGAACCGGTATTCCTGAGGGCGATCAGCACAAAATCTTCCAGCGTTTTGCTGACCTCCAGAACTCCGATCGCGCAACCAAAGGTGGTACGGGACTTGGATTAAGCATCTGCAAGGCTATTGTAGAAAGCCTCGGAGGTAGGATAGGGTTCGAGACAAGAGAAGGTAAGGGGACGGAATTCTATTTCGTTCTTCCAATATCTCAGGGGCTTGGCAACGAGGAACTGGCAGTTTCTGAAATGCGAGAGGCTTCCTGATCGGGAGAGAAGATGATCAAGTTGCTGCACGTCGAAGACGATGCCGACATTCGCGAAATCGCAGAAATGTCACTCAGCCTCACAGGTGAATTCGATATCATACAATGCGCGTCCGGCGAAGACGCGCTTTCGCGCGTTGCTGATTACACGCCCGACGTGATCCTTTTGGATATGATGATGCCGGGCATGACCGGGCGACAGACCCTCGAAGCCATGCGCAAGATGCCGCATCTGGCCGATGTGCCTGCGATATTCATGACCGCACGCGCCCAGTTCGACGAACAAGAAGAGCTGCGCAAGATCGGCGCGGCCGAGGTGATCAGCAAACCGTTTGATCCCATGGAACTTGGCGAACAGATCAAGGCAGCAATCAAAAAATAATCCCCCTCAGCGTACCGCTTGAGGAGGATCATGGTTCTTGGCCAAATGGGTCAATGCCAACTGGCCCTTGCGATAGGGCCCCGCGTCAGGCTGGGGTGCGCAGGATGTCGTTGCAGCTCGACAGGAACATATCCATATTCAGGATCAGTTGCTCTGGACATTCCGGCAGGGCTGCGCATTCGCTTTGCAGATGGGAAATAATCTCGTTCTCGCAATGCCGGGCGCTATCGCCAAGCGCTGCAAAACCCAGCGACCCTGCGGATCCCGCAATCTGGTGCAGGATCGACTGCGCGGCTGCCAGATGCGCGCAGATGTCCTCAACGCAATCGGCCTCCCAGGCGGCAATCGCGTGAGAGGCAATATTCGTCTTACGATCTTCGAGCATCGTCAAAAAGCGGTCTCTGACCCGGTCAAGGCCGGGAAGTATGTCTTTCACGCTGTTTGTCCCAAATGCCAAAAATCACGTTTGTTGTATTCATGTTCTGCCGCTGCCGCCTCTGCCGATGCATGGGCAGTTGAAACCGCCTCCATGACAGAGCTGCCAGCCTTCCAGATCAGGCGCACGGCATCACCGGCGCTGACACGTGGTTCTACGCGATTGCCCTTGTTGTCAAACAGTTCCGTTGTGGCAAGCGACAGGTTCACAGCATCCATGACCTTGCGCGATTCCGGCCGCCATCCGCTTTCGGTGATACAGACATATGTCCCATTGCCCGCATAGGACATCAGGAATTGCCGACCCTCCAACGTGTCAGAGATGACTTCGGCAACATCCGACACCAATGAGAAAAACTCAAAAGCGGTCATTTCAGCATAGAAGGTTTCGATACCGCGAATGGTAAAGGCAAAAGCCGTAGACCCAAAAAGCGCGTTACGCGACAATTGCGATACGTAATTCTCCATGGCCATATATTCGATGACATTATCAACATCATAGATAGAGATGGGCTCATAAAGCTCGATTGTATTGCCTTCTGATGGCGCGGATTGCGTCGCCAGGATTTTCTGGGTGCGTGACTGGCGCGCCTCGACCAGACCCTCAACAAGGGTGATGCGTGCTTTCAGTTCGGACACCTCGAACGGTTTGGTCACGTAATCGGTGGCCCCCGCCGCAAAGGCCGCGTCGATGTACCGTTTGTCGGTCATCGCGGTCAGCATCAGGATCGGCGTATCCGCAAAACGCGCGATGTCGCGGATCTTTCGCGTCAATTCGATACCATCCATTCCGGGCATTTGGATATCCAGCAAGAAACAGTCGAAACTGCCGCTCTCATCACCGTCGAGCAGCTCCAATGCCGCCATGCCGGATTCGGCTGTGGTAACCTCGTGCCCACCGATGGCTAGAACAAATTGCTCCAGCAATTCAAGGATGATCGGATCGTCATCTACTGCCAGGATTTGCATTGCGTTCTCCAGTTTCGTATCGCATTTCCCGGAATGGGTGTGAATGCGCAGTTGTTCTCTTGCTCCGTTGATGCCAGTTATTTGTGGCCTAATTTGGGCATATGGTTGGATATTAACTGATAAAACACTTCTTTTGCTCGAAAGATCAAAGTTTAACGCCTTTCGGTTTCGCATTCTGGCGCGCCGCCCGATTCAATATCGCCGCCCAATATCACTTTGTTCACTCGCGAACCCCTTATTTTCAAGGTTCCACCTGCGGTAGTATCGGTCTGCCGATCATTTAAAGCCACAAAACCGTGCCGTCCTTGATGCAGGAAAAATGTTGCGAAAAAATCGCAGCTACTGGCTGGAGGCGGCGAAAAACGCGCAGTTTTGCCTTTGCACAGGGACCGGAGCCCAAAAATTCAGGCCCCGAAATGCAGATCTTTCCACTTTTCGCCACATTTGAAACCCGTGCCGCAGACCTTCCTGACCGGGCATAATGTTGGCGCTAAACCGCCTGTTCCCTTGCGCGTTAGATGATGGCTTTCTCGTCAAACCGCTCCGCGCGCTCCAGCCGGGAAAAGCTGAACGGCGTCAGATCCAGAGTACGGTATTCACCATATGCAATCAGTTCTGCCACCCCCCGGCCCAAAGCTGGCGATTGTTGCAGCCCATGCCCCGAGAAACCATTCATGAAGACAAAGTTGTCAACGATCCCGTGACGCCCGATCACGGCATTCTGGTCAAAGGTGTTATAGGCATAATGGCCGACCCATTCGTTGATGACCTTGACCTGCTCAAAGGCCGGGATCCGCGTGGCGATCACGGGCCAGACTTTTTCCTGCCAAATACTGTGATCAAAACTGAAATCATCAAACGCCACATCCACATCATCGTCCGGCGCGCAACCGGCCATATAGTACCGCCCATCGGTTCTGACGTGAATGCCAGTGGGGTCGATGGTCAGCGGCAGGTCCTGCGCCAGCGGCTGGGCCGCGTCGAACACAAAGGTATATCGCTTGCGGGGCCGAACCGGCAGTTCAATACCCGCCATGCGCGAGGTCGCCACCGCACGCGGGCCAGAGGCATTCACGACCGTTCCGCAGCTTATCACGGCACCTGACTTCAGCGTGACCGTCTCTACCGCCGTGCCCTTGGCGTTCAGGCCCATCGCGGTGACTTCGTCATGGATGTATTCCACGCCGTTGCGGCGGGCCATGCGTTTGAACCAGTCAAACATCGTGCCGCCGTCAAAATACCCCTCGTTATGGGTGTTGTGGTTGCCCGCGATGATGTCGTCCAACTGGTAGAACGGATAGGCCGCTGCGATCTCGTCGCGGCTCATGTGGCGGGTCTGGGCACCTGCGGCGCGCTGTATTGCCTGATTGTGTTTCAGCGCCTGGGCAAAGGCGGGGGTATCGGCAAGGTACATATAGCCGAAACTGTGCAATCTCAGCTCTGGCACCTCGGGCGCGCCGCCCATGAACTGCCTGAAATTATGCACAAATTCCGCGCCAAATTGGGAAATCTGGATATTGGTCAGATTGGAAAACTGCTGCCGGATGCACGAATTCGTATGGCTGGTCGATGCAAAACGATAGCTGGGATCGCGTTCAACCACCAGAACCCGGCCCGCAAATCCTGCGGTGCAGGTCAGCCACCAGGCCAGCGAAGAGCCGTAAATCGCCCCGCCCACGATCACGACGTCATAAGATGTATGCTGCGCTGCGCTCATGTCTGGCACCGATTCTCAAGGGACTGCAGAAAAGGTCTATCGCACGCAGGCCGCTTGCGTAAATCCATCTGATCCATGCGCCAACATGGCCCCTGTGCCATCACTGCCGCAATCGCGACGGATCCGGCCAGGATCAGGACCAAACCAACAGCGCCACCGCCCGATGTGGCGCGTCCCTGTCCTTGATGTCGTTTTCATCATTGAGCGGCGGGCCGTCGCGGGCCATGGTGGGGCCATGAAAACACCGCTGATCGACAACCTGCAATACGCCAATTTTTCCCCGCGCATTTTCGAACAGATGCGCGCGGGTGGCGTGGATGCTGTGCATGTGACCATCGCCTATCACGAAAGCTTTCGTGAGATGGTGTTGAACCTTGAACGCTGGAACCGCTGGTTCGAGGACCATCCCGACCTGATCTTCAAAGGCACGACAGCCGCCGATGTGCGTCTGGCGCAGCAAACCGGGCGCACCGCGATCTTCTTTGGCTTTCAAAACCCCAGCCCGATAGAGGATGACATCGGACTGGTCGAGATATGCCATCAACTTGGCATTCGTTTCATGCAGTTGACCTATAACAACCAATCCCTCTTGGCGACGGGCTGTTACGAGGACGACGACACCGGCCTGACCCGCATGGGCCGCGCGGTGGTCACCGAGATGAACCGCGTGGGAATGGTGATCGACATGAGCCATTCTGCCGAACGCTCCACGCTTGAGGCGATCGACCATTCGACCCGTCCCATCGCCATCACACATGCCAACCCGCATTGGTGGCACGCGGCCCTGCGCAATAAATCCGACAATGTTCTCAAGGCTTTGACCGGTGCAGGGGGCATGTTGGGCTTTTCGGTATACCCCCATCACCTTGCGGGCGGTTCTGACTGCACGCTTGATGCCTTCAGCCAGATGATTGCCGAAGCCGCAGCCCGCTACGGGGTCGAGAACCTCGGCATTGGCACCGACCTGTGTCAGGATCAGCCTGACAGCGTTGTCGAATGGATGCGCGTCGGCCGCTGGACCAAGGGCATTGATTATGGCGAAGGTTCCGCCGGAAACGCAGGCTTTCCTCCGATGCCCTCATGGTTCAACGACAACCGCGACTTTGACAACATCCGCACCGGCTTGCAGGCCACGGGCATGTCCAGCGCCGAGGTTGCAGGCATCATGGGCGGCAATTGGCTGCGGTTTTACGAGACCAGCTTTGGTGCGGCATGAAAGATGACGTGATCCCGCCCCAGACCGATCTGCGCAGCCCGCCACAGGTGATGCGCCTTGCCCGTATGGGCGCGATGTTCCCCACGCGCCTGTCGTTCCTGCGCAGCCTGATGCGCCGGCTGGCGGCTGAAAATGTAACCGTCACACGCCCTGTGTGGCAGATGTCAGAGGATGGTTTCGGCCATGCGGTCTACAGCCTTGATCTGGGCGGGCATGTGTATTCGCTGGTCGCGGTCTCTACCGATCTGCCGCCCGAATTGCGCACCGACCGCGTGATCGCCACCGCATGGGACAGCGCCTATGTCCTTTATGACGGCGTGCCGGACCAGGAAGAGATTGCCCGCATCACCGCCGCCGCCCCCAAGCAAGAGGCAGCCCGCTTTACTGAACGCGACCTGATCCTCAGCCGTGCCAATAAATCCGTGCGCCTCTTTGCCCATGTGGTGGAGGCCCTGCGCGCAGGCCGCCAGCCCGACCGCGACATGATCCGCGATGTGGGCTACCTGATGCGCACGACAGCCGTTTATGGCAATGGCAAGTTCGGCATCGCGGACCGAAACCTGATCGACAGCCGTACGGGCCTCGAAGGCCCCTTTGCCGCCGAGATGCTGACCGTTTGGCTGATCCGCCATTTCACCCATGATCTGGTCGAACATACCGGAAAGGGCCGCCTTGATCCGCAGCTGAAACGCCACCTTGGGATTGGCAATTCGACCGGGCTGGGCATGGCTCCGTTTTTGGTCAACCATCCGGTATTGCTGAACAATTGGATGCTGGTGCGGGAAACCGCATTGGCCCGTGTCCGGGCCATTGACCGGCTGGAGGGGGCGCAGCAGGACCGCCTGCACCAGCTTGCCGCCCGCGCCGCCACCCATCTGGCCGAATGGAACGTGCCCGACCCCGCCCATCAGGCGCGCATCGACGCGCTGCGCGGTGACTGGGACAGGGTCCGTGCCCGGTTCGACTTTGGCGTGCAACGGCCATTGGATCACGCGATGACCAGCATCCAGCACGCCAGTTTTGACGTACAGGAACTGACGGCGGCCATGTTCATCGAACCCTTTGGCGATCTGGTCGATGGTTTGGCCGATTGCATGGGCGACCCCTTTGGCGGCTTTTGCCCGCCTGTGGGCAAACTGCAGGCCCTGCGCGACTTGATTGAGACGCAGTTCACATGGGCGCTGACCCCTGACTATGACGCGCCGGAAAATTGCGGCCAGTTCTGGTATGTCTCCGAGGCCAAACAAGAACCCCGGCTTGGCCTGCGCTTTGAAGAGGACGGCGCGGCGCTGGAAAGCCCCCTTGATATCGGTCGCCGGATCAAGGCGCTGCATGTGGCGTTGCTGTCCGAACAGGGCAGCCTTGCGGAATTTCTTGCCGCGCATCCAGAACATGCGTTGGCTGTGTCACGGGTCCAGATGGGCGCGCGCTATCCCTATGCCGAAATTCAGGACAACCTGATTGCCACCTCCTGCCTGCCCATCGACATGCTGCGCTGCAAGCTGTCGTTCTTTGGCGCATCCAAGTTCGATCCCAAATCCGACCGCTGGACCCGGATTACCCTATGCCAGGGCGCGCCCCTGGCGGGCGATCTGCGTGACAATGCCGACGATTGGTGGCTGCCGGTATTCCAGCCATGATGTGTTCGGCCAATGAGGTCATGACACTGGCCGCCAAGGCCGCCCTTGGCGGTGGCGCGCCACCGGCGCAGGCCAGCGCCTTTGGCCGCGCAGCCCTGTGTCATCTGATCGCCGGACGCTCTGACAAGGCGCTCATGGATGCGCTGGGGGCCTTGCCCGACGGCCCGATCCTGTCGCTGCCGCTGGCCTTCCTCGCATTGACCGAAGGCACAGGATCTGAATCTGGGTCAGGATCAGGCACTGGCACGCGGGCCACCGGCAGCATGCCCGAAACCGATCTGACCCTCAGCTACGCCGAGGCGCAGCCCTTTGCCACCTCAGCGGTGCCGCAGGCAGGTATGATCACGGTGCAGATGACCCTGAGCGAACCTGCCCAGATCCCCCCCGTCGCCCGTGTTCAGATCGCACAGCCGCTTGCCGATCAGATGACCGCCCTTGCGGCCAAACGGCTGGTGCCCGAAAGCGATGCGTCACGTTTGTCGGGGGCCGGGGCAGGGCTGACCGACAACGACTGACGCGTCGCCCGCAATGCCTAAGCCCCGAAATACCTGACCCTCTAGGTGCCGCGCCGTTTGGCGCGCAATGTGGGGTCGGCCTGTGTCGGGTCCTCGGGCCATGGATGGCGGGGATAGCGTCCGCGCATGTCCTTGCGCACATCTGCATAAGAGCTGGCCCAGAAACCCGGCAGGTCCATCGTGACCTGCACTGGGCGCTGGCCGGGCGACAGCAGCGTGATCTGCAGCGGCTGGCCCGCCACCTGCGGATGCCGCGTCACGCCAAATAATTCCTGCAGCCGCAGGGCAATCTGGGGGGCTGCGCCATCGTAATCAATGGGGATCTTGCGGCCCAGAGGCGTTTCAAAATGCGCAGGGGCCGCGGCATCCAATGCGCGCTGCTGATCCCAGTCCAGTCGCGCCTTGAGGGCGGGCAGCAGATCAAAGGATTTCCAGCCGGCACTGCTTCGAATGCCAGACAGATGCGGCAGCAGCCACTGCTCCAGTGTTTCCATCAGGTGGGCATCGCTGAAATCGGGAAAACTGGGAACATCCGCCGCCATCAGCCGTGCCCGCGCCAGAAAACGCCGGGCGGGCGGCGCGGGGTTCAGCCCCAGCTGGCGCACCCCGTCCAGCATGGCGATGGCAATGGCGGTGCCCGGCGCATCGGGCCATGTCCTGTCATCCAGCACCAGCGCGCCAAAGCGTTCTTGCCTGCGCGCCAGAACCTTGCCCTCGCGGCGCGACCAAAGGCACAGATCATGCCATGCGATCTGATCGGCAAAGAGCGCGCGCAATTCCGCCTCGCTGAGCCGGGCGGCTTGCCGCACGCGGGCCTCGCGCGGATCACCGTCCAGATCCGTCGCCACCAGCAGCCGCTCGCCTGCCATCGCGTCGCCCTCTGGCAGGACCGCGCCCTTGCCACCCGACAGAACATAGCGTGGCGCATCGCCCTTGCGGCGCAGGCCCACGCGGTCTGGATAGGCCAGGGCCGAAAGCTGGCCAATGCCATCTGGCCCCTTGGCTGCCTGACCCCGGCCCAGCCGCTTTGCCTCTTGGCGGATGCGGGCAATCGTGGGGGCGTGAACCTCGGCTGGCACGGCTTTGCCGTCGATGGCATCCATGCGCTGCGACAGATCGGCACCGCCGCCGCGCAGCGGGTCGCGCTCGGCCAGCAAAGCGGCCAGTGTCGCTGCGCGCGGACCACCACGGCTGACCATATGGGCCAGACGCGGATGCAAGGGCAGACGGGCAAGGGCGCGGCCATGGGCGGTGATGCGCCCGCGCGCATCCAGCGCATCCAGCATCTGCAACACGCTGCGCGCTTCGGCCAGCCGTCCTTCATGAGGCGGGGTGACAAAGGCCAGTTCTGCCACATCCGCCCCCCAAAGCGCCAGTTCCAGCGCAAAGCCGCTCAGATCGCCCACCTCAATCTCGGCGGGGGGATAGGCGGCCAGCGCGCCTTCCTCGCCCTTGGTCCAAAGCTTGTAGGCCACCCCTTCGCTGACACGGCCCGCCCGGCCCGCCCGCTGGGTGGCTTCGGCGCGAGTGACCTTTTCCGTGACCAGCCGCGACATGCCCGAGGCGGGATCAAAGCGGGCGCGCCGTGCAAGACCTGCGTCCACAACGATGCGAATGCCTTCGATGGTCAAGGATGTCTCGGCGATCGAGGTCGCAAGAACAATCTTGCGGCCCTGTCGCGCGGGCGCAATCGCCTGGCGCTGGGCCTTGAAATCCATGGCCCCGAACAAGGGCGCAAGGGTGCACTCTGCGGGCAGATGGGGCCGCAGCAGGCTTTCAACCCGCCGGATCTCGCGCTCTCCGGGCAGAAAGACGAGGGCGGAGCCTGCGGCCTCTGCCAAGGCTTTCAAGACCAGATCGGCGGCCGCCTCTTCGATGCGCTGTTTGCCTCTGGGCCGGTCGAGCCACAGGGGCGTGACATCGAAACTGCGGCCCTGGGAGGTGACAACCGGGGCCTGCATCAGTTCGGCCACGGGGCCTGCATCCAGCGTGGCGGACATGGCCACCAGAAACAGATCATCGCGCAGTGCCGCGGCCACCTCAAGGCAAAGGGCAAGGCCCAGATCGGCATTGAGGGAACGTTCGTGAAATTCGTCAAAGATCACGGCACCGACGCCGGGCAGATCGGGATTGTCTTGCAACATCCGGGTCAGAATACCTTCGGTCACGACCTCGATCCGGGTGGCCTTGCCGATGGCCGATGCGCCTCGCACGCGGTAACCCACGGTCTGGCCCACGTCCTGACCCAGGGTCTGGGCCATGCGTTCGGCGGCTGCCCGCGCAGCCAGGCGGCGCGGCTCCAGCATCAGGATGCGGCCCTGTGTCAGCCCCGCCTCCAGCATTGCAAGGGGCACGCGGGTGGTTTTGCCCGCACCGGGTGGGGCCTGCAGGACAACGCGGCTGTGGTCGCGCAGGGCCTGAATGACCTGCGGCAGGACGGCATCAATGGGCAAGGCGTCTGACATGGGGCTGTTATCTGTCAAACGGCCGCCAAGGCCAAGGCCGGGGGATGGACAAATCCCGCAGCCCTGCGCAAAACATAGCCCATGGATATTCACGACCTCGCAGAGCGCGTCAGCGCAGGAGAACGGCGCGCCTTGGCGCGGGCGATTACATTGGTTGAATCAGGCCGCGCCGATCACCGCGTTCTGGCCGCGGAATTATTGGCCGCCTTGCCGCAGGACCGCCAGGCGCTGCGGGTGGGGCTTTCGGGCACGCCGGGGGTTGGCAAGTCTACCTTCATCGAAAGCTTTGGCATGATGCTGATCCGCCAGGGGCTGCGGGTGGCGGTGCTGGCGGTTGACCCGTCTTCGTCACGTTCGGGCGGCTCCATTCTGGGTGACAAGACGCGGATGGATCTGCTCAGCCGGGAAACGGCGGCCTTTATCCGGCCCTCGCCCAGCCAGACCCATCTGGGGGGCGTCGCACGCCGCACCCGCGAGGCGGTGCGCCTGTGTGAGGCCGCAGGTTTTGACGTGGTCCTGATCGAGACCGTTGGCGTCGGCCAGTCCGAAACCGTGGTGGCCGAAATGTCTGATCTGTTTTTGTTGCTGCTGGCCCCGGCGGGCGGCGACGAATTGCAAGGCGTGAAGCGCGGCATCATGGAGATGGCCGATATCATTCTGGTCAACAAGGCGGATGGTGATCTGAAACCCACCGCCACGCGCACCTGCGCTGACTATGCCGGTGCCTTGCGGCTGATGCGCAAACGCCCCCAGGACCCCGAGGGATACCCCTGTGCCATGACGGTGTCCGCACTGGAGGAAAACGGGCTGGAGACCGCTTGGGAGACCATGCAGACCCTGACCGAATGGCGGCGCGCCAACGGTTTTTGGGAACAGACCCGCGCAGATCAGGCGCGGTACTGGTTCCTGGAGGATGTCAAACAGAGGCTCTTGGCGCAGCTGCAAGAGCCCGCAGCCAAAGCCGCGCTTGAGGCATTGAGTGCCGAGGTTGCGGCAGGCGAGGCGGACCCCTCTGTTGCCGCGCAAAGTTTCGTGGCCAAGCTGGGGCGCTAGCGCGGTTCAGCGTCGCGGCAGGGCCAAGTTGCCCATGGGCAAAATTGCATTCGCGCTGCAATTTCAGGGCGCTAAGTTGTTGTTAATTATATATTAACCAGCCTTGGGGTGGCTGCGGTTATAGACTTCCATCAGCCTGGCGGTGTCCACGGCCGTATAGGCCTGTGTGGTCGAAAGCGAGGCATGGCCCAGCAATTCCTGTATCGTCCGCAAATCGCCGCCCGCATCCAGAAGATGCGTGGCAAAGCTGTGCCGCATGGCATGTGGGGTGGCCGTGGCAGGCAGGCCCAGCTGCATCCGCGCATCGGCCATGACCTTTGCAATCGCGCGCGGACTAAGCGGCCCGCCCCGGATCGCGCGAAAAAGCGCGGCATCATCTTCGGGGGGGTGCGGACAAAGCCGCACATAGGCATCGACCGCCATGCGGGCCGCAGGCAGCACGGGCACGACCCGTTCCTTGCCGCCCTTGCCCAGAATGCGCAGACTGTCGGCCAGCGGCGCATCGCGCCCCTTGAGACCCAGCGCCTCTGAGATCCGCAGGCCGCAACCCCACAACAGTGTCAGCACAGCCACATCGCGGGCCGACACCCAGGGGCGGTCAGATTGAATTTCGACACAGTCGATCATCGCCCTGGCGGCGTCGATGGCCAGCGGGCGGGGAAGTTTCTTGGGGAATTTCGGCGCACGGGTCGACAGCACGGCGGTGGGTTCAAACCCTTCGCGTTCCGCAAGCCAGCGGTAGAACGCCTTGACCGCCGATAGTTTGCGGGCCATCGACCGGGGGCCTACGTCTGGCCCGCGCGTGCGCGCCATCCAGGACCGCATGTCTGTAATGGAGATGCTGGCCAATGCGCCCAACCCCTGCGGGGCTGCCTTGTGATGGGTCATGAAGGCCAGAAAATCGGCCACATCGCCCTGATAGGCCGTGATGGTGTTTTCAGCGGCACCTTTCAAGGCGCGCTGATGCTCAAGCCAGGTTTGCAATGCGTCACGCGCAGCGGGGCTGATCAGCCCGATGTCGGCGGCCTGCTGGGCGCGGCTCAAGACAGCCAGCGGCGCATGGCCCGCTCAAACACACCGGTGAAAAAGGCCAGCAAATCGGTCCCCTGCTGCGGGCCAAACATATGCGGATCCTCTGACCCCAGCACCAGCAGACCGGGCAGGCGGCCAGAGCCGAAATCAAGTTTCAGACAGGCCTCTGAGCGGATCCAATCCGCTTTCTCGCCATAGATATGTTCCGATCCGTCCTGGATGCTGCGCAGCGTCACTTGCCGGGGCAGGTTGCCGCGACCCTGGCTGAGGTAGTCATCGATATAGCCCGGCTGTGCCACGCTTAGCACCTCGCCCAGCCGGTTCACGGCCGGGTCATTGTCATTCTGGACTGATTCCAACACCAGCTTGACCGCATCCACCCGCAAGATATCGGCAACATCGCCGCCCAGATCGCGCAGGAAGGGTTCAAATTCGATCGGATCGAGCATGCGCAGGATCGCGCGGTGAATTTGATTGGTGCCGGCAAGGTTTTCGTAGGCGGCGGCGATCACGCTGCGATGGGTGTCTTCCAACCGGTCCAGCCGGGATTCAAGACGCTCCATCGCGATGCCGCGCAGGTCCACGATATTGCCGCCCATCGCCTTTTCATTGGCAGCGATCAGGGCCTGCATGACATCGTTGTCATCCAGAATCACGTCAGGTTTTGAAATGATCGCCTCACGCAGGGCGTCATCTATTTTTGGATTGCTGCTCATATCAGTCTCTTGCTGTTTGCAGTCTGTTAGCACAGTGCAGATCGGAAATCTGCCCCCAAAGGCGGTCAATTTTCATTTTGTGGCCTCAGGGTGTCATGGACGCGGGTCAAAGACTGCTGGTGCCGTCACGGCGGGGCCTGCCCCTGAAATACGGCGCGCAATCCTTGCGCGGGGGCGGGGGACGTTGATCTTGGGCGGCGCTTGTGATCTGGCATGGCTGAACCCCTTTGCCCGGACGGACCCTTTGGTGAGCCATCCTGACTTCTTTGAGCATGGCGCATTGGTCGCCGTTCTGAGCACGCAGCCGCTGGGCCGCGCGCTGGATTACCGTGCGCCCGAGGGGGGCTGCCATCTGGGTGCATTTGTCGAGGTTCCGCTGGGGCCGCGCAAGGTGCTGGGCGTGGTCTGGGGGCCGGGCAAGGGCGATTATGACCTAAGCAAGATCCGCCATGTCATCCGGGTGCTGGATGCGGCCCCCATGCGCGATGAGATGCAGACCTTTCTGACCCGTGCGGCTGCCTATACATTGACCCCGCTGCCCGCGATGCTGCGTCTGGCGACCCGCGCGCCGGGCTTGGGCGATCCGCCCTCCATGCGCAAGATCTACCGGCGCGGGGATGCCCAGCCCAACAAGGTGACTGATGCCCGCAGGCGGGTGCTGGAGACTTTGGATGAGTATGGTGATCTGGCCTTCACGCTCAAGGAACTGGCGGAAATGGCAGGGGTCACCGCCTCTGTGGTCAAGGGGTTGGTGGCGCAGGGGGTGGTGCGCGAAGAGGACAGCCCCCGCGATCTGCCCTTTGCGCGGCTGGACCCTGATTTGCCTAGCAAGACATTAACCGAGGATCAGGCCAAGGGTGCCGCGGCACTGGCCCAGGGCGTGCGCGCGCAACGCTATGCCACCACCCTGCTGCGCGGTGTGACAGGGTCGGGCAAGACCGAAGTCTATTTGGAAGCCGTGGCCGCAGCCCTGAAAGCGGGACGGCAGGCCCTGGTTCTATTGCCGGAGATTGCACTGACAGAACAGTTTCTGACCCGCGTGCAGGAGCGTTTCGGGGCCAAGCCCGCCGAATGGCATTCGGGTGCCACCATGACAGAGCGGCGGCGGATCTGGCGCATGGTCGGCCAAGGGCAATGCCAGCTGGTGATCGGGGCAAGATCGGCGTTGTTCCTGCCCTATCAGAACCTGGGGCTGATCGTGGTCGATGAAGAGCATGATACCTCTTACAAGCAAGAAGAGGGGGTTTTGTACAATGCCCGCGACATGGCGGTGCTGCGGGCGGCGATCTGCGGCGCGCAGGTGGTGCTGGCCAGTGCGACGCCGTCGCTTGAATCCTGGGCCAATGTCGAGGCGGGAAAATACCAGCGTCTGGAACTGACCTCGCGGTTTGGTCCGGCGGTGATGCCTACGATGGGGGCCATTGACATGCGCGGCGAAGGGCTGGCCAGCGACCGCTGGGTGTCACCGACCCTGCAGGCGGAGGTCAACAAACGCCTTGAGAGGGGCGAGCAGGCGATGCTGTTCATCAACCGGCGCGGCTATGCACCGATCACCCTGTGCCGGGCCTGCGGGCATCAGATTGGCTGTGACCATTGCGATGCGCGCATGGTCGAGCACCGCTTTCTCAAACGCTTGATCTGCCATCAATGCGGCGAAAGCAAACCGATGCCTGAGGCCTGTCCCGCCTGTGAGGCAGTGGGCAAGCTGGCCCCCGTGGGGCCGGGCGTCGAACGGCTGGGAGAGGAGGCAGCAGCGATCTGGCCGCAGGCACGGATTGCGACCCTGAGTTCGGATATGTACGGCTCTGCCCGCGCGCTCAAGGCCGAGATTGCCGGGATTGCCCAAGGCGCGGCGGATATCGTCATTGGCACCCAGCTGGTGGCCAAGGGGCATAATTTTCCCAATCTGACCCTTGTGGGGGTGATTGATGCGGACCTTGGGCTGATGGGGTCTGACCTGCGCGCCGCCGAGCGGACCTTTCAGTTGATGCGCCAGGTCGCAGGCCGCGCGGGCCGTGCCGAAGCCCCCGGCACCGCCCTGTTGCAGACATATCAGCCAGAGCATCCGGTGATCCGGGCCATTCTGGCCGGTGACGAGGAGGCCTTCTGGGCTGCGGAAGCGGCCGAGCGCAAACAGGCGGGCGTGCCGCCCTATGGGCGCATGGCGGGGATTATCCTGTCGGGCCCGGATGTGGCGCAGGTGTTTGATGCAGGCAATCTGCTGGCGCGCCAGGACGGGCCATTGCGCCGCATCGGGGCGCAGGTCTATGGGCCTGCACCCGCACCCATCGCGCGGGTACGCGGCCGGCACCGGGTCAGATTATTGGTCAAGGCCGAAAAAAGCGCGCCCTTGCAGGAGGCGCTGGCACAATGGGTGGCACAGGTGCGTCTGAAGGGTGAGATGCGGCTGGCGGTCGATATTGATCCGCAGAGTTTCTACTGAAAGAGGATGCGCCCGGCGGTTCTGGCCACCGGGACCGGCCAAGTCATTGACGCGATTGCCGTGTTTTGCCCGACTGTCTGATTTGGTCGGGTTGAACGCGGATGATCTGTGTGGCTGGGGCCGTGGTGCTGAGGTATTTTGAGCCAAAAAGAGGCAGGAACCGGTGCGTTTTTGCGTATCGTCTTTTGCTTTTGGCAGGCGTAAGGGTGGGGTATGGCGAATTATATCACTCTTGAAGGTGCCAAGGCACTGCCCTTCTGGCGCAGGCCTGTGGCCCTGTTGTTCCTGATGGCTTTGGGCATGCCCATTGCCTTTAATGTCTGGTCGGCGCTGCTGAACAATTTTGTGATTGAGGTTGCCGATTTTGATGGCTCTGACATCGGGCTGTTGCATACGGTCCGCGAGATTCCGGGCTTTTTGGCGGTGGGTGTGATCGCGATCATCATATTTGTGCGTGAACAGGTTTTGGGGTTGGTTGCGCTGGTGCTGTTGGGCGTGGCGACGGCGCTGACGGCCTGGTTTCCGTCAATGGGCGGTATCCTGACCATCACGATGCTGAGTTCGATCGGGTTTCACTATTACGAGACGGTCAACCAGTCCCTGCAGTTGCAATGGCTCAAGATCGAAGATGCGCCGCGCATGTTGGGCTGGCTGATGGCGGCGGGGTCGTTTGCGACGCTTTTGGCCTATCTGGCGATCATCGCCATGTGGGAGACGCTGGGGCTGTCCTATAACATCGTCTATATGGTGGGGGGCAGCGTTACCGTGGCGATTGCGATCTTTGCCATGGTCGCCTACCCGCAATTCGAGGCACCGACGCCGCAGAACAAGAGGATGGTGCTGCGCCGCCGCTATTGGCTGTATTACGCGCTGCAATTCATGGGCGGTGCACGGCGGCAGGTTTTCGTGGTCTTTGCGGGTTTCATGATGGTCGAGCGTTTCGGCTATGAGGTGCATCAGATCACCACCCTGTATCTGATCAACCTGGTGGCCAATATAATCTTTGCCCCGCTGATGGGCCGGGCGGTGGGATATTTCGGGGAAAGGCGCACCCTGGGCTTTGAATATATCGGCCTGATCGTGGTCTTTCTGAGCTATGGCGGGGTCTATTACCTGGGCTGGGGCGTGGTGGTTGCGGCGGTTCTATATGTGCTGGACCATCTGTTTTTTGGTCTGGCCCTGGCGATGAAGACCTATTTCCAGAAAATCGCGGATCCGGCTGATATTGCGCCCACGGCTGCTGTGGCCTTTACCATCAACCATATCGCGGCCGTCTTTTTGCCTGTGGTGCTGGGATTGTTGTGGCTTGTTTCGCCGGCGGCGGTGTTCTTTTTGGCGGCGGGCATGGCGGGGGTTTCGCTGTGTCTGGCGATGCTGATCCCGCGCCATCCGGCACCGGGCAATGAGACGATCTTTAGTGCGGGTCTGCCGCAGACGGCGGCATAAAGGATGGCGCAGGGCCGCTTTCTGACGGGCGGCACCATGGGCCATGTGGTGCGGATGACCGCCACCGGGGCCATGGGCATCACCTTTGTTTTTCTGGTGGATGCGGCGAACCTGTTCTGGGTCAGCCAGCTGGGCCAGCCGCAGCTGGTGGCGGCCATCGGCTTTGCCTATGCGGTGCAGTTCTTTTCGGTTTCGATTGCGGTGGGGCTGATGATTGCCGCGACGGCGGTGATTTCACGCAGCATCGGGACGGGCAACCGTGACCAAGCCAGACGGCAAGCGGGGGCGGCTGTTGTCATCTCTGTCAGCATATTGACCTTTGTGATCCTGCTGATCGTGGGCTTTCGGCATCAATTGGTGGGATTTACCGGTGCCGAAGGGGAAACCGCGCGGCTTGCGGCGCGTTATCTGGGGATCACCATTCCTTCGCTTATTCCGATGTCTGCGGCGCTGGTCTTGTCTGGAACATTGCGCGCCGATGGCTATGGGGCCAAGGCGATGTATATCACATTATTTTCTGGCATGGTTCTGATGGTGGTCGATCCGGTGCTGATCTTTTGGATGGAGCTGGGGCTGGACGGTGCGGCCTATGGGTTGGTGCTGTTTCGTTTTGCGCTGCTGGCGCTTGCGGTCTATTTCGCGGTGATCCAGATGCAGCTGGTCGAACGCCCCCGTTTGCGGACAATGCGCAATATCGCGGGGCCATTCATGGTGGTGGCGGGCCCTGCGATTGCAACGCAGATGTCGACGCCTGCGGGCAATTACCTGCTGACCATCGTCATGGCGCGCTATGGCGATGAGGCGATGGCGGCTTGGGCGGTCGTGGGGCGGCTGACGGTTGTGGTCTTTGGCGGGGTCTTTGCGCTGTCGGGGGCGATTGGCGGGATCTTTGGCCAGAATTACGGGGCGGGCCAGATGGACCGTGTGCGCAGCACCTATCGCAATGCCCTGCTTTTCTGCCTGATCTATACGCTGGTTGCCTGGGGTTTGATGCTGATTGCGACGCCGCATGTGATTGCGGCCTTTGGGCTGACGGGTGTCGGGCGCGATGTGATCGGGGCCTTCACGCTGGTGGGGGTCGGTGGATTTGTCTTTATCGGGGCGCTGTTTGTATCGAATGCGGCCTTCAATAACCTGGGCCGGCCTGCCTGGTCCACCTTGGTGAATTGGTCCAAGGACGGCATCCTGAGCTTTCCTGCGGCGGCCTTGCTGGCGGGGTGGTTCGGGGCAACCGGGGTAATCTATGGCCAGGCTGTGGCCGGTGCCGTGATGGGCGTGATCGCAGCCACCTGGGGCTGGTTCTATGTCAAGGGTCTGCGTGGCCCGCAGGATGCCCCACTTGACCCCGCGGCCGCGCGGGCCTACCCGACCCCTGACTGACATCGGAGAAGACAGCCATGACGACTTTTACAGCACTGACCACCCTGACGGGACGCGACGCGGCATATGCGCTGGGCGACGCGATGGAGCGGCTTGAGCCGGAGCCCACTGGGGTTGGCGTCTTCGAGATGGAAGACGGATCCGGTCTGTGGGAGGTCGGCGGCTATTTCGAAGCCATGCCCGATGATACCGCATTGGCGGTTTTGGCCGCTGCCATGGGGGCCAAACCATTCGTGGTCTCCGAATTGCCCGAGACGGATTGGGTGGCCCATGTGCGCCGCGAACTGGCCCCCGTCGTTGCGGGCCGCTTTTTTGTCTATGGCAGCCATGATGCGGATAAGGTGCCGCAGGACTGCGAGCCTTTGTTGATTGAGGCGGCTATGGCCTTTGGTACCGGCCACCACGGCACCACGCTGGGCTGTTTGCGGGCGCTGGACCGTTTGGCCAATGCAGGCTTTGCGGGGCAAAACGTGGCGGATATTGGCTGTGGCACGGCCGTGCTTGCCATGGCGGCGGCCCGGATCTGGCCGCAGACCGTGCTGGCCAGCGATATCGACGAGGTCGCGGTAGACGTGGCGCGCGCCAATGTGCTGGCCAATGGTCTGGAGGGGCGGGTGGCCTGCGTCGAAGCGGCAGGTTTCGATCATCCGGACCTAGCCGCAGCGGGCCCCTTTGATCTGGTGTTCGCCAATATCCTAAAAGGGCCGCTGATCGCGCTTGCGCCGGATATGGCCGCAGCACTGCAGCCCGGCGGATATGCGATTCTGTCTGGCATCCTGAACGAACAGGCCGATGAGGTCATCGAGGTTTATGCACGCAATGGCGTCAATCTTGTGCATCGCGAAAGCATTGTTGACTGGACGACGCTGACACTACAAAAATAACAGCAGTTTTCACTGAATTTGGCGCTAAATGGGGCGATTTGCCCAGATTTCGACACATTCACTGGATATCTATTCACTAACGACGGTGGGGGCCGTTTGTTAGTGAAGGACCGCTGCCATGGTTGAAACTCAAGCTGAGTTTGCAAAGCGCATCCAGACGTTGGGGCGCAAACATGCCGATATGACCAAAGGGTACACGACCGTTGTCAGCCATGATGGACTGCTGACGGCAGTGCCCAAGCGCCGGGTCGCAGCTGTCTCTTCGGGCAGGTTGAAGTTTCTGGTTCTTGTGGCAATCGGGTTTTTTGGCTTCAAGGGCTTCGTTCTGGCGGCACTTGGCCCATTGAGCTACAAGAGCCGGCTGAAGATGCTTGAACAAGGGACGGTGTTTGAACAGGCGGGTGCCAAGGTATTGGTAATCGACCCGCTGACCCACGCCCTGGCAGAGGTGGTGGGCCCGATCCTGAGATAAGATTTACGAGTGGTTCTTCCTGGAAGGGAAGGACATATGTACCGGTGTACCTGTGGTGCAACAAAAAGCCGCGCATCTGATGTTCAGAGCGCGGCTTTTTACATGATATTGGTGTCGCAAGGGCTGTTTTAAGATGCAGGGACCCACCCGACGCTGCCTGAAATCATAGATATCAATGCGTCAGGTGTTCCGTGATCTGTCAGCTCATGCCAAGGGCGATTTAGCGGAAAAATGCCGTCTGTGCGACGGAGTCGATATCGCCGCGTACCAGACCGATGTCTTCCAGTTCGCGATCAGAGAGTTTTGCCAATGAGTTGCGCGTAACGCGCGCATCATTCCAAGCCACGACCGCGCCATAGGCACGTGTGATGAATGCAAAGAAACCCGAGACGGCCGAAGTGGAACCGTATGCGGGGCGAGAGGTGTCAAAAGCTGCCATTTGGGCCGTCCTTTATGTTGATGAGTTAAGCCGGTTCACCCGGCGACCTGAGGGGCAGATAGGGGGGCATTTGCGGTTTCGCAAGCGCAGCATACGCATGTTTGATCTGCGCTTTTTGCATAGGTCGCAACTGGCGCAAAAGGGCAATGAAATATGGAAAAAGTAAGGCAAGGTCGGCAGCTGTTTCCGGCTGTTCGCCATCCGAAAGCGACGCCGCAGCTGCAGCATTGCGCCAAACAAGGCAAATTTGCGGCTTTTGCGGAAAAGCTTGGCGGATGTTCGCGTTTCGTGCTAGTGCACCAAAAAAGCAACAATTTGAGACAAGGCAGGCGCATATGCGGGTAATTGGCATTGATCCGGGGCTTCAGAACCTTGGCTGGGGGGTGATTGATGTGCTGGGAAACCGGATGATTCACGTGGCCAACGGCGTTTGCAAGTCTTCGGGGACCGATCTGGCACAGCGGTTGTTGTCCCTGCACAGCCAGCTGACGCAGGTCTTTGAGATCTACAAGCCGATGACGGCGGCGGTTGAGCAGACCTTTGTGAACAAGGACGGGGCCGGCACGTTGAAACTGGGCCAGGCGCGTGGCATCGCCATGCTGGTGCCTGCGCAGGCGGGATTGCCGGTGGGGGAATATGCCCCCAACAAGATCAAGAAAACGGTCGTGGGCGTGGGCCACGCAGATAAAGTGCAGGTGGCGCATATGGTCAGGATGCAGATGCCGGGGATTGAAATCGCAGGGCCCGATGCCGCAGACGCGCTGGCGATTGCGATTTGTCATGCCCATCACGGCGGGGCCAGTTCGCTGGCCATGGCGATTGCGAAGGCAGGCGCATGATTGGCAAGATCACAGGTCGTATCGAATACCGCGCAACCGATCATGTGCTGATTGACGTGCGCGGCGTGGGATATCTGGTCTATTGCTCTGACCGCACCCTGGCCAGCCTGCCCGGCGTGGGCGAGGTCACCGCGCTGTTCACCGATCTGGTTGTGCGTGAGGACCTGATGCAGCTTTTTGGTTTTCAAACACTGATGGAGAAGGAATGGCACCGCCTGCTGACCTCTGTACAGGGGGTGGGGGCCAAGGCGTCGCTGGCCATTCTGGGCACGCTTGGCCCCGATGGGGTCAGCCGGGCGATTGCGCTGGGTGACTGGAATGCGGTCAAGGCCGCCAAGGGTGTGGGCCCCAAGATCGCACAGCGGGTGGTGCTGGACCTCAAGGACAAGGCACCGGGTGTCATGGCGATGTCGGGCACATTGGCCGAGGCACAGGGCGAGGTGGAGGCCGAAGTGCTGGAACCGGCCGCACCGCCGAAACGGCCCGCCCCCGTCGCCGCGCGGTCTTCGGCGCAGGCCGAGGCATTGTCGGCGCTAAGCAATCTGGGGTACGGACCCGGAGACGCGGCCGGTGCCGTGGCACAGGCTGCAGGCGAGATGGAAGGGGCCACGACCCCCGACCTGATCCGCGCCGCGTTGAAACTTCTGGCCCCAAAGGGCTAGGGTGGTTCTTATCAAGCCCGTTGGGCTTTCTTGGCATGGAATAGACAGTGACCGATAGTGACCCGACCTTGCGGCCAGAGCCGCTGCCCGAGGATGTGGACCGCGCCCTGCGGCCACAGATGCTGGCGGAATTTGTGGGCCAGGCGGAAGCGCGGTCCAATCTGGCAGTGTTCATCCAATCGGCCAAACAGCGCGGCGAAGCAATGGATCACACGCTGTTTCACGGCCCGCCCGGTTTGGGCAAGACGACCCTGGCACAGATCATGTCGCGCGAGTTGGGCGTCGGGTTTCGCATGACCTCGGGTCCGGTGCTGGCCAAGGCGGGCGATCTGGCCGCGATCCTGACCAATCTCGAAGCCCGCGATGTGTTGTTTATCGACGAAATCCACCGTCTGAACCCGGCGGTTGAAGAAGTGCTCTATCCGGCGTTGGAGGATTTCGAGCTGGACCTGGTGATCGGCGAGGGGCCTGCGGCGCGTACGGTGCGGATCGAATTGCAGCCCTTTACGCTAGTGGGGGCCACCACGCGCATGGGGCTGTTGACGACGCCGCTGCGCGACCGCTTTGGCATCCCGACCCGGTTGCAGTTCTACACCGAGGATGAATTGTTCATCATCGTTGACCGCAATGCGCGCAAACTGGGGGCCCCGGCGGATGAAGGTGGCGCCCGCGAGATCGCCAAAAGAGCGCGCGGCACCCCCAGGATCGCGGGGCGGCTGTTGCGCCGGGTGGTGGATTTTGCCGTGGTCGAGGGCGACGGGCGTGTCACCCGGGAGCTGGCCGATATGGCGCTGACCCGCCTGGGCGTGGATCACCTGGGACTGGACGGCGCGGACCGGCGTTACCTGCGGCTGATTGCCGAGAATTATCAGGGCGGGCCTGTGGGGATCGAAACCATGTCGGCGGCCCTGTCAGAGAGTCGCGATGCGCTGGAAGAGGTGATTGAGCCGTTCTTGTTGCAGCAGGGGTTGATCCAGCGCACGCCGCGTGGACGGATGTTGGCGCAAAAGGCATGGACGCATTTGGGGATGGCACCGCCCAAGGGGCAGAGCGATTTGTTTGGGTGAGCTGTTGGAAGTGAGTTTAAGGGCAAGATGAAGATGGATGTGGTAGAGATTGAGGATTTGTTCACCAGGGCGGATGGGAGCTTTGTTTTTGCGCGCTGGGGGCGGCCGATCTGCCCGGTGGTCTTTGGGGTGGATGATGCCACGCTGGCCGTGGTCAAAGCTGCCATTGATACGACCTGTCAATTGGCGGGCCATGATATGGGGGAGATGGATGCGGAATTGGGGTCGAACCTGATGATGTTCTTTTTCACCGACTGGGCCGAATTGCTGGAGGTGCCGGGAATGGACCGGTTGGTGCCGGATCTGGCCCCTTTGGTGGGCCGGCTGCAGAAGGTGGGGGCCAATCAGTACCGGTTTTTCCGTTTTGATGACAAAGGGGCCATCAAGGCCTGTTTCGTGTTTTTATGCATGGACAAGCATTTGAGCGATGTGCCGGCCCAGACGCTGGCGCTGAGCCAGATTGTGCAGTCTATCTTGTTGTGGTCGGACAGTGCGTTTCAGGATCAGTCGCCTTTGATGGTGGCGGGCGAGGTTGCGGTCTTGCGTCCGGATGTGGCCGGATTGATCCGGGCCGCCTATGATCCGGTTCTGCCCGTGGCGGCGCGCGATGCGTCGCATGCCTTGCGGTTGGCGGCGCGGATCGAGGTGACCCAATGAGCCACAGGTTTGCGGTACGTATCTTTTATGAAGACACGGATATGGCGGGGATCGTCTATTATGCCAATTACCTCAAATATATCGAGCGCGCCCGGTCGGATATCGTCGAGATCCTGGGCGTGGACCAACGCGCCATGCGCGATGAGGATATCGTTTTTGTGATTACCCGGGTCGAGGCCGATTATTTGGGAACCGCGCGGTTTGGCGACAGGTTGGAGGTGCGCACGACGCATCACGCCAAGGGGGCGGTGAGATGGATGTTCGACCAGGAGGTCCTGCTGGGGGATGACGTCATTTTCCGTGCCAAGGTGACGGCCGTCTGCATGACAACCGCGGGCAAGCCCACGCGCCTGCCAGCAAAACTTCGCTCACAATTGATTGATCCGGCGCAATAACGCCAATCCCCTAGCTTTCGCGCTTGTTCTTCGATAGATTTTGCTCAAATGAGCCTCGATAACAGGGGCCGAGAGGCAGTTTGCCGCCCTGTGCGGCGCAAAAAAGAGCGGGATTATGGAAGCAGAGACGCTGGCATTGGCCAAGGAGATTGATTTCTCCATGTGGGGATTGTTTGCGCGTGCGACGCTGACGGTCAAACTTGTGATGGTCATGCTGGTCATCTCGTCCTTTTGGTCGTGGTCCATTATCATTCAAAAGACGATCCAGTACCGGGCCGCAAAGGCCGAAGCCGACAGGTTTGACCGCGCCTTTTGGTCAGGAGAGCCGCTGGACGGTCTGTTTGACCAGATCGGTGCCGAGCCGGAGGGGGCGTCCGAAAAGGTCTTTGCCGCCGGCATGAGCGAATGGCGGCGGTCGCACCGCGAGGATGGCGGGCTGATCCCCGGGGCCACCGCGCGGATTGACCGCAGCATGGATGTAGCCATCGCCAAGGAGGCAGACCGGCTGCAAAAGGGGCTGACGGTGCTGGCCACGGTCGGATCCTCTACCCCGTTCATTGGTCTGTTCGGGACGGTGATCGGGATCATGCATGCCTTTATCGAGATTGCAGAGCAGCAAAACACCAACCTGGCTGTTGTGGCCCCCGGCATCGCCGAGGCCTTGTTGGCCACGGGGCTGGGGCTGCTGGCGGCGATCCCGGCGGTGATCTTCTATAACAAGCTGAACGCGGACAGTGAGCGGCTGATTGGTACGCAAGAAGCCTTTGCCGATGAATTTGCCACCATTCTCAGCCGTCAGTTGGACAGCTGAGCCATGGGCGCGGGTGGCATCAAAAAGCAATCAGGCGGCGGGCGGGGGCGCAGGCGCGGCCGTGCGCAGCCGATGGCAGAGATCAACGTAACCCCTTTTGTGGACGTGATGTTGGTTTTGCTGATCATCTTCATGGTGGCGGCCCCGTTGTTGACGGTGGGGGTGCCCGTTGAATTGCCCAAATCCGCTGCTGGTGCCTTGCCCACGGAACAAGAGGAGCCACTGACCGTGACGGTCACGGCGCAGGGTGAGGTGCAGATCCAGACCACGCCGGTGGAGCGCGGCCAGCTGGTCACGCGGCTGCGCGGCATCGCCGCCGAGCGGACCAGTGACCGGGTTTTCCTACGGGCGGATGGGGCTGTGCCCTATGCGTCTGTGATGGAGGTGATGGGGGCGCTGAATGCGGGTGGTTTTTCCAATATTGGTCTGGTGACAGACATTGGTGGGCCGTCGCTTGATGGCAGCGATACATCGGGGAACTGACCCTTGCATATAGGGCAATATATTTCTGGGGCGGGGCATCTGGCGCTGATTGGCTGGATGCTGCTGGGCGGGTTGTTCACACCCGAACCCGAACCCTTTGAGATGACCGAAGTTTCCGTCATTTCGGGGGCTGATTTTGATGCCATGGTCGCAGCAGCACAGCCGCCCCAGCAGGTGACAGAGGTGGCACAGCCCCTTGATCCCGAGGTCAGCCCGCAGCAGCCCGACGTGACCTCGACGCCGGATCGGGCCATTGAACAGCCCGCCCCGTTGCAAACGCAAACGCCCCCCGAGGATGCCGCGCCCGTTGTCACAGAACAGGCACTACCGCCCGAGACAAGGGTCGATGACACCCCCCCCGAGTTGCAAGAGCCGGTGGGCGATATTGCCGTCTTGGTGCCGCAGATTGCACCGCAAGCGGCCCCCCGTCCGGTAGAGCGTGTAGCCCCGGAGCCTGTCGCACAGCCCGACCCCGAAGCCACGCCCGACCCGGTAGAGCAACAGGCCATCGCCCCCGACACCACGGGTGAGACCGTGGAGCGCGAAACCCAAGAGGCCACGGCACCCCCTGAAGCCACATCCGAGATCGTGACCGAAGCGACAGCGTCCCCTGCGGCCTCCGCCCGCCCGCCCGGGCGCAGGCCAGCCCCGCCGGTGCAGCAGGCAGCCGCCCCCGCACCGCAGACCCCGAACACGCCAAATCCTGAGCCAGCAGCACAGGCCAACACGCAACCGGTGAACAATGACGATGTTCTGGCGGCCCTCTCGGCGGCGCAGCAGCCGGTTGCGGCCCCCAGCGGCCCGCCGCTTTCTGCCGGAGAGAAGGACGCGTTGCGCGTCGCCGTTTCGCAATGCTGGAACATCGGCTCGCTTTCCACCGAGAGTTTGGGGACCACCGTGGTGATCAGCGTCAGCATGAACCAGAACGGTACGCCCCAGAATGACACGATCCGCATGATCAGCGCATCGGGCGGATCAGATGATGCCGCGCGAAGGGTATTTGATTCGGCGCGCCGGGCGATTATCCTGTGCGGATCGCGTGGATTTAACCTGCCGCCAGAGAAATTTGGCCAGTGGCAGAGCATCGAAATGACCTTTGATCCGCGCAAGATGGGAATGAGATGAAACAGGCCAGCATGATCCCCAGACGCGCTCTTGCGCATAGGCTCACCGGCGCAGACGGTGCGGGGACGGCTATTATTCCCCTGAAAACGTCGGCCCAAACCCGCGACACTACCGCCCAGACCATTCCCGAAAGGATGCAGATCACATGAGACCGTTGTTTTTGAGCATTTGGCTTTGCCTGAGCGTGATCTTAGGCGCGACCCTGACCACGGGGGCGCAGGCGCAAGAACCGCTGCGGATCATCATTGACGAGGCGATCATTGAGCCTTTGCCCTTTGCGGTGCCCAATTTCCAGCCAGAGAATGCGCAGGCAGGGCAAATGGCCAACGATCTGGCACGTGTGGTTGCCGCTGATCTGATCGGCACGGGGTTGTTCCGGGAAATTCCGGCCACCTCCTATATTTCTTCGGTGACGAATTTTAATGCACCCGTGCAATTCGCCGATTGGAAAGCCATCAATGCCCAGGCTCTTGTGACCGGCGCAGTCTCGGTCGAGGGCAACAGCCTGAACGTGAAGTTCCGCCTTTATGATGTGTTCTCGGGGGCGGAGTTGGGCAGCGGGTTGCAGTTTTCCGGCACGGTGGATGGCTGGCGTCGCATGGCGCATAAGGTGGCTGATGCCGTCTACACCCGCATCACCGGCGAGGGGCCGTATTTTGACAGCCGCGTCGTCTATGTCTCTGAAACCGGTCCCAAGGATGATCGCAAGAAACGGTTGGCGATCATGGATTATGACGGTGCCAACGTCCAATACCTCACTGATTCTAACGCCATTGTGCTGGCTCCGCGGTTCTCACCTTCGGGGGACAGGGTGCTGTATACCAGTTATGAAAGCGGCTTTCCGCGCATCTACGTGCTGGATATCGGGTCGGTCCAGCGCCGGGTGCTGGAAAGTGCCGAGGGCACGATGAGCTTTGCCCCGCGCTTTGCGCCCAATGGGCAGACGGTTGTCTATTCGCTGACCCAAGGCGGCAATACCGACATCTATTCGATGGACATCACGACGGGTCAATCCTTGCGGCTGACCAATACCCCGGCGATCGAAACCGCGCCCAGCTATTCGCCGGATGGCACGCGGATCGTGTTTGAAAGCGACAGATCGGGCACACAGCAGCTTTATGTCATGCCCGTCACCGGCGGCGAGGCGCAGCGCATTTCCTTTGGCGAGGGGCGGTACGGCACGCCCGTATGGTCCCCGCGCGGCGATCTGGTGGCCTTTACCAAACAGAACAAGGGCCGTTTCCACATCGGGGTGATGCGCCTTGACGGCTCACAAGAGCGTTTGCTCACAGCATCGTTCCTTGACGAAGGTCCCACATGGGCACCCAATGGCCGCGTGATCATGTTTGCGCGCGAAACCCAAGGGGCCAGCGGTTCCTCGACCCTGTATTCCGTTGATATTTCGGGCCGCAACCTGCGTCCGGTGACCACACCTTCGGGCGGATCTGATCCGTCATGGTCCCCTTTGCAGTGATCTGGCGGCGCAGTTCAGCTGAGAGTTCCCAACAACCCCTGCATGTGATAAGGCAGCCGCATAATGAAAAACGACCCACACCAAGAGGCGAACCCTAAATGAAACGATTTATGACCAGCGGCCTGTTGATTGCGGCCTTGGCCGTGACAGCCTGTACCAACCCAAATCGCTTTGGCTCTGACGGGCTGGGCGCGGATGGCACCTATGGTGCGGGCGTGAACGGCAGCATCGTGCCGGGCAGCGCGAATGACCCGACTTCAACGGCCTTCTTTCAGCAATCCGTCGGTGACCGGGTGCTGTTTGATGTGGACCAATCCACGCTCACGCCAACTGGGCAGGCCACATTGGCCGCACAGGCGCAGTGGCTGATGGCCAATACCGACTATCAGGCCGTGATCGAAGGTCACGCGGATGAGCAGGGCACACGCGAATACAACCTTGCACTAGGTGCGCGGCGCGCCAATGCCGCACAGGAATACCTAGTGTCGCAGGGTGTGTCGCCTGCGCGTCTGCGCGTGGTCAGCTATGGCAAGGAACGCCCGATCGAAATTTGTTCAAATGAAGCTTGTTACGCCAAAAACCGCCGGGCGGTTACTGTTCTGGCCGGAGGCCTGACAAGCTAAGGACCCAAGGAAAAATGAAAAAACGTTTTCTTTTCGCTATGATTGTGGGGCTGCTGGTCGGCCCCATTTCAGCTTTGGCGCAAACCGATCAGGCGCAGGCCGATCAGACGCTTGCGGATGTCCGGCAGGAGCTGACCATGCTCTTTGTCGAGGTCCAAAAACTGCGGCGTGAACTGTCCACAACTGGCGGTGCCGGTGTCAGCACTGCGGGTGCGTCCGTCTTGGACCGGGTCAACACCATGGAGAGCGAGCTGCAGCGCCTGACCTCCAAGACCGAAGAGCTGGAGAACCGCATCAACCGCATCGTCGCCGATGGCACGACGCGGATCGGGGATCTGGAATTCCGTCTGGTCGAGCTTGAGGGCGGCGATGTATCGAACCTTGGGCAGACCACGACATTGGGTGGTGCGGAACAGACGTCCGTGGCGGCGGGGCTGACTGCGCCCTCTACCCCAACGGGCCAAGCCTCCCTTGCTGTGGGCGAAGAGGCCGATTTCAAGCGGGCGCAGGAGGCGCTCGCATCTGGTGACTTTCGCACCGCCGCTGACCTCTTTGCGACCTTCAATCAGACCTATCCGGGTGGTCCGTTAGCGGCCGAAGCTGAATTGCGCCGTGGCGACGCACTAAGCCAGCTGGGCGATATCCGCGAGGCGGCACGGGCGTTCCTGGCCAGCTTTAGCGGTGCCCCCGAAGGACCGATGGCACCACAGGCGCTCTTTGAACTGGGCCGCGCGCTGGGTAAGCTGGGCCAGACCCAAGAGGCCTGCGTGACGCTGGCCGAGGTCGGTGTCCGTTTTCCCACCGATGCTGCCGCCGCACAGGCCACCGAGCAACGCAATATGATTGGCTGTAGCTGACCATGCCCGGACGCCTCCCGAAATATGTTTCAGAGGCTTTCCTGCCCCATCCCCCGCAGATCATGGGGGTCGCGGTATCCGGTGGCAGCGATTCAATGGCGCTTTTGCACCTGCTCAGCGAATTTTGTAAGGTTCAGAACATCGAATTGCGGGCGGTCACCGTGAACCACGGTTTGCGCAAGGAAGCCGCCGACGAAGCCGCCACCGTGGAGCGGCATTGCAATCAGATCGGTGTGCAGCATGACACGCTGGTCTGGCAAGACTGGAGCGGCAAGGGCAATCTGCAACAGGCCGCACGGGATGCACGGTATTCCAAGATGGCCGATTGGGCCCGCGAAAACGAAATCACGACCATTGCGGTGGGCCATACTGTGGATGATCAGGCCGAAACGGTCCTGATGCGGATCGCGCGGCGTGCCGGTGTCGATGGTCTGTCAGGCATGCAGCACCGCAGTGTCCGCGACGGTATCGTCTGGGTGCGGCCCTTGCTGCGCACCCGGCGCAAGACATTGCAGGCCTACCTTGAGGCGCATGATATCGAATGGATCGATGATCCCAGCAACGAGGACGAACGCTTTGACCGGATCAAGGCCCGCAAAGCTCTGGAGGTTCTGTCTGATTTGGGGATCGACGCAGATGCGCTGTCCGAAGTCGCGGAACATCTGTCCGAGGCACGGCGCGCGTTGGAATGGCAGGCGTTTCTGGCGGCCAAGCAATGTACATCCATCAATTCAGGTGCCGTTGTGCTGGATGAGACGATCTTGCGGTTGCAACCCGATGAAATCCAGCGCCGGCTGATTGTCAAAGCGGTCAGCTGGGTCAGCGGGTCAGACCACGGCCCACGGCGCAATGCAGTCGCCACAGTGCGCGCGGCATTGTCCAAGGGGCAGGCCGGTACGCTGGACGGCTGCCACATTCGCCGGATCGCCGCCCGGCTGTGGGTGTTTCGTGAATATGAGGCCGTCCGCCATATGGTGACGCATACCGATGCCCTGTGGGACGGTCGTTGGCGGCTGATCCCCTCAGCACCCGCCGCACATGGGCCAGACCTGCGCGTGCGGGCATTGGGGCAGGACGGGCTGGAACAATGCCCCGATTGGCGCGCGACAGGACGCCCACATGTGGTTTTGCTGTCGACCCCGTCAATCTGGTCGGGGGATACGCTGATCTCGGCAC
This sequence comes from Sulfitobacter sp., assembly GCA_017854855.1. Lineage (GTDB taxonomy): Bacteria > Pseudomonadota > Alphaproteobacteria > Rhodobacterales > Rhodobacteraceae > Sulfitobacter. The sequence goes on along the minus strand of JAFMGZ010000010.1, from coordinate 1,192 downwards.
CGCTTGCCGGATTTGGACAAAATTGGCAGGCAGAGCTTGAGGATGGGCCCGATACGCTATTTGCCGCACTATTATCGCATTGAACCTGAGCGCATCATCTCTATCTTAAGGACGTAGGCACCAACGCGGTGTAAAAAGGTCATGTCGTGAGAGGCATGGTCGAAATATTTAGGAGACTTTCCTTGGGTAATGTTCGCAATCTCGCCTTCTGGGTTGTTTTGATGCTGCTGGTTCTGGCGCTCTTCAACCTGTTCAGCGGTTCAAGTGGCAATTTGCAAAGCAATGAGGTCACATATTCCGAATTCGTAGGTGATGTTGAAAGCGGCGCTGTGCGCAATGTCACGCTGGACGGAGAGCAGGTTCGCTTTCGCAAGTCGGATGGCGTTGACTATGTCACGATCAAGCCGCAGGACGCAGAAATCACCAATCTTTTGATCGACAACAATGTGCCGATGCAGGCCCGTCCGCAGCAGCAGTCCGGTTTCCAGACCTTTCTGATGTCGTTGCTGCCCATCGTGCTGCTGATCGGTGTGTGGATCTATTTCATGAACCGCATGCAGGGTGGCGGCAAAGGCGGGGCCATGGGCTTTGGTAAATCCAAGGCCAAGATGCTGACGGAAAAGCATGGCCGCGTCACATTTGACGATGTCGCCGGCATTGATGAGGCCAAGGAAGAGCTGGAAGAGATCGTGGAATTCCTGCGCAATCCGCAGAAATTCTCGCGGCTTGGCGGCAAGATCCCAAAGGGCGCTTTGCTTGAGGGCCCTCCCGGTACCGGTAAGACACTGCTGGCGCGTGCCATTGCGGGCGAAGCAGGCGTGCCGTTCTTCACCATCTCTGGTTCCGACTTTGTCGAGATGTTCGTGGGTGTGGGTGCATCGCGTGTGCGCGACATGTTCGAGCAGGCCAAGAAAAACGCGCCCTGCATCGTGTTCATCGACGAAATCGACGCCGTGGGCCGGCACCGTGGCGCAGGCTACGGCGGTGGCAACGACGAGCGCGAGCAGACGTTGAACCAGTTGCTGGTTGAGATGGACGGCTTTGAGGCCAACGAGGGCGTGATCATTATCGCCGCCACCAACCGCAAGGACGTTCTGGACCCAGCCCTGCTGCGCCCCGGTCGTTTCGACCGCCAGGTGACTGTCGGCAACCCCGACATCAAGGGCCGTGAAAAGATCCTTGGCGTGCATGC
>JAFMGZ010000052.1 GCA_017854855.1 Sulfitobacter sp. | reverse complement strand
CGGATTTTCCATCATGTAGACTGAACCGTCAGCCAGCTGGAAAATGCTCATGTTAGCTTGGAAAGACCCGCCATCGGCCGTCTGGAACGTCACCAACCGATTCGTGTTCGCGTAGGTCAGTTGCTGTCGCGGACCAGACCCTTCGGCGATGCCCTGCGTTGTCGAATTCCGATCTACGGAAAAGTCGTTATCGAACGTGTTGGGCGAGAAGTCCTCGTTACCCGTAACCGTCAGATCCTGCACCGTGCCAAGGGAGCGCGTCCCGCCGGAGAGGGACCCATAGGCACCCTCGACTGCGTCACGAGCAGTGTTGCTAGCCGACATGTTGCCGAATTCACCGAGGTAAATTGCATCTACGGTTTTTGTTACAATGGCCATCTTTTAGTTTCCCATTTTCGAATTCGAAACCAGCAAGATGTCGCGGCCAGTCCGGCAGGCATCCGTGCCCCCGTTTGTCATCACATGACGTTGGCCCGCGACACCGCCGCGTGACGATGCATTTGCGGGCAAACTGCGATCCCTTGAAACGACAAAAGAGCGGGCACTGCCCCGCCCTTCGTTGACACGACGCGCGCGGTGAAACCCGCGTCCGCCGGACAGATCAGCCGCCACCGATCCACCCAGCCTCTTGCAAGATGCCGGGTACCGTCTGGTCCGCGTGACGCTTGTGTTGCGGACGCTTGGATCGGATGTCTTTGTCATATCGGTCTTTGCCTGTCACGATAATCGGATCGGTTTTTAGTACATACTCTTACGGTTGCACTTTTTTGCTCCCAATCTGATTAACTTTGAAAAAGGGCATAAATGTGACCCTGAATAGGATTTAGGCATAAAGTTTGTGACTTTCATTAGGATATTTAGATCCTATTAGGATCAATTAACCGCATGTTATTATGTACTATTTACATTTTCATTTTACTTGAAGACGCCCGAAACGATGATACGTTTCAAAAGATTATGAATTGGCATGACCCCATTGGAAAACCGATTAGGGGAAATTTAGGCCCGCGTCCGAATTGGTCATTTTTGTCCAATACACAACCGCCAGGGCAAGGCAGACGAGATGATCATGCACCTCGAAAACAAGGTCTGCGCCGGGCGTCAAAACTGCCAGCCACCGGTGACTTTGCTCTGGCAATTCACCCGTATTTTCGGTTTGGTTTTCCAAAGGCATTTTGGGCAGGCGACGGATCATCATGGCAGATTACGATTACATTATCATCGGTGCAGGCTCTGCGGGATGTGTGCTGGCGGAACGCCTCAGCGCATCGGGCCGCCACAAGGTGCTGGTGCTGGAAGCCGGCGGGGCGGGCTGGTCCCCCTGGATCGCGCTGCCGCTGGGCTATGGCAAGACCTTCTTTGATCCGGCGGTGAACTGGAAATACGAAACCGAAGCCGAAACGGCGCTGGCAGGCCGCAAGGGCTATTGGCCGCGCGGCAAGGTGGTCGGCGGGTCAGGTGCGATCAATGCCCTGGTCTATGCGCGCGGATTGCCACGGGATTTTGACGATTGGGCCGCGGCTGGCGCTGCGGGCTGGGATTGGGCGGCAGTGCGCGAAACCTATGATGCGATCGAAACAAAGGTCAGCGCCGATGGCTCTCGCAGGGGGGGTGGCCCGCTGCATGTTCAGGATGTCTCGGACCAGATTCACCGCGCGAACAGGCATTTCTTTGCGGCCTCCGATGAACTTGGCCTGCCGTCCACCGATGACATCAACGGCGGCACACCCGAAGGGGCCGCAGCTTATCAGATCAACACCAGTGGCGGGCGGCGGATGCATTCGGCGCGCGCGTTTCTGGCCCCTGCGCTGAAGCGCGCGAATGTGACCTTGATGACCGGTGCCCTTGTGGAACGGATCATTTTCGACGGCACGCGCGCCAGCGCAGTGCAGCTGCGCCGGCAGGGCCGCCGTGAAACCCTGCGGGCCGGGCGCGAGATCATCCTGTCTGCCGGTGCGGTGACCTCGCCGCGGATATTGCAGCTGTCGGGCATTGGCCCTGCGGCGGTGCTCAAGCAGTCTGGCATCACCCCGCTGCTGGATGCGCCGCATGTCGGCGGCAACCTTCAAGATCACCTTGGCATCAACTATTATTTCCGCGCGACAGAGCCCACATTGAACAATGTGCTGCGCCCCTGGCACGGCAAGCTGCGTGCAGCCATTCAATATGCGCTGACCCGGCGGGGGCCGCTGTCGCTGTCGGTCAACCAATGCGGCGGCTACTTCCGCTCATCGCCGCAGCTGGCCCACCCCGATCAGCAGCTCTATTTCAACCCGGTCACCTATACCACCTCGCCCAATGGCAAGCGCAGCGTGGTCCAGCCCGACCCCTTTGCGGGTTTCATCATCAGCTTTCAGCCGTCGCGGCCCACCAGCCGGGGGCGCATAGACATCAGCGCCAATGACCCCGAGGCACCGCCGCTGATCCGCCCGAATTCGCTCTCTACCCAAGAGGACCGCGCACAGGTGGTCGCAGGCGGGCAGCTGTGCCAGCGGATGATCAACACCACCGCCCTGGGCAAGCTGGTCAAGAGCGCGATGGACCCCGATCTCAGGCGGATGACGCCTGACCAGATCCTGGCCGATTTCCGCGAACGCTGTGGCACGGTGTTTCACCCTGTCGGCACCTGCCGCATGGGCGATGACCCCGCAGGCGCTGTGGTTTGTTCGCAGCTCAAGGTGCATGGCGTCGCAGGGCTTCGGGTCGTGGATGCCTCGGTGTTTCCGAACATCACCTCGGGCAATACCAATGCGCCCACGATGATGTTGGCCCATCGCACGGCCGATCTGATTTTGCGGGAGGCATCATGAGCACGCCCTATTCCAGTTCGGGTACCGTTCCCGTCAGCTATGATCGTGGCGCGGATGATACGGGCCCCCGGATCAGCCGGATTGAAACGTTTTGCACCCCGCTCATCGGCTTTGTGCGCATCACTGCAGAGGATGGCACTGCGGGCTGGGGTCAGGTTTCGACCTATAACAGCGACATCACCTGCGAAATCCTGCACCGTCAGGTCGCGCCCTGGGCGCTGGGGCGTGGCATGGACGCGCTGGAAGCGGTGATCGCGGAAATCCCGCTGCGCGAGCACAAGTATCCGGGCACCTATCTGCACCGTGCCATGGCCGGGCTGGACACGGCTGTCTGGGATTGGCGGGGCCATGCAGCGGGCAAGCCGGTGGCCGAACTTCTGGGCGGCACTGCAGGACCGATCCGTGCCTATGCCTCTTCCATGCGGCGCGACATCACCCCCGATGAGGAAGCCGCCCGCCTGATCGCGCTGCGGGACACCTATGGGTTCGATGCTTTCAAGGTTCGGGTCGGTGCGGAATGCGGTCAGGACCGCGACGAATGGCAGGGGCGCACCGAAGCAATCATTCCGGCCATCCGCAAGGCCATGGGCCCGACCGCTGCACTGTTGGTGGACGGCAATTCAGGTTTCAGCCCTGCCCGCGCCATCGCGGTGGGAGGGATGCTTGAGGACAACGGCTATGAACATTTTGAAGAGCCCTGCCCCTATTGGGAGCTGGAGCAGACGGCACAGGTCACGCGCAGCCTGTCCATTGATGTCGCCGGCGGCGAGCAGGATTGGGACCTGCAACAATGGAAACGGATGATCGCCCTGAAGGCGGTGAACATTATCCAGCCCGACATCCTTTATCTGGGAGGTATCGCAAGAAGCATGGAGGTCGCGCGGATGGGTCAGCAGGCCGGTCTGCCCTGCACCCCGCATTGCGCCAACCTGTCGCTGGTGACGCTGTTCACCATGCACCTGATGCGCGCCCTGCCCAATGCGGGCCGCTATCTGGAGTTTTCGATCGAGGGGGATGACTACTACCCATGGCAGCGCGGATTGTTCGTCAATGACCCCTACCAGATCATTGACGGTCAGGCCTTTGTATCGGACGCGCCCGGCTGGGGTATCGAGGTCAGCCCAGAATGGCTGGCCAAGGCCAGTTATAAATGCAGCGCGGCCGACTGAACCTAGACCCTTCGCTGACCGCGCCCATCCTTGGCGGCTGTGATCAGCGCGGCCTGTATTCCTTGGGCTAATATGCGCCTGCGGACAGCGGCATTCGCGGACGGAACAACCTTGGACGGTTGGTGTGTCATGGCCCTTGGATGATGGCGCTTTCCCATTCGCGGATGAATGTCTGCCGTTTAAGCCTGTCGAGGTAGGTCATCAACGCAGGCTCAAGACTGATGGAGGACCGCCCTGTCGTATCCTGGAAAGCCCCAAGAGAGGGTAATGGAAAATCCTCTGCCGCGCCCGCCGACTGCAGATCAATCAGGTGGCCCACAAAGGCCTCTGCCAATGCGGGCTCTGACGTGGCTTTGGACACCAAGGCGGTGCGCATCATCGTTGTGGGGAAATCGGACGGCAGAATGACCGTGAGCATATCCGCGGTCTCTGCGCGTGCGCGCGCGTAGCTGCCCAGCACATTGTAGGCCACCAGAATGCGCCCGCGCGCCAGGTCGTCTATCATATCGCCCGAACAGCAATAGAGCTGCGCATCCAGACTGCCAATCACCTCCATCAGACGCCAAAAGGTCTCAGAGGCACGCGCATCTTGGGTGGCGAACAAATAGCCCAGTCCGGATTGGCGCACGTCATAGGTCCCGACCTTGCCCTCAAAGATATCCGCATTCGCGCGCAGGACTTCGATCAGATCCTGCCGGGTCGCCGGGACCGGAAGCCCTGCAAAAGCGGCGTTGTTGATGACGATGGCCGCAGGTTCGGTCGTGAAGGCAAACAGGCTGCTGCGCCACTGTGCCCATTCGGGATGGGACAGGCCATCAAGCCGCTGGGCCAAGCCATCATTGGCGAGTTTCAGTTGCAGGTCCATCGCGCTTGAGATGACCACATCGAAACGGTCCGGGTTTTGCCGGAAGACATCATCCAATTCGGCAGTGCCCGTCACCAGGTATTCGACCGAAAGATCAGCACGCTGCGCGATGAAACTTTCGATGATCGGCGCAAAGAAGGACGTGTCCGTGCTAGACAAGATCTGCAGGTTTCGGGGCGCTGTGGCGGCCCCAAAGACCTTGCGGTCCTCCCAGACTTGCGCCTGCCCGATCACCGGCAACAAGGCCAGGATTAAAACTGCAAAGTAGCGCATGCGCCGCCCTCCGATCTGTTAGAGAGCACCAATGCCCCGCCATGCGCCAACACCACATCCTGTGCAATCGTCAGACCCAGCCCCGATCCAATACGGCCCTTGGTGTCACTGCCCCGCACAAAACGCCCCGCAAGCAGGTCAATCTCATCGGGGGGAAAGCCCGGCCCGCGATCAAGAACATCCACCGCAAGGGTCGGGTCATTGTGGACACGTATGACGATCGTCGTATCCGGTGGCGCGTATTTCAGCGCATTGTCGATCAGATTGCGAAACGCATTTTGCAGCAAGACCGGATCCCCCGTCAAAAGCGCAGGTACCCCACCCTCAAGGTGCAGGGCGACATCGCGCAACTCTGCCACGGGGGTCATCCGCAGAACAAGCTCGCGCAGCATTTCTTCAAGATCGACGGTTTCACGGTCGAGGTTTTCGGCGCGAAAGGTGACCATCGCGTGATCCAGAAGCTGTCCGGCGGCACGGGAACATTCGTCAATTGCACGCATCATGGAGCGCAGCGAATTCCGGTTCTCGGGGTTTTCGACGCGCTGAAACGTGGCCTCGGCGTTTGAGCGCACCGTGGCCAGCGGCGTGCGCATGCGGTGGGCCGCCTCGGCGATAAAGTCTTCGGATTGCTTGAGCGATTGGTCCAGACGGGACATCAGACTGTTGAGCGATCCGACCAGCGGGACCATCTCTGAGGGGACAGGCTTGCGAAAGGGGCTCAGGTCCTGGGGGCCACGGCGGGTTACCGAATTCGTCAGCCGGCTAAGCTGTCCAATCGTGGTGGATGTGGCCCAGAACGACAGCGCTGTGGAAAGCGCAAAGAACCCCGCGCCAAAGACGGCAACGTTGCGCGAAATCCGGTTCAGGGTCTCGGACAGCGCATCTTGGGTCTGGGCCACCGATACGGATACCTGGCGCGGCACATCCGCCCCGATCAATATACGTGTGCCTGTGGCCACACGTACGGTCGCGCCGTCATATTGCAAGGAAGCAAAGGTCTTTTCATCGGTTTGCCCCGGCTGCGGCATGTCCAGCCCCGCATAGCCTGACAACAACACACCATCCTCATAGATCGCATAGAATACCCGGTCGTCGGCTGCGGTACTGAGCATCGAAAGGGACGCATAGGGAAAGTCCAGTTCCACCATGCCATCGCGCAAGACCGCAGCGTCCAGAATTGATGAAACAGACGCGCTGAGGATGTTGTCCTGCCCTTCTTGCGCAATCTGTGCCGCATATCCGCGGACGACGACGAAAATCACGATCGCCAGCACGGCCGCGCCACCCGTGAGGATCATGGCAAGCCGGTTTCGAAGCGATCCGGAGACCAGAACATCCTCAGTCATGATCAAGCCTGTAGCCCAATCCGCGCAGGGTCTTGATTTGCACCGATGATCCCTCAAGGTGTTTGCGCAGGCGGCCGATATAGACCTCTATCGCATTGTCAGAGACATCGTCATCATATGAGAACAACCGGTCCACCAGTTTTTGTTTCGAGAAAACCTGACCCTTGGCGTTCATCAGCAGCTCCAACAGCCGCAGTTCGCGGTTGCGCAGGTTGATCACATTGCCGCTGACCGTCAGATGCCCGCCCACCGGATCAAATTCAACATTGCCGACCCGCATCATGGTTTGCGCCGAACCGGTCTTGCGACGCAAGACAGCCCGGCAGCGGGCCTGTAGTTCGGCGTGATCGAATGGTTTGGTGACGTAGTCATCCGCACCAAGATCGAGCATGCTGATTCTGTCCGAAACCTGACTGCGCGCAGTCAGAACGATAACTGGGGTATCATTTTTCGCCGCGCGATGCTGCTTTAGAAAGCTGCGCCCATCCCCATCGGGCAGCATGATATCGAGCAGGATCAAATCGTATTCCCCGGCCTGTGCAAAATCCATCGCTTCGCTGATTTTTGCTGCATGATCAATCGTATGCCCATCCAGCCCCATACGCGAACAGATCGCCTGGGCCAGTTCCAGATTGTCCTCAACAAGCAGGTATTTCATCGCAGGGATCGACCTTTTTTGAGCATATGACAGGTTTGTGTCAGGTTAGCATGATTACATTCGCAAACGTAGCCGGGAGGAGAACGGCTACCAAATGGGAGAATAAAATGAAAACGATGAAAATGGGCCGTCGCGCCTTGATCGCGGCTGCGGTCGCAACTCTTGGTTTTGGCCCCGCTGCCTTTGCGGGCGGTCACCAGGTTCTGGACAGCATCCACTTCCTGATCCCCGGCGGCGCGGGCGGCGGTTGGGATGGCACTGCGCGGGGCACCGGTGAGGCGCTTACGGCTGCCGGACTTGTAGGATCTGCGTCCTATGAAAACATGTCGGGCGGCGGCGGTGGCAAGGCCATCGGTTTTCTGATTGAAAACGCAGAAAGCAACCACGGCACCTTGATGGTCAATTCAACGCCAATCGTGATCCGTTCACTGACAGGCGTCTTTCCTCAGAGCTTCCGTGACCTGACGCTGGTGGCTGGTACCATCGGCGACTATGCCGCGATCGTGGTAAGCAAAGACAGCGCCGTAAACAACATGGCGGATCTGCTTGCCGCATATGACGCAGACCCATCCGGCACCGCAATCGGCGGCGGATCGGTTCCAGGCGGTCTTGACCACTTGGTGGCGGCAATGGTGATGGAAGCGGCGGGCAAAGATGCCCTTGGCGTGAAATATATCCCCTATGATGCGGGCGGCAAAGCCATGGCGGCGCTCTTGTCGGGTGAAATCGCGGCCCTTTCAACAGGCCTTTCAGAAGCGATTGATCTGGCGGAAGCCGGCGAAGTCAAAATCATCGGCGTTACCTCTGAGGCACGCGTGCCCGCAGCCCCCGATGCCATGACCATGATGGAGCAAGGCATCGACACGAGCTTTGTCAACTGGCGCGGCTTTTTCGGCGCACCGGGTCTGCCGGCCGAAAAAACAGCGGCCTACCAGGACGCCATTGCCAAGATGTATGACACCCCAGAGTGGGAAGAAGTACGCGCACGCAATGGTTGGGTGAACATCCACAACCCCGGCGAGGATTTCAGAGCCTTTCTTGAGGATCAGGAAAAAGTCATCGGCGACCTGATGAAGAAACTGGGCTTCCTCTAAGGAAGGTCCGAGGCAGAGCGGCACCACCGCTCTGCCACTCTTACTGCCGGGGGGGATACCATGGCACTTGATCGTTGGATCGCATTGATATTACTTGGAATTTGTCTTGTCTACGGCTACACGGCCTGGTTCACGATGGATGCCGGCCTCGCTCCTTTCATGAAGCGAAACCCGATCTGGCCCAGCACCTTTCCAAAGGTTCTGTCCATTCTTGCCATCACCGCCTGCCTTGTCATTCTGTCCGGGATAGAGAAATCAGAGCCCAAAGAGGCCGAGATCGACTACCGCCGCTTGCATGAATACAAATTGGGTCAGGCGATCATGCTGCTGGGACTTATGGTTGCCTATGCGCTGTGTCTGCGCCCGGTTGGCTTTATCTTTTCCACCACGGCATTCTTGTTTTTTGGCGCGTTCATTCTGGGTGAACGTAAATGGGTTTTGATGACTGTTGTCGCGGTCATTGCCACGATGATCGTCTGGTATCTGGTGCAAGAGGTGCTTGGCATCTACATGCGCCCGCTGCCCGGTTTCCTGGGAGGTTGATATGCTAGAAGGAATCCTGATCGGTCTGCAAACCGCGATGTCGCTGCAGAACCTTCTCATGGTCATCGCAGGCTGTCTGATCGGCACGTTCATCGGCATGCTTCCGGGCCTTGGCCCGATGTCGATCATCGCGATCATGATCCCCATCGCGATCTCGATGGGTGATGCATCGGCTGCCCTGATCCTGCTGGCCGGGGTCTATTACGGTGCCATCTTTGGCGGCTCCACGTCCTCCATCCTGCTCAATGCGCCGGGGGTGGCGGGCACTGTCGCCTCCAGTTTCGACGGCTATCCGATGGCGAAACAGGGCAAGGCCGGCAAAGCGCTGACCATTGCCGCGGTGTGCAGCTTTGCGGGCGGCACCATTGGCGCGCTCTTGTTGATGGTTTTCGCACCGATGCTGTCTTCGGTCGCCCTGCTCTTTCACTCGGCTGAGTATTTTGCCCTGATGGTCGTGGGCTTGTCTGCGATTGCGGCTTTTGCGGGTACGGGCCAAGTGGCCAAGGCGATGATCATGACCGTTCTGGGCCTGATCATGGCAACCGTAGGCGAAGGCGCATTGTTCAATCTGCCGCGCTTTACCGGTGGGATCATGGACCTGCAATCGGGCATTGGGTTCATAACCCTGGCAATGGCCATGTTCGCCCTGCCAGAGGCATTGTTCCTTGTTCTCAAACCCAAAGCCGCCGGAAGTGCGGAAGGTGAAATCAAGGACCTGCGGATCACACGCGCCGAGGCAAGGGCCATCGCCCCTGTCGTCGCCCGGCAATCCGTGCAGGGTTTCTTCATCGGTGTCTTGCCCGGGGCCGGTGCCACGATCGCCAGCTTTCTGGGCTACGCAGTGGAGCGCAACCTGGCAACGAAAGAGGAACAGGCAGAATTCGGCAAAGGATCTATCAAGGGGCTGGCCGCGCCGGAAACGGCCAATAACGCGGCCTGCACCGGCTCTTTCGTGCCGCTGCTGACGCTGGGCATTCCGGGTTCCGGCACGACCGCCATCCTGTTGGGTGCGCTGATTGCGCTCAATGTCTCGCCGGGGCCGCGCCTGATGATCGACGAACCCCAGATCTTTTGGGCCGTCATCATGTCGATGTTCATTGGCAACCTTGTGCTTCTGGTCCTGAACCTGCCGCTGATCCCCTATATCGCCAAAGTCCTGTCGATCCCGCGTAACTACCTGATTCCGTTTATCTTGTTCTTTACTCTGATGGGGGCCTATATCGGGCAGAACAACGCGACCGAATTGTTGATCCTGGTGGGTTTCGGCGTCTGTGCGACGGCGTTGAAATTCGCCGACTACCCGCTCGCCCCGCTTTTGATCGGCTTTATTCTGGGCGGTATGCTGGAGAATAACTTTGCCCGCTCCATGCAGCTGTATGACGGCATCTCCTTTATCTGGGAACGCCCCATGACGCTGGGCCTTTTGATCATTGCCGCGCTGTTGATCGTGCTGCCCAGCTTTCGCGCCCGCCGCGCAAGGCTGCGCGCCGCGGGTGTTGCTGACGGGGATTGAAAAACTCAGGCTGAAATTAGGGGGCTCCAGAGGAATCTGGGGCCCTTTTTCTTTGTAATGTGCAGACATGTATCACACAGGTTTTGCCGCAGGCCCCAACGGCAGCTGGCCCGGCAAGCAACTGCAATCAAGGCGACACCCCTTTCTGAGCCGCGGGCGGGGGTATAAAATCTTTGCTCGGTCGGTGAAGGCGTTATGAAAATCTAAAGCAAGCCCATGCCATAGACCTTGGAAAATGAGGTTTCTGGTATGAAAATTTCGAACGCTTGCTTGCTCGTTCTACTCGCCATCGGTTCGATTGGCATTTTGAAATATGGCCGGGAAGCCTATAATTCCCTGCGCGACTTTCAAATGGTTCAACGGCTTGATGCGCTGGCCGGGTCAAACACGTTGTGGTCGGATGCCACTGTGGCCCTTTCCCTGGAACGTAGTGTCACGCAGGTTGCCTTATCCCTGCCAGATCCGGCACCCGGCGGTTTTGTGGACCTGATCCGGGAACAACGCGATCTTTCAAATCGGTTGTTTGATGAGGCTGTCGAAGGATTGGCAAAGGTTGGGGGTTTCCCAACGGAGGCCGAATTTCGGCAAAGGGCGCAGGAACTTCGTGCTGGCGTCGAAGGGATGCGGGCCGAAGTGGACCAAATGCTCGCCCTGCCGGCCTCGCGCCGCCCGGATGCACGCCCCAAGGATTTGCCTTTTGAACTGAAAGCAGAAATTCTGAAACTGAAGTCGCTGTCCAACTTTCTGCTGCTGGATAACAATCTGACATCGTCAAACGCCTCCAGTCTTGCATCGATCAAGGATGCGGCATGGGAAATAAGGGAATTTGGCGGTCGTGCACGGACCTATTATGCGATTGCGACATTGAACGGGACATCAATTCCGCCTGACATGCGGGGGCTTGTTCTGGCAGACAGCGCACGTGCGGCAAGCGCCTGGAACACGATAGGCAACCTGCTGCGGGTTGCCGAAGTGGAGTCAGATTTCACCGCGTCAATTGAAGCTGCCGGTGACCGCTATTTTGGGTCATATCTGCCCGTACTGACGCAACTGGATGCCGCAATGGCAGGCAGCACCCCGGACGCACGCGTGGATTACCCCATTGATTTTGAGTCCTTTTTTGCCCTGTCCAACGAGGCCCTTGATGGTATGACGCAACTTTCTCGCGATACTGGTCTGGTCTTGCGTGCATATTGGGCGACCAAAAGGCAAACCTATCTGCAGAAACTGATCTTTGACGTGAGTTTCGTGGTTCTTGATATTCTGCTGGTCTTTGCGTCATTGTATTTCGTCAGCACCAAAATCGCATCGCGCATCGAATATGCATCAAAGGCTGTTGAGGCGGTGGCGAATGGTCATCTGGACGATGAGGTCGATGCCCGAAAAGGGGATTTGCATGAGCTCAAGAACCTGACGACCAGCCTGACAAAATTCATCCATTCAGCGCGTGAGGCCCGCAAGATGGCCGCGACACTGGCAAGCGTGGAAGAGCAGGAACAACAACGTCTCAGGGCGGAAAAGGAACGCGAAGAAAGGATCGCGGCCGAAGCTGAGGCCATACGCGAAAGGGAGGCAGTTGCCGCGCAAGAGGCCCAACGCCTGCGCGCCTTCACAACGTTCCAATCTGAAATGGAACATGTCCTGGGTGAGGCAGCATCAGGGAATTTCTCAAACCGGATGTCAGCCACGATTGAGGATGCAAGCCTTGCCGGGCTGGCCGGAGTGATCAACAAACTGCTTGAAGCGACAGAGACAAACATCGCCGATATCGTCACCAGCATCGACGCGCTCGCGCAGGGCAATCTGGGGATCCGCATCGAAGGGGACCGCCAAGGTGCCTTCTTGCAAATGCAGGAAGATTTCAACGCGGCACTGACCACCCTTGCGCATTCAATGGGGCAGATCATGCAGAGTGGGCAAACCGTTTCCGCAACCTCGTCGGAACTTGAATCCTCGTCGCTGAGCATGGCCAAACGCGCCGAAGACAGCGCCGCGTCAATCGAAGAGACCTCGGCGGCGGCGGAACAGATCGCCACCAGCATCCGGCAGGTCGTCGTCAATGCAAAGGCCGCCGATGAAGCAACGCGCAGGGTCCGCCTGAGCGTCGATAAAACCCGCCAGGTATCTGACGAGACCGAAGCCTCGATCAACGCAATGACCGAGGCTTCTGCCCAGATCAACCGCGTGGTCAAGGTCATTCAGGACATTGCGTTTCAGATCAACTTGCTTGCCCTGAACGCAGGTGTTGAGGCTGCACGGGCCGGTGAGGTTGGAAGGGGTTTTTCTGTCGTCGCCTCCGAAGTGCACGCGCTTGCCCAGCGCTCACAAGAGGCCGTGCGCGAAATCAGCGATGTGATCGAAGAAAATAACCGCAGCGTGCGCACAGGCGTTGAACAGGTGGCGCTGTCAAGGCAGGCACTGGAAGAGATCATCGCAGAAGTCGGGATCGCATCGGGACAGATATCTGACATTGCAACGGCCGTCGAACAGCAATCACTTGGCATCGAAGAAATCAACAGCGCGGTACGCGCCATCGACAGTGCCGCCCAAACCAACGCTGCCGCATTGGAAGAAACAACCGCCGCAAGCGTCGCATTGAGCCAGGAAGCAAAGGCGCTTTCACAGGCTCTTGGCCAGTTTCACGGTGTCTCCGACAGGCTTGATGCCGGCCGACCGGCAAATGTGGTCCGGCTGGCGCGAAAATTCTCGTGAATGTTGCTGTGCCAGGTGATGCGCTGTGTTGGGATCAGCCGGTCGGGGGGGGGGCGTGGCGCATATCCAGTTTGCATCGCGGCCAACCGCTCAAGACACTATTTGGGGGCTCACGCTATGGCGTTTATCGAAATACATGATCTGTCACGCATCCCTGAGCGCAGTAAAATCGTTGATCTCAGGCAGCGTTAAGGGGTTTCGCGCGTTCCGAAACCGCCCAGGACAGGCAGCGCCGCCGCCGGGTTCATGGCAAGGGCTGCTTGCGGCGTGATGCGCAGGACCCGCAGGGCGTTGAATATGACCGCGACATCGATCACCTCTTGCAGCAAGGCTCCCTCTACCGGTGAGAGATACCCCAGACCCGCAGCCACCATGCCCAAGACCGACAGGCCGATGCCTGCCACAACACTTTGCAGCGCGATTCCCCGAGAGCGGCGCGCAATTTCCACCCCGATCCCAAGCCGATCAATGTCATCGACCAGCAAGACAACATCCGCAGCCTCTGCCGAAGCGGCAGCGCCCCGCGCGCCCATGGCCACGCCCACATCGGCGGCGGCAAGCGCGGGCGCATCATTGACCCCGTCCCCGACCATCATCACCGCGCCATTCTTGCGCTCTGACAGCACCAGCAGCACCTTTTGATCCGGTGTCAAACCCGATCTCAGCGCATCAAGACCAAGACCTTCGGCGATCTTTTCCGCCACTTCGGCCCGGTCCCCGGTCGCCAGCACAATGCGCGCTATGCCTTCCTGGCGCAGCCTGCCAAGCAGCCCCCCCGCCCCCTGCCGCAAGGGATCGGCCATGATCAGCCTGCCTGCCATGGCCCCATCCACCGCAACAGCCACCAGCACAGAGCCCGCAGCATGTGTCGGATGGGACCCAGACGCCTGTTCCATGTTCGTGTTGATACGCTGGGCGACAAAGGCTTCGCCGCCCACAATCACATCATGGCCTTCAACGCGCCCCACAACCCCCTCACCCGGAATTTCCTGGGCATCTGCGGGCAGTGCCAACACCAACCCACGGGCATTTGCAGCCGCGACAATGGCCTGCGAAACGGGATGTTTTGACGCCTGATCCAATCCTGCCGCAAGCCGCAGGATGTCGTCTTGGGTCCGGCCATCGCGGCTTTCGATCGATACGATCTGCGGGTGTCCGTCGGTCAGTGTGCCGGTCTTGTCCAGGATCAACGTATGGATACGGCCCATCGTCTCAAGCGGCCCGGCCCCTTTGATCAAGATGCCAAAATGCGCGGCCCGCGACAGCCCCCCCACCAGCGCCACTGGCACCGCAAGGATCAGCGGACAGGGTGTCGCCACAACAAGCACGGCCACAGCGCGGATCGGGTCTGATGTGAACCACCATGCGGCAAAGGCGATCATGACCGTGACCGCCAAAAAGGCCAAAGACCAGCGATCGGCCAGACGAACCATGGGTGCCTTGGACTTGTGCGCGTCTTCGACCAGACGCACGATGCCGGCATAGGTGCTTTGCGCGGCAAGACGCGTCGCCGTCAGGTCAAACGGCGCGCCTGAATTGGTTGACCCGCTCATCGCCGGGTCCCCTTGCGACAGACGCTGTGGCAGCGATTCACCGGTCAGCGCGGATGTGTCCAAAAAGGCCATGCCCGTTTCGATCACACCATCAACCGGCACGATGGCACCTTGGCTGATGAGAAGCCGGTCTCCCGGCTGTATCTCAGCCAGCGGCACCTCCACCAATTTGCCGTTGCGATGCAGGGTGGCGGTTCGGGGCACCCGCGACAGCAGGTCCTGCATCTCTCGCCGGGCGCGGCCCTCAGCGAAACTTTCAAGAAAGACGCCCCCCGTATACATCACCGACACAACAGCCGCCGCAAGGGTTTCGCCAAAGCCAAGGGCCGCCGTCATGGACAATGCCGCGACCATGTCCAACCCGAATTCACCGCGTGAAAAACTGCGCAGGATGTCCATCACCAGCACCGCCAGAACAGGCAAGACACTGACAAACCAGATAATGTCGGCCTGATCACCGCGCGCAGTAAAATATAACGCCAACCCCAAGAACAGCCCTGACACCGAAAACAGCAGCAACAGCTTTTTCAGCCGATATGTGATTGTATGTTCCAAATGGCTTTATTCCCCAAAAGGATGCAGGGTCTGACCGGTTCTGTGTACGTCATCTATGTCCGTTGGTCATTGGCGCAGGGCATGATGCAATCAATAATACTTCCGCCCGCGCCAGATGATGATACAGCTTTGCCCCCGTCTTAACCACCTGGAAAAACTCAGCCCATGCTATGCTTTGTTCCGCTGCTGGCTGCCATCATCCAAATCGCAGCATCGAGCAAATGATAGATTGGCAGGCCCGTTGCCGCACGCAGGGCCTGCGCATAGGGCGGCAAGTTTCCACATTCGAGGATAATCGCGCGCAGATCGGGTGCGCGGGCCTGCAGGTCCAGTGCGGCGGCCACAACGGACCTTTCCATGGCCGCCCGGTCAAAGGACCGGCGCTGCTGATCCCGCTGGACGAGGAAAGTCGCGGCAAAATCCGGCTCATGCTGCATTCCTTGGATGACCACATCGGGCATATTGGCCCCTGCCGCATCCAGTGCAGCCGCCCCCAATGCAGATTGCGATGCGGTCAAAATGCCAATCCGGCCCGGCGTTGTCGCATGGACCACGGGATACATCGACAGCGCCGACAGCATCACGGGGATCTGAACCGCAGCCGCAATGCGTGACTGCGCAGTGATCAGAAAACCGCAGGTCGATACGATTGCGGATGCGCCCTGTTTTTCCAAGGCGACCGCAGCTGCGATGAATGACTGCAACAGCGCTTCGTCAATGATGCCGTCTTTGACAACCGCCGTGCTGTCGGCCCCGCGCACCACGCGGACCTGCGCCGCAAAAGGATAGCTGTCAGGATTGCCAACATCACCGGGAATGCGCTGAAACGCGGTATCAAGTGACAATATGCCCAGCATGATCCAAGCCTTCCTTTCGCCTCTTGCCCCTGCCGCCATGCCATTCGCCTGACACATCAGCGGCGTCTTCCAAGCTAGCCGCATTTCATGCACGCCCGGCAGTCGGCGCGACGGATAATCACGTGCGACATCCTCAGCGTTTGCCGCCATTCCATGTTTCAAGCAGTTCGGCAGACATCGCGCTTTCACAATCAGCATAGATTGCGACTTCCAACTTTACCCGCCCAAAATGATTGGCCAGCGAAATCAGCTGGCCACTTTCAATCTCGCGGTAAGCCATGCTGAAGGGCAGCCAGCCGACGCCCAACCCTTTCAGGACCAGTTCTCTCATACCGCTCGAAAAGGGTGTCTCGCAGACATAGGTTTCGCTGAACCGCCGGGTGCCAAAGGTTTTGCCCCCCGCATTCAGCACCTCACCGAAATAGCTGTTGTCGGGATAGACAACGGCCGGCGTGTCCATTGCGATGGTGTTGTCGTCCTTGACGGAATAGCGCAGCGCGCCCCCCACCACCGGCACAAGATAGTCGAGCCCCCACAACGCACGGCTGATCGTCGGGCCAAAGGGCATCGCGCTGGCGTTTTCCGCCTCGTAGCACAGCAGCATGCTGGCATCCCCGCGCA
Source organism: Sulfitobacter sp. (assembly GCA_017854855.1). Lineage (GTDB taxonomy): Bacteria > Pseudomonadota > Alphaproteobacteria > Rhodobacterales > Rhodobacteraceae > Sulfitobacter. Next base: position 8,003 of record JAFMGZ010000052.1, on the reverse strand, counting down.
GGAACATCGTCAGGCATTCATCAAGGTTGCCTGCATGAAGCTGAAACTTCAGCCCCGGAAACCGCCGCTTTGCCCGCAGCGCCATATCCGGGAAGGTTGAGAATACCGGCGCGTGCTGCGCGGCAATGGACACGGTGGTGCTTTTGGCATCAAAATGCGCAATCTTGCCCCGCAAATCGGCAATGCGTGCCACCAAGGCGCGAATTTCTTCCTCGTTCCCGGCAAGCGCGGGACTGATGTCGATGCGGTTCTTGCCCCTGTCCAGCACCTTGACGCCCAGCCAGTCCTCAAAGCTGCGAATCCGCCGGGAAAACGCAGGCTGGGTCACGTTACGGCGCATCGCCGCCCGTGTCATATTGCCTTCTTCGAGCAGGACCAGAACATCGTCCAACCAATGCATATCCATGCGATCATCCTTTTGCCCATACATTAGGTATGAGCAGCCTAATCAAAAAGCATTATTTTTTCTCCCTGCCATTGGCAAAGCTATGGGTATCTTGAATGTGAAGGATTCCCTGGCGTGACCGATACCGACCAAGCAAGCCACGACGCACCGCAGATCAGCCCTGAGATGACGGTGAGCCTGTGCAAAGACCTGTCAATAACATTGGCCCAATTTCCCAAAGTGCGCCTGGGCCATCTGCCCACCCCACTGGAGCCGATGGACCGCCTGAGTGAAATGCTGGGCGGGCCGCGTCTGTGGGTCAAGCGAGACGACTGCACGGGGCTTTCTTCGGGGGGCAACAAGACCCGCAAGCTGGAATACCTGATGGCGGATGCGCAGGCAAAAGGGGCTGACACCATCATCACCCAAGGGGCCACACAGTCCAACCACGCCCGCCAGACCACGGCCGCGGCGGCCAAGCTGGGGATGGCCTGCCATATCCTGCTGGAGGACCGCACCGGATCGAATGACGAGAATTACATCATGAACGGCAACGTTCTGCTGGATCGTCTGCACGGGGCATCCGTGTCGAAACGCGGCGGCGGCATGGACATGAACGCCGAAATGGAAGCCCTGGCCGATCAGCTGATCGCGGATGGAAAGACACCCTATATCATTCCAGGCGGCGGCTCCAATCCGATCGGTGCCTTGGGCTATGTCAACTGCGCCAGAGAATTGGCAGAGCAAGCGGCGTCAACCGGCCTTACGATTGATGCCCTGGTGCATGCGACCGGAAGTTCCGGCACGCAGGCCGGGCTGGTCACCGGCCTGGCCGCAATCAAAAGCGACATTCACCTGCTGGGCATCGGCGTTCGCGCGCCCCAGGCCAAGCAGGAGCAGATGGTATATGATCTGGCCCAACGCACGGCAGATCATCTGGGCACCGGGCTGCGGATCGACCGCGACCAGGTCCGCGCCAATTGCGACTACGTTGGCCCCGGCTATGGCCTGCCGACGGACGGCATGATCGAAGCCGTCAAACTTCTGGCGCAAACCGAAGGTCTTTTGTTTGACCCTGTCTATTCAGGCAAAGGTCTGGACGGTCTGATTGACCAGGTTCGCAAGGGATACTTTGACGGCATGGACAACGTCGTATTCCTGCATACAGGCGGAAGTGCCGCCCTGTTTGGCTATGCCGACACCTTCGGGCTGCCGGGCTACCAAGACTAAATCATCACACATAAACCCAACAAGGAGAGACCGAATATGACACTGAAAAGTACACTAATGGCCGCAACGATGCTGACGGCGCTGACCGCTCCGGCCTTTGCCGAAGAGGTCAAGATCGGCGTCCCGACATGGACCGGCGCACAGGCGATCGCCCATGTTCTGGGCGCTGTGGTTGAGATGCGCATCGGTGGCACCGTCGATTACGTGCCCGGCAACAACGCGACTATTTTCCAGGCGATGGATCAGGGCAAAGGCGACATTGACGTTCACCCCGACGTCTGGCTGCCAAACCAGGAAAGCTTTACCAAGCAATATGTTGATGGCGCAGGCACTGTGACCTTGTCGTCCAATTCATATGCCGGCAACCAGGGCTTTTGCGTCTCCAAGGATTTTGCCACCGCCAATAACATCACCGATATCGCGGACCTGGGCCGCCCGGACGTGGCAGCGCTGATGGACAGCGACGGCAATGGCAAAGGTGAAATGTGGATCGGCGCACCCGGCTGGGCCTCTGCAAACGTTAACGAAGTCAAGGTGCGCGACTACGGTCTGCTTGATTTCATCGAACCCATTCGCGCCGAAGAAGCCGTGAAAACCGCACGCATCAAGGATTCAATCGCCAAGGGCGAAGGCTATGCCTTTTACTGCTATGAGCCGCATGCGGTCTGGTACATGTTCGATGTCGTGATGTTGACAGAGCCGACTTATGATCCGGCCAAATACATCATGGTACAGCCATCGGATGATGCGGATTGGTATGAAAAATCCATGGTTGCAACCAAGGATGATCTGAAAAAGGTCCAGATTGCCTATTCCAATACCTTGGCGGAACGCTCTCCGGCGATTGCGGAATTCTTCTCCAAATTCTCTTTGGACGCCGATGATGTAAGCAACTTTGCCTATGAAATCAGCGGCAAGGGCCGTGATCCTGCCGAAGTCGCAAAGGAATGGGTAGAAGCAAATACCGACCGGGTTGACGCCTGGCTTGGTCTGGGCGGCTGATCCAGACTGACCAAATGCTGACCCTGCATCCGGCAGGGTCAGCGCCTTTTCCCCTCGGCCCCCGCCAGATTGTCAGATCGAAAGCATCTCATGAGCAGCGAAACCGTCATTGAAATCTCAAACGTCTGGAAGATTTTTGGAGCGCGCCCCAAAGAAGCCCTGCGCGCCATCCGCGAAGAAGGATTAGACAAGGCGCAGGTCCTGGCGAAATACAATGCGGTCGTGGGTGTGGCCGATGTCAGCCTTACGGTCAATCGCGGCGAAATCTTTTGTATCATGGGACTTTCTGGCAGCGGCAAGTCCACATTGGTCAGGCATTTCAATCGCTTGCTGGAACCTACTGACGGAAAGATACTGGTCGAAGGCACCGATGTGATGGGCCTTGGCACCAAGCAGTTGCAGGACTTCCGCAATCGCAAGATTGGTATGGTGTTTCAGAATTTCGCGCTGATGCCGCACCGCTCTGTGCTGGACAACGTGGCCATGCCACTGGAGATCCGGCAGGTCAGCAAGAATGATCGCATGCGGCAGGCAGCCGCCATTCTCGACATTGTGGAACTGGGGGCATGGGGGTCAAAATTTGCCCATGAGCTGTCAGGCGGCATGCAGCAGCGCGTGGGCCTTGCACGGGCTCTGGCCGCCAATCCGGATGTGTTGTTGATGGATGAACCCTTCAGCGCGCTTGATCCGCTGATCCGCCGGCAGCTGCAGGATGAATTCATCCGCCTTTCGAAAATACTCAAGAAAACCACGATCTTTATCACCCATGATTTGGACGAAGCCGTGCGCATCGGTGACCGGATTGCCATCATGCGCGATGGCCGGCTGGTTCAGACCGGGACGGCAGAACAGATCGTGATGAACCCGGCCGATGACTATGTGGCGGATTTCGTCGCAGGCATATCACGGCTCAAGGTGGTGCATGCCCATGCGGTGATGCAGCCCATCGCCCAATATATCCAAGATAAGGGGCCATTGGCCGCAGATGCCCCACGCGTGGGCCCACAAGAAACGCTGAGCACGCTGATCAACATCGCGATCGACCACAACAGCGAGATCATCGTCCGCGACAGCGGCGGTGACATTGGGGTGATCACCCAGACCGATATCTTGCGCACCGTCGTTGAAGGGACCGAAATGTCATGAATGATATGCAGCAAAACCCGCTGGAGGCGACGGATACCGAGGCCGCCTTGGCCTATGCCAAGGAGCGGCGGGACAATATCAGAGCTTTCGTAGAGACAAGCCAGGACTACTATATCGCACAGTTCGACAAGATCGGCGCGAGTTCGAAATTCACCGCGACCTTTAACGTGATGGCCGGGATATTCGGGCCGATATGGTTTGGCGCGCGCGGATTATGGTCCTGGGCCTTGCCGTTTCTCATTCTTGAGACCCTGGCCCTGGTCCAGATCACACGCGGATTGTTTGGGGATCTGGCCGCAGATGCCTATGCCCGCATCGCATCTATCGAGGGAACACTTGAGCTGCGTCGCCAGCAGCTTGCCGCCGCGATTGAGAGCGGGTCGGACAAGATTGACGTCTACCAACGCACGGTCACATCGCTGGAAGAAGCCATTGGCGGCATCCGCGCCGATGCGGCGGCGCTGTCCGAACAGGGCGTCATGATTGCCTTTGCCGGACTGGCCCTGTTGCTGGTGACAAAGGCGGTTCAGGCAACGGTGGCAAACTGGGCGCTTGAGGCGCGGTTTTCGGAGTGGTTGTCAAACCGGGACATCCGCTCAGGGCTGCCACGGTCCCAGATCATTTTCACCACCCTGTTCATGGGGTTGATCGCAATGGCCGCGATGATCCACTACAGCTTTCCCGGACAGTTTACGCTGCTCAGCGAATTTCCCACCGACCCTGACTACCGGCTGGAAAGCATCAGTGCAGTTGAGGCGTTCTTTGCCTTTTGCGTGGCCAACGGTGAGGCCCTGTTTGACTTTATCACCTATGGCATCCGGCTGCTTCTGGACACGCTTGAGCTGATCTTTGTCAGCACGCCGTGGATTGTCATTGCCAGCCTGATCATCCTGCTGACCTGGCTTACAGCGGGCGTGCGTGCGGCGGTCTGGTCCGGGGCCTTCTTGTCCTACATGGGGCTCTTGGGTTTTTGGGAAAAGGCGATGACGACCTTGGCGCTGCTGGGAACGGCCGCCTGCCTGTCGATCGTGATCGGCATACCGCTGGGCATGTTCTGCGCCCGCCGGCACAGGTTTTATGCGTTCATTCAGCCGATCATGGATTTCATGCAAACCATGCCGGCCTTTGTGTTCATGATCCCTGTTATTGCATTCTTTGGCACGGGCAAACCTGCTGCGGTCGTCACCACGATGATCTTTGGCGGCACCCCTGTCGTGCGCCTGACGGTTCTGGGGCTGCGCGGCGTGCCCGACAGCGTCCGCGAGGCGGCGATCTCTTTCGGGGCGACCAAATGGTATCTGCTGACGCGCGTCGATCTGCCATTGGCAAGCCCCTCTATCCGGGCGGGCATCAACCAGACGATCATGCTGTCGCTGGCGATGGTTGTCGTGGCCTCGCTGATCGGGGCCAAGGGATTGGGCGAAGACGTGCTGGAAGCGCTGCAATATGCCAATGTCGGTCAGGGTATCCTGGCGGGTTTTGCCATCCTGTTCTGCGCCATGATCCTTGACCGTATCGTTCAAGGACCGCGCAAGTGATCCCACTGGTGATGGTGCATGGGTTCATGGGGGGCCGCTCGCAATGGGACCCGCAGGTTCCGGCGCTGTCGCCGCATTATGATCTGATCACCCTTGATCTGCCCGGATTTGGGCGCAATGCCCATTTGCCCGTCCTTGACAACATCGGTGGCTTTGCGGATTGGGTCATCGCCCAGCTCAGGCAGCAGGGGGTGACGCGATACCATCTGTTGGGCCATTCGATGGGCGGCATGATTGTACAAGAAATGGCCCGGCGTGACCGGGAAGGGATTGACCGGCTCATTCTCTATGGAACAGGGTCAGTCGGCGTGTTGCCCGGACGTTTTGAGACGATAGACCAAAGCAAGCGGCGCGCCCGCGAGGATGGCCCCATCGCCACCGCCCGCCGGATCGCGGCCACATGGTTTCTGGAACGCGAAAAGGCTGCCGCCTATGAAGCCTGCGCCGAGATCGCAGAGCAATCCGCCCCTGCCGCCATCCCTGCGGGTTTGGATGCGATGCAAGGTTGGGCGGGCTCCGATTTCCTGCCCGATATCACGTCACAGACACTGGTCCTTTGGGGGGATGGTGATCGTACCTATCCATGGGATCAGACATATACATTGTGGAAGGGTATCCCGGCTGCCGGACTGGCCGTGGTGCCGGGTTGCGCCCATGCTGTGCATCTGGAAAAACCACAGATATTCAATCAGTTGGTGCTGGATTTCCTGGGCTCATGACCCCCGCGTTCAATCCCAGTTTCATGCCCCACCCCCTGCACCAGACGCCGCGCCCTGCAAATCTCAGGTGACTGGCCCTTTGGGCCAAGTACCTGTGGTCCCAGACAGTTCTACGCGTGGCTTTGAAAGACGACCGATGCGCCACCCGACAGAACCAGCAAGGTATCAAAGCTGTCGCGCTGGTCTGCGTTTTCCATGCCCGGGGAGCCCACAGGCATTCCCGGCACAGCCAGGCCAAGCGCCTCTGGGCGCTCTGACAGCAGACGCTTGATATCATCCGCTGGGACATGGCCCTCAATCACATAGCCTTCGATCATGGCGGTGTGGCATGAACTCAGCTCCGGCGTTATTCCCGCTCTGGCTTTTGCGTCCCAAAGCATCTCTTGGGAGACATCATGTGCCTTGGTGGTAAATCCGGCGTTCTCGATATGGTTGATCCAGGCGGAACAACAGCCACAGGTGGGCGATTTCAGAACTTCCATATCGGGCACCGCCGCATAGGCCGGTGCCGCAACAAGTGGCAGGCTAAGTGCGGTCAAGATCAGGTCTCTTCGCTTCATCTTGGTACTCCTGAATACTGTTTGTTGGGTCACGAGGTGACCGATGACCGCTCTTCGGGCTGCGCAAAGCCGCCCGCAGCCGCGCCCTGGTTGTTCGACATCGGCGCGCTGACAGTGGTCAATGCTGCCGTCACCGCAAAGATAGCGGCAATCAATGCCGCTTCCAATCGGATGGAGTGACGCAGCCTTTTGGACGCGTTTGTTTCCCCGCGCAGCAAGGCGGGCGTCAGCCGCAGCTTGTTCCACGCAGCAAGGCCAAGGACGGCCAGGAACAGCGCGAGCTTTAGCACAAAGAACTGTCCGTAGGGCGTGAACAAGGCGGCTGCGATATTGCCCGTCAACACCCAAAGGGTCGCAATGCCCGCCAGGGTCAATGCCCCAACCGTCCAGACCGCCTTGGTGCCAAAGTCATGGGCCGCAAGGCCTGCTTGTTGTCCAGATGCCTTTCCGGCCAGCCGGTAGAGGGGCAGAACGGCCCCGACCCAAAACGCCAGCGCCAAAAGGTGAAGCGTGATCAGGATCGCCAGCGCAAGGCGCGGCTCTTGCAGGGCGTGGCCACGAAAGACAAAGGAAACAGCAACACAGCCAACCCCGAATAGGGCCATGGCACGCCCTGCCCTGCCCGGCACCAAGATGGCACAGATCAACAGCAGACCCACAGCCCGCAGCGCGATGCTGGTGCCCAGAGGGCTGTCAGCGACCATGGTCAGGATCATCGGGTCCATGGCACCCTGCCATGTCCCCCCCATCAGAAAACTGGCGCGCAGTGGCAGTCGGGACAGTGACAACAGGGCTGCAGCTACAGCACAGATGATCGCCGTCCATTTGAGCGTCCGACGCTCAGCGGCCGGTAGGCTGCGCAATGTCAGGATGGACAGAATACTGCCCGCCGCCAGCAGGGTGGTGGCGTAGACCAACGCTTTGATGCAGATCGAAATCCAGATAATCGTATCCGCCCCGGCAAGCGCGCTTAGCATCTTGGCTCACTTCGAAATTTCAAAGCTGAAGCCCCCTTGCATCGGATGTCCGTCAGCCGCAAGCCCCCGCCATTTGATCAGGTAGCGGCCCATCGGCAGGCGGGGCGGTGCTGCGGAAAATTCACTTACCGGCTGCATATTGTCTGTGCGGCTCAATTCAAAGGTCCGACCGTCCGCATCCGTCAGGGAAACCAGTGTGACCCGCATGGGTTTGTCAAATGTCATGCCAATGGTCGGTGGCGATGCGTCCAGGACAATGCCATCAGCGGGCTGTGTCGTTTCCTTTTTGGCATGTGCCACAGCGTCTTGCGCGCCGAACCCCAGCGCCAGCACAAGTCCTACCCCAAAAGCTGTCTTGAGTAGCATTGCCAGATCCTTTCCAAAACGGGGTTTTTCCAACAAAGTCTTTCGGCACCCACTGCCCCAAATTCGGTCTGAGGCCTGCA
>JAFMGZ010000051.1 GCA_017854855.1 Sulfitobacter sp. | reverse complement strand
TGGTCCGTAAGGGTAGCCGGTGATATTCTCATTGCCACTGTCGCCAATGATCAAGATATCATGTTCGCGGTAGCCCCCTGCCCCCGGCTGGCCCTCGGCAATGGTCAACATCGGCTCCATTGAGATCACCATGCCCGGTTCCAGCACCGTGTCGATATCCTCGCGCAGCTCCAGCCCTGCTTCGCGGCCATAATAATGCGACAGCAGGCCAAAGGAATGCCCATAGCCAAAGGTGCGGTATTGCAGAAGGTCGCGTTCCGCAAAGAAGGCGTTGATCTGCTCGGTGATTGCGCCGCAGCTTGACCCCGGCTGCAGCAGGCTGATCCCGTATTCATGGGCCGCGACATTTGCCTCCCAGATTTTCAGGCTGGCGTCGTCAACCTCGCCCACGAACATCGTGCGTTCGAGCGCGGTATAATAGCCCGAAATCATCGGAAAAGCATTGAGGCTAAGGATGTCGCCCTGCACCAACCTGCGGCTGGTGACGGGGTTATGGGCACCGTCAGTGTTGATGCCGGATTGGAACCAGACCCATGTGTCGCGGTATTCGGCATCTGGGAACCGCTTGGCTATTTCCAGCTCCATCGCATCACGGCCAGCAATGGCCACGTCAATCTCGCGGGTGCCGACCCTGACCGCATCCCGGATCGCATAGCCGCCCACATCGGCGACCTGCGCACCGGCGCGGATCAGGGCCAGTTCTGCGGGGGATTTATACATCCGCTGGCGCATGGTGGCAGGTGCCACATCAATGCAGCCCTTGGGTGCAAGAAAACTGTCAAGCAGTGCCTTTTGCGCAATGCTGAGGTGATCGCCCTCAAAACCGATCACCTTGCCAGCGCCGGTGACCGACAGGATCGCCCGCCAGTAATTGTTCCGCTGCCAGTCGGTATAGGTGATGTTGTCCCCATGGCTGCGCCGCCAGGGCTGTGCGGCGTCAATGCCTGCACTCAAGGTCACACTGTCCTCAGGCGTGACCACCAGGGCATAGGGCCGCCCAAAGGAACAATAGAGAAAGCCAGAATAATAGGCGACATTGTGCATTGAGGTGAAAACACAAGCCTCGATGCCAGATGCAGCCATGTCCTTGCGCAGCCTGGCCAGCCGCGCCTCATATTCGTCGGCTGCAAAAGGGAGCACACGGTCCCCTTGGTGAAAACGGTAGTGTTGTGGACGGTCCATCATAGACTCCTTCGATTCCGCAAACCGCTGCGGGGCAAAGGAGCGAACCTCCCCCAACCGCGGCAACGGCAAAGCAAAGTCCCGGCGTTCAGGAAGGTGAAACGGGCGTGCAATAAATGCTGGCGACGCCATCGCCGGCCCGTGCCACCCTGATAGATCGCGCAGCCCCCCGACACTACCGGGAATACGACGCGGATGATGTCGTAATCGGAGATTCTGAAAAATCAGCACCAGAGCCCCCAAAAACCACATCTGTTTTCTGAAAAAACCCCAAAGGCGACAGCATTGGTAATTTTATTTCGCAAAATAGCGCGCGGGCGACATGTTTTTTACATCTTTGCCTGTTGACGCCCCCTGAAACCGCTCATAATGTCCCCCAACGCAAAAGGAGCCTTTAGGCATGACACAGCTAGTCGTCATTGTAGGACATACGCGCATGGGCCGGTAACGGTAGACCATATTCTAACCCATGCGCCCCCGACAGCCTCGGGGGCTTTTTTATGCGCACTCATAGACTTAAGACCTAAACCAAACGCCTCACGGAGCAAAACGATGACACGCAAAATGACCGGAGCCAAAATGATCGTCCAAGCCTTGATCGATCAGGGTGTGGACACGATATTCGGATATCCCGGCGGCGCTGTTCTACCGATCTATGACGAGGTGTTTCAGCAAAACTCGATCAAGCATATTCTGGTGCGCCACGAACAAGGTGCGGTCCACGCCGCCGAAGGCTATGCCCGCTCTACCGGCAAACCCGGTGTTGTTCTGGTGACCTCTGGTCCCGGCGCCACCAATGCGGTGACCGGTCTGACGGATGCTTTGCTCGATTCCATTCCGCTGGTGGTTCTGACGGGCCAGGTGCCGACCTTCATGATCGGTTCTGATGCCTTTCAGGAGGCCGATACCGTTGGCATCACGCGCCCCTGCACCAAACACAACTGGCTGGTGAAAGAGACCGACAAATTGTCTGGCGTCCTGCATGAGGCCTTCCATGTGGCGACATCGGGCCGTCCCGGTCCGGTTCTGGTTGATATCCCCAAGGATGTGCAGTTTGCCACCGGCACCTATACGCCCAAAGCGCCCTCAACCTCGCATTACCAGCCCCAGTTGAAAGGGGATCTGGAAGAGATCACCGAACTGGTTGCAGCCATCGAAAAGGCCAAGCGCCCTGTGTTCTATACCGGCGGCGGGGTCATCAACTCGGGCCCTGCGGCCTCGCAATTGCTGCGCGAACTGGTTGAGGCCACAGGCTTTCCGATCACCTCGACCCTGATGGGTCTGGGTTGCTATCCGGCCTCGGGCGACAAATGGCTGGGCATGCTTGGGATGCACGGATTGTATGAAGCCAATATGGCGATGCATGATTGCGACCTGATGATCAACATCGGTGCGCGTTTTGACGACCGCATCACGGGGGTTGTCGATCTGTTCAGCCCCAAATCCAAAAAGGCGCATATCGACATTGATCCTTCCTCCATCAACAAGGTGATCCGCGTGGATATCCCCATCATGGGGGACGTGGCACATGTGCTTGAGGATCTGTTGAAGGTCTGGAAATCGCGTGGTCGCAAGACCAATTCCGAAGCTGTGGCCAAATGGTGGAAGCAGATCGAGGAATGGCGCGCCATTGATTGCCTGAAGTTTGAACAAAAGGGCAAGACCATGAAGCCGCAATATGCGCTTTCCCGTCTTGAGGCGCTGACCAAGAAATATGACCGCTACATCTGTACCGAAGTGGGCCAGCACCAGATGTGGGCAGCACAATACCTCGGCTTTGAAGATCCAAACCGCTGGATGACGTCAGGTGGTCTGGGCACGATGGGCTATGGTTTCCCTGCCTCGATCGGTGTGCAGATGGCGCATCCCGACAGCCTTGTGATCAATGTGGCGGGCGAAGCGTCCTGGTTGATGAACATGCAAGAGATGGGCACAGCCGTTCAATACAACCTGCCGGTCAAGCAATTCATCCTGAATAATGAACGTCTGGGCATGGTCCGCCAGTGGCAGGAATTGCTGCACGGCGAACGCTATTCCCAAAGCTGGTCAGAGGCCCTGCCCGACTTTGTAAAACTGGCAGAGGCCTTTGGGGCAAAGGGCATCCTGTGCAAGGACCCCGATGACCTGGATGATGCGATCATGGAAATGCTGACCCACGACGGCCCCGTTATCTTTGACTGTTTGGTGGAAAAGCACGAAAACTGTTTCCCGATGATCCCGTCAGGCAAGGCCCATAACGAGATGTTGCTGGGCGAAGCAGATACCCAAGGTGTGATTGACGCAAAGGGCTCTGTGTTGGTGTAGCGAATTTTTCAAAAATTCCGACCGGGCTTGGAAACAAGTCCGGCACCAGCCCTCAAATGCAAAGGACAACAAGATGTCAGCTCTAAAAATTAAAAAAGGTGCCACGTCGCACTCTGCCTACAACCTACGTCCCAATTTCTCAGACGTGATCGAACGCCATACATTGGCGGTTCTGGTTGAAAACGAACCCGGTGTTCTGGCCCGCGTCATTGGCCTGTTTTCCGGCCGCGGCTATAACATCGACAGCCTGACAGTTGCCGAAGTCGATCACACAGGACACCTGAGCCGGATCACCATCGTCACCTCGGGCACCCCGCAGGTGATCGAACAGATCAAGGCGCAGCTGGGCCGCATCATATCCGTTCACAAGGTGAATGACCTGACGGTCGAAGGTTCTACGGTAGAACGGGAACTGGCGATGTTCAAAGTCGCGGGCAAAGGCGAACACCGGGTCGAAGCCCTGCGTCTGGCGGATATCTTTCGCGCCAACGTGGTCGACAGCACGCTTGAAAGCTTTGTATTCGAAATCACCGGGGCCCCAGAAAAGATCGATGCCTTTGCCGATCTGATGCGGCCTTTGGGCTTGATCGAAGTCGCGCGGACCGGTGTGGCTGCTCTTTCTCGGGGCGATTAAGGCGGATAGGACAACGCCTATTTCTTGGCCCGCTGGTTTTTTCAGGCGGGCCTTACAAGGCTGACCACCGTTGAATTCATTTCCATCCCGTCCGCATTGGACTGCAATTGGACGTTGGGCCGAAGGCCAGCGGCCGATTTGCGCAAATCCTCTTGCAGGCCATTGCACAGTTTTTGCCTCACAAGGGTTGCGTTTCGCGCCCTGCGAATTTTGTTTTCCAGGCAGACATCGAATTGCACCATGTCGCCGGCAGCAAGGTCCAGAGGGGTATCTGTATCGTCATCTGAACCGTCATAATAGGCCAGATCGCCGTGATCTTCACACCAGAATACTGCCTTTTTCTCTGCTGAATCGCCCCAAAGCACCACACCAAACATTTTCGTCATCATCTTCTCGTCATTCTCCAAACCAAAATTCATTAACCATTATGATGGGTTTACGCATGGGAAACACCCATGCGTTTGTGTCTGAAAAACCAAGGTACTGACGCTATTTAGCGTCTTTTGCATTGCCTCATCACGCTATCGTGTGCATGAAAGCACTATTTGAGGTTGCATTTTTATGCAGCCTATGGTTCTGAAAATCTTTAAAGTACAGGTGACCTGTCGTTTATGCCCAACTCCCCTCTCTCACCGGCTGAATTAAGGGCGATGTTTGGCGCAAACCTTCGAAAGCTTGCCGAACCTTATCAATCCATTTCCGAATTGTCGCGGGCACTGGGAATTAACCGAACGCAATTCAACCGATATCTTTCGGGAGAAAGCTTTCCACGGCCCGATGTATTGGCAAGGGTCTGCGCGTTTTTCAAGGTGGACGCGCGGGTGCTGTTGGAACCGGTCGACAAGATTGCCAGATACGACGATCCAATCGCGAACCCCTTTTTGCAAGATTATGTTGGCGTCGGGTCGAATGATGTTCCCACAGACATCTTTCCGTCGGGGTTTTTCAGGTTTTCGCGCCGCAGTTTCCTGCGCAAGGATGTCTTTATCCTCGGGGTGGTGCATATCCGGCGCGATGGTCGCAACACCTTCATCAGGGGGTTTGAATCGATCAATTCCATGCGGGTCCAGAGCCTTCCGACCGACAAGGACTCTCGCGAGTTTCGGGGCATCGTGATCCGGCAGGATGATGGGGTCGCCATAATTGCCTCGCGCTTGAACGCGATGACCTGTTCATACAATTATCTCAACAAGGTGGCATCGTTTCAGAACAACTTCTGGCTGGGCTATGTCACCCGAACCATTCCAGAGCGGGCCAATGACATGCGCATCACGCGACTGGTCTATGAATATCTGGGGCCAGACCCCAAGGATGCCTTGCCCGCCGCGCGCGCGGCCAGGTTTTACACGGTCGATGAATTGCCCCCCTTTCACCACCGCCTGCTGATGCCAGACGCGCCGTTTTTCTGATCAGATAAATGTCGCCGCTGAATAAACCGGGTCGCTGGCAGCATTCTGGCCTGTGACAACTCGCCTATACTGCCCTCATCTGCAGGAGGGCATCATGAATTACTCACCAACCGATCTTCGCTCTGTCCGTCGTCCCATCGAGACTGCGAATGGCTTGCCGAATGGCCATTACATCGACCCTGCCATATTTGCCGAAGAACGCCAGGCCGTGCTTTTTGACAATTGGGCCGGCCTTGGGGTTGCGGCGGATCTGCCCGAAATCGGCGATGCCGTGCCGGTGAATTTCCTGGGCATGCCCCTGTTGATGGTGCGCGACAAGACCGGCGATGTCCGCGTCTTTCAGAACACCTGCCGTCATCGCGGCATGATCCTGGTGGAAGAGCCGCGCAAGATCGAAGGGGCAATCCGCTGCCCCTATCACAGCTGGTGCTATGCCACGGACGGACGCCTTGTCAGCACCCCGCATGTGGGCGGCCCGGGTCAGAACACCCATGATGGCATTGACCGCAGCCTTTTGGGGCTGATCGAAATCCGCAGCTATATCTGGATGGACGTGGTTTTCGTCAATATCAGCGGCACCGCCCCGGCCTTTGAACAGGCCAATGCCGATCTAATTGCCCGGTGGTCCGAATTTGACCAACCGCTCTATCACGGCGGTGCGAACAGCCGGTTTCAGCTTGACCTCAACTGCAACTGGAAACTGGCCGTAGAGAATTATTGCGAGAGCTACCATCTGCCTTGGGTGCATCCCGGCTTGAACACCTATTCCCGCCTTGAGGATCATTACCACATTGAGGCCAAGGAAAAGTTCTCCGGTCAGGGCACCTTGGTCTACCGACAGCTCAAGGACGAGAACGGCCATGTCTTTCCGGATTTTGCGGGTTTGTCAGACAAATGGGACACGGCGGCCGAATATATCACCGTCTATCCGAATGTCCTGCTGGGCGTGCACCGGGACCATACTTTTGCAATCATATTGATCCCTGACGGTCCGGAAAGAACGATAGAGCATATTCACCTCTACTACGCCCAAGAGACGACTTCGGCAGAATTGCGCGACCGGAACACGGAACAGTGGAAAATCGTCTTTGCCGAGGATGTCTTTGTGGTCGAGGGCATGCAAAAGGGCCGCCACGCGGTGCAATTCGACGGGGGCCGGTTTTCACCCGCAATGGACGGACCGACCCATCTTTTCCACGATTGGGTTGCCGCCCAGATGGAGCGTCACCGCGCCCTGCCCCAAGCGGCCGAATGAACGCGCTGAATGACGCGTTGCTGGCCGCCCATGCAGCGGGTGACGGCCGCGCGCTGGTGCAGCTTTACGAACAGGCGGCAGACCAGGCGGGCACGCCTGACACTGCGGGCTTTTTCCTGACGCATGCCTATGTTTTTGCGCTTGAGACAGATCACCCGCATGCCACGGAATTGCGGCAACGTCTGATTGACGCGGGGCGCGAGGAACCCTTGCAGGCCCCGCTGCCCCCCAAAAGATAGCGGGCGGATCAGTCCAGAACGGGCGGTTTCCGGTCTGGCCAATCCGTGGCCAGATGCCATTCCTGCGCCAGCCGCAATAGCTGTCCGTCGCTGGCACGCGGGCCGATCAGTTGCAGCCCGGCGGGCAGTCCATTGTCCCCAAAACCTGCAGGGATATTGACCACCGGCAGGCCGATCAGGCTGGCCGGTATCACGACCTGCATCCAGCGGTGATAGGTGTCCATGCTGACGCCTGCGATTTCGACGGGATGGTCAAGGGTCAGATCAAAGGGCCAGCACTGCGCCGAGGGCAGGATCAGCGCATCGTATTGGGCAAACAATTCAGTCGTGCGGCGGAACCAGTCAGACCGGATCATGCTGGCGCGGTGCAGCTCAAGCGCGGTCAGGCGGTTGCCCCGCTCGATCTCCCAAATCGCGGCCGGTTTCAAAAGCGCGCGCTTTTTCGGATCGTTGTAATCGTGTTGTGCGCCGCAGGCCACGGCAAAGGACCGCAGGGTGATCCAGCTGTCCCACATCCGCTCTGCGTCAAAGGGGGCCGGTATGACCTCTACCGTATGGCCCAGGGCTTCGATCTGCTGCAGGGCCGTCTCACTGATCTGCGAAATACCCGCCTCATAGGCAAGCGCACCGCCCCAATCCCCAAGCCAGGCAATCCTTTGCGCGGGCAAGGGCTGTGCAATCGTCGGGGCGGTGAGACCGACAATGCTGTTGTTGGGCTGGCGCGGGTCCGGGCCTGCCATCGTGTCTGCCAGCAGCGCCAGATCCACGGGATTGCGCGCCATAGGTCCAGAGGTGGCCAGCTGATGCATGAAAACATCGCCCAAAGGCTCTGCCGGTACAGCGCCCCAGCTGGGCCGCATCCCGTAGACATTGTTCCAGCCAGCCGGGTTGCGCAGCGACCCCATCATATCTGATCCATCTGCCACGCTCACCATCCGCGCGGCCAAGGCCACCGCCGCCCCGCCAGAAGAGCCACCAGCAGAGCGGCCCGCATCATAGGGATTGCAGGTGGCACCATGGACGGGATTGAACGTATTGCTGCCCAGACCGAACTCAGGCGTATTTGTCTTGCCGATGATCAGCGCCCCGGCGGCACGCAGGCGGGCCACGAAAAGGTCATCGCTTTCAGCGACCTGATCCTTGTAGATCGGCGAACCTCTGGTGGTCCGCAGGCCCTGAGCGTTCGAAAGGTCCTTGATCGCCATGGGAATGCCATGCAGCCAGCCCTTGCGCGGGGCGTCATCCGCCGCCCTGGCTTCCTGCATCAACTCATCGGCATCCCGCAAGGAAACGATCGCGTTCACCTTGCCGTTAACGGCGTTGATGCGGGCCAAGGTGGCCTGCATCAGCTCTGCGGCGCTCAACTGCCCGCGGTCAATCGCCTTTGACAGCGATAAAGCGTCTTGATTCATGATATCCATGACCGCACGAGAACAACCATCGCGGTTGAACGCAAGTCCTATTGTGATCATGATCCGATTGGACAGCCGGAATTCAATCTGCGCCGTTGGGCCCGGTCAACCGCCCTGCGCTTCGGCGCGGCTCTTGCCGCTGACCGCAAGGGCAAGGGTCGCCCCCATCAATCCGTCCAAATCACCATCGAGCACGCCTTTGGTGTCTGATGTCTCAAAATTGGTCCGAAGATCTTTGACCATCTGATAGGGCTGCAGGACATAAGACCGGATCTGGTTGCCCCAGCCCGCATCACCGGCACTTTCATGGGCCTCATTGACCAGCGCGGAACGTTTGTCCAATTCCATCTGGTACAAGCGGCTTTTCAGCGCTTTCATCGCGATGTCGCGGTTCTGGTGCTGGGATTTTTCCGAACTGGTCACCACGATTCCCGTGGGGTGGTGGGTGATCCGCACAGCCGAATCCGTGGTGTTGACGTGCTGTCCACCCGCACCCGATGACCGGTAGGTGTCGATCCGGATATCGGCGGGGTTCACCTCGATCTCGATATTGTCGTCCACCACGGGATAGACTTTGACGGAAGTGAACGATGTATGCCGCTTGGCCGCGGAATCGAACGGCGAGATGCGCACCAGACGGTGCACGCCGCTCTCTGATTTAAGCCAGCCGTAAGCGTTATGGCCCGAGATCTTGTAGGTGGCGGATTTGATGCCCGCCTCCTCGCCCGCGCTTTCGGCCTGAAGCTCCACTTTATAGCCCTTCTTTTCGGCCCAACGGACATACATCCGCGCCAGCATGCTGGCCCAGTCGCAACTCTCGGTGCCGCCCGCGCCCGAATTGATCTCAAGAAAAGTGTCGTTGCCGTCTGCTTCGCCGTCCAGCAACGCCTCAAGCTCTTTTTGGGATGCCGTGACTGCCAGCGCCTTCAATGCCGCTTCGGCATCGGCGATGACCTCGGCGTCGTCTTCCATCTCGCCCAGCTCAATCAGCTCGACGTTGTCGGCCAGCTCATGCTTGATGCCCTCATAGGTGCCGATGGCATCGACCAGATTCTGACGGTCCCGCATGAGTTTTTGGGCAGCATCCGCATCATCCCAAAGATTTGGGTCCTCAACACGGGCGTTGAATTCCTCAAGCCGATGTTGGGCCGTTTCCACACCCAGTCGTTGTCCCAGCAATTCCAAAGACTTGGAAATCTGTTCGACGGTGTTTTGTACCTCTGCGCGCATGTGTTCTGGCCTTTGATGACTGCGCTACGGACATAGACCACAGGCCCGCCCGCAGCAAGCCGTAGGGTGGGGTTTCACCCCACCCTGGTTGTTAATAAAGACCGCCTGAGGACAAAGTTCCAAAGCTGGCCTTGGGCCCGACAACCGCCTTCTTGCCGGTTGAGGTCGTCACCTGCCGTGATCCCTGACCGACTTCCTCGACCAGAGGGAGGTCTGAACCCATGGCAAAGCCACCGTCGAAGGTGATGCCAAAGATCGGTTCTTCGCCGAAACGGAAACATTCAGAAACCACATTGGGACCCGACGCACCATCGCTCAGCCTTGCGCCGGAGAAGCGGTCGATGTTGATGAATTCGCAATCCTTCGGCACCGTGAATTCCCCGCCGCCGTATTTCTTGACCGCCGCTGACATGAATTTCTGGAACACAGGACCGCACATGCCCCCGCCAGAGGCCCCACGCCCCATTGGCCGGGGCTGATCATAGCCGATGTAACAGCCCGCCGCGATGTTCGAGGTAAAGCCCACGAACCAGACATCCTTGGCGTCATTTGTCGTCCCTGTCTTGCCGGCCGTTGGAACCGGCAAATTCACACTGCTCCGCGCGGTTCCGCGTTCAACGACGCCCCGCATCATTGAGGTCAGCTGGTAGGCCGTGACCGGGTCCATCACCCTTTCGCGGTTTGAAATCACCCGCGGTGCCTTGCCGGGTGCCAGGCTGGCCAGCTGGCAGTCATTGCAGATGCGTTCGTCGTGCTTGTAAACCGTCCGGCCATAGCGGTCCTGGACACGGTCCACCAAGGTAGGCTGCACGCGTTCGCCGCCATTGGCGAACATCGCATAGGCGCTGACTATCTGATACAGAGTCGTTTCCTGTGAACCCAGCGCATTGGCCAGAACCGGCTCCAGATCGTCATAGACACCGAACCGTTCGGCATAGCTGCCGACCACGTCCATTCCGACTTCCTGGGCCAGACGGATGGTCATCAGGTTACGCGACTGTTCAATCCCGGTGCGCAGCGGTGTCGGGCCGTAATAGCGGTTTGACGCGTTCTTGGGGCGCCACACGCCCTGGGGTGTGTTGATCTCAATCGGGGCATCGACCACGATGGTGGCGGGGCTATAGCCGCTGTCCAGCGCAGAGGCATAGACAAAGGGCTTAAAGCTGGAACCGGGCTGGCGCTGCGCCTGCGTGGCACGGTTGAAGACTGAGGCCTGATAGGAAAATCCGCCCTGCATGGAGATCACACGTCCGGTGTCCACATCCATCGCAACAAAGGCCCCCTGCACTTCGGGCACCTGCCGCAGGGTCCAGCGGATAAAGCTGCCGTCGGCATCGGCAGTCATCTGGCGAACCAGCACGACATCACCGACCTCCAGCAGATCACCGGCCACACGGGCCTTGCCGCGCGCCACTGTGCCATCTTCGCGCTGCTTGCGGGCCCATTGCACATCCTTTGCGGGGATGAAATGACCCTCTGCCGTCTCGCCGACGCCCTCGATCCCGATGCGGGCATCATTTTCACCGACGCTTAGGACAACGGCTGGAAACCACTGGGCTTCCAGATCAATGTCGCGCGGCACCTGCACGCCGGCCAATGCCGCGCGCCAGGTTTCTTCTGAGGTCAGTTGGTCGGCCGGTATTTTTTCGCCCGTCCCACGCCATACGCCCTGGCTGCGGTCAAACGATTCAAGCTGGGCGCGCAGGGCATTTGCCGCGATCGGCTGCATTTCATTGTCGATTGTTGCGCGCACCGTCAGGCCACCGGTAAAGAATTCACCTTCGCCAAAGTTTTCAGACAACTGGCGCCGGATTTCGTCGGTGAAATAGTCGCGCGGCGGCAGGTCCGCCTTGAAGCTGTCGAAATCGCCATTCTGCACCGAACGCAGGGGCTGGGCTTTTTCGGTCTCATAGACTGCATCGGTGATATAGCCGTTTTCATGCATCTCGCGCAGCACGAAGTTGCGGCGCGATTGCAGCCGCTCCTTGCGGCGCACCGGGTGGTAATCTGACGGGGCCTTGGGCAATGACGCAAGGAAGGCCGCCTCATGCGGGGCCAATTCGCTGAGGGTCTTGTTGAAATAGGTCTGCGACGCGGCAGCCACGCCATAAGAATTCTGCCCCAGGAAAATCTCGTTCAAATACAGCTCAAGAATTTTCTCTTTATCCAATGTCTCTTCGAGACGGGCGGCAAGGATGATTTCCTTGATCTTCCGTTCTGCCCTGCGGTCACCTGACAAAAGAAAGTTCTTCATGACCTGCTGCGTGATCGTCGAGGCCCCGCGCACATCGCGCCCCCTGGAGCGGACAGCATCAATGGCGGCAGCACCGATGCCGCGCAGGTCATAGCCGTCGTGTTCGTAAAAATTCTTGTCCTCGGCCGAAATGAAGGCCTGTTTGATCAGCGGCGGAATCGTATCGGCAGGCGCAAAAAGGCGGCGTTCCTTGGCAAATTCGTCAATCAGACGCCCTTGGCCGGAATAAATCCGACTGATGGTGGGCGGCGTGTATTGGGCCAGGCTTTCGTGACTGGGCAGGTCACGGCCATACATCCAAAAGACCGCGCCGATGGTCAGCGCCACCATGCCGATGCTCATGGTCAGGGTGGTAAAGATACCGCCCAGAAAAGAAAGAATAAATCTGAACACCTGATGCGCCCTTTGACTGGCAAACTATTCGTCTCTTATACGGGAAGGCCGCGGAATGGTCAAAACCTCACGGCCGCGATTATCGGCCGATACCTGCGCAACTTCGCGTGATCATTGGCATGTGATCATTGGCGCACCAAAGGTGCACGGGCCGCATCCTGATCCCGCCAGTTCAGGATCGCATCAGCCATGGCGTTTATCATCACCGACCGCCAGATTGGATCGCGCAGGTTCTTGAGATCCCTGTCAGAGCTGAGAAAGCCTACCTCGACCAAAACCGAAGGGATATCGGCGGATTTCAGAACCGAAAACCCTGCCCGCCGCAGCGGTCTGCGGTTCATCGGGCCACCGGCGGCTGCCATCCCCTCAATCAACACACGCGCCAGATCATCTGAACGCGGTTCCGTCTCTTGGCGGGCAAGATCCAGCAGGATGCCGGCCACCTGATCATCCGATCCGGTCAGATCCGCGCCCGCGATGATGTCGGACCGGTTATGCCGTTCCGCCAGATGCGCGGTGGCGGCATCGCTGGCCTCATCCGACAAGGTATAGACCGTCGCCCCCTTGGCCCCGCCCTGGCTGAGACTGTCGGCATGTAAAGAGATGAAAAGATCGGCCCGCGCCTGATGCGCGATGGCGACCCGGCTTTCCAGTGCCACGAAAACATCATCGTCACGGGTCATAACCACATCTGCCCCCTCGCGCATCAAAGCGTCGCGCAAACCGCGCGCAAAACTCAGCATCAGGTCCTTTTCCGCGATGCCTTCGCGTTCGGCACCCGGATCAATGCCGCCATGACCGGGATCAATCGCCACGACAAATCGGGCATCCTCAGGGTCAGGTGGCTGTGGTGGTGGGGTCAGCGCAAGGGTCCAGTCAGGGTCAAGTGCGGGTCCAATAGCTGCGGCAAAGGCGGCAGGACCGGCGGCCCTGAGCGAGATTTCCAGCGTTGCCGCCCCGCTGGCGATGTCAACGGGCATGCCGATTTCGACGGGCACCATCGGTTCGGCCAGATCGGCGACCAGCCGTGACCAACCGGGCCGAAAAGCACCAAAGCGGATGGCCGATATCCGCCCCGGTTCTGGCAGGATCATCGCGGGCCGGATGCCCGCCCAATCGGCCTCTTTGAAATCAACGACCAAACGGGCCGGGTCATTCAGCAAGAAAACCCTGTAAGGCACACCCTGGCTCAATGCGATGGTCACGCGGGTCTTGCCGAACCAACCATCGGTAATCGTGCTCTTGGCTGGATCCACGCGAGCCAGCGCGCTGAGATCCTGCGCCGCCGTCTGGCTTGCGCAGAGCAACACCATTGCCATGGCCTGAAGAAACGCCCGTATCATATCACCGCTTTTCGCTTTTGTTTTGCGCAGACTAGCAGTGTTGTGCGGCGCAATCCAGCATCTCAGCGCCCTGCCAGAAAGTGCTTGAGGCGGGCCAGACCTTCTTCGATGTCGCGGGTCGCGCGGGCATAGGAAAACCGCAGCGTGGTGGCCCCGCGCGCAGGATCAAAATCCAGACCCGGCGTGACCGCGACGCCCGCCTGCTCAAGTATCTCTGCGGCAAAGGCGCGGCTGTCAGAGGTCAGGTCAGACACATCGGCATAGACATAAAACGCGCCATCGGGTGGGGCAAAAGTGGTAAAGCCCGCATCTGCCAGCCCCTCCAGCATCAGCTGCCGGTTGGCGCGGTAGACATCCATATTGGCCTGCAATTCAACGTCACATTCCATCGCGGCAAGGGCTGCGATCTGACTGGCATGGGGGGCACAGATAAACATGTTCTGGGCAATCCGTTCGACCACGCGCACATGATCCTCCGGCACCACCATCCAGCCCACGCGCCAACCTGTCATGGAAAAATACTTGGAAAATGAATTGATCACATAGCAATCATCCGTCAGTTCCAGCGCGGTCACGGCCTTTTTGTCGTATTCGACGCCGTGGTAAATCTCGTCCGAGATGAAGGACGCCTGCTGGTCTGCACAGGCCTCCACCAGCGCCCCCATCGCATCCTTGTCCAGCATGGTTCCGGTGGGATTGGCGGGCGACGCCACCATGAGCCCCGCCAGGTCCATCCCTGCGAAATCGGCCGGAACGGGCTGATAGCGGTTTTCGGCCGACGTGGGCAGATCCACAGGCTCCAGCGCCAGCGCCTTGAGGATCTGGCGGTAGCTGGGATAGCCCGGCGCACCAATGCCCACGCGGTCCGCGGTATCAAAAAGGGCGGTAAAGGCCAGAATGAACCCGCCCGATGACCCCGGCGTGATCACCACGCGGGATGGGTCCAGATCGACGTTATACCATTCGCCGTACATCTGCGCGATGCGTGCACGCAGTGCAGGCAACCCCAGCGCCACGGTATAGCCCAGGCTATCGCGCTGCATCGCGGATGTCAGCGCCTGTGTCGCCCCCGATGGGGCACCTGTGCCGGGCTGGCCCACTTCCATATGGATGATGTGACGGCCTGCCGCCTCTGCGGCGGCGGCGGCCTGCATCACATCCATCACAATAAAGGGATCAACGGCGGACCGGGTTGAAATGCGCATGGGCTTGCTCCTATCACTGTGGCGTGTATCACTGCGTTTCGCTTTATTCGTCAACCCGCCAGACACCCCAAGAGAGGTTAGTCCACATGTTTACCCGTTTGATCGCGACTGCCTTTGCTGCTGTCCTTGCCCTGCCCGTGCTGGCCTCTGACCTCAAAGAGTTCACCGATGAGGAACGCGCGCAATTCCGCGCCGAGGTGCGGTCATATCTGATGGAAAACCCCGAAGTGATCATGGAGGCCGTCGCACTGCTGCAAAACCGTGAGGCAGAGGCACAGGCGCAGGCCGACCTGAACCTTGTGGGCGACAATGCCGACGCAATTTTCAATGACGGCTTTTCGTGGGTTGGCGGCAATCCCGAGGGGGACATCACGCTGGTCGAATTCCTGGATTACCGCTGCGGCTATTGCAAACGCGCCCATAACGAAGTGGCCAAACTGTTGGAAACAGACGGCAACATCCGCCTGATCGTCAAGGAACTGCCTATTCTGGGCGAGCAATCGGTGATCGCCTCGCGTTTTGCCATTGCGACCAAACAGCTGGCCGGTGATGACAGCTACAAAGCGATGCATGACGCGCTGATGGAGTTGAAAGGCGAGGTAAGCCTGCCCGCCCTGCGCCGTCTGGCCACGACATTCGGGCTGGATGTGGATGCCATCGAGGCCCGGATGGACAGTGACGAGGTGACGATGGAAATCGCCAAGACCCGCGCATTGGCACAGGTTCTGGATATCTCAGGCACACCCACCTTCGTGATGCAGGACGAACTGCTGCGCGGCTATCTGCCCTATGATCAGATGCAGGCGCTGGTGGCGGAGAAACGGGGCTAAGCCACCTTTCGCGATACGCAACAGACGTCGGGCTCACCGCCCGGTTACGCTGTTTGAAACCGAAAATTTCAAGGCGTCATGGGACTGCTGATGTCTCAGCCGTGCCATGAGCCGCCCTATAGAAAGGTCTGGTGAAATTTCACCAGACGCTGGAAATGCGCCTCAAGCGACCGCTTGAGATGGGTCGCATCCTTGACCGTCAGAATATAGTCCACCAACAGGTTATACTGCTGAATTTGTCGGGGCAGACGTTGGGCCGGATCCAGCCGCAATTGGCGGTCGGTCTCTTCAATCACCTGAATTTTCTGCATGTCCGGCCAGTCGACCAAGCCGGTCGCCGGTGCAAGGCTCTTGCCATTCATCAAGCGCTGCTGCCGGTCGAAATGCTGGAACACTGCCTCTTCGAGCGGCTGCACCTCGCGCACGTCAGCGACGGGCCATGCCCAGACAAAGGCGATCTCCCAGACGTCAATCTGGCGGTTGGCAATCACGTCAGAGCGCGCCGAGGTCAGATGCCGCCGCACCCGGTTGCGGATGCCGTCAACCGACTGGCCAACATAGATGGGCTGCCCATCGAGATCGCATAGGGCATAAACGCCAATTTCATTAGTCAAATCGGTCAGTGCCTTGGAGCGGTAATCCTGTGCCCTGATCACGCGACCTCTCTTTGCGCCTCGGCCTGTAGAATCTTTTCAAACAGGGTTTTGTTCAGATAGGACACGATCGGCACCGCAACGCCGTCACCGGCAACCTTATAGGCCTGATTGTAACGCTCCGGCATCTTGAACTGGTCGCTCAGCCCCATCAGCCGGGCGACTTCCTTGCTCGACAACAGGCGCGCGCGGGTTTCATTGCCGTTGATGAACATGATGGTCTGGCGTGATGATCCACCAGCGGGGGTGCGCAGGCAACCGGCCAGACCGTCAAAGCGGATTTCGGCGCGTTGCCGGTTCAGCCCGCTTTGGTCGGGACGGCCACGTTTGTACAGCATGCCGATCTGCTCATTGCCGGCCTCGCGTGCCTTTCGGACCCGTGCCAGACTGGGCTCTGACATCAGCGACAACAGATGCGTCACATCCGGGGCGGAAAGCCAGCCGGTGTTGGGCAGATGATCCACCAAACTGTGCAGGCTGGGACGGCGGCGTGCAGGTTTGTGATGATCCCACCAGACCCATTGCCGTGCCATGCCCGCAGGCAGGCTGCGCACAAATGTCTTGATCTTGGCGGAATGAAACGGGCCCTCTGGCTGGGCCTGCGCCAGATCATAGGTCGGGATGTCCTTGCGGATGCCCACCACGAACAGACGCGGCCTGCTTTGCGGCAGGAAATGTGCGGCATCAATCTCAAGCGCGCCCACGCGGTAGCCCAGATCCATCAAGGTTTTCAGCACCGCCTTGAGGTCGCGGCCCGCATTGCGGGTCAACAACCCCACGACGTTTTCAAAGGCAATGATACGCGGGGCAAAACCGCGTTCGGCCGCCGCGCCGATCAGCCGGGCCCATTCCATGAACACACCGCTGCGGGCACCCGTCAGCCCGCGCCCCTTGCCAGCCAGCGAAAAGTCCTGACAGGGGCTTGAGGCCCAGTACAGGTCGATGGGTTTGAGCAGCGGATCAACGGACAGATCAGAAATATCGCCCTCAATCAGCGATGCCGCCTTCCAATTGCCGCGATATACATCGCATTTCATCGGGTCGATATCATTGGCAAAGTCACAGACCCAATTGCGCCCCAGACCCGCCCGCACCATCCCGGCACCACAGAAGAACTCCGCAAACCTGGGGGTATTATTCGATTTCGACACCATATCTATGTCTACTGCCGGGGAAGTTGGGTGTCGACTGGTAATTGGGCCGCAGTCAGTCAGCCTCGCGGGCCATGTCCACTTCAATCTGGGCTGCCTTTTTTTCAACCTGTTCGACGATATGTTCGATCATCTGTTCGTTGTTTTGCTTGTGGCTTTGCTTGCCCGCCAGATAGACCATGCCAGATCCGGCACCGCCCCCCGTAAAGCCCACATCGGTCATCAGCGCCTCGCCCGGCCCATTCACCACGCAACCGATGATCGACAGGCTCATCGGGGTCTTGATATGCTCCAGACGTTTTTCCAGCGCCTCAACGGTTTTGATCACGTCAAAGCCCTGACGGGCACAGGAGGGACAGGAAATGATATTCACGCCGCGATGGCGCAGCCCCAGCGATTTGAGGATTTCATAACCGACTTTGACCTCTTCGACGGGATCAGCCGACAAAGAGACGCGGATCGTATCGCCAATGCCCATCCACAAAAGATTGCCCAAACCAATGGCGGATTTGATGGTGCCCGAGGTCAGGCCGCCAGCCTCGGTGATGCCAAGGTGGATCGGCGCGTCGGTCGCATCGGCCAACTGCTGATAGGCAGCAGCGGCCATGAACACGTCAGAGGCCTTGCAGCTGATCTTGAATTCATGGAAATCGTTGTCCTGCAAGATCTTGATATGGTCCAGCCCGCTTTCGACCATCGCATCCGGGCACGGCTCTGCGTATTTGTCCAATAGGTGCTTTTCAAGCGAGCCCGCATTGACCCCGATACGAATGGAGCAATTATGGTCTTTCGCGGCTTTGATCACTTCCTTGACGCGTTTTTCATCACCGATGTTGCCAGGGTTGATCCGCAGGCAGGCCGCACCGGCCTGTGCCGCTTCGATGCCGCGTTTGTAGTGGAAGTGGATGTCGGCCACGATGGGCACGGTCACTTCTTTTACGATCTCTTTCAACGCCTTGGAAGATGCCTCATCGGGGACTGAGATGCGCACGATATCTGCACCAGCCTCGGCTGCGGCCTGCACCTGCGCGATTGTGCCCTTGATATCCGTGGTCAGCGTATTGGTCATGGTCTGCACCGTGATCGGCGCGTCGCCCCCGACCGGGACATTGCCCACCATGATCTGGCGTGACTTCCGGCGGTAAATATTGCGCCACGGACGGATATGGTTAAGCGACATGAGGAAACCTTAGGATTGAAACGTTATTCAATACCTATTCAAACCCATTGCGCTTCGCAATGGTGTCTAGTTTGTCTGACAGGGCATTGCTGCCAAAATCGCCGGATCAATCTCGGAATTGGCCAGATCCGCGAACATGCGGCTCAGGGATTGATCGCCGACGGGGTCTACAGGATCATAAAGTGCCGCCAGGGCCTGGCTGTCCAATGGCAGGTTCGAGGTGATCGTGCCCCGATCGCCGACCGGACCATAGCATCCATCAGCCATGGCAAAATACAGCGCACCGGATTCGCCTGTGCGCAAGGTTGGCGGTTCTTCGGTGGCAGGAACGTTCCAGGTATCGCCCTTGTCCATCACCCCTTCGAAGATAACGCTGCCGTCGGCCGCGCTGACGCGCACCCATGACGGGAAGGCCGCGACCATGCGCACAGCGGCCGCAGGGCCTTCGACGACCTGCGGCACAGCCGGCGATTGGTCGATCTGCGTCAAGGCCGCTGTCATCGTTGCCGAGGGGGCGAATAATTCAGGTGAGGTGAAGTTGCCCGATGACCGTGGGTCAATCGTTGCGATCGGCGCGTCACGGGCCACCAGAACCGGCAGATCAAGCGCCTGAGGACGGTAGAGACGGTCCAGCGCATCGGCACGCGGGGATTGGTTCAGACTCGCCGTGGCAGGGCCTTCGTCCTCTTGGAACACGCCGCTCAGCGCGCCTTGCAGGGGGTCAAGGTCTGACAGGACCACGGGGGTCTGGTCCACCGGGGCGACCTGCACCCGCTGCACTTCTTGCAGCACGCTCCAGCCGCCATAGCCGATCCCGCCGATCAGCGCGACCAATACGGCCAGTGACCCAACAGCAGCGGGTTCAATTCTGCTAAAGAAACTTTCGCCGACCGGGGTAAAGGGTGTTTTAGACTGCGAAAACAAATCCGCATCGCTGGCGCGTTTACGGCGATCTTCAAAGGCTGGCTTTTTGACAACGGATGCTTCGGCGGACATGCCATGGGCGACGGCAAAACCGGATTCTCTGCAAAAGGATGCAAAAGCCATATCCGGATCCATATTCAGATAACGTGCATAGGACCGCACGTAACCTGCAATAAATCCGGGAGTATCAAAAGCGTCGGGATCGGCATTTTCTATTGCGGCGATATAGGCTGCTTTAATTCGCAATTCCCGTTGAACATCGAGAAGCGATTTACCCATCGTGGCGCGTTCACCGCGCATAATGTCTCCAAGTCGCAATTCGAAAGCGTCGAAGCCCCGCGGCTCGATCTGCTCTTCTTCTGTGACCTTAGAGGACCAACGCCCGATCATCCTATCGCCCCGTAGTTAACTTGCCTGTAACCCTTTATCTGAACCAATCTTGATTCGGATATGGCCTTTTCTTTCGATTAAGATAGCACAGCACAACGATAAATACGAATTTTCCTTGGTTAACCGGCTGCTTCGGCGCGATTCAGCGCACAATGGGCCCATAAACCGTCCATCGCGCGGACCAAAGCGTCGATTTCGCCAAACTCATGGACAGGTGACGGCGTGAAACGCAACCTTTCCGTGCCGCGGGGTACGGTGGGAAAGTTGATCGGCTGGACATAAATGCCGTGATCCTCGAGCAGCATGTCAGACAACATCTTGGTGTGAACCGGGTTACCAACCATCACGGGTACAATATGTGACCCATGGTCAATGATCGGCAGGCCCAATCCCTTGAGACGCATCTTGAGGATTTTCGCCTGTTGCTGGTGCTTTTCGCGCAATTCGGGGGCCCGTTTGAGGAAGGCTACAGAAGCGGCTGCCCCTGCTGCAACAGCGGGTGGTAAAGAAGTGGTAAAGATAAATCCTGGCGCATAGGACCGAATTGCATCGCACATTTTCGCGCTGGCCGCGATATAGCCACCCATTACGCCATACGCCTTTGCCAATGTGCCGTTAATTATATCAAGACGGTGCATCAGATTATCACGCTCTGCTACCCCTGCCCCGCGTGCGCCATACATTCCAACGGCATGTACTTCGTCAATATAGGTCAATGCGCCGAATTCATCTGCCAAATCACAAATGGCTTCTATCGGTCCGAAATCACCGTCCATTGAATAGATGGATTCGAATGCGATTATTTTCGGTGCCGCAGGATCATCCGCTTGCAGCAATTCGCGCAGATGTGCGACGTCGTTGTGCCGGAAAATCCGCTTTGCCCCGCCATTGCGGCGCACCCCTTCGATCATGGAGGCGTGGTTCAATGCGTCCGAGTAGATGATCAGACCGGGGAACAGCTTGGGCAGGGTGGAAAGTGTGGCGTCATTTGCGATATAGGCAGAGGTGAACAGCAACGCGGCTTCCTTGCCGTGCAGATCTGCCAGCTCCGCTTCCAGACGCTTGTGATAGACGGTTGTGCCAGAGATGTTGCGCGTCCCGCCTGATCCGGCACCCGTGGCGCGCAGCGCCTCTTCCATGGCGTCCAGAACGACGGGGTTTTGCCCCATGCCCAGATAGTCATTGCCGCACCATACGGTGATGTCACGTTCGCTTCCGTCTGGGCGGGTCCAGATCGCATGGGGGAACTGTCCCTTGCGCCGTTCAATATCAATGAATGTCCGGTACCGGCCTTCGTCATGCAGGCGCGCAATCGCCTCATCCAGTTTTGCTGTATAGTCCATGCGCGTCTCCATCTTGCAACAATGGTGGTCACCTCAAGGACCACCGATACGGCTTTTAGAATGAATATAGAAATAAAACCACAGCTTCAACGCCTGATGCAGGAACGTCTTGTCGCAGGTTTGATCCATATTTTCGGCGCGGCCTGCAGGCTCTGGACACTGCAGGGCTGCCTGCTACGGTCCGGCATCACTTTGACATAAACAGGAGCTATCCGCATGTCCCTTGACGCTGTCCTTGCCCGCATCGACGACGATCTGCCCGCCGCCACTGATCGTCTGCTGGAGCTGCTGCGCATCCCCTCGATCTCGACCGACCCGGCCTTCAAGGCCGACTGCGACCGTGCGGCGGATTGGCTGGTCGCTGACCTTGCTGCATTGGGGGTTGATGTCTCCAAGCGGCCAACGCCCGGCCATC
This sequence comes from Sulfitobacter sp., assembly GCA_017854855.1. Lineage (GTDB taxonomy): Bacteria > Pseudomonadota > Alphaproteobacteria > Rhodobacterales > Rhodobacteraceae > Sulfitobacter. The sequence continues at coordinate 3,300 of JAFMGZ010000051.1, read as the reverse complement.
CGATGGTCGTGGGCCACCTGGGCGACAGCGGCCCGCATCTCTTGTTCTATGGGCACTATGACGTGCAGCCCGTCGACCCGCTTGAGCTTTGGGATAACGATCCCTTTGACCCGCAGATCGAAGATACCGCCAAAGGCAAGGTCATTCGCGGGCGCGGGTCGTCCGACGACAAGGGGCAGTTGATGACCTTTGTCGAAGCGCTGCGTGCGTGGAAGGCGGTCAAGGGCGAATGGCCCTGCCGGATCACCTTCTTTCTTGAGGGCGAAGAAGAATCGGGTTCCCCCTCGCTGGTGCCCTTCATGCAAGAGAACGCCAAAGAGCTGAAAACCGATATCGCGCTGATCTGTGACACGGGCCTGTTCGAATCCCGCACCCCGGCCATCGTGACCATGTTGCGCGGCCTTTTGGGCGAAGAGCTGACCATCACCGCGCCTGCGATGGATTTGCATTCAGGCATGTACGGCGGCATCGCGATGAACCCCATCCGCGTACTGTCCAAGATCATCGCATCGCTGCATGACGAAACCGGGCGCATCACGGTGCCTGGGTTCTATGACGGTGTGCCCGAACTGTCCGATGAGATCGAAGCGCAGTGGCAGGGTCTTGCCTTTAACCATCAGAAGTTTCTGGAGGATGTGGGCCTGTCCACCCCGGCAGGCGAACAGGACCGCACCCCGCTTGAGATGATCTGGTCGCGCCCCACCTGCGAAGTCAATGGCATCTGGGGGGGCTATACCGGGGATGGGTTCAAGACCGTGCTGCCCTCCAAAGCCTCTGCAAAGATCAGCTTCCGACTGGTCGGCACACAGGATCCGCTGGCGATCCGCGAGAATTTTCGCAAGATGGTGACACAGATGCTGCCCCCCGATTGCGAGGTCAGCTTCACCTCCCATGGGGCCGGCGGCGCGTCGGCCGCCGATGTGTCTGATCCCATGTTCGAGGCCGCCCGCAAGGCATTGTCCGATGAATGGAAACTGCCTGCCGCCTATGTCGGCTGCGGTGGGTCGATCCCGATTGCGGGGTATTTCCAGTCCATTCTGGGGACGGAGCCCATGCTGATCGGCTTTGGCAAGGACGATGATGCGCTGCATTCCCCGAACGAAAAATACGACATGGAAAGCTTTCACAAAGGCATCCGATCCTGGGCGCGCATTCTGGATGCCCTGACGTGACGCTGATCTGATCCTGACATAACGCTGATCGGGGCGCGCGTCGCCGCGCCCCGCTTTACACCCGCCGCACCGATCTGGGCTTGTTCTCGCGCAAGAAGATATAAATCCCAGCCGAGATAATCACCGCCGCCCCCGCAAAGACAGAGGCGCGCGGCCATTCGCCAAAGATGGTCCATCCCCAGAACAGCGCGAATATCAGCAGCGAATATTCAAACGGGGCCACGACAGAGGCCCGCGTCAGCCGGTAGGCCTGGCTCATCGAATAGCCGACAGCCGCCGACAACAGGCCCAGCCCCAGCATCGGCCACAGATCCGCAGTGGTGGGCCAGATCCAGGCGCGCAACAGGAACGTCATGCTGGGATTGCTGGCCCCGTCCACGAACCTTCCATCGCCCGCAACCATGAAAAACATCATGCTGACAACCAGAAACGCCATCTGCAGATAGATCGCCAGCGCCGAGGCCCGGCTGGTCTGACCCAGCTTGCGGGTCAGAACCGCCATCCCCGCATAGCCAGAGGCCGCCATGATCGGCAGCAAGACCGCCCAGCCCACAGCCCCTTCGGCGGCGGTCATCTGCGGTATGATCATCAACAAAACGCCGCCGAACCCCACAACGATGGCGGCAATGCGGCGCGGGCCGACAATCTCTCCCAGGACCGGGATCGACAGCAAGGTGACGATCAGCGGCGAGACGAAATAAATCGCATTGGCCGTGGCCAAAGGCATCACGACAATCGCCGCGTAAAAGGCCGAATTGGCAAAGACCACCAATACTGCGCGCAGAACATGCAACCCCGGATGGGCGGTGCGCAACAGATGCCAACCACCTTCAAGCTGCAAAATAACGACCGAGAATACGATCCCGATGCTGCTGCGCGCAAACACGATCTGATGCAGCGGGTATTCCCCTGACAGCGCCTTGATCAGCATGTCATTCACGGAAATGAAAAACATCCCCACAAGGATAAAGAGGATGCCGATTCGGCTGGCTTCTGGCGTTGCGGTCATAATCCCTCTTACACCTGCTGTGCAGATCTTGTTAGCCTGTGGTTTGACAGGCACGGAAGGTCGGGGGCAATGACACTCATACCAGGATTTCAAAACGAACTGACCCAGGTGAATGGCCAGACCATCGCCTATGCGCGCGGCGGCAGCGGACCTGCCGTTCTGCTCCTGCACGGGTTTCCGCAGACCCATGCCATGTGGCACGCCGTGGCCCCGCAGCTGGCAGAGCGGTTTACCGTCGTGGCCCCTGATCTGCGCGGCTATGGCGACAGCGGCAAACCATTGGGGACACAGAATTATTCCTTTCGCCATATGGCCGATGATCAAATTGGGCTGATGCGCCAGCTGGGATTTGACCAGTTTCATCTGGTGGGCCACGACCGGGGCGGGCGTACCGCGCACCGGCTGGCGCTGGATCACCCTGCGGCGGTGGCATCGCTGACGGTCATGGACATCGTGCCGACCCATCTGCTGTTGAATGATCTGACCGCTGATGTGGCGCGGGCCTATTATCACTGGTTCTTTCTGGCCCAGCCCGAACCCTTTGCGGAAAATATGATCGGCCATGATCCGGACATGTATTTCGAATCCTGTCTGCTGGGCTGGGGCGGCACCGCGCTGGCTGACTTCGATCCCGCCGCGCTGGACGCCTACCGGCGCGCATGGCGCGACCCCGATACGATCAGAGGGATGTGCGCCGACTACCGCGCGGCATTGCACATCGACTTTGATCTGGATGCCGCCGATCTGGACACACGCGTCACCTGCCCTGCCTTAGTGCTTTACGGTGCCGATGGCACCATGGCCAAGGCCTATGACGTCGCCGCCACATGGCGTGACCGGCTGACACAGATGCAAAGTGCGGCAGTGCCGGGGGGCCATTTCTTTGTCGATGAACACCCTAATGCCACCGCACGCGCGCTCCTGGACTTTCTGGCCTGACGGGGGCTGCGATGCCCCGTAGGGTGGACGCCCCGTCCACCTTTGGAGCGCTGGCTAAACATCTGGAATAAAACGGAAATACAAAAGAAAAAGGGCCCTCAGAGAGGACCCTTTTCAGGTAGCGGTGGCGCGGTTGACGGGGCTCGAACCCGCGACCCCCGGCGTGACAGGCCGGTACTC
>JAFMGZ010000009.1:51155-87633 GCA_017854855.1 Sulfitobacter sp. | reverse complement strand
GGCAGCGGCGGCGGTGCCGAAGGCGGCAGTGAAGGCGGCGGCGGCGAAGGCGGTGGTGGCGGCGGTGGCGGAGTGCCCTCGGGCGATTCCACGGTCCCCCCATATGTCAACGACGCAGAGACCAGCGCCACAATCGGCGGCGACGGATCTGCCCCCCATTCCTTGACCATCACAGGGGGCGGTTTGCCCGGTGACAAGGTTGTTGTTGTGATGGGCGGCAAGACGGTTGAGACCACCATCGGCACAGACGGCACCTTCAAGGCGATCTTCGAGGGAGATAATTTCCCGCCCGACGGTCTTTATGAGGCGGTTGTGACGGTGACGACCAGCGGCGGCGATATCATTCTGGACGGTCCGGGCTATCTGATCGACACCACCGGTCCGCTGATCGAGATCGACAGCGGCACCGGTTCGGTGAATGATTTCTTCAACGCGGAAAGCTTTGCCAAGGGCGTGACCATTACGGGTCGCGGCGAGCCTGGTGCGTCGCTTATGGCGAAGATCGCGGGTATCGAACAATCGACAACCGTTGCCGAAGACGGCAGCTGGTCGCTGAGCTGGGATGCCGGTTCCTTGCAAAGTGGCGAATATACGTCTGAGTTCACCATCGTCAGTGGTGACGCGCTGGGCAATACCACGACCTTGGTTGATACTTTGGTCGTCGACACGGTGGCCGAGGTCAGCATCGCCACGGACAGCGTCGAGACCGACGGCATCGTCAATGCCGTGGAACGCGAGGACGGTGTGACCCTGACGGGGACGGCGCAGGCCGGATCGACGGTCGAAGTGCGTTTTGGCACGGGCGTACATCAAGCGACAGTTGATGCGCAGGGCAATTGGTCCGCCAATTTCGCCATGAGCGAGGTCCCCACAGGAGAGCGCGAGGCCGAGGTGACGGCGATTGCGACAGATGCGCGGGGCAATGTCAGCACCGGGCGCGGCATGGTCGATATCGACACGCTGGTGCGTGACTTTGGCTTTACCGGGACCACGGGTGGTGCTGATGGCATAATCAACGCCGAAGAAGGCAAGCTGGATCTGGTGATGACCGGCACGACAGAGCCCGGCTCAACCGTGATGGTGAGCCTTGGGTCGGCAAGTCACGCGGCAAATGTATCGTCAACAGGGGCCTGGACCGTGACCTTTGCGGCGTCAGAGATCCCGCAGGGCAATCAGACCGCAGTCATGACGGCCACGGCCACAGACAAGGCGGGCAACGTCGAAACGATCACTCGCGATGTTGAGATCAACCGCGATGGCGGTATCCTGACCATTGATGCGGATCCGATCGAAACCGACGATATCATCAACGCTGCCGAAGCGCGTGACGGGGTTGCGATCACCGGCACGGCCAATCCCTTTGCCGATGTCACAGTCAACCTGCAAGGGGTGTCCAAGAACGTCACGGCCAATGGAAACGGACAGTGGCAGGCCAATTTCCTGAGCACCGAAGTCGCACCAGGTGTCTATACCGCCAGCATCACGGCAACGACCGTCGACGCGGCCGGCAATGCCCTGCGCGAAACCGATACGGTGCGTGTCGATACCCGCGTCGACAATCTGGATGTGCGCGAAGAGATCATCGAGGGCGATGGCGTGATCAGCGGTGCGGACCGCACCAGTGACGGTGGGGTGATCATCACCGGCACGACCGAGGTGGGATCCACCGAGGTGATTGTGTCCCTGAATGGTGTTCGCGTCGAGGCAGACATCAACAGTGACGGCACCTGGAGCGCGAAATATCTGCCAAGCCAGGTGAACCCCGGCACCTATACCGCGAACATCTCTGTGCAGGCGACCGATCTGGCGGGCAATACCGACACGGTGTCCGACGTTGTCTATGTGGATACCGAAGTGAAGCCGCTGACGATCCGCGATGGCGCGGGCGGTGCGGATGATACGGTCAACGTGGCCGAAGCCGCGACCGGCATTGATCTGGGCGGCAAGGTCGAGATCGGGTCAAATGTTGAAGTGATCTTTGACGGGACACGGCATCTGGCCGATGTCGATTCGCGCGGGAACTGGAGTGTGACCATTCCGCCTTCGGCGATCCGGATTGGCGAATATGATGCCCAGATCACGGTAAACGCGACAGACATGTACGGCAACGTCGATACGATTAGCGATACGCTGGCGATTGACACTTCTGTTGTCGAAGGGCCTGTTGTGGCCTCTTATACCCGTGACACGGACGGGATCCGCGGCATCACCACAGAGACCAGCCTGGATGATCAGGCGGTTTACCGGGTGGATGGGAACGGCAGCATCTCTGAGGTGCAGGCCACCAAGCGGTTCTTTGACGATGAAACGGATTTCCGCTTTAGCTCGGATGTGCCGGATGGGTCGCACCTGGTGGTCACGGCCACGGATGATGCGGGTAACCTGTCGGGCACTTACGTGGTGCTGGATGATGAGACGACAAGCTCTTCGGTGGTGTTGGATAATCCGGGATTGGGCAATTACAACATTGAATCCATCGACCTGAGCTTTGCCGAAGAGGCCCAGCTGACGCTGACGGAGGCGTCGCTGCTGGCCTTGTCGCAGAATTCAAACGAGGTGCAGATTTCTGGCGGGTCGGATGACAGCGTGTCGATCATCGGTGCGCGCGCCAGTGGATCAACAGTGCGCGATGGCCAGATCTTTGACATCTATACGCTGGGCAGTGAGGGCACGATTGTTGTCGATGACGACATTAACGTGACGACCTGAGCAAGTGACTGAGAGGCGCGGGCGGCAAATGACCCGCGCCCCCAAAAATAAGCGGCACGCTAAGGGCAGGACATGTTGCAAGGTGTAAAAAAGGCAGTCGGCGTATTGACAGCAACAGCGGCGCTGTCCGGCTGCATGTCGGATTTCAGCCAAGACCTGGCGGCAGGCGATTTTGTGGCCCGGTTCAAGACGGCCACGCCCACGGCGTGGAATACGGATGACTATGACGCGCAGGTGAATGCCGACAGTGCGACCATCCAAGAGCTGATGACCCGTCGGTCTGCGCTGCCGCAGGGCAGCAGTTTCGAGACAGTTGCGGCATCGGTGCTGGCCGCCAATTCACGCACGGCCGAGGCTGAACTGCGCTCTGCGCGGCTGCGGTCGGAGGCGGCAAGCAAGAATTGGCTGCCCAAGATCGGCCCCGATGTCAGTCTGACGTCGCTTGGGTCGCTGGTGGCGAACCTTGTTGTGGATCAGGTGCTGTTCGACAATGGCCGCCTGAAAGGTGAACGTGAATTTGCCATCGCGGACGTCGAAGTGGCGGCCGTCAACCTGGCCCTCGATACCAATGACCGCGTCCAGACCGCGCTTGAACTATATGTCCGGGCGGCAGAGGCCCGCGAGAAAGTCGCGCTGACCGACGTGTCTTTGCGCGATATGGGGCGATTTGAATATGTGATGTCGGAGCGCGTGCAGGGCGGGGTGTCTGACCAGTCGGACCTGAATGTCCTGCGTCAGAAGCTGGCCGAGATCAAGGCGGAGCGCGCGGCCCAGACCGAACGGGCCAGCACATCGCTTGCCGAGCTGAATGCGATGTCGATCCAGCCGCTGGGTGATTTGCGCGGCGTGCCGGCCTTGTCGATCTCTGCGGGGGCTGCCAAGCCGCTGGATGTGGTCCTGGCAGAGGCCGAGAAGGCGCGCGACCTGGCATCGGCCAAGGTCGAAAGAGCCAGACAATTGCCGGGCCTTTCAGCAGGCGGCACGGTTGGCGAGGAGAGCAATCTGGGGCTGCGGGTCAGGGCGGAGAACCTGTTGGGGCTGGGCACCGGTGCCTCACTCAAGGCGATTGAGGCCACCAAGGAAACCGCGGACCGCCGGGTGTCCCAGACCACGGAAGACACCAACCGCAAATTGCGCAAGCTGGAAAGCCAGATCGCCGCCAAATCCCGTCAGGCAATAGAGGCGCAGGCCCTGACCCAGCGGGCCAAGGCCAATCTGGACCTGTTTCAGGCCCAATATGATGCAGGCCAGCGCCAGGTGATGGATGTGGTCGGGGTTTATGAAACCTTTTCCCGCCAGCAGCTCAGCGAGGTCTCGTTGAAATTCGAAACCGTCCAGCTGCAGGTTGAGATGGCACGCCTTTTGGGTGTGCTTGCGGATGGGGATGAGATTTGAGCCCCAAACGCCCCTTCACGCTGACAATCACCAACGGCAACAAGGGGCGGCTTGCTGCTGATAACACAGCCGCGCCGCCTGCTGCTGTCCAGACCCCTAAAGTCAGTGAATTCGAAACCCGGATCGGCGTTCGGGCCACATTGGCGGCGACCTATGCCAGTCTATTGGGGGTTTCGGCGGTCCAGCGTGATCTGTTTGAGGCCATCGGCGCTGCCACCCGCGAAGGTGCCGCAGAACAAGAAGAAGCCGCAGCGATTGCGCATGGTCTGCGCGCGCAGGGGCTTTTGGCCCAGACGGCGCGGGTTGATGCGCTGAGTGCGGATCTTTGGCCTGCCTTGGCCTATATGACCTCTGGCCAGGTTTTGTTGGTGCTGGGGCAGCTGCGCGGTGATCTGATTATTTTCGACACCACCTGCACAGACAACCGCGCCTTTGTGCCGATCACGGATTTCACACCGTATTTTGCCGGGCTGTTGGTGCGCGCAGAGGCGTCACTGGCCAAAGTCGCAGAGACCCACAAGACCGAAACGACGGCACCGCATTGGTTCTGGGGGCAATTTGACCGCTTCCGGCGTCAATTGGCCGAGGTGGCGCTGGGCTCTTTTGTGGCCAATCTGCTGGCTGTGGCGGTGGCGCTGTTTTCCTTGCAGGTCTATGATCGGGTGATCCCGCATCAATCGGAGGCCACGCTTTGGGTGTTGGCCGCCGGTGCGGGGCTGGCATTGCTGATGGAGGCGTTTTTAAAGATCGCCCGCGCGCGCCTGATGGACAGCGCAGGCCGGCAGATCGAGATATCCGTGCTGGAAATCTTGATGGGACGGATCCTGGGCATGCGTTCGGATGCCAAGGGACAAGCGCCCAACCAGGTCTTTTCGGCGATGCGCGAATTTGGATCGGTGCGCGAGTTTTTCACCGCGTCCACCATCGGGACGATCGCGGATATTCCGTTCATCTTTGTGTTTTTGTTCCTGGTGGCCAGCATTGCGGGCAATGTGGTCTGGGTTCTGGTTCTGGGGGGCATCTTGATGGTGGTCCCGGGGTTCTTGCTGCAAAAGAAGATGATCCGGCTGACGCAAGAGACCCAGGGCGCATCGGCCAAGGCGTCGCGTTTGTTGCATGAGACGATTTTCGAGCTGGATACGCTCAAGACCCAGCGGGGCGAGGACCGGGTGATCCGGTTGTGGCAAGAGCTGAACACGCTGCAATCCATGAAGTCGTCAGAGCAGCGCAAGCTGGCGTCATCGCTGACCTTCTGGTCGCAGGGGGTGCAGCAGGGCACCTATGTGGTCGCGGTGATCGTGGGCACCTATCTGGTGTTTTCCGGGCAGTTCACGGTTGGGTCAATCATTGCGGTGGGCATCTTGACCGGACGGACATTGGCCCCGCTGACCCAGCTTGCGGGTACCATGGCGCGCTGGGGAAATGTGAAATCGGCGCTGGACGGGCTGGAAGCGATTGCGCAGGTGCCGCAGGATGCGGATGCCAGCCGCAGCTACCTGCGCCGCGAGACATTGAAGGGCCATTACGAGCTGCGCGATGTGACCTTTCGCTATGAGGACGACGGCGCGCCGACGCTGGACATCAAGGGCATGGCGATCCTGCCGGGGCAGAAGGTGGCGGTGCTGGGAGCCAATGGGTCTGGCAAGTCATCCCTGTTGAAGCTGCTTAGCGGCCTTTATGCGCCCGAGACGGGCCGGGTGATGATTGATGGCACCGAGATGAGCCAGATCGAGCCGCGCGATCTGCGCCGGTTGATCGGCTATCTGGGACAGGATGTGCGTCTGTTCGCAGGCAGTTTGCGCGACAACCTGAACCTGACCATGCTGGAACGCGATGATGCGCGGCTGAACGAAGCGCTGGATTTTGCCGGGCTGGGACCATTTGTGAAAGAACACCACAAGGGGCTGGACCTGGAGATCAAGGACAATGGCGCAGGGCTGTCGATTGGTCAGCGCCAATCCATCGGTTGGGCGCGTCTGTGGCTGCAGGACCCCAAGATTTGCCTGCTGGATGAGCCGACAGCAGCCCTGGACCAGACGCTGGAGGCGACTTTGGTCAGCCGGTTGAAGACATGGATGGAAGGGCGCACGGCGATCATCGCGACGCACCGCGCGCCGATCCTTGCGCTGACAGACAGGACGCTGGTTCTGCAAAATGGCCGCATGACGATTGACGGGCCCAAGGACAAAGTGCTGAGCCATATTGCCAGCCGGAAAGGGAGCGCGGCATGACCTACGCCAATCCCACTCAATTGGATGCGCAGATGGGCCGGCAGATGAAGGGTCCTTCGGCTGTCATCTGGCTGTGTGCCGCCAGTGTCTTTGTGTTCTTGCTCTGGGCGGCCTTTGCCTGGGTGGATGAGATCGTGCGGGCCGAGGGCGAGATGATTTCATCCTCGCGGCCCCAGATCATCCAGAACCTTGAGGGCGGCATCCTGGCCGAGTTGGCGGTGGCCGAAGGCGATGTGGTGGAGCGCGGCGATGTTCTGGCGCGGCTGCATGGCACGCAGTTCCAGTCGTCGGTGGATGATCTGCAGGACCAGATTTCATCCTTTGAGATCAGGCGGCTGCGGCTGGAAGCGGAGCTGGCGGGGCAGTTTGATTTTACCGTGCCTGATGAATGGGCCGAGCGGACTGCGAATATCGTGGAATCAGAACGCGCCCTGTTGAAGGCGCGCCAGTCTGATTTCGTGTCCCGGTCCGATGGGGCGCAAAGGGTTCTGACCGAGGCCAAGCGGGAGCGCGATTTGATGAACGATCTGCTGGACCGCAAGATCGTGTCGATGATCGAGGCCACAAGGGCCCGCAAGGCCTATGCCGATGCCCGCATCAGGTTTGACGAGATCACCACCCAGACAGAGCTGGACCGCGCACAGGAATATTCCGATGTGCTCAAGGAGTTGGCGACGCTGCGCCAGAACCTGAAGGCCAGCACCGACCAGCTGAACCGCACTGTCCTGACCAGCCCGATGCGCGGCATTGTGAACACGCTGTCGGTGACCACCATCGGCGGGGTCGTGCGGCCCGGCGAGGAAATTCTGCAGATCATCCCGCTGGATGAAGAGCTGTTTGTCGAGGCACGGGTCCAGCCCAAGGACATCGCGGGCGTGCTTCCGGGGCAGGAGGCGACGGTCAAACTGTCGGCCTATGACTATACGATCTACGGCACGCTCAAGGGGAAGGTTACGTTGATTTCGGCCGATACGTTCAAGGATGAGCGCGCCCGTGATCCAAGCGGCAACCCGCATTACAAGGTCACCCTTCAGGTCGACACGGCGCATCTGACCGAACGTCAGGCATCCTTGCAAATCAGGCCGGGGATGCAGGCCTCTGTCGAGCTGCACACGGGCACCAAGACGGTTCTGCAATATCTGCTCAAGCCGCTGTACAAGTCGAAAGAGGCGTTTCGGGAGCCGTGAGGCGGGTGCGTAGGCTGGCCTGGGTCTGGTGCGCTGGGCTGGGTGCGGTGGGCTGCGGGACTTTCCAAAACCAAATGGTCTCAGAGCCGCCCTTGTCTGGTCCCTGCCTGACAAAAAGCTCATTCTTTGCCAAGTAAAATAGCGGTTTCCCGCAAGAGCGGGTCCCTCCGCGATTTTTCTTGGCAAAGAATGCCCCTTTCGTCCGTCTGTGCCCAGGCAAGGGCGGCTCCGAAACCAAAGGGTATGCGTGGTGGTCAGCTTTCGGTGTCGAGCCAGAGCGTGACGGGGCCGTCGTTGGTCAGGGCCACGGACATGTCCGCGCCGAATTGGCCACGTTCGGTGGGGATGCCGAGGGCGGCAAGCTGGGCTGCGAAATGCAGGTATAGCGCATTGGCCTGATCGGGTTTCGCAGCATAAGAAAACCCTGGCCGGGTGCCGCGCGATGTATCTGCTGCGAGGGTGAACTGGCTGACCACCAGGGCCGCGCCGCCAGTCTGGCTCAGGCTGAGGTTCATTTTGCCCGCCTCGTCCTTGAACAGCCGCAGTTTGGCGATTTTCTGTGCCAGGGCCTGGGCCGTGGCCTCGGTGTCATTTGGCATGGCGCAGATCAGGATCAGCAGGCCCGGACCGATGGCCCCGATGATCTGACCCTCGACGGTGACGGAGGCCTGGGTGACCCGTTGCAGCAGCGCGCGCATCAGACTTTCCAGTCGATGATGTCAGCCGCGCTGGCGCGTTCGGTGCGGAACTGGTTGGCGGGATGATCCGCATCGGCATAGCCGAAGGAAATGGCGCAGAGGATCAGGCGGTCCGGGGCGATGCCAAGGTGATCGCGGACCTGGGGCGCATAGGCGGCGATGGCGGCCTGGGCGATGGTGGCCACGCCCAGGGCCGTGGCGGCCAGTGTAAAGGCGGTGACAAAGCCGCCCGTGTCCATGGCACCATATGGGCCCAGTTCAGCGGGGGAATGGATGATCGCCACATGGGGCGCATCAAACAGCGCGTAATTGCGCAGCATTTGCGCGGCACGGCCCGCGCGATCGGATTTTTCGATGCCGACCGCATCATAGAGCTGAAAGCCGCAGGTTCGTCTGCGGTCTGCATAGGCGCCTGAATAGCTGCTGGGCCATGCCAGGTCGGGTGCGGGTGTGGTGCCGGTGCTGGCCAGCTGTGTCATCATTTGGCGGAAGGACTGTGTCGCGGCCCCCTTGGTGAGGGTCACCTGCCAGGGCTGGGCGTTGCACCACGAAGGGACCTTGCGGGCGGCGTCGATGATGCGGGTGATGGTGTCATCGGGGACCGGATCGGGGCGAAAGCCGCGGCAGGAATAGCGCGCGTTCAGGATGTCGTCGAGGGTATCATATTGGGTCATTGTTGGGCTGCCAGATAGCCGATGACCCCGGCGGCAATCACGCCGAGGATCACCGCGATGGTGATTTTGATTGCGGAATAGGGGCGTTCGCCCTGAACCCGGCCGGTGCGGCCGTTGACCACGAAGCGGTAGGTCTTGCCCCGGTATTTATAGGCCGCCAGCCACACCGGCAAAAGGATATGTTTGAAGGTCAGGCCCGAAAGCCGGGTGTCGATGCTGTGCACGCGCTGGCGGTCGCCGCCGATGTCAAATTTCACATCCCGTTCGATGATGCGGTCCATATAGCTGCGCGCCTCGGCAAAGCCGTCCTCAAGCGAGACGGCATAGGCCTCGGCGCGGAAACCGGCGAGGTATTCGGGCGCATAGGGTTCAAGTGCCGACAGATCCCAAGGTTCAAGCGCGTCGGTGTATTTCTTGGGCAGCGAGGTCGAGGCCAGCACCAGCACATCGTCAAAGAAACGGGCCACGCGGCCAGAGGCGGGCCGCCAGCGTATTTTCGCAACCTGGACCTGTTCGCGTTTGCCATCGCGGATTACGGTTTCGGTAACGTAATAGACCGTGCCACGTTCGCCGGAATAGCTGGAGCGGGTATCGGCGTCATAGGTCCAATAGGGAACATAGATGCCCTGCATGCGGCGGCCCTTGCGGGCGTAGTCCTGCACGCCGTTGGGGGCGAACCACAGGCTGCCCAGCCAGTCTTTTACCGCGTCGCGGGCGCTGTCTTCGGTCAGGGCAAAGGGCAGGACCGCGCGGGGTTTGATATGCCGGTTGGTGCCTGTGTCCACCACAACGGGGGTCGCGCAAAAAGGGCATTCGGTGGCGTGTTTGCCTGCGTCAAAGGCCACTTCGGCCGCGCAATTGGGGCAAGAGGTGGTCCGGGTTTCCTCCATCTCGGTGGCGGGCAGGTCTGCGCGCAGGCCCTTGGCAAGGTCCAGTTCTGCGATGGGGTTCAGGTGCAGGCCCGTGCCCTCGATCGGGGCGCTGTTGCCGCAATGATCGCAAACCAGTTGACCGGCCTCGGGCGCATAGCGCAGGTCAGAGCCGCAGGCGTCGCAGGGGAAGCGATGCTCTGACTGGGGGGCTGGTGGGATCGGGCTGTCGGACATGGTTGAGACATAGCGTTGATTGGCGCGCGCTGCCAGCGCTGTCGGTGCAGCAGGCCTGCGCGCTGGGGGGCGTGGATCGCCGCGCCCTGTCACATCTGCCGTGGCAGGCTGTGACAGGGGGTGCTGCGGGGGTTAGCTGCCCGGTGGGGGCGGCGGCAGGACGGTAAAGAGCTGTGCCAGCTCCATCACGTCCTCGGCCTTTTGCCAGCCGTCCAGACCGGGGGTCCAGACAAAGCTGCTGCGGGTCAGGGTGCCGTCCGCTGCCATGCGGCCCATCGACGCCTTGGAGAAAGGACCGGTGGTTTTGCCGTCCACCGCGATGTGCCAGACATGTTCAACGGGGGGCGGCGGGGGCGGCACCGCGGCGGCGGGTGCGGCGGGTGCTGCTGCTGTTTGTGGCTTTGGCCCCCAGGGGCCGGCCTGTGCTGCGGCGTGCTGGCCGATTTGCATGCCCAGCCCCGCCCCCAGACCTGTCTGAAGTGCCGCGGCACCGCTGCCATCGCGGCCCAGGGCCTCGGCGGCCTGAAACTGCATGTATTCGTTGAGGTTTCCGATCACGCCCATGGAAGAACGCTTGTCCAGCACGTCTTCGACGGCGGGAGGGAGCGAGATGTTCTCAATGTAGAGTTCAGGCATCGCCAGACCGTATTCCGCGATCTGGGCGGCAATTTCCTTGGAGACCAGTTTGCCCAATTCGCGGGTGTTGGCGGCCATGTCCAGCACCGGGATCTGCGAGCGGGCGATGGTGCGCGAGAATTCCTGAACGATGATGTTGCGGATTTGGTAGCTGATCTCGTCCATGGTGAATTCGCCGTCGGTGCCGACGATTTCGGTCAGGAAACGGGCCGGATCGCTGACCCGCACGGAATAGGTGCCAAAGGCGCGCAGGCGGACGGGGCCGAATTCGGGATCGCGGGCGATGATCGGGTTCTTGGTGCCCCATTTCAGATCGTTGAAACGGGTTGTGTTGACAAAATAGATCTCTGACTTGAAAGGGCTGCGAAAGCCGTGATCCCAGTGTTGCAGGGTGGTCATGATCGGCATGTTGTTGGTTTCAAGCATATAGAGGCCGGGGGTAAAGACATCTGCCAATTGCCCCTCATGGACAAAGACGGCTGCCTGGCCTTCGCGGACTGTCAGTTTGGCACCATATTTGATTTCATGCCCCTCACGTTCAAACCGCCAGACCATCGTATCGCGGCTGTCATCGACCCAGTGGATCACATCAATGAATTCGCCAGAGAGAAAATCGAAAATACCCATAGGTTTTAATCCTTTACGTCAAGAAGTTGGCGGTGTTCACAAGGCGGCACCGGTCAGTTCGCGGGCTATGATCCGGGTGATCGGTTCGGCCTCTCGGGCGGACATGCCGGGGTGCAACCGTGGATCATAGAGCATTTTGAGCAAGAGTTCGTCATGTGTGGTGAGCAGGGCGAATTCATCGTCGTCGTTAAAGATCGAAGGCCGCGCGGTAGGGCTGTCATTGGCAAGGCCGAGCCCCTGGGCCAGTTCCTCGTGGATGCACGACAGCAAGAGCAGATCGGGATTTTCGGCCCGGATGACGGCAACGGCGGCAGTATAGGTGTTCGGGTCGGGACCGGTGGCATAGGCGGCCACGGCGCAATAGGTGTCTTTGCGCATGTTGCGCAGGGCCGCAAGGGATGTGTCAGAAATGCCGGGGATACGTGCCGCTGCTTGTGACAATGCAGCGTCCCGGTCGTCTTCGGAGGCCACGATCACCAGGAAGTTGGGGGCATCGGCGGTGGCGATGGGATGGCCTGTGGCCCGTGCCAGGCGGCGCGCATAGCGGGTGACGTCATTACTGACGCTCTGGCGCTGAGAGGCGGCTATGCCTTCGCCAAAGACCAGCGTCATGCGGACGGGGCCGGCCCAGCGACGCAGCGGGCTGGCACCGCCACGGCCCGTGAAATCGCTGTCATATTCGTTGAAAAAGGCGATCTGTTCAAAATTTCTGGCCAGCATGTCGGCGGTATAGGGGGTGTCAGCCCCGCCGCCGTCCTGACGCAGCAACCCCTGGCTGGACTGGGCCTGATAGACCTGTGCCAGATACTGACGCAGCATCGCGCTTTTGATCGAGGTGGGTTGCGCGACATGGGGCTTTTGCACGCTGTCCGGCGCAGGGCGCGCCACGGGTTTGGACAAGGGGGCACCCTGTCCCAAGAGACCGGCGCAGCCGGCCAGTGTCAGCACCAATGCTGCCACCGCGCCGCTGCGCCAGAGTTTCTTGGGGCTGATGCCGCGCATGGTCAGATCAGCCCGGCACGGCACCGGAGGCGGTTTCACCCAGACCAGTCTTTTTGGCCTTGGCCGCAGCCAGCGTTTCGCGCAGCTTATGCTCCATTTCCTTGAGGTCCTTTTCGGCGGCGGCGCGTTTCGCTTTGCCTTCGTCGGCGATTTGCAGGCTTTCCTCGATGGTACCGATCAGATCGGCATTGGCCTGTTTGACCGCTTCGATGTCAAAGACGCCGCGCTCCATCTCCTGGCGGATGACCTTGTTGCTTTCGCGCAGGTTCTTGGCGTTTGAGGTCAGCAGTTCGTTGGTCAGATCATTGGCTTCGCGCACTGCCACGGCCGCCTCAACGGAGCGCTGGATGGTCACGGCCTGTGCCAGCTGCGTTTCCCACAGCGGCACGGTGTTCACGAGGGTTGAATTGATCTTGGTAACCAGAGATTTGTCGTTTTCCTGCACCAAGCGGATGGAGGGCAGGGATTGCATGGTGACCTGACGGGTCAGTTTCAGATCATGCACCCGGCGTTCCAGATCATCGCGGGCGGCGCGCATGTCGCGCAGTTCCTGGGCGACAAGAACGGCGTCATTCTCGGCGGCTTTCTGGACATCCTGTTCCTTGGCCGGGATCGTGGTGCTGTCGAGCTCGGACAGTTTGGCCTCTCCGGCGGAGATATAGAGCGCCAGTTCGTCATAGAACTGCAGCGTTTTTTCATAGAGCATATCAAGCGACTTGATGTCCTTGAGCAGGGTGTGTTCATGCGACAGCAGGTTGTCGGTGATCCGGTCGATCTGGCCCTGGACCTTTTCGAACTGTGCGGTGAATTTCGCGAAAGGGGCGGCGCGTCCCAGCAGTTTTTCCCACCAGCTGCGTTCGCGGCGCACATCCATTTCCGAGACGGAAAAGCCCCGGATCGTGCTGACGATGTCGCGCAGGCTGTCGCCTGCGGGGCCTACGTCCTTGTTGCGGACATCGGCGAGCATGGCTTGGCTGATTTCCTGCAATTCGGCCTGTGCGGCAGAGCCGAATGAGACGATGGACTGGGTGTCATCCATGTCGATCTCAGCCATGCGGCGCTTGATCTCATCGCCCAATGGCTTGTCGGCTTTTTCCAGCGGGACGATGGCATTGGCGTCGGCGGGTTCCGGCAGGATCACGGCGGTGACCTCTTCGACCATGGCGAGAGATTGGTTGGCTTTTTCGCGAACTGTGTCAGACATTTGGATGTATCCCTTAAAGTGATATTGTACAGAGGAGGCGTCAGTCCAGACGCACCCCTTCACGCGCGAGCCGCTCGCGCAGCACGTCGATTTCGATGGTCAGGTCGCTGCGGTCATCCAGCAGCGATTTTTGGGTGCGGGCGGCAAAGTTTTGTTCCAGATCCTGCAGCAGCGCGAGATAGTGATCGCGGGCATCGGGGTCTTGGGTGCGGCTGTAGATGTCGGCGAATTTCACGCTGGCATCGCGGGCACCGCGTAAATAAACGCCAAGGTATTTGCGGGCAGCGGTCAGATCACGGGGGTCTTCCTCTACCGTGCGGATCAAGGTGCGGGCGGCTTGCTGAAAGTCCTCCAGCTTGGCGGTGGCCTGCCGGTCGCCAGCGCGGCGCAGCGCGTCGGTCATGGCGGAAAGGTATTTTTCGGCCTCATCCACCACGCGGGCCACGCGGTCTTGTTGAAAGGTGTCGATGCCTTCCATGCCTTTGGATTTCAGCGGGTCGATGCCAAAGGCCACCAGATGCAAGCCTGTGACGCAGAGGCCAAAGAGCAGCGGGGCAAGGATGTCGCCGGGGGTGGACAGGTGGGCTGTGACGGCCAGGGCGGTGCCCAGACCGGCCCCGACGGCAGCAAATATCTTGCGCGGCAGGGCGGGGCGTCGGGCGACCTTGCGGGCCTCAAAGGCGGCCTGGGCCAGCAAACCTTCGCGCAGGAGCCATGCCGACAGGGTCCATACGGCGGCACCGGCCAGCCCCAGCGTCATGGCGGCGGCACCATCGGTCACGGTTGTCGCGACCAGAACCAAGGCGGGAATGAACATCACATTGGTGCGTCCGCCTGCGGGAATGACTTCGGCGCGGCGCGCGGACCTTGGCGTCTTGGCGTCTGTGCCGTCGGGGCTGTATTTGCCACCAAAGCGTTGGGCCATTTCTACATCCCCCCCAGCCAGCCAGAGGCTACGCCGAAAAGCACAACGATAAGAGCGATATAGGCGGCTTTTTTAATGCCGTTTGATGCCATTTCTGTTTCCCCCGTTGTGCCCGTCGCGGGCCGCAAGTGACGTGCGCTTGTTTCCACAATTACCGTCCAGATTGAGTATAAAACAGCAGCAATAGCAACGCTTGCCGCCAAAATTATCAGGATTAGGAACAATCGGGCCATGCTACCTCTTTCGAAAACAACATAGGTACTCGCGGCCTTTGGCGCCAGAGACCCGTGATGCAACAGCCGTGCGATATGGTTTTCGCCCAACTGGCAGCGGCGGTGCCATTGTTTTCATCAGATTTCGCATGCTGCCATGATGGCTGGTGATATGGCCCAATTCCCTTTCCAAATCATCAGTTAGGTGTGTGGCGCGCTTTTGTGAACCCGCAATTGAGGGGGAATTTTTCGCGCGACAGCGCAGTCTGGGGTTTGCCGCTGCTTAGCGGTTGGGCTTAGCGGTTGGGCTTGGCGGGGCGCTTGCGAGAGGTGCGTTGCACGGTCTTGGGCTTTTTGACCGCTGTGCCGGTGTCGTCTTCCAGCTCAAGGCCCAATTGGTCGCGCACGACCTTGCGGCGCAGCTCTTCGACCTCTCCGGGCTTCAGATCGCCCAGTTGGAAGGGGCCATAGCTGATGCGAATCAATCGGTTGACCGACAGGTTCACCGCTTCCATGGCGCGTCTGATTTCGCGGTTCTTGCCTTCGCGCAGGCCAACGGTGAGCCATGCATTGGCCCCTTGCTGGCGGTCCAGCGTGACGATCATCGGCTGGAAATGCTCGCCCTCAACGGTGATGCCCTTGCGCAGCGGCTCAAGCGCGTCGTCCGAGGGGCGGCCGTTTACGCGCACGCGGTAGCGGCGCAGCCAGCCGGTGCTGGGCAGTTCCAGACGCCGCTTGATGCCGCCGTCATTGGTCAGCAGCAGCAGCCCTTCGGAATTGATGTCCAGACGGCCCACGGACATCACGCGCGGCATGTCCTCGGGCAGTTTTTCATAGATGGTTTCGCGCCCTTTTTCATCGCGGTCGGTCGCAACGAGGCCGATGGGCTTGTGATAAAGCCACATGCGGGGCGGTTCTGGCTCTGATATCGGCTTTCCATCCACAGTGATCTTGTCATTATCGGACACGTTCAGGGCGGGGGACATGATCTGCTTGCCGTTCACGCTGACGCGGCCTGCTTCGATCATGCGTTCGGCTTCGCGGCGCGAGGCAACGCCGGCGCGGGCGAGAACTTTGGCGATACGGTCACCCGAGGGTGTGTCTGAGGATGGTTTTTGTGTCATGCTCCTGCCTTAGCCTCTTTGACGGCCTTGCGAAAGAGCCGCTTTTGCGGCCAAGTGATCGGATGGTATTTCGCTCTTTCATGGATCAGGCGCTGGCACAGGCGCAAGCGGCAGGCGCGCGCGGCGAGGTGCCTGTGGGGGCCGTGGTCGTGGGGCCGGGTGGTGAGGTGGTCGCGCAGGCGGGCAACCGGACGCGCGAATTGCATGATCCGACCGCCCATGCCGAGATGCTGGCGATCCGCGCGGCCTGTGCCGCCGTCGGATCGGAGCGTTTGGTGGGGCATGCGCTATATGTGACGCTTGAGCCTTGCGCGATGTGTGCCGCAGCAATTGCCGCCGCGCGTCTGGCCAAACTGTATTACGGCGCGGCGGACCCCAAATCCGGCGGGGTGGCGCAGGGCGCGCGGGTCTTTGCCCATGCGCAATGCCATCATGTGCCCGACGTGTTCGACGGGATCAATGCGCAGGCCTCTGAGACGATGCTGAAGGCGTTTTTTGCCCAGAAGAGAAAGGATAACGCAGATGGCTGTGAGTAAGGAATTGTCGCGGTTTACCCGCGATGCGCTGGTCGCGGGGCGCAGCCGGGAGGAGATCGCGCAGGCGCTGGGTGCCTCTGGCTGGAGCGGGCCCGAGGTTAAGGATGCGCTGAACGCCTGGTCGGAAACGCCGTTTTCGCCGCCCATCCCAAAGCCGCAATCGACGGTGTCGGCGCGGGATTTCTTTTTCTACACGCTGACCTTTGGCCTGATGGCCTTTGGGGCGGGTTTTCTGATCCAGATATTCTTTGTGCTGATCGAGCGGATGATGGGCGAGGACCTGTATGGCTACGCCGGTGATTTGCGGTCGTCGATTTCGGTGCTGATCGTTGTCGTCCCCTTGTTCTTGTGGCTGACGGTGCGCGACCAGCGGGCCTTGGCGGCTGACCCTGCGCAATACCGCTCTGCGATCCGGCGCTGGCTGACGTATCTTGCGCTATTGGTCACCTCGGTGATCCTGCTGGCGGATCTGATCGTGGTGATCAATGCGCTGCTGATGGGCGCGCTGACGCTGACCTTCTTGTTGAAGGCGGGGATCGTGGCGATCGTGACGGGGCTGATTTTCGGCTATTACCTTGGCGATATCCGCAAGGGTGACACCGCATGAACAAGCTGTATCTGGGCATTCTGATCTGTCTTGTGGCGGTGGCCGTGGTGGGTGGTTTGCTGGTGGCAGGCGGGCCGGGATATGCGCGGATGGAAAAGGAAGACCGGGCGCGCGGGGATCATCTGCACGAATTGGGCCGCTATTACGCCTGCACGGTTGACGGGCAAGAGAGGGTGCAAAAGGGCTGTTCAGGCATGGCGCAGATGCCTGCCGCACCTGCGCCTACCCAAGAGGCGGAGTATCTCTTTGCCAGGACCGGCGAGACGGCGTTCGAGGTCTGCACATCATTCAAGACCGATTGGGCCAAATCGAGCGGCTATTATGGTTCTGACATCTATTTTGACGGGCAGCGCGGATGCATCAGGTACAAACGCGCCGCCCTGGATGGCGACTGGGTGCCGCAATAGATCAAAGGGTGATGGGCTGCATCACCTGGGGTTCGACGACATTCACACCCGGCAGGCCGTCGGCCAACACTTTGGCTGATTGTTCGAGCAGCGGGAAGGTGCGGTAGTGGCAGGGGATCAGGGTCTTGAAGTTGAAATAGCGTTTGGCGGCATAGGCGGCCTCGGCCATGCCCATGGTGAAATGCCCTCCTGCCGACATGATGCCGATGTCGGGTTTGTAGTAATCACCGATCCAGTCCATGTCGGCCATGATGCCCGTGTCGCCCGAAATATAAACAGTATGCCCCTCACCGCGCAGGATAAATCCGCTTTCCTGTCCCATATCCACGGGCAGGTCGTTGATCGCAGTGGTCGATGAATGGGATGCAGGCACCATGCTGGCGGTAACCTTGTCGCCCAGCGGGATCGTGCCGCCGATGTTAAAGCCTGCCCCTTCGGTGGCCCCTTGGGCCTTTAGATAATTGGCCAATTCATACATGCCCGACACCGGCGCGCCGGTTTTCCCAGAGATGTCGACGACATCGGCGATATGGTCAAAATGGGCATGGGTGACAAGAATTTGCGTGGCACCCGCAATGGCTGCGGCGTGCTGGTCTGCGGCCAGCATCGGATTGCCGGTCAGCCATGGGTCAACCAGAACAACCTGATCTTCGATTTCGATGCGGAATGAGCCGTGGCCCAGCCAGATGATATTCATACGTATCTCTCCCTTGGTTCTGGAGGAAGTCTAGCGTCTTGTGGCCAAAGCGGTAGTCATGATTGTTGCCCTTTGCCCCAAAACCAAGCGTCCGGGCGAAGGTATTGGCAAAAGCCGGGCAGTCCGGCCGCCTGCACCCTTGCGAGGCGGGGCGCGGGGCGGTAAACGGCACAAAACCCATTAGGTCGCATAAGGGGAACCTTCCCATGTCAATTGATGAAACCACCGCCGCACGCGTGGCCAAACTGGCCCGGATCAAAGTAGACCCCGAGGCGCTGCCTGTGCTTGCACAGGAGTTCAACGGTATCTTGGGCTTTATCGAGCAATTGAGCGAAGTGGATGTCGAGGGGGTTGAACCGATGACCTCTGTGACGCCTCAGCGGCTCAAGCGTCGTGCCGATGTGGTGACGGATGGGGATCAGCAGGACAAGATTCTGAAAAACGCGCCGGATGCGCGCGAGGGCTTCTTTGCAGTGCCGAAAGTGGTGGAATGATGACTGATCTGAACAAACTTGGCCTTGCACAGGCCCGCGATGCGCTGCGCAACGGCGAAACAACATCCAAGGCCCTGACCGAAGCCTGTCTGGGGGCGATTGAAGGGGCAGGGGCGCTGAACGCCTTTGTGCACCACACGCCCGAGATTGCGATGGAACAGGCCGCCGCTGCCGATGCGCGGATTGCCAAGGGCGATGCGCCCGCGATGTGCGGTTTGCCGATTGGTATCAAGGATCTGTTCTGCACCAAGGGCGTGCCGTCACAGGCGGGGTCGCGCATTCTGCAAGGGTTCTTGCCGGAATATGAAAGCACGATCACCCAGAACCTGTTCGACAATGGTGCCGTGATGCTGGGCAAGCTGAACATGGATGAATTTGCCATGGGATCGTCCAATGAAACCTCTGTCTATGGCAATGCGGTGAACCCATGGCGGCGCGGCAATGATGATGCGGCGCTGACGCCGGGGGGATCCTCTGGTGGATCGGCTTCGGCTGTTGCGGCTGACCTTTGTCTTGCGGCCACCGGCACGGACACGGGCGGCTCCATCCGCCAACCTGCGGCGTTTACCGGTACCGTGGGGATCAAACCCACCTACGGCCGCTGTTCACGCTGGGGGGTTGTGGCATTTGCCTCATCGCTGGATCAGGCGGGCCCGATGACCAAAAGCGTGCGGGATGCGGCGATCATGCTGGAGGCCATGTGTGGCCATGATCCCAAGGATTCCACCTCGGCCGATCTGGCGGTGCCGAATTTTGAAGCGGCCCTGACCGGCGATGTGCGCGGCAAGAAAATCGGCATCCCCAAGGAATACCGCATGGACGGCATGCCTGACGAGATCGAAGCGCTGTGGCAGGACGGCATCGCGATGATGAAGGACGCCGGTGCCGAGATCGTCGACATCTCGTTGCCCCATACCAAATACGCCCTGCCTGCCTATTACGTGATCGCCCCGGCCGAGGCTTCCTCGAACTTGGCGCGCTATGACGGGGTGCGCTATGGCCACCGGGCCAAGCTGGAGCATGGCGACGGCATCACCGAAATGTACGAAAAGACCCGCGCCGAAGGCTTTGGCCCCGAAGTGCAGCGCCGGGTGATGATCGGGACCTATGTGTTGTCAGCGGGTTTCTATGACGCCTATTACAACCGCGCACGCCGGGTGCGGACGCTGATCAAGAAAGACTTTGAAGATGTATTCGCACAGGGCATCGACAGCATCCTGACACCTGCCACCCCCTCTGCGGCCTTTGGCCTGGGCGAAATGACGGATGCCGATCCGGTGGCGATGTACCTGAACGACGTCTTCACCGTGACGGTGAACCTTGCCGGTCTGCCGGGGATCGCGGTGCCCACGGGCACCGACCGCCAGGGCCTGCCCCTGGGGCTGCAGTTGATCGGCCGCCCATGGGAAGAGGCGGACCTGCTGTCATCCGCCTATGCGCTTGAACGTGCGGCAGGCTTTGTAGCCAAGCCGGAAAAATGGTGGTAATCTTTGCGCAACAAAGCAGTCAAAAAGACAAAGCAGGTTCCATGATGACACGTGTTTCTTTCGTTCTCGTCGCTGTAGCGGCGCTTGCCGCTTGCCAGCCTGCTGTGCCGGATTCAGGCAAGGGTGTGGGCTTTGGTGATCAGTTCACAGCAGAGCAACGCGCACGCGAAGCCGCATTGTCGGGTGTGCCTGCCCCCTCACAGGTCGCATCCGCCCCGCTTGATGGCTCAGCCGAGGCGACAGCGGCAGAGACCGCTCGCGTTCTGGCCGCAACCCGCAGCGGAGCCAGCAACGGGTTGGGCAATGACGCCACAACCAATTCAGGTGTGGCACCGCTGGATGCAAGCCCCTCCAACCCGGCACCACCGGTGCTGAATGCCGCAGGGATTTCCAATGAAAACAACTTTGACGCGGTGTCCGGCCAGCGCAGCATCGAAAGCGATGCCGCACGGCTTGCCGCCAACCGCGCCCAATATCAGGTGGTCCAACCCCAAGCCCTGCCAGACCGGGTCGACGGGGGCCCCAATATCGTGGCCTATGCCCTGCAAACCTCTCATGCGCCCGGCACACAGGTCTACCGCCGCATCGGCCTGAACAAACAGGCAAAGTTTCAGCGGGCCTGCGCCGAATTCGCAACGCCAGAGCAGGCGCAGATTGCGTTTCTCAGCAGTGGCGGCCCGGAACGTGACCGCAAAGGCATGGACCCTGACGGCGATGGCTTTGCCTGCAGCTGGGATCCAACCCCCTTCCGGCGGGCTGCCCAGCAGGGCTAACCTGTGCCCGGCCACCCTTCCATCACAGAGTGCCCCTCATCCAACTGCGGACCCCGCAGGAACGGGCTGTCACCGCGTTTCGTGGTGATCCATTATACGGCCATGGACAGTGCGGCGGCGGCCATAGCAAGGCTGTGCGATCCAGCTGCCGAAGTCTCCGCCCATTACCTGATTTCCAACGGCGGTCACATCACCCGCATGGTGGCCGAAGACCAACGGGCCTGGCACGCTGGCCAAGGCTCCTGGCTGGGCCTGGACGATCTGAACTCGCGCTCCATCGGCATCGAATTGGACAATCTCGGCACGCACCCCTTTGCAGAACCGCAGATGGCCGCCCTTGAACATCTGCTGCGGGGCATCATGAAACGTTGGTCGATCCCGGCCTCCGGCATCATTGGCCATTCTGATCTGGCCCCGGGGCGCAAATCCGATCCCGGCCCGCATTTCGACTGGGCAAGACTGGCCCGCCAAGGACTGGCAGCACAGATCCGGCCCGTGCCCTTCGACATGCTGACCCCGGACAGCTTGGGCAAAGCGGCAAAGCATGCGGGTTTCACCGCTGATGTGCCCTTCGAGGTGCTGCTTGCCGCCCTGCGCCTGCGCTGTGGTCCCTGGCGCAGCGGCCCCCTACAGCCCGAAGATTTTCAACTGCCGTCGCCATGAGGCGCATCTGCTGCCTCTTTTTGGCTCCAAATACCTTAGTGCACCATCAGCACCATTGACGGCAGTTGCTTTGAGGCGCTAACACAACCTTCGCGCGGAAGGCTGGATGACCGCTTTGTGACATACGCTGCGGTGTATGCATGGGGAGGAAAGTCCGGACTCCGAAGAGTAGCGGTGCCGGGTAACGCCCGGGCGGGGTAACCCGACGGAAAGCGCCACAGAAAACAAACCGCCTTGGACCGGGTCGGGCAACCGAAACCAGCCAAGGTAAGGGTGAAACGGTGGGGTAAGAGCCCACCGCGTTCCTGGCAACAGGGACGGCACGGCAAGCCCCACCGGGAGCAATGCCAAATAGGGACCGCGTGTCGCAAGACGGGGCTGCTTTTGCCCCAGCAGGTCCGGGTTGGCAGCTATAGCCGTCGTGGCAACGCGGCGGTCAGAGGAATGGTCATCCAGAGGTCGGGATCTATCCCGGCCTTGGACAGAATCCGGCTTATAGGCTTTCCGCGCATTTTGACCTTTTCCCAATGTAATAAAACTGGGGCAAAGGGTCGAATCTCCTGCCCTTTTGCGATGAACGTGATAAGAACACCTCAGCCGATCCGACGGCGACAGCTTTATGGGTGTTACGCAAACATTTGCGGCCCTTTTGCTGTTGACTCGGTGCAGCATACCGGTAAAAGCCGGTTCAGAATTCACGCATCCCCTGACAGCAGTGGCGGTGTAGCAGGAGAAGACAAGATGGCAAAGCCAACCACGATCAAGATCCGTCTGAACTCGTCCGCGGGCACAGGCCACTTTTACGTAACAAAGAAAAACGCGCGTACCATGACCGAGAAGATGGTGATCAAAAAGTATGATCCCGTTGCGCGTAAGCACGTTGAGTACAAAGAAGGCAAGATCAAGTAAGATCAGCCTTTTAGGTGACTGCAAGGCCGCGCTTCCTGCGCGGCTTTTTGCATTTCTGAACCGTTTCTTGGACCTGCTGATAGATCTCATGCGCCACATGCCATGTCGCATGGGGACCGGGGCGGTGGCCAATTGGCTGGCGAGTTTTGCCAGGCCAAAGGCGCGGCATTGGGCAAAGAAAAACCCGCCAGGTCGGGGACCTGGCGGGTTTGAATTGCTTTGACTGTAGCGGTGTTATTCGCGGTTGCCGAAGAGCTGCAGCAACATCATGAACATGTTGATGAAGTTCAGATAGAGGCTCAGCGCGCCCATGATGGCGGCTTTGCCCAGCCATTCGGTATCGCCGTGATGCGCGTGGGCCACATACTCGGTCTTGATACGCTGGGTGTCATAGGCTGTAAGACCTGCAAAGATCAGAACGCCGATGGCAGAGATCGCGAACATCAGGGCAGGGGAGCCCAAGAAGATGTTGACGATGGAGGCCACGACCAGACCAATCACACCCATGATCAGGAAGCTGCCCCAACCGGAGATGTCTTTCTGGGTCGTATACCCGTAGAGCGACAGACCCGCGAAAGCGATGGAGGTGATCAGGAAGATCTGCGCAATCGAATAGCTGGTGAAGACCAGGAAGATCGAGCTGATGGACACACCCATAACGGCTGCAAAAAGGTAGAACACGGTCTGCGCAGTGGCAGCCGACATCTTGTTGATCGCGGCACCAAAGCCAAAGACAAAGGCCAAAGGTGCAAACATGACGACCCATTTCAGCGGCGAGGCGTACAGCGCATAGCCGAGGTCTGTCAGGTATTTGTCAGGCCCCAATTGTGCGGCGGCACCTGTTGGGTCTGTTGTGACCGACAGGCCGGAAATGGCCCATGCCGCGGCGAAAGTGATCAGCATGCCTACGGACATGGTGCCGTAAACTTTGTTCATGTGGGCGCGTAGCCCCGCATCTATATCGGCGGCGCGGGCTCCGGCTGTGGTCCGGATTGTATTCACGTCAGCCATTAATTGACCTCCAATTGGCTAAAAGGGTTTTCTTACCACGCCAGTCTAGCACGGTATTGACGCAAATATCGGAACTACTTGGCTCTATTTCAAGAACCTTGATGCGACCGGATGCCGCAGAATTGCGCTTTATTGCAACCAATGTGCCGGAACGTCCCAGATTGGGCGTTTCGCTTCGGCGTGGGCGGCGATTTTGCTGATGCCAATGTCGTGCAACAGATGCGCATCAAGGGATTCAAGCTGGCGACGGCTGCGCCACGCATCGACAGAGGCCATGAGCCAGGACAGGGGCTGCCGCCAGGAAGGGCGGGCAGAAAGGATATAGGGGCGGGAGAGGGTCTGGGAGAACATGTGGCACCTTCAAACTTTGTGATGTGTTTTGATTTTGTATTTTGATACTTGATATATCGTGGTTTGCGATGAATAATGAAAATGAATGTTTGTTTAGCCATCCATCACGGATAATGATATATGAGAAATCTCGACATCACGACCTTGCGGTCCTTTGTGGCCGTGGCAGATTCGGGCGGTGTGACCCGCGCCGCCGGTTTTTTGCATCTGACGCAATCTGCGGTGTCGATGCAGCTCAAGCGGCTGGAGGACATGCTGGGGCTGCCCTTGCTTGACCGCAGCGGGAGGACAATCGCACTGACAGCTTCCGGCGAACAAGTGTTGGCCTATGCCCGCCGGATGGTGGCCCTGAATGATGAGGTGATCACAAAGCTGACGGATCAGGCCTTTGAGGGGGTGATCACGCTGGGCGTGCCGCATGATGTGGTCTATCCGGCAGTGCCGCAGGTGCTGAAGCAATTTCACGCGGCATTTCCAAGAGTGAAGGTGCAGCTTGAGGCGTCCTATACCCGGCGGCTGAAGGAGCAATTTGCCAAGGGGGAACGCGATGTCATCGTGACCACAGAGGCGGGCGTTGATCAGGGCGGAGAGGTCCTGGCGGTCAAACCGCTGGTCTGGGTCGGCGCACCTGGGGGCACTGCGTGGCGTCAACGGCCCCTGCAACTGGCCTTTTGCCGTTATTGTGTGTTTCGCGCGCAGATCGTCGAGGACCTTGATGCAGATGGTATGGCATGGGAAATGAGCGTCGACACCGATAGTGATCGGGCGATCGAGGCTGCGGTCAGCGCGGATCTGGCGGTACATGCTATGATCGAGGGCACGCAGCCCCCCTATCTGGAGGTTGTGGATCACGGCGGGGCATTGCCCGCGCTCAGAGTGCAGCAGATCAATCTGTACGGCGCGCAGGATGGTAAAGATCAGGTGCGCGACCACCTTGTCCATCTTTTGCGCACCGCATTTTCCGGGGCACCTATGGCGCGACTCAAGGCGGGCTGACCGAAGGCGGGCATTTGCAGGTTACCGGATGGGGTGAGGCGTGGTTTTGGGCACGCAGGCTTTGATCGATTCTTGTGCAGAGACGCTTTCGGCAGGGTTGAATTCAAAAAAATAGGCGCGAATCCGCTCTAGGTTGTTTATCGAATTAACTTTCAACTTAAAACATGCAGAATGCTATCTAGACGGTCGCTAAATTATATGCGCTAATAGCACATACCATAAGGATGGGAGTCGGGGAAAATCGAATACCGCAGGCCGGAAAATTGCATTGTATTTGATTTCAAGCAAATACCTCTAGGCAGTTTTTCAATATATCGTAAGGCGATACGGGTTTTTGTGGTTTTGATATTTCAGTTGAAGTAATGGATTTCAAAAGCCAAAAGTTTTGCGCCTTTGGTCCAATATGAGAAAAGAGGGATAATGCCGCATAGTGTAGACGTTCATGTTGGGCAAAGAATTCGACAACGCCGCTGGCTGACTGGAATGACGCAGCAAAAACTGGCGGAAATGGTCGGAATCAAATTCCAGCAGATCCAGAAATATGAAACCGGGGCCAACAGGGTCAGCGCATCGCGCCTTTGGGATATTTCCGAAGCTTTGGGCGTTCATGTGTCCTTTTTCTTTGAGGGGCTGAAGACGGCAGAGGAAGCCAAGGCAACCTCGACCAAGGATATCCCGCAAGATGTCATGGCCGACAAGGAAGCCATGGAACTGATCCGTTCCTATTACACCATTCCCGAGGACCAGCGCCGGCGTCTGTTTGAACTGGCACGCGTGCTAAGCGATGTGGCATAGAGCCTGCAATAGGCCGCCATTTTGCAAAGTAGACTGATCCTTGATGCCCGATACCAATTTTGACCCGGACGTGCAGCGCGTGGCACAGCTTTTGGCTGATGCCGCGCGCAGGGTTATTCTGCCCTATTTCCGTACGGCATCCTTGCAGGCGGACAATAAGCTGGCACAGGGTTTTGATCCGGTAACGGAGGCGGACCGCGCGGCGGAACGGGCCATGCGGGAAATCCTGGCGCGCGAACGCCCTCATGATGCGATCCTGGGCGAAGAGTTTGGTGCGAAAGCAGGCACATCGGGGCTGACTTGGGTGTTGGACCCGATCGACGGCACGCGGGGGTTCATCAGCGGAACGCCCACATGGGGCGTCTTGATCGCCGTGTCGGATGCGGCGGGGCCGTTTTATGGGTTGATTGATCAGCCCTACACGGGCGAACGTTTCGAAGGTACGCCGACGGCTGCGTCGTTGACAGGTCCGCATGGGCAGATGTCGCTCAAGACGATGTCTGCGCGGGATCTGTCACAGGCCATCGTTTTCACCACATTTCCCGAAGTCGGAGAGACAGCAGACAGCGATGGGTTCCACATGGTGGCCCGGCAGGCCAAGCTGACCCGCTATGGGATGGATTGTTATGCCTATGCGCTGCTTGCCCTGGGGCAGGTCGATCTGGTGATCGAGGCGGGTCTGGCGGCCTATGACATTCAGGCCCCGATTGCCGTGGTGCAGGCCGCGGGCGGGATCGTGACCGATTGGCAGGGGGGGCCTGCCCATCATGGGGGCCGCGCGCTTGCCGCTGCGAACCCGCAGATCCACGCGCAGGCGCTTGAGATCCTCAAGGCGTATTGACGCTTGGCGGTTTCGGCGGATACCCTGAGCCCACAGCAGGTTCTGACCCATTTTCCGCCTGCTTGCTGACGATCCATTGAGATGGGCCCCGAATTTAAGTGGTCCTATGTCTGAACTTCTTATCAAAAATGCCCAGACCGTTGTTACGATGGATGATCAACGCCGCGAGCTGGCCGATTGTGACATCCGTATCGCCAGCGGTGTCATCACGCAGATCGGAACCGGCCTGCACAGCACTGGCGAGGTCGTGCAGGCGCAGGGCTGCGTGATCACACCGGGTCTGGTAAACACCCATCACCATTTGTACCAGTCGCTGACGCGGGCTGTGCCTGCGGGGCAGGATGCGCTTTTGTTTGGCTGGTTGCAGTCGCTGTATCCGATCTGGGCGCGGATGACGCCCGATCATTTTCATGTCTCGGCGCAGGTGGGGCTGGCGGAGCTGGCGCTTTCGGGATGTACGCTGAGTTCTGATCACCTGTACCTCTATCCAAATGGCGCGCGGCTGGAGGATACAATCCATGCGGCGGCTGAACTGGGTTTGCGGTTTCACCCCACCCGCGGCGCGATGAGCATCGGAGAGAGTGCGGGCGGCCTGCCGCCGGACCATCTGGTTGAGGATGAGGCCGCGATCCTTGCCGATTGCATTCGCGTGGTAGACGGGTTTCACGACCCCGCCGAAGGGTCGATGTGCCGTGTGGGCATAGCGCCCTGTTCGCCATTTTCAGTCAGCACCGACCTGATGCGAGAGGCGGCTGTGCTGGCCCGCGACAAAGGGGTGATGCTGCACACCCATCTGGCGGAAAACGAAGAGGATATCGCCTATAGTCTGGCCACTTTCGGGTGCAGGCCCGGGCAATATGCACAGGACCTTGGCTGGGTTGGCCCGGATGTCTGGCATGCGCATTGCGTCAAACTGGATGCGTCCGAGATCGCCTTGTTTGCCCAGACGCGCACCGGGGTTGCCCATTGCCCCTGTTCGAATTGCCGCTTGGGTTCGGGGATTGCCCCGGTGCGGGCGATGCGGGACGCGGGTGTGCCTCTGGGCCTTGGGGTGGACGGATCCGCCAGCAATGACGCGGGCAATCTGGTGGCAGAGGCGCGCATGGCATTGCTGTTGCAGCGCGTGGCCTTTGGGGCCGATGCGATGAGCGGGCGAGAGGCGCTGGAAATCGCGACGCGCGGGGGGGCCGATGTGCTGGGACGGCCCGATTGCGGGCGGCTGGCCGTAGGCAAACGCGCCGATATCGCCATCTGGGACGTGAGCGGGATCGAAGCGGCGGGCAGCTGGGATCCGGCCGCGCTGTTGCTGGCGGGGCCCAGAACGGTGCGTGATCTGTTTGTTGAGGGGCGTCAGGTCGTGCGCGACGGCCATGTGCAGACCATTGATCTGGGCGCACAGATCGCGCGGCAGAACAGCATGGCGCGCGCCCTGGCGCAGTAATCAACGGGGCGTGGGATCAAGGCGCAGGGGGCAGTTTGCCCTGCTGCGCGCCCGCGATCCAGACATCGGCGATGGCACGGTCGTCTCCCATCATGATGGTGGCGAAAAGGCTGTCCCAGGGGTTTTCGGCCTTTTGGACGCGCTGGGCAATCGCCGGGGTGGAGGCGAGGTTGAGCACGGTAATATCCGCCTCAAAGCCTGATTTCAGCTGGCCGATCTTGTCCTGCAAATGCAAGGACCGCGCCGATCCGGCGGTTGCCAGCCACATTAGTTCCGCCGCATGCAGCGCGGTGCCCCGCAGTTGCCCGATCTCATAGGCGGCGGCCATGGTGCGCAGCATTGAAAAGGAAGACCCGCCGCCGGTGTCCGTGGCCAGCCCGATGGGGATTTGCCGCGCGCGCAGCCCTGCCAGATCAAACAGTCCCGACCCGATAAAGGTGTTGGAAGTCGGGCAATGTACCACGGCGGCACCGGTCTCGGCGATACGGTCAATCTCGCGGTTCTCCAGGTGGATGGCATGGCCGAAAAGCGCACGCTCACCGATCAGCCCATGGGCCTCGTAGGTGTCCAGATAATCACGGGCCGTCGGGTATAGGTCACGCACCCATGCGATCTCGTCGGTTTGTTCGCTCAGATGGGTTTGCATCAGGCAATCTGGGTGCTCTGCCCACAGTGCGCCGAGCGCGGCCAGCTGATCGGGCGTCGAGGTGGGCGAGAAGCGGGGCGTGATGGCATAGCTGGCACGGCCCTTGCCATGCCAGAGCGCGATCAGGGCCTTGCTGTCGTCATAGGCGCTTTGTGCGGTGTCGCGCAGGCCTTCGGGGGCATTGCGGTCCATGCAGGTCTTGCCCGCGACCACGCGTTGGTTGCGCTGTGCGGCCGCCTGGAACAGCGCATCGGCGCTATGGGCATGGACCGTGCAATAGGAGGCGACCGTTGTCGTGCCCGCAGCACGGGTCAGATCAAGATAGCGATTGGCGATCATCGTTGCATAGGCAGGGTCGGAAAGGCGCATTTCCTCGGGGAACGTGTAGGTATTGAGCCAGTCAATCAGCCGCTTGCCCCAAGAGGCGATGATGGCGGTTTGCGGATAATGCACATGGGCATCGACAAACCCCGGACAGATCAGGTGATCCGCCCCGTAAGACACCCTTTGGGCAGCGGGATGGTTCCGGGTCAGGACGTCGCCCTGTCCCACATCCACGATCATGCCCCCCTCCATCAGGATACCGCCGTCAGCAGTAATCTGGATGCAGTCTTCCCAAGCGGCGGTCATGGGGGTGCCCGTGAAAAGCAAGGTAGGCCCAAGCAGGAGAGTTTGATGTGTCATAGCCAGACCCTAGACCAATTCGCGGCAGAGGTTAATCGAAACAAACATCGCTTGAAGTGGCGCGGAGAAGATGATTTTAACGGCATCCGAGCTATCTAAATGACATCAGGCTGATATGTGCAAACCGCCAGGGTGGCGAGCATTGTGTCTTGAGGACCGCTTGCCTATGGTTGCGCAAAATCGGGGAGATATGGATGTCACAAAGCGATGAAATCACTGGTCTGACCTCCCCGGAGGATGACGCAAAGCAGACTTACGAGCTGGATACCAAGACGGTTTCCGCGATTCTTGAAGCCGTCGAAATTGAGGATCAGGAAAAGCTGACCGAATTGATGGCACCGCTGCATGCGGCTGACATCGCCGACCTTCTGGAGCAGGTCAATTCCTCTGAGCGCAGCCGTTTGGTTCGGCTTTATGACCGCGAATTCGACGGTGAAATACTGTCGGAACTTGACGAATCCATCCGCGAGGAAGTGATCGCGCTGCTGACGCCGCAGGTATTGAGCCAGGCGGTGCGCGAACTGGACAGCGATGATGTTGTCGATCTGATCGAGGACCTTGAGGAGGATCAGCAGGAGGCGATCCTCGACTCACTGGAAGACGCGGACCGTGCGGCGGTTGAACAGGCGCTCAGCTGGCCGGAATATTCCGCTGGTCGCTTGATGCAGCGCGAGGTCGTGATGGCCCCTGAACATTGGAACGTCGGCCAGGCGATCGACCGTCTGCGCAACACCAAGGAAGAAGACCTGCCGGATCAATTCTACCACATCGTCATGGTCGATCCGCGCCTGCATCCGGTCGGCAATGTCACATTGGGCAAGCTGATGCGGTCAAAGCGCGCCACCTTGCTGCGTGACATTCTGGAAGAGACCTTTCAGATCTTTCCCGCCAGCATGGCCGAAGGCGATGTGGCCTATGCATTCAACCAGTACCACCTGATTTCGGCCCCTGTCGTGAATGATGAGGGCCGTTTGATCGGTGTGATCACGATTGATGACGCCATGGCGGTTCTGGATGAGGAACATGAGGAAGACATCCTGCGTCTGGCCGGTGTCGGTGAAGGGTCATTGTCTGACCGTGTGATAGAGACGACCAAGCAGCGTTTGCCCTGGCTGGCCGTCAACCTTGTGACGGCGATTTTGGCCTCCATGGTGATCTCTCAGTTCGAGGTGGCGATTGCACAGATCGTGGCGCTGGCGGTCTTGATGCCCATCGTCGCCTCCATGGGCGGTAATGCGGGCACCCAAAGCCTGACAGTTGCCGTGCGGGCGATTGCAACCAAGGACCTCACCGGGTCCAACGTCTGGCGCGTCATCCGGCGCGAATGTCTGGTGGGGCTGATCAACGGCGTGATTTTTGCCATCGTGATGGGGGTGGTCGGGATTATCTGGTTCGGCTCGCCGGCGCTGGGCTATGTGATCGCGGTGGCGATGGTGGTGAACATGGTGGTGGCGGGGCTGGCCGGGACGGGCATACCGATCTTGCTGGAACGTGTGGGCGTGGACCCGGCATTGGCGTCAGGTGCCTTTGTGACCACCGTGACCGATGTGGTCGGCTTTTTCGCCTTTCTGGGGCTTGCGGCAGCTGTGTTGCTGTGACCGAGTTGAGCGCGGTGAAAGCGGCTGCGCGCAAGGCGGCCTTTGCCCGGCGCAAACCCTTGTTCGAGGGGGCCAGTGCCGCGCAGGCCGGCTATCTGAGCGAAGTTCTGGCCGGCTATCGCGGCGTGCCGCTGTCAGGGTTCATGCCGATCCGCACAGAGATTGACCCGACCCCTGCCATGGCCGAAGCCACTGCGCATGGACCCGTCGGTGTGCCGGTGATCAAAGCGGCAGAACAGCCGCTGCTCTTTGCACGCTGGACGCCTGAAACCGTCATGATCACGGGGGCCTTTGGGGCGGCTGTCCCCGAAGTGCCGGAATATTTTGAACCCGAAATCCTGATTGTGCCCTTGCTTGCCTTCAACCGGCAGGGTGGGCGGCTGGGCTATGGCGGGGGATTTTACGACCGCACGCTTGAGTTGCTGCGCGCCAGACGGCCCACCTTGGCGATCGGCTTTGCCTTTGCGGGGCAGGAAATGCCTGATTTGCCGCTTGAGCCGACGGATCAGCCGCTTGATCTGATCGTCACTGAGGTGGGCGTGATCGAGATTTGATAAAACGGATGTGGCCGATTTGCCCCCTTGCCTGCAAGGGCGTCGCGGCCTAGGTGTCGATCCCATGAAAATACTGTTTCTTGGCGATGTAATGGGGCGCGCGGGCCGCCGGGCCGTGACCGAAAATCTGGCGCGGCTGCGCGAGGCGTGGAAGCTCGATTTCGTGGTGGTGAATGGTGAGAATGCGACCGGGGGCATGGGGCTTTCGGGGGCACATGCCAAGACCCTGCTGGATGCGGGGGCGGATTGCCTGACGCTGGGCGATCATGCCTTTGACCAAAAGGACATGCTGAGCTTTGTTGAGCATGAGCCCCGCATCGTGCGGCCGTTGAATTTCTCAAAGGCGGCACCGGGCAAGGGGGCCCGGTTGTTCACAGCCAAGAATGGCCGCAAGGTCCTGGTGACCCAGGCGCTGGGGCAGGTGTTCATGAAGCGGCCCTTTGATGATCCTTTCTCGGCGCTGGACACGGTGTTCAAGACGCATCCTTTGGGCGGCATGGCCTCTGCCATCATCGTCGACATGCATTGCGAGGCCACCTCTGAGAAAATGGCGATGGGCCATTGGTGCGACGGGCGGGCGTCGCTGGTCGTGGGCACCCATACCCATGTACCGACCGCTGATGCGATGATCCTGCCCGGCGGGACCGGATATCTGTCGGACGCAGGAATGTGCGGTGACTACAATTCGGTCATCGGCATGGAAAAGACAGAACCGATGCGCCGTTTCATCACGGGCATGCAAAAAGAGCGTTTTACCCCCGCCAATGGTGAGGCGACCCTGTCTGGGGTCTATCTGGAAACCGATGACCGCACCGGTCGCGCCACCAGGATTGTTCCTGTGCGCGAGGGTGGCTTGCTGCAGGGCAGCGCCCCGTGACACGTCGCGAGATTGCGTTTTTCTCCTTCTGTCTGGTGCTGATGGGTGCTGGCTGGGGATCGACGCTGCCGATGACCAAGATCGCGGTCAGCACGGGTTATGGTCATTTTGGTCTGGTGTTCTGGCAATTGACGATCGGTATGGTGCTGATGGGGGCAATCTGTGCCCTGCGCAGGCTGCCTTTGCCGCTGAACCTGCGGGCACTGCGGCTGTATCTGATCCTGGCGATGATTGGCACGATCGTGCCGAATTCGCTGTCTTATCAGGTGGCTGGGCATTTGCCGGCTGGCATCATGTCACTGTTGCTAAGCGTGATCCCGATGTTCGCCTTTTTGATCGCGCTGGTGCTGGGCAATGACAGTTTCAGGTGGCGGCGGCTTGTTGGGCTGTGCTTCGGCTTTGCTGGCGTGTTGATCATCATCGCGCCGGCGGTGGATCTGGGCCAGCCCATTCCGGTCTATTGGGCCGGGCTATACCTGATCACAGCGCTGCTCTACGCGTTCGAAAGCAACTATATCGCGAAATGGGGGACCGAAGGACTGGGCCCGTTTCAGGTCATGCTGGGGGCCTCATTGGTGGGTGCGCTGGTGATGATCCCTGTTGTGATCCTGTCAGGTCATTACATCGCGCCCCAATGGCCGCTGCCCTTGCCGCAGGGGGCGTTGATCGCGTCGTCCATGATCCATGTTTTCGTCTATGCGACCTACGTTTGGCTGGCAGGGCGGGCAGGTGCGGTGTTTACCGTGCAGGTCAGTTACCTGGTGACCGGGTTTGGCCTGATCTGGGCCGGTGTCATCCTGGGCGAGGCCTATGCGGCGACCATCTGGCTGGCCCTGGCTGCCATGTTCATAGGCATGTACCTGGTCCAGCCACGGCCCAAGCTTGCGGTCTCCTCTGCAATCAGCCAGAGTTGAATGCGCCCGATCCGGTGCCACTAAGCTGAGGCTGTTTGATGGATTTTCTTCCTCTTTCCCAGACGGGTAGCGCCATTCTGGCGCTGACTGTCGTTGTCGTGATGTTTTTGCTGTTCTTGCGTGAATATCTGCCGACCGAGGTGGTCGCGCTGGGCGGGGCGGCGACGCTTTTGGTCACAGGGGTGTTGCCCTATGAGGATGCGCAGATGGTGCTGTCCAACTCTGCGCCCTGGACCATTGCGGCGATGTTCATCGTGATGGGCGCGCTGGTGCGGACCGGTGCGCTTGATGTGTTGACGCAGATGGCCGAACGCTATGCCCGGACCAATCCCAGGTTGGCCGTGATCGGGGTCATTTTTTCCGTGATGGGGGCCAGCGCGATCATGAACAACACGCCCGTGGTGGTGGTGATGATCCCGGTG
This sequence comes from Sulfitobacter sp., assembly GCA_017854855.1. Classification (GTDB taxonomy): domain Bacteria; phylum Pseudomonadota; class Alphaproteobacteria; order Rhodobacterales; family Rhodobacteraceae; genus Sulfitobacter. Next base: position 54,200 of record JAFMGZ010000009.1, on the reverse strand, counting down.
GTGGTACAGCTGAGCAAGACCCTTGGCACCAAGGCGTCCAAACTGCTGATCCCGCTGTCCTATGCCGCGATCATGGGCGGCTCGCTTACGTTGATCGGGACGTCGACCAACCTGCTGGTTGATGGTGTGGCACGTGCCCAGGGCATGGAGCCATTTGGCATTTTCGAAATCCTGCCCATTGGTCTGGTGGTATGTGCATGGGGGCTGACCTATATGGCGCTCTTTGGTCGCAAGCTGCTGCCGGACCGTGACAGTATGGCGGCCATGTTGTCGGACCGGTCCCGAAAGAAGTTTTTTACCGAAGCGGTGATCCCGCCAGAGTCCAATTTGATCGGCCGTGACGTGCTGGATGTGAAACTGTTCAAGCGTGAAGGCGTGCGCCTGATCGACGTGGTGCGCGGGGATACCTCGTTGCGGCGCAATCTGCAGGGGGTCAAGCTGCAAGTCGGTGACCGCGTCGTCTTGCGCACCGAGATGACCGAGTTGCTGAGCCTGCAGGCCACAAAGGATCTCAAGCGGGTTGACCAGCTGTCGGCGGTCGAAACCACCACCGTCGAGGTGCTGATCACCCCCGGATGCCGCATGGTGGGCCGCTCATTGGGGTCGATGCGACTGCGCCGTCGCTATGGTGTTTATCCCTTGGCGGTGCATCGGCGTAATCAGAACATCGGGCGGCAACTGGATGAATTGATTGTAAAAGTGGGCGATACCCTGCTGCTGGAAGGGGCTGCGGAAGACATTCAGCGCCTTGCGGCTGACATGCAGATGGTTGATGTCAGCCAGCCTTCTGCCCGCGCCTTTCGCCGGGGCCATGCGCCCATCGCGATTGCGGCGCTTGCGGGTATTGTCATCCTTGCTGCGCTGAATGTGGCCCCCATCCTGATGTTGGCGGTGATTGCTGTCGCGGTGGTTCTGGTCACCGGCTGTATCGACGCCGAAGAGGCGTTTTCCTTTGTGGATGGCCGGCTGCTGGCGCTGATCTTTTCGATGCTTGCGGTGGGGGCGGGGCTGCAGAATTCGGGGGCGATCACCCTGTTGGTTGATGCTGTCGCACCGACCTTGGGCACTTTGCCGCCCTCTGTCGTGATCTTTTGCGTGTTCTTGCTGACCACCATCCTCACGGAGATCGTCTCCAACAATGCGGTTGCGGTCATCATGACGCCGATTGCCATCAGCCTTGCGGCGGCATTGGGCATTGATGCGCGCCCCTTGGTGGTGGCGGTGATGATTGCTGCATCCTGTGCCTTTGCCACGCCGATCGGATATCAGACCAATACGCTGGTTTACGGGCCGGGCGGCTACCAGTTCAGCGACTTTCTAAAGGTGGGGGCACCGTTGAACTTGTCGATGTCGCTGATTGCCAGTGCTGTCATTCCGATGATCTGGTAGCGGCTAGGCCCGTTTCTTGGCGGCCTCTTGCTGTGCGATGGCGGCAAAGTGGTCGCGGGCGGCAAGCAAGTTTCGCGTCAGCGGCGCGGTCAACGTGGTCTGGTCCGAGAAATAGGCCGCGACCTCTGCGATATGAGCGGCAAATTCAGGATTGCGTCCGGCATCGTCATATTTGCGGATATGGCGCTGGCTGGCCCAGCCGCGCTTGTTGGCCTCGCGCATGGCCAGGTTCAGGCGCTGGGTGGCATGAAAGGTCATGTAGATCGCCAGGTAGTGCAGATATTCGTCCATCGGAATGCCTGATCCGGTGTCATAACAATCAATCATGACGTCGATCATGCGGTCAGGCGTGACGGGCCAGGCTTCGTCACCCAAGAGCCAGGCAAAGTCTTCGGCACCATGGCGCATGCCGGCATATTCAAAGTCGAACCAGCGCAGACGGTCATCGTCGCCCACCGCCGCATTGCCTGATCTGCAGTCCCATTTGACGAATTGCTGGCCGGTGATCGCCACGGCCGCACAGGCGGCATCGCGGTCAAAACTGCGCGATATGCCGCCCGTCAACTCGGTCAGGTTATCAATGCCGCCGATAAAGCTGCGGACCCATTCTTCGGTGGCCCCCAGATGTGGCATGATTTCATGCAAAGAGGTTTTGCGCGCGGCGGCATGGATGCGGAACAAGGCCGAAATGGCCTGTGCCGACATATCCAACTGGCCTGCGGTATCCAATGTGGCGATGTGAACGTTAAGCCGCCTTGAGCCTACATCGGCCTGAAACATGACCTCTCCCGAGACGCCAAGGCATTCGGGCAGATCATCGCAATGCGCCCCCAGTTCCTTGAGCACATAGGCCTCAAGATGGGTGCGCCGGAAGTTGGGCCGCAGGGTCGCGATGACACTTCGGCCTGCAATATCAAGCCGGAAGCTGGACCTGCTTTCACCGCCCGGCGCGCTGATCCCTTTGAGAGGCTGACCAAAGAAGGCTTCGGCGGTTTCAATGATCTGCTGTTTTTCTTTGTTCTCAGATTTGGCTGCCATTCTGTCATCCTTTAGTGAAGGCGCTGGATTTTTGAGGCGCGGGATTTGTGCAGGTGGGGGGCGTTAGATCTGCGGGGTAAGAAGGGGCGGATACCCCCAAGATATGTTGTTTGTGTGGCTCTCGCCCAAAATGGGGGCAAAAAAGGCCTTTGTGATTCGGTAGATTGAGGACGGAATGCGCCCAATCTTTCTGATTGACGGTGACTGTTTCTGCATCGCTCAGCAATATGTCCACAATGTGGTGTGATATTGAATTAAATTTGCTCATAGCACCTATTTGTGTGAATTTTTATCCAAGGGTTGGCTGGGTATTATTCCTTGGGAGTCACTTTTTGAAAAATATTGTGCGCCCAGTGGACAGTTAAAGAGGAACGGATTGATGACGTTTAGATTTTCGAATTTCGGCTCATGGGACAAGTCCTGCGCCAAGAGTGATTGGAATACGAACAGCCAGCATCACAAGTTTTCATGGAATGGCGGGGGTCATAAGACTGGCAAAACCCATAGCTGGTTTGACAAGGATGACGACGATTCCGGCTCGGGATCTGACGGTTCCGGCAAGCATAAGGGCAAGGGCTCCAATGGGTCCGGCAAACACAAGGGCAAGGGTTCCAACGG
>JAFMGZ010000009.1:0-51022 GCA_017854855.1 Sulfitobacter sp. | reverse complement strand
TCCGGCAAGGGGTCTCATGGCTCAGACAAAGGCACCGGCGGCAGCAAAGCCTGCGGGGGCAAGTCCTATTACAACGGTGGTGTAGAGGGCGAAAAGTTCTCGAAATGGTATGATGACAACCTTGCAGGCCATTTCGATGGCGAAAAGGACGAAAAATGGGGGGACTGGCACAGCGGTGGCGGTTCCGGCAAGGGCTCTGATGGTTCAGGCAAGGGGTCCGGTAAAGGGTCTGACGGCTCTGGCAAGGGCTCTGATGGTTCCGGCAAGGGGTCCGGTAAAGGGTCTGACGGCTCTGGCAAAGGCTCGGATGGTTCGGGCAAGGGGTCCGGTAAAGGGTCTGACGGCTCTGGCAAGGGCTCGGATGGTTCGGGCAAGGGTTCCGGCAAAGGGTCTGACGGTTCCGGCAAGGGTTCGGATGGTTCCTGTAAGGGGTCCGGTAAGGGGTCTGACGGCTCCGGCAAAGGCTCGGATGGTTCGGGCAAGGGTTCTGGCAAAGGGTCTGACGGTTCCGGCAAGGGCTCGGATGGTTCGGGCAAGGGCTCGGACGGCTCCGGCAAGGGTTCGGATGGTTCCGGTAAAGGGTCTGACGGCTCTGGCAAGGGCTCGGACGGTTCCGGCAAAGGGTCTGACGGCTCTGGCAAGGGCTCGGACGGCTCTGGCAAGGGCTCGGATGGTTCCGGCAAAGGGTCTGACGGCTCTGGCAAGGGCTCGGACGGTTCCGGCAAGGGTTCGGATGGTTCCGGCAAAGGGTCCTGTGGGACAGGTGGCGGCGATCCAGATCCAGATCCGGATCCGGTACCCACCAAACTGTTCTTCGAATACGGATTTGGCGATCCCCAGGAGATCGAAGTCACCGTGGTAGAGGACCCGTCCGCAGGCCAGTTGTTCTTTAACATTCAGCAGTCCGACTGGACTGGTCCGCCGGTCGACATTGATGGCATCTTCTTTGACATGGCCGAGGACAGCGACCTGCTTGAGACCGATCTGAATGTCGTCGGAAATCAGGTGTCTGACGTGCAGATATCGGATGATGCAGTGACCCATCTCCCCAGCGGTGCGGGTGTTGACGAAGGATTTGATGTCGGTCTGCAATTCGGGGCGCAACCCAATGCAACGGTAACAGGGACCAACTTTACCCTTTGGTCTGATGCCGGTCCGGTTACGCTTGATGACATCGACCTTAGCGGCATGCGCCTGATCATCGACTCTCAAAACGGGGGCAAGGTTCTGGGTGTGACCTCCAGCACTGATCCTGACTTTGTCGAGGCCGAGGATGCCGTGCCTGACAGTGAGATTACCTTTGACGATGTCATAGGCCTCATGAGCATTCCGGTCGATGAGGATGACGTCCCTGTCGCTGACGAAGAAGACGATATGTATGAAGATACCTGACCAAGCGGTTCTCGGAAAAGCTGATACTTTCCGTATCCTCAAATACCTTGAAATCTCTGATTTCAGGCAGGGGTAACGGGGCAGGGTTTTCCGAAAACGTCCTGGCATCAAAAAGTAGATTGTGAAAAGGCGCGCATGTTCATGCGCGCCTTTTCTTTCAGGGGGTTAAGTCGGTGCGTTAAAGTGGCCAGAAGATCAGTATCGCCGGGATCGATACGGCAATGATAATGATCTCAAGCGGCAGACCCATGCGCCAGTAATCCCCAAAGGAATAGCCACCCGGCCCCAGGATCAAAGTGTTGTTCTTGTGTCCGATCGGGGTCAGGAATGCCGAAGAGGCGGCCACGGCCACGGCCATCAGGAAAGGGTCGGGGGAAACGCCCAGCGTCTGGGCCATCTGGATGCCGACGGGGGCTGCGACGATGGTTGTGGCGGTGTTATTGAGCACATCAGACAATGTCATCGTCACGACCATCAACACGGTCAGGACGATCCAGGGGGCCAACCCCTGGGTCAGGCCGATCAAGGCACCAGCGATCAATTCTGTACCGCCAGAGGTCTCCAATGCTGCGCCCAAAGGGATCATTGATCCCAAAAGAACAACCACAGGCCATTCAATATGGGTATAGAGTTCCGATAGTGGTACGATTTTTGCAAGTACATAGGCGATCACCACAAGGCCCAAAGCGACCGGAAGATAGATCAAACCAAAGCTTGCCGCCGTTACAGCGGCCCCAAACAGGCCAATCGCCAGCCAGACCTTTGAATTCTCAGTCACGGCTAGCCCCCGATCGGCAAGCGGCAGCACGCCCAGCCAGTCGGTTACATCGCGCGCAGCATCGCGGGGCACCAACAACAGCAGGATATCGCCCGCCCTGATCGGCGTCTGCCGCAGATGCGAGGTGATTTTTTGACCCTGCCGTGAAATGCCCAGCAATATGGTTCTCTGACGCCATTCCAGCCCCACATTCTGCGCGGTCTTGTCGGTCAGCCGGGACTCTTGCGGGACCACGACCTCAATGATTTCAACGCCTTCTCCGCCCGCCTTCAACCGTTCCTCGCGCTTGGTTTCAGCCAGCGCCAGGTCCAACGTGCTGCGGAATTCATCCAAGGCATCGGGGCCTGCCTCCAGAACCAGCGCATCCCCGGCTTGCAAGATGACGGAACGCGACAGGCCATAGCGCCGCTTGCCGTCGCGGATCAAACCCAGAATGGCGACATCGGATTTGTCTGCGGCCTGGGTCAGTTCGGCCAGGCGTTTGCCGATATGCTTGCTGCGCTCAGGCACCAGCAATTCGGCGATATATTGCGAGATGTCATCGTCGCTGATCGATGCATCCGCGCGTGCGGGGATCAGCCGCCAGCCGATCAGCGCCACAAAGGTCAGCCCGGCAATCGCTGCAATGCCCCCCACGGGCGCGAAGTCGAACATCGCGAATGGCGCACCCAGGCTTTCCTGCCGGATCGCGGCGATGATGATATTGGGCGGGGTGCCGATCAGCGTGACCATGCCGCCCAGGATCGTCGCAAAGCTGAGCGGCATCAGGCTGAGGCCCGGCTGGCGGCCCGCCTTGCGCGCGGTCTGAACATCCACCGGCATCAGCAAGGCCAGGGCCGCTACATTGTTCATAAAGGCAGACAGAATACCGCCAACCGCCCCCATCAGGGTGATATGTGCCCCCAGACTGCGCGATGAGTCGATCAGGGTGCGGGTGATCAGCAACACGGCACCTGACCGGACCAGTCCCGCCGAAACCACCAGCACCAGTGCCACGACCAATGTGGCCGGATGGCCAAAGCCGCTAAAGGCGTCCTGGGTCGGGACCACCCCCAGCACCACGGCCACCATCAATGCGGTGAAGGCGACAATATCGTAACGGAACCGTCCCCATAGCAACATGCCAAAGACTGCGCCAAAGAGGGTGAAGAGAATGATTTGATCTGTTGTCATGCCAAAACTGTAGCGGGTTGTGAGCTGCGGGGGAACGCCCAGTGTGATGCGGCGGGGGTGCATGTCCTGCACGGCTTGTCCGACAGGCGGCGCTGGCCTATAGAGGCGCAAACTGCACAAAGCAAACATGAGGGTATCATGGCCGGCCACTCCAAATGGGCAAACATTCAGCACCGCAAAGGGCGCCAAGACAAAATTCGCGCAAAACTGTTTTCCAAATTCAGCAAGGAAATCACTGTTGCCGCGAAAATGGGCGACCCCGATCCTGACAAGAACCCGCGCCTGCGCCTTGCGGTGAAAGAAGCCAAGGCGGCCTCTATGCCCAAGGATAATATCGACCGCGCGATCAAGAAATCCGTCGCAGGCGAGGGCGAGGATTACGAAGAAATCCGCTATGAAGGCTATGGCCCCAACGGTGTGGCCGTGATTGTCGAGGCGATGACCGACAACCGCAACCGGACCGCGTCCAACGTGCGTTCAACCTTCACAAAAAACGGCGGCAATCTGGGCGAGACGGGCAGTGTCGGTTTCATGTTCGATCGCAAGGGCGAGGTGACATATCCCGCATCCGTGGGCGATGCCGATACCGTTATGATGGCCGCAATTGAGGCGGGCGCAGAGGATGTAGAGAGCTCTGAGGAAGGTCATGTGATCTGGTGCACAGACACGGATCTGAACGAAGTGGCCACCGCACTTGAGGCGGAACTGGGCGAATCCGATTCCACAAAACTGGTGTGGCGTCCCACCACCACCACAGAGATGGACCTGGAAAACATGCAAAAGCTGATGAAGCTGGTGGATGCCCTGGAAGATGATGATGACGTGCAGCGCGTCACCACCAACTTTGAAGCCTCTGACGAGGTAATGCAGCAGATGGAAGAACTGTAAACGCGACCTGTCTGACATGCGAAAGCCGCCCCAGTGAGGGCGGCTTTTTGTTTTTATTACTTGTATTTACCCTTTAGCCGCAGATCCGCGAAAGGCCGGGAAACCGAAAACCCCAAAAGGGTGCTTTTGTCTGGTTTGTCTTGCCGGCCGGCTTGCGCTGGGCCAGGCTGGACAGCAGGCGCTTGACCTCGTTCAGCCGCGCCCGTGCGGTGTCGCCGCCCGCGCTGGCCTGCATGTTCAGGATCTTTGACTGCGTGTGCAGGGCGGCTTCTATGACCGCTAATTCTTCGACGCTGATTTTCAGCTTTGGTGATCTTTCAAACATTGCTCATTCCTTACGCTCGAAGGGTCACATAGGGTGCAACCGGGGGGTTCGCCAGCAGTTCACGGCAGAAATCACTTACTTGTGTGCATTTTTGCGAGGATTTCCGCTCATTGCGGTAAATGGCGCGGCGCAATACCCAGAAATACCGATGGCTAACCGGGCAACCTCATGGTGTCAGAGGCTCAAACCTTGCATGGCTGGCCGCTGTGGGGCAGGGGCGTGGCGTCAGCATTGCCTAAGGCCGGGGCAGGGTTTAGGCAAACCACAGACAAGTCACGGAAATTCAAGATGCTCAGTTCTTTTCTGCCGGGTTTTGCGCTCAGCTTGACGCTGATCCTGGCCATCGGGGCGCAGAATGCATTTGTGCTCAGGCAGGGGCTGCGGCGTCAGCATGTGTTCTGGGTCTGTCTGGTCTGCGGTCTGTCGGACGCGATCTTGATTGCTGCGGGTGTTGCCGGTTTCGGGGCGTTGGCGCAGGCTGTGCCATGGTTTGAAATCGTGATGCGCTATGGCGGCGCGGCTTTTCTGATCTGGTACGGGTGGCTGAATGCGCGGTCGGCATGGGCCGGGGGCGAAACGCTGGATGCCTCGGGCTCGGCCACGCAAAGCCTGTTTCAGGCGATCATCACCTTGTTGGGTCTGACCTGGCTGAACCCGCACGTCTATCTGGATACCGTGGTGCTGCTTGGGTCCATATCGGCGCAATACCCCGACCGTCTGTCTTTCGGGGCAGGGGCCGTATCGGCCAGTGTCAGCTTTTTCTTTGCGCTGGGCTTTGGCGCGCGCCTGCTGGGCCCGTTGTTTGCACAGCCCGTCAGCTGGCGCATTCTGGACGGTTTGATCGCACTGACAATGTGGGGGATCGCGGCAAAACTTTTGCTTCTGTGATCTTGCTCTTTGTCAGACAAGCGCTCAGTAATAGGTCATGGCCACTGCCCTGCCTCATCGCCCGCTGACGGGCATATTCTGGATGTTGATCACCGGGTTGTGTTTCATCATGGTGACGGCATTGGTCAAATATATGGGCCCCCGGTTACCCGCACCCGAGGCCGCCTTTCTGCGCTATGGTCTGGGGCTGGTGTTCTTGCTGCCCGCACTTGGGGCCTTTCGCACATCGCATCTGACAGCGCGGCAATGGTCGTTGTTCGGCCTGCGTGGGATCTGCCATGCCCTTGGGGTGATCTTGTGGTTTTTCGCGATGACGCGCATTCCCATCGCCGAAGTTACGGCGATGAATTATCTCGCCCCGATCTATGTAACCATCGGGGCTGCGATCTTCTTGGGAGAGAAGCTGGCGCTCAGACGGATTATCGCCGTCATCATGGGGCTTGCCGGGGCCGCGATCATCCTGCGGCCAGGGTTCAGGGAAGTCAGCTCTGGCCATATCGCCATGCTGATCGCCGCCGTAGTCTTTGCCGGATCCTATCTGCTGGCCAAGGTCCTTGCAGATGAGACCCGTCCAGCAGTCGTCGTGGGCATGCTGTCGATTTTCGTGACACTGGGTCTGGCCCCCTTTGCCTTGCCGGTCTGGATCACGCCCACCTGGCAGGAGGTGGCGATCCTGTTTACCGTCGCGATATTTGCCACATCGGGGCATTACACCATGACGCTTGCCTTTGCCGCGGCCCCCGTGACGGTCACCCAGCCGGTGACGTTCCTGCAGCTGGTCTGGGCGACGGCACTGGGCGCTTTGGTCTTTGCCGAACCTGTTGATATCTGGGTGATCCTGGGTGGTTTCGTGATCCTGTCCTCGGTGACTTTCATCACCTGGCGCGAGGCCACGCTCAAGCGACAGATTACCCCAAATACAAATGCGACCAAGGTCTAGATTTTTTGTTGATTGACGGGTCAATAAAGACCGGACTACCTTGACGGGGAAACCTGTTGAGGATCCGAATCTTTATGCCCAAAGTTGGAATGGAACCGATCCGCCGCTCAGCGCTGGTTGAGGCGACGATTGCCGAAATCGGCGCGGCCCATTCCCTGGACGTGACCGTGGGTCAAATTGCCCGGCGCGCTGGCATGTCCACCGCCCTGGCGCATCACTATTTCGGGGGCAAGGATCAGATATTCCTCGCCGCGATGCGCCATATCCTGACAGAGTATAAATCACAGGTGCTGGCGCGGCTGGCAAAAGCGCATAGCCCACGGGACCGTGCGGCGGCCATCATCACGGCCAGCTTTGATGAAACCTGCTTTGCCCCAGCAACCGTGGCGGCATGGATGACGCTTTATGCTGCCGCACGCACCAATGCGGATACGCAAAAGCTGCTGGCCATCTATCAGCGCAGGATCCGCTCCAATCTGACCCATGCCCTGCGCCAGATCAGCCCGCAGCCCGCAGCCGACGCAGAAACCATAGCCGCCTTGATCGATGGTCTGTATCTGCGCGCGGCATTGTCCGACAAGGGCAGCGCAAACGCGGCATTGAAAAGCGCGATCAGCACCCTGGATTTGCTATTGGGAGCCAAGCAATGACCCAGCCCGACATTCGGCCCAATATCTTGATCGTCATGGTGGACCAGTTGAACGGCACGCTGTTTCCTGACGGCCCTGCGGATTGGCTGCATGCGCCCAACCTCAAGGCATTGGCCGCGCGTTCGACCCGCTTCCAGAACGCCTATACCGCCTCGCCGCTCTGCGCACCGGGGCGGGCTGCGTTCATGTCGGGGCAGTTGCCCTCTGCCACAGGGGTCTATGACAACGCGGCCGAATTCTGCTCCAGCATCCCCACCTATGCGCATCACCTGCGGCGGGCGGGCTATCACACCTGCCTGAGCGGCAAGATGCATTTCGTGGGCCCCGACCAGCTGCACGGATTTGAGGAACGGCTGACAACCGATATCTATCCGGCCGATTTTGGCTGGACACCGGATTACCGCAAACCCGGAGAGCGGATCGACTGGTGGTATCACAACATGGGCTCGGTCACCGGTGCCGGTGTGGCTGAAATCTCGAACCAGATGGAATATGACGATGAGGTCGCCTTCAATGCCACGCGCAAGATCTATGATCTGTCACGCGGCACCGACGCCCGTCCCTGGTGCCTGACGGTCAGCTTTACCCACCCCCATGACCCTTACGTGGCGCGCAAGAAATACTGGGACCTCTACGAGGATTGCGCCCACTTGCAGCCGCAGGTGCCTGCGATGGACTACGATAATCACGACGCCCATTCAAAACGCATCTTCGATGCCAATGACTGGCGCAGCTATGATATCACGGCGGATGATATCGGCCGGTCGCGCCGGGCCTATTTCGCCAATATCAGCTATCTGGACGACAAGATCGGCGAGATCCTGAAAACCCTCGAAGACACGCGGCAGGAGGCGATCATCGTCTTTGTCTCGGATCACGGCGATATGCTGGGCGAACGCGGCTTGTGGTTCAAGATGTCCTTCCTTGATGGGTCCGCACGTGTGCCTTTGATGATCTGTGCGCCGCAAATGGCCGCAGGTCTGCAAACCACCCCGGTCAGCAACATCGACATCTGCCCGACGCTCTGCGATCTGGCGGGGGTCAGCATGCAAGAGGTGATGCCATGGACCACGGGCCAGTCGCTGGTGCCCATGGGGCAGGGCTTGGAACGGACAGAGCCCGTCGCCATGGAATATGCCGCCGAGGCCTCCTACGCGCCCATGGTGTCGCTGCGCTATGGCAAATGGAAGTTCAACCGCTGCGCGCTGGACCCTGACCAATTGTTCGATCTGGACGCCGACCCGCACGAGCTGACCAACCTGGCCGATCACCCCGATCACCAGGGCACGCTGACCTCGCTGCGGGCCAAGTCAGAGGCCCGCTGGGATCTGGCAGCCTATGATGCGGATGTGCGCAAATCCCAGGCCCGCCGCTGGGTCGTTTACGAGGCCCTGCGCGAGGGCGGCTATTTCCCCTGGGACCACCAACCCCTGCGCAAAGCCTCTGAGCAATACATGCGCAACCACATGGATCTGAACATTCTCGAGGAAAGCAAACGCTTCCCCCGAGGCGAATAACCCACTCTTTTTGGCCCTAAATACCGCCGCCGGAGGCATAAAGTTCTTAATATGACATATGATACACAACCCAAGGCCAGCCACTTTATCAATGGTGCCTACGTCGAAGACACAGGCGGGACGCCCATTGATGTGATCTATCCCGCCACTGGCGAAAAGATCGCAACCGTTTATGCCGCCACCCCCGCGATCATCGACCTTGCGATCAAGGCGGCAAAAGACGCCCAGGCCGCATGGGCCGCCATGACCGGCACCGAACGGGGCCGCATCCTGCGCAGGGCCGCCGATATCATGCGTGCGCGCAACCATGACCTCAGCGTGCTTGAGACCTTTGACACCGGCAAACCCTATCAGGAAACCTCCGTTGTGGATGCGACATCGGGGGCGGATTCGCTGGAATACTTCGGCGGCATGGCCGCGACCCTGACCGGAGAGCATATCCAGCTGGGCGACAACTGGGTCTATACCCGTCGCGAGGCGCTGGGCGTCTGCGTCGGCATCGGGGCGTGGAACTACCCCACCCAGATCGCCTGCTGGAAAGGGGCCCCTGCATTGGCCTGCGGCAATGCGATGATCTTCAAACCGTCAGAAACAACGCCACTTTGTGCGCTGAAAGTGGCAGAGATCCTGCATGAGGCAGGCCTGCCTGCGGGCATCTACAACGTGGTTCAGGGCATGGGCGAGGTGGGCCATGCCCTGGTTACCGACCCGCGCGTGGACAAGGTGTCTCTGACAGGCTCGGTGCCCACAGGGCGCAAGGTCTACGCGGCGGCGGCTGAGGGTATCAAACATGTGACGATGGAGTTGGGCGGCAAATCCCCCATGATCGTCTTTGAGGATGCCAATATCGAAAATGCCGTCAGCGGCGCGATCCTGGGCAATTTCTACAGCTCCGGTCAGGTCTGTTCGAACGGCACGCGGGTCTTTGTGCACAAGGCGATCAAAGAGCAGTTTCTGGCGCGGCTGGCCGAACGGGTGGGCAATGCGGTGATCGGTGATCCGATGGACCCCGACACCAGTTTTGGTCCGATGGTGTCAGAGCGGCAGATGAACATCGTGCTGGGTTATGTGGAAAAAGGACTGGCCGAGGGTGCGCGTTTGGTGACGGGCGGCGCGCGGATTGAGCGGGACGGTTTTTACATGCAGCCGACTGTATTTGCCGATGTGACCGACGACATGGTCATTGCCCGCGAAGAGATTTTCGGCCCCGTCATGGCGGTGCTGGATTTTGAGGATGAGGCCGATGTCATGGCGCGTGCCAATGATACTGAATTCGGTCTGGCAGCGGGTGTTTTCACCAATGATCTGACCCGCGCGCACCGGGTTGCGGCGGCTTTCGAGGCGGGCACATGTTTTATCAACACCTATAATGACGCCCCGGTAGAGGCCCCCTTTGGCGGGTCCAAGAATTCCGGCGTGGGGCGTGAAAACTCCAAGGCGGCCATTGCGCATTACAGCCAGTTGAAATCGGTCTTTGTGCGTATGGACGATGTGGAAGCGCCTTTCTGAGGGGTCTTGTTCTGAGGGGGCCTGTCCAAAGGCGCACTGACGCGCAAGACGCTCTGCGGGTTGAGATGCACAAGACCTATCGCTGCGGGTCTGCGGGTGCGGGGCGGAAGTGAAATATGCTGAGAGGTGCTTGAGCCCACAATCCGTGGCTCAAGACACCTGATCGATTTTGACGATGCCATTCCCGCAGCGTCAAGGACAAGCCGGGCATGCGCCCGGTGCGCGATGCGCATCCTTGACCCTGCGCGGAATCACGAAGGGGATGTGATGAAAGCGGAATTTGTAATCGTGGGTGCCGGCAGCGCGGGCTGTGCCATGGCCTATCGGCTGGCGCAGGCCGGGCGCAGGGTGATCGTGATCGAACACGGCGGCACGGATGCAGGACCGCTGATCCAGATGCCTGCGGCGCTAAGCTATCCGATGAACATGAAGACCTATGACTGGGGCTACCGTTCCGAGCCCGAACCGCATCTGGGCAACCGCCGTCTGGCCTGTCCGCGTGGCAAGGTCATTGGTGGATCATCCAGCATCAACGGGATGGTCTATGTACGCGGCCATGCCCAGGACTTTGATCATTGGGAAGAGGCGGGCGCACGCGGCTGGGCCTATGCGGATGTGCTGCCCTATTACAAACGCATGGAAAGCTGGCATGACAGTGGTCATGGCGGTGATCCGGCATGGCGCGGCACGGATGGTCCTTTGCATGTCAGCCGCGGACCACGGGAAAACCCGCTGTTTCAGGCCTTTGTCGATGCGGGGCAGCAAGCGGGCTACCAGGTCACCGATGATTACAACGGGCAAAAGCAAGAAGGCTTTGGCCCGATGGAGCAGACGGTCTGGAACGGGCGGCGCTGGTCTGCGGCCAATGCCTATCTGCGGCCTGCGCAAAAGACCGGCAATGTTGAGGTGGTGCGCGCGCTGGCCCAGCGGGTCGTGATCAAGGAAGGACGCGCCACCGGTGTCGAGGTGCTGCGCAAGGGGCAGCGTGAGGTGATCGAGGCAGAGCGCGAAGTGGTGCTGGCGGCCTCTTCTATCAATTCGCCGAAACTGTTGATGTTGTCGGGGATCGGCCCTGCGGCCCATCTGGCCGAACATGGGATCGACGTTGTGGCCGACCGTCCCGGGGTGGGGGCAAACCTGCAAGACCACCTAGAGATGTATATCCAGATGGCCGCCTCGCAGCCGATCACGCTGTACAAACACTGGAACCTGTTTTCCAAGGCATGGATTGGTGCGCAATGGCTGTTTTTCAAACGCGGCATGGGGGCCTCCAACCAGTTTGAAAGTGCGGGCTTTATCCGGTCCAAGGCCGGTGTGCCCTATCCTGACATCCAGTTTCATTTCCTGCCCATCGCCGTGCGCTATGACGGTCAGGCCGCCGCAGAGGGGCATGGGTTTCAGGCCCATACCGGCCCGATGCGGTCCCGGTCGCGCGGGGCGGTCACCCTGCGTTCTGCCGATCCGGCGGATGATCCGGTAATCCGGTTCAACTACATGTCACATCCGCAGGATTGGGATGAATTCCGTACCTGTATTCGCCTCACCCGAGAGATATTTGCCCAAGAGGCATTCAAGCCCTTCGTGAAACATGAAATCCAGCCCGGCGCGGCCTATCAGACCGATGCGGAGCTGGACGAGGTGATCCGGGAGCATGCCGAGAGCGCCTATCACCCCTGTGGCACCTGCCGCATGGGGCGGGCGGATGACCTTCATGCCGTGGTTGACCCAAAGGCGCGTGTGATCGGGGTTGAGGGTTTGCGCGTGGCCGACAGTTCGATTTTCCCGCGCATCACCAATGGCAATCTCAACGCACCATCCATCATGGTTGGCGAAAAAGTGTCGGATCATCTGCTGGGCAAAGACCCTTTGCCACGTGCCAATGATGCGCCTTGGAACCACCCTGAATGGGAAACATCACAGCGCTGAGACGCATCGCAAAAACCTGCCCCCTTAGCGCTGTCTGCACTCAAAGGTTTGGACGCGTTGAGGGATTTGTGATGAAAAAGGCGTTCCGCGAAACGCGTTAAGAAATGATTAAGGTTTCTTAACGGTTTACGTTGATCAAGGCCAAGCTCTGGGCCACAGTCCGGGCATGTTAAGAATTTCAGCCTGTTTCCCGCTCTGCCTGTTTATGCTTTTGGCATGTGCTGTGCCAGTTGCTGCGGCCGCTGTGGTGGGCAAGGTCCAGGTCATTGACGGTGACACGCTGGATGTTGGGGAAACCCGCGTGCGTCTGCACGGGATTGATGCACCAGAGCGTGACCAGCCCTGCACCACGCTGTCAGGGCAGAACTGGGGGTGCGGGGATTGGGTGACCCGACAGGTTCGTGATCTCTATCAGGGGGCGACCGCGCGCTGTGTTGCTGTGGATACCGACCGGTACGGGCGCATGGTGGCAAAATGTTTCGTGGCAGATCAGGACATTGGCCGCCAATTGGTTGAGGCCGGACTGGCCTATGCCTATCGCAGATATTCCTATGACTATGACCTTGAGGAAAAAGCCGCTGCCGTGGCGGACCGTGGCATTCACGGGTTTTCCATGCAATCGCCCGCGCGGTACCGTTTGACGCGGATCGAGGGGCGCAATGCGCCGGATGCGGCCTGTCAGATCAAGGGGAACATCAGCGCGGATGGCAAGCGGATCTACCACATGCCGGGGCAGAAGTTCTATGAGCGCACCGGCATCCGGCCGGAGCAGGGCGAGCGCTGGTTTTGTTCCGAAGCGCAGGCGCGTGCATCTGGCTGGCGGGCGGCCAGACAGTAAATCCTGGATGGTTTTCTGAAACCCCGAACCCCTTGAGGCATCATTCAACGCGGTAGGGCAGGATGTCGCGGCGATCAGGGTCGACCACCAGATGCCGTTCCAGCGGCGGCACGGCGCGCTGGTGGCAGTTCTTGCGTTCGCAGATGCGACAGGAAATGCCGATGGGCTCAAAGGCGCTGTCGCGGTTCAGGTCCAGCCCGTCGGCATAGACCAATTGATGGGCATGGCGCATTTCACATCCCAAGGCGATGGCATAGCGCCGCACGGGCGCGCCAAAGCACCCTGCGGGTTTGCTGATGTCGCGGGCCAAAGAGATATAGCGCACGCCGTCAGGTGTTTCGGCAAGCTGGCGCAGGAAACGGCCCGGCGTCTCAAAGGCGCTATGGACATTCCACAAGGGGCAGGCCCCGCCAAAGCGGGCAAATTGCAGCCGCGTGGCGGAATGGCGTTTGGTGATCGTGCCCGCCTGATCCACCCTGACAAAAAAGAACGGCACGCCTTTTGCGCCGGGACGTTGCAGCGTGGACAAGCGATGGGCGATCTGTTCGATCGAAGCCCCAAAGCGGCTGGAAAGCAGTTCAAGATCATGGCGGCACTCTTGGGCTGCGGCCTGAAAACGGCCATAGGGCAGCAGGGCCGCCCCGGCAAAGTAGTTGGCCAGACCGATCTTGGCGATGTCGCGCGCGGCTTCGGTGGTAAATCGCGCCAGATCAAGCGTCGCTTCGAGCAGGGCGTTCTGATGGATCAGGGCGACTTGCAGCAGCAGCTGAAAGGTCTGGGTCTCTGAGGGCGACTGCGCAGATAAATGCAGCTTTTTGGCGGCAGGATCAAAGCGGCGCAGAGTTGCGGTGTCATCGAATGCGACAGCCACGCCCGCCTCGTGAAGCGCGGCAATGGCGCAGGCGCGCATGGTTGTCTGCGGGTCCTGCCGCATGGCAAAATGTTCGGCCGCGCGGTCCACGGCATCTATGTAATTGTCGCAATAGTGAAAGAAATCACGCACTTCTTCCCAGGGTGAGGGGGCCGCGCGGGCATCTTCACGGCCCAGGGCCTCATCCAGAGAGGCAAGGCGTTCATGGGTCTGGCGGTAGCCTTGGTGCAGGTCAAGAAAGGCCCGCGCCAGCCCGGGCGCGTTGGAGGCCGCAAGGCGGATATCAGCCAGCGGGGGCATCTTGCCCTGAAAAACCGGATCAGCCAGCGCCTCGCGCATGTCGCTGACCAGCCGCTCGCCATCGCCTGCGCTCAGCTCTGTGACATCCATCCCAAATTCTGTCGCAAGGGCAAGTACAACGGTCGTGCTGACGGGACGGTTGTTGTTTTCCATCTGGTTGAGGTAGGGCAGGGAAACGCCCAGCCGGGTTGCAAAATCCTTTTGCGTCAGTCCCAGTTTGGTGCGCAATTCGCGCAGCTTGGCTCCGGCATAGAGTTTCTGACTTGCCATGGCGCACCCTTTGCAACTTTGCAGTTAGGGGCAGCCTAGCTTTGCAAAGCCGTGCCTGCAAGCGCTGGGCGTCAGCCTGCCGTAAGGTTCAGATGCCGCTCGCGGCGGATCACCAGCAAGATGGAGCAGACCCCCGCGATGGCGGTCGCCAGCATCAGCAGGATCAGCGGATAGGCTCCGGTCTCTGGTGTCAGCAGATAGCCGACCAGTACCGCCAGACCAGAGCCGCCGCCGATCATGATCGCCCCGCCCAGACCAGAGGCAGTGCCGGCCAGATGTGGGCGCACGGACAGCATCCCTGCGGTTGCGTTGGGGATGCAAAGACCGTTGCCGAGACCGATCAGTGTCATCATGCCAAAGAAGGTCTCTGCGGTGCCGTAGCCCAGCAAGAAGATCGTGAGGGAAAGGGCCCCGCCCGCTGCATTGGCCAGACACCCCCACAGCACCATGCGGTTGACGCCAAAGCGGGTTGCAAACAGGCCGGTGATGAAATTGCCGGTGAAATAGCCCACCGCAGGGGCACCAAAATACATGCCCAGCCAAAAGGGATCGAGGCCGAACACGGTGGAGCCCACAAAGGGCGCGCCGCCCAGATAGGCAAAGAACGCGCCAGAGCAAAAGGCCGACGCCATCGCATAGCCCCAAAAGCGCGGAGAGCGCAGCAGTTCGGGGTATTCGCCAAATTGGGCCAGAATGGATTTTGAGGATGCCTTGGCCGTCTCGCCCATGTCGAAAAGGGTAAGGATCAGGATCGCACCGGCAATCGCAAACATCAGCCAGAAGGTGACATGCCATTCATAGAACTGCTCAATCGCGCCGCCGACGGCAGGTGCAATCATTGGCACCAACGCCATGCCCATGGTGACATAGCCGATCTTGGACGCGGCCTGATCCTGGGTATAAAGGTCGCGCAGCACCGCACGGCTGAGCACCATCGCCGTGGCGATCACGGCCTGCGCCACCCGGAAAATCAAAAAGACAGTGGTCGTTGGCGCATAGATACAGCCCAGCGTGGCCAGCATGAACAAGATCAGCCCCGCAATCATCACCGGCCTGCGGCCCAGATTGTCCGAGATCGGCCCGATGAACAGCTGCATGATCGCGCTGCACAGCAAATACAGCGGCACAGAGAGCTGCATGACCGCATATTCCGTGCCAAAATACTCTGCCATATGCGGCAGGCTGGGCAAAAAGATGTTCATCACCAGCGCCGACAATCCCGCAAGCAGGATCAGCGTGGACACATGGGGCGGGGTGCTGCGATCGAGAAAGCGGATGACCGGCACTGAAGGGGAGGGTGCATTCATGCAAATGCAAGTAAACCGGTCAGTGTAGCTTGTCGAGAAGATCAGCGTGAATTTGCAATTTTACACTTTGCATAGATAGCCCTGAAAATGATTTGCAAATATTCAGAAACGCCCTTCCCTCTGTATGGGCCTGCCTTGTATCATGACTGAAATATTAAGCAGGGGTGAACCATGAAAGATATTCTCGAACAGCTGGAAGATCGCCGCGAAACGGCCCGTATGGGCGGCGGCAAGGGGCGGATTGACGCGCAGCATGGGCGTGGCAAGCTGACAGCGCGGGAACGGGTGGATCTGCTGCTGGACGAGGGCTCTTTTGAAGAGTTCGACATGTTCGTGACGCACCGCTGCACTGATTTCGGGATGGAAGATCAAAAGCCTGCGGGTGACGGTGTTGTCACGGGCTGGGGCACGATCAACGGCCGTCTGGTCTATGTGTTCTCGCAGGATTTTACCGTGCTGGGCGGTTCGGTCTCTGAGACCCACGCCAAGAAAATCTGCAAGATCATGGATATGGCGGTGCAAAACGGGGCACCTGTGATCGGGATCAACGATTCAGGTGGTGCACGTATTCAGGAAGGCGTGGATTCGCTGGCCGGCTACGGTGAAATCTTTCAACGTAACGTCATGGCCTCTGGCGTGGTGCCGCAGATCAGCGTGATCATGGGGCCCTGCGCGGGTGGCGCGGTCTATTCGCCCGCGATGACTGATTTTATATTTATGGTCAAAGACAGCTCTTACATGTTTGTGACCGGCCCCGAGGTCGTGAAAACCGTGACCAACGAACAGGTCACCGCAGAAGAACTGGGCGGCGCATCTACCCATACCAAGAAGTCTTCTGTCGCTGACGCGGCCTTTGAGAACGATGTGGAGGCATTGGCCGAGGTCCGCAGGCTGGTGGATTTCCTGCCCGCCAACAACCGCGAGGCACCGCCCGTGCGTCCGTTCTTTGATGAACCTGACCGGATCGAGCCGTCGCTGGACACATTGGTGCCCGCCAATGCCAATACGCCCTACGACATGAAAGAGCTGATCCTCAAGCTGGCGGATGAAAGCGATTTTTACGAAATTCAGCAGGATTTTGCCAAGAACATCATCACCGGCTTTATCCGGATCGAGGGCCGCACCGTGGGTGTTGTCGCCAACCAGCCGATGGTGCTGGCGGGGGTTCTGGACATCGACAGCTCGCGCAAGGCCGCGCGGTTCGTCCGCTTTTGTGACGCTTTCGAAATCCCGATCCTGACGCTGGTCGATGTGCCCGGCTTCCTGCCCGGTACGTCACAGGAATACGGCGGCGTGATCAAACATGGTGCCAAGCTGCTGTTCGCCTATGGCGAGGCGACTGTGCCTATGGTGACAATTGCCACCCGCAAGACCTATGGCGGTGCCTATGTGGTGATGGCGTCCAAGCATTTGCAGGCCGATTTCAACTATGCCTGGCCCACCGCAGAGGTTGCGGTGATGGGGGCCAAGGGGGCGGTCGAGATTATCCACCGTGCGGACAAGGGCGATGCCGATAAGATCGCGCAGCATACGGCGGATTACGAAGCGCGCTTTGCCAATCCCTTTGTCGCCGCAGAGCGTGGTTTCATCGATGAAGTGATCCAGCCGCGCACCACGCGCAAACGGATCGCGCGGGCCTTTGCGTCACTGCGCAACAAGAAGAAAGAGATGCCCTGGAAAAAGCACGATAACATTCCGTTGTAGAGCTTTGATGTCTTTCCGTCCGCCTTCACATGCCTGTCCACCACCCGCGGCGGGCAGGCTGTAGGGTGGACGCCTCGTCCACCGTCGCGGGGTGGGCATCATGCCCACCTTACAAGGATCATGCGCCATGACACTTTGGAAGAACCAGGCCTTTACCATCGCCCATGCCGATGACGGCAAGTTTCAGGGCGCAGGGCTGCGCCCCTTCTTTGAATACCGCGACCTTGGGATCAAGGACGCGACCAAAGGGGCTTATGGTGCCCATGTGATCCGCGCGGTGCCCGGCATGGAAAGCCCGGCCACCTGGCATTCGCATGATCTGGATTTCCAGATGGTCTATGTCACCCAGGGCTGGGTGGTTTTTGAATACGAGGGAACGGGCGAACATGTTCTGCGCGCAGGTTCCTGTGTGTTGCAGCCGCCGGGCATCAAACACCGCGAGGTCCGCCATTCCGATGATCTGGAACTGATCGAGATCCTTTCGCCTGCCGATTTCCCCACCCAAGAGGAAACAGCACCGTGAAACCGCTGATCCTGTCCCTTGTCCTTGCCGCCAGCCCGGCGCTGGCCATCGACGTGCCCTCGGGCCAGCCGATTACCCTGCAAGAGGTGCTGGTGGATACGATCGGTTCCGAAACCTGGCTGCGCTTTCGCTTTGTCGCGCCCGAAATCACCTCTGACGCAGAGGGGCAGGACCCTGAAGCCACGGCCAGCGACATGACCTTTTTATGCGAAACGATGGCGCTGCCCTATATCGCGGAATATGGCCTGAGCGGTGATGTGATTGTTGTATCGCTTGCCAGCCAAGAGACCGAATTTGGGGTGTCTTACCCCGATGCAACGCAGTTTTTCGAAGCGTACCGTGTGCAGGACAACACCTGTATCTGGGAGGGTTTATAATGAAACCACAATATCTTGCGGCTGAAGGTTCATGCACGATGGGAATTGAGGCTTTGGCGTCACAAGTCTGCCGATTGCATTCGCTGCCATATGTTTTTGCAGCAGATTGCTCTATGGTCTCGTCAAGGAATACCCAAGTATCCCTTACCTCAGAAACGGGGCGTGTGAGGCAGTCATTCAATGCGCGTCCCACTCATATACACAGGAGACACAGATGTCGAAGAGCATCAAATTCTTGGCAGCCATCGGTTTTATCGCCGCTGTTTCTGCATGCACAAGTGGCCAGAGCGAAGAAGAATACGTTGTTGTTGCGCCAGAGCCGATCTCGGTTGAGCCAACATACACAGGTAAGTACAAGTAAGCTTACTGCGGGGCAGGCCTATGCGTCTGCCCCGACGCCCCTTGGGTGGCCCTATGATCGGAGGGCCGTCTGATGCCAGCCTATATGCTGAAACACCGCGGTTTTCCGGGCCGTTTGCCCAGTACCGATTTTCAATTCATCATCCGTCGACCGAACCCCAAAGGGGTGACACCGATCACCCGGCGCGAACGTCGTTCTGATCGTCGCCCGCCTGACCGGCGCGCCGATGCCGCCTTTATGAAGGCGCTTTGGGAACATTTCGGGGATCAACCCTTTGAGCGCGGCAATCTGGATGCAGGGCGGCTGTCTTGGCTGTTCGGCCGCGAGGTGCTGCCAGCGACAGACCCGTTTGATCCCGCGCATTACGAAGCGATGCTGGTGATCAACGAGGCGGTGGCCCGCGCGTCTTTCCCCGAAGCATTCGAGGATTGATCGGCATGATTTTGCCAGAAATTTCCATAAACAAGCGGGGCTTGGCCGATTTCAGGAAATGGGTTTCGACCCCCTTGGTCCATGCGATGACTTGGGCCAACGTCGGCATTGCTGACGCTGGGGCCCATCCGGGGCGACCAGTGGCAGACTTAGACCTAACCCCTTCCCCTCTGGGGCAGTTCGGTACCGCACATTTCGAACTGCCCCTTTTTTCCACCTTGCGTGAGGGGGGCGGTGTCAGGGAAACGCCTGCGTCAACCCGCCACCAAGGAGCATCATCATGCCCGTCACGAAATTATCATGCATCGCCCTCCTTTGTGCGGCCCTCGGGGCCTGTGGCGATACGATTGGCGAACAGGCGCTGGGCGGTGCCGCCATTGGTGCCGGTGCCGCAGCGATCACCAGCGGCAGCCTTGCCCGGGGTGCGGCGATCGGAGCGGCAGGCAATGTCGCCTATTGCCAAGTCTACCCCGGCAAATGCAACTGACCTGACAACCCGTCTGCGCGGCTTTGCCCCGCGCGGCTCCCGTTTCACAGACCCCGCGCAGCACCTGCTGCAGCGGGGTTTCCGCGTTTATCCAAAGACCCAAGAGGATACCTCATGTTCAAGAAAATCCTGATCGCCAACCGGGGCGAGATTGCCTGCCGTGTCATCAAGACTGCACGCAAGATGGGCCTGACTTCGGTCGCCATCTATTCGGACGCGGATGCGCAGGCCTTGCACGTTCAGATGGCGGATGAGGCGATCCATATCGGCCCGCCCCCGGCGAACCAATCCTATATCGTGATTGATAAAGTGATGGCCGCAATCAAACAAAGCGGCGCTGAGGCGGTGCATCCGGGTTACGGCTTCCTGTCTGAGAACTCGAAATTCGCCGAAGCTCTGGAGGCCGCGGGCGTGGCTTTTGTGGGGCCCCCTGTCGGTGCGATCGAAAAGATGGGGGACAAGATCACCTCAAAGAAGATCGCGCAGGAAGCCGGAGTATCGACTGTTCCGGGCTATATGGGCCTGATCGCGGATGCGGATGAGGCGGTCAAGATCTCCAATGAGGTTGGCTATCCTGTCATGCTCAAAGCCTCCGCTGGGGGCGGCGGCAAAGGCATGCGTATCGCATGGAACGATGAAGAGGCCCGCGAGGGGTTCCAGTCGTCCAAGAACGAGGCGGCCAATAGTTTTGGCGATGACCGGATCTTTATCGAGAAATTCGTCACCCAGCCGCGCCATATCGAAATCCAGGTGCTGTGTGATGCCCATGGCAATGGCATCTATCTGGGCGAGCGGGAATGTTCGATCCAGCGTCGCAACCAGAAAGTGGTCGAAGAGGCACCGTCGCCTTTCCTGGATGAAGCCACCCGCAAGGCGATGGGGGAACAGGCGGTCGCGCTGGCGCAGGCCGTGGGCTACACCTCTGCCGGGACGGTGGAATTCATCGTGGACGGGGACAAGAATTTCTACTTCCTCGAGATGAACACCCGTTTGCAGGTGGAACACCCTGTGACCGAACTGATTACCGGGGTCGATCTGGTGGAACAGATGATCCGTGTCGCCAGTGGCGAGCCGCTGACGATCAAGCAGTCCGACGTCAAGCTGAACGGCTGGTCCATCGAAAACCGCCTTTATGCCGAAGATCCATACCGCGGCTTCCTGCCTTCCATTGGCCGTTTGACCCGCTACCGTCCCCCACAAGAGGTCGCTGCGGGGCCCCTGTCGGACAACGGCAAATGGGCCGATGATGCGCCCACAGGGGCAATGGCCGTGCGCAATGACACGGGCGTCTATGAGGGTGGCGAAATCTCGATGTATTACGACCCGATGATCGCCAAGCTGTGCACCTGGGCCCCGACACGGGCCGAGGCGATTGAGCAGATGCGCGTGGCCCTCGACAGCTTTGAGGTCGAAGGGATCGGGCACAACCTGCCGTTCCTATCAGCTGTGATGGATCATCCAATCTTTATTGAGGGCAGCATGACCACTGCTTTCATCGAAGAACAATATCCGGATGGATTTGACGGCGTTGAACTGGCCGAGGTCGACCTGCGCCGTATTGCTGCCGCGACGGCAGCGATGCACCGCGTCGGTGAAATTCGCCGCGCGCGGGTTTCCGGGCGGATGGACAACCACGAACGCAAGGTGGGCAGCCATTGGAACGTCGCACTTCAGGGGCATTCCTTTGATGTGGTGGTCGAGGCGGATCATGACGGTGCCACCGTGCATTTCGAGGATGACAGCGCTTTGCGTGTCTCAGGTGACTGGACGCCGGGCGATCAATTGGCCTCAATGCGGGTGAACGACGCGCCTTTGGTGATGAAGGTCGGCAAGATTTCCGGTGGTTTCCGCATTCGCACACGCGGCGCTGACCTGCCTGTCCATGTGCGCAGCCCGCGTCAGGCCGAACTGGCCCGTTTGATGCCGGTCAAGGTGGCCCCCGACACCTCCAAGATGCTGCTCTGCCCGATGCCAGGTCTGATCGTCAAACTGGATGTGGCCGTAGGCGACGAGGTCCAGGAAGGCCAGGCGCTGTGCACCATCGAGGCGATGAAGATGGAGAACATCCTGCGCGCCGAGAAAAAGGGTATCGTCACCAAGGTCAATGCGGCCGCAGGCGACAGCCTTGCGGTGGATGACGTGATCATGGAGTTCGAATAACGCCCATGACCCCATGGGGGGCGGCGTTTTCGATCTGCAGGCACGATGGGAACCTGTTTTGGATCAAGTGACGAGGGATCAGCACGACATGGGTTTCGTTCTGCGACAGTGGAACGGACCCTTTCGTGCGGCCATCCTGGCTGCGTCCAATCGGTCCGCAATCCCGGTTCAGCTGTCGCGCGCTGCGTCCTTTTCCTCGCGGATTTCACGTTTGCGCATGGGCATCTTGTCGATGCTGCGCGTGATCTCGCGCACGTCCCAGGGGAAGGGTTTGCGCAGCTTGATGCCGCCGTCCTTGCCGACCAGCACCAGCATAAAGCCGCGCGGCCGCATCTTGAGGCGCAGAGGGCTGCGCGCTGCGGGGTCCGTATCGGTCAGGACGATCACGTCGCGTTCCGCCAGTTCGACCTCGCGGTCATGCAGTAATTCCATCTGCTCGATAAAGGCGGGGTCATCCGCGCTGTCGGCAAACACCAATACGGGCCGTTTTTTCCAGCGAAATTCGCTCAAATCGGCCATATCGGCTGTGGCAAACAGGTTCTGGTCCTGCGGCATGGCAGTCTCCTGCGCGGTTCCTGCGGTTGCGATTAGTCCAGCAATTACAAGGGCGATGATACGTTTCATGTGGTCTCCTATATCATCAGATATAAGCGGGATTTCACAGAATACGATGGCTAAACTGTCGCATTGTCGCATTAAGCGCTCTGCAAGGGGTTTGGGGGCATGAACGCGGTGTTCCCCGCATCACAGCCGGACGGGGCGGCGCTTTGGCAGAGGCTTGGCCGCACCCTTATGGACGTAATCCTGCATCTTGGCGCACATCGCACCGCAACAACGACCTTTCAAAACTACATGCGCGATCAAATGGATGATCTGTCGGCTGAGGACGTGGCCTTTTGGGGGCCGCGCCGGTCGCGCAAGACGGTGTTTCCGGGGCTCTTTCGGTCCATGGTGGCCACCAAGGGCCGTAACTTTGCGCGCCGGGCCGAAGGGCGCGTGCGCATGATGTGCCAACAGGCGCAGGCGCGGGGTATCCGGCAGCTTTTGGTCAGTGACGAAAACCTGCTGGGCAGCTGCGCGCAGAATTTACGTCTGGGCCGGCTTTATCCGGCGGCGGGGGAACGTGCGGCACGGTTGGCCCCGGCATTTGGCGGCCGGGTCCGGCGGATCGTGCTGTCGATCCGGTCGCAGGACATCTGGTGGGCCTCGGCCAGCGCTATGGTCGTGGCGCGGGGCCATGCGGTACCCTCGACCGCCCAATGCGAGGCGATATCACGCAACAGCCGCAGCTGGCGCGATGTCGTGACCGATCTGGCCTGTGCTGTGCCGGGTGCCGAAATTGAGGTGATCCCCTTTGAGGTGCATAATGGCAGGCCAGACCAGATCCTGCAGCTGGCGCTTGGGGCGGATGCCCCTGCGGACGACAAATTGCGCTGGCTGAACCGGTCCCATGACGTGCAAGCACTGCGCCGCATGCTGAACGACCAGGGATCCGACCCCGATCTGCTGCCTGATGCGACAGGCCGTTGGCAGCCATTTTCGGCCGAACAAACCGCCCGCCTGAGGGAAAATTACGCAGACGATATGCACTGGCTGATTGCCGGGGCAGATGGTCTGGCCACACTGACACAGGACACGCACCGCACCAGAGCAGAGACAAATCTGCCGGCGGGTGCCATGATAAAAGGACAAGGATATGACCAAGGACAACTGGCGCGAAGCCGCTGAAGCAGAGCTGCGGGGCCGTGGTGTTGACGATCTGACGTGGAAAACCCTCGAAGGGATCGACGTATCGCCGGTCTATACCGCACAGGATCTGGAAGGCGTTTCCCATCTGGGCTCCATGCCCGGTGAGGCCCCTTTTACACGCGGTGTGAAGGCCACGATGTACGCGGGCCGTCCGTGGACCATCCGTCAATATGCGGGCTTTTCAACGGCTGAGGAATCCAACGCCTTTTACCGCCGGAACCTTGCTGCGGGCCAGCAGGGCGTCTCGGTGGCCTTTGATCTGGCTACACACCGCGGCTATGACAGCGACCATCCCCGCGTTGAGGGTGATGTGGGCAAGGCGGGCGTGGCCATCGACAGCGTCGAGGATATGAAAATCCTCTTTGATGGCATTCCGCTGGATAAAGTCTCTGTGTCGATGACCATGAACGGTGCTGTGATCCCGATCCTGGCCAGTTTCATCGTGGCGGGCGAAGAACAGGGGCATGACAAATCCGTCCTTTCAGGCACCATTCAGAACGACATTCTGAAGGAATTCATGGTGCGCAACACCTATATCTATCCGCCTGAGCCTTCGATGCGGATCATTGCCGATATTATCGAATATACATCCTCCGAGATGCCAAAATTCAACTCCATCTCGATCTCTGGCTACCATATGCAAGAGGCGGGCGCGAACCTGGTGCAGGAGCTGGCCTTTACGCTGGCGGACGGGCGCGAATATGTGCGGGCCGCGATTGCCCGGGGCATGGATGTGGACAAATTTGCCGGGCGGCTCAGCTTCTTTTTTGCCATCGGCATGAATTTTTTCATGGAAGCGGCCAAACTGCGCGCGGCCCGTCTGCTGTGGCACAAGATCATGTCGGAGTTTGAACCCAAGAACCCCAAATCCTCGATGCTGCGGACCCATTGCCAGACCTCCGGGGTCAGCCTTGCGGAACAGGATCCCTACAACAACGTGGTGCGCACGGCCTTTGAGGCGATGAGCGCCGTTTTGGGCGGGACGCAAAGTCTGCATACCAATTCACTGGATGAGGCGATCGGCCTGCCCACGGAACATTCGGCCCGGATCGCACGCAACACGCAGCTGATCTTGCAAGAAGAAACTGGGGTGACCAATGTGGTCGATCCGCTGGCGGGCTCCTACTACGTTGAAAAGCTGACCCATGATCTGGCCGAAGCGGCCTGGAAATTGATCGAAGAGGTCGAGGAGTTGGGCGGCATGACCAAGGCGGTGGCCTCTGGCATGCCCAAGCTGCGCATCGAGGAGGCCGCAGCGACCCGTCAGGCCAATATTGACCGGGGCACCGAAGTGATCGTCGGCGTGAACAAATACCGCCGCGACAATGAAGACCCGATCGACATTCTGGATGTCGATAACGTGGCAGTCCGGTTGAGCCAGATCAAGCGACTGGAAAGCATCCGTGCTAGCCGCGATGACGCCGCCTGCAGCGCGGCACTGGCAGAGCTGACGCGCCGGGCCAAAGAGGGTGGAAATTTGCTGGAAGGGGCAGTGGAAGCGGCGCGGGCCCGCGCCACCGTGGGGGAGATCAGTATGGCAATGGAAGAAGAGTTCGGCCGCCACCGGGCAGAAGTGAAGACCCTCGCGGGTGTTTATGGTGCCGCCTATGAGGGCGACGCAGGCTTTGCCGCGATCCAGAAATCGGTTGAAGTCTTTGCCGAAGAAGAGGGACGCCGCCCGCGCATGTTGGTCGTCAAGATGGGCCAGGACGGTCATGACCGCGGGGCCAAGGTGATTGCCACAGCCTTTGCCGATATCGGGTTTGATGTGGATGTGGGGCCGCTGTTCCAGACCCCTGCCGAGGCGGCGCAGGATGCGGTTGATAATGATGTTCATGTGATCGGTATCTCGTCGCAGGCCGCCGGGCACAAGACTTTGGCCCCGCAGTTGGTGCAGGCGCTGAAGGAGGCGGGGGCGGAGGATATTCTGGTCATCTGCGGCGGGGTTATTCCGCAGCAGGATTACCAGTTCCTCTATGATGCAGGGGTCAAGGCGATCTTTGGTCCCGGCACCAATATTCCTGCTGCGGCCGAGGATATTCTCAAACTCATCCGGGCGGCGCGGGATTGATGGAATGGGGGAGGCTGTCTGCCTCCCCCAAACCCCCTCCGAAGGGATTTAAGGCCAAAAAGAGAAGAGGATGGGTGGGATGGAGTTCGACCATATCGCAGTTGCCGCAGAGACGCTGGCGGCGGCAACACAGCATGCGGAACAGGCGTTGGGCGTGGCATTGCAGGCCGGCGGGGAGCATGCGGTTTTCCATACTCACAACAGGCTTTTGGGCTTGGAGGACGGGCTGTATTTTGAAGCAATCGCCATCAACCCCGAGGCACCGAAACCGGATCGGGCACGCTGGTTCGATCTGGACAGGTTTCGCGGGCCTGCGCGCCTGACAAACTGGATCTGTCGATGTGAGGACCTGGATGCCACGCTTGCAGATTTGCCGCAGGGGTTCGGGGAACCGGTGTCGTTGCAACGCGGGGATTTGCGTTGGCGCATGGCCGTGCCGATCAGTGGTGTGTTGCCCTTTGACAATTGTGCGCCGGCCCTGATCGAATGGGAGGGGGATGCCCATCCGGCTGCGCGGTTGGCTGCATCTGGTCTGCGGCTGACAGAGTTGCGAGTGGCCCACCCGGAAGCGGAGGCGCTGGCCGTGCTGCTGGCCCCGCATCTGCGCGACGGGCGTATTCGCTTTGTGCAGGATGTGGCCCGGCTATCGGCGCGGTTTGAGCGGAAGGGCGAGGTTCGGGAATTGGCCTGAGGCCTGTGCGATTTGGTGGGCTGCTGCGGCGCGGGGGGTGGCAAACCAACGGTCTGGCTTGATTTTAATGCAGAAAACCTTGCTGCGGCCCTGACTTCCCAGACTGGCTCAGGTATGATCATGCCCATGTCGATTTGGACCCGTATCACCGAAGCCCTGTCTGCACTCGCCTTGGGCGAGGGGTTGGCGGCTGTCTTTGACCGTTTGCGCAGTCCGCCGGAACGTTCTGTTGCATTTACCATCGCGGTGATCGCCCTGGGGGCAAAAATGGCCAAGGCCGACGGGCTGGTCACCCGCGATGAGGTCACGGCCTTTCGGGAGGTGTTCCAGATTGCGGAAGCGGATGCCCCGGGGGCGGCACGGGTGTTTAACATGGCGCGCCATGATGTGGCAGGCTTTGACGATTACGCCCGCCGGATCGCGCGGATGTTCCAGGACCAGCCCGCCATCCTGACGGACCTCATCGAGGGATTGTTTCACATTGCGATGGCTGATGGCACCTATCACCCGAACGAGGATGCTTTCCTAGAGGAAGTGGCCCGGATTTTCGGCCTGTCGGAGGCCCAGTTTCATACGCTCAAGGCGCGGTTCGTGCCTGATACCTCGCCTTTGCCGCATAGTGTCTTGGGGATTTCGCCCAATGCGTCGCTGCAAGAGGCGCGCGCGGCCTGGCGGCAATTGGTCAAGGACAATCACCCCGATGCGCTGGTCGCCCGGGGATTGCCGCAAGAGGCCGTGCGCATGGCTGAAAAGCGCATGATTGACATCAACCGCGCTTGGGAAACCTTGTCCGGCAAGGCGGTCTGATGCGGATTGCGACCTATAATGTTGAATGGTTTTCGTCGCTGTTTGATCAAAAGGGCGTATTGTTCAATGATGGGGAATGGTCTGCGCGCTACAAGGTGACCCGTGCCGAGCAGACTGCGGCGCTGGGCCGGGTGTTCAAGACGCTTGATGCGGATGCGATCATGGTGATCGAGGCCCCGGACCAAAGCGGTTCTCAGTCGACGGTGCGGGCGCTGACCGGCTTTGCCGAGCATTTCGGCCTGCGGGCGCGTGAGGTGGTGATCGGTTTTCCCAATGATACCCAGCAGGAAATTGCCCTGCTGTATGATCCTGATGTCCTGACCTGCCGACATGATCCGCAGGGTGTGTCCTCTGGACCGGAGGGGGCCACGGGTGCGCCGCGATTTGACGGGTCCTTGCGCATTGACCTGGACATTGATGCGACCGAAGACCTTGTGGTTTTCTCCAAGCCGCCGCTTGAGGTTGCGGTTGAGACGCGCAATGGGTTTCGATTTCAGATGATCGGGGCACATTTGAAATCCAAGGCACCGCATGGTGCGCGGAGCGATGCCGAGATGATCAGCATCAATATCGCCAACCGCCGCAAGCAATTGGCGCAGGCCATCTGGCTGCGCGGCAGGGTAGAGGCGCATGTGCAGGCCGGCACGCCGCTGATGGTGCTGGGGGATTTGAACGACGGTCCTGGGCTTGATGAATTTGAGACCCTTTTTGGCCGTTCTTCGGTTGAGATCGTCATGGGCCATGGCAAGAAGCAGGAGCTGTTTGACCCCCATGCCCGGCAGGCGCTGGCCCGGAAACTGGCGGCCTTGCCGACCACGGCACGGTTCTGGATCCGGCAGGAAAAGCGGTTCTTGCAGGCGTTGCTGGATTATATCATGGTCACGGATGATTTTCTGTCCAGGCAGGCCAAATGGCGCATCTGGCATCCGATGGATGACCCTGAATGCTGGAAAACGCCTGATCTGCGCGATGCTTTGGTTGCCGCCTCTGATCATTTTCCGGTTACGATTGATTTCGACGATCCCTCGTAATTCGGCGTGGATTGCCTTATATTGATTTCATGAAAAAGCTGATCCCCTTTGTGACCGTGCTGAGTGTTCTGGCTCCCGTGGCCCAGGCAGAAGAGGAACGCGGCCTGTCGCTGATGGAGCGGGGCGCGCAGATGTTCATGGAAGGCATCCTCAAGGAGATGGAGCCTGCGATTGAAGAATTTTCAGGGCTGGCTGATGATATCGGTCCGGCCTTTCGGCAGTTTGCCGATCAGATGGGCCCGAAATTCACTGCGCTTTTGCGCGAGGTTGAGGATTGGAATGCCTATGAGGCCCCCGAGATCCTGCCCAACGGCGACATCATCATGCGCCGCAAGCCCGAGGCCCCGGAAGATGTGCCTGCAACCCCGGTCGACCCCGCCCCGCAGATTGACCTTTGACGCATCTGTGTGAATGGCTCATGCGGGGGACGCTGTTGCGTAATAGGCCCGTGCCCTGAACCCTATTCGTCCACCTGGATTTTGCGCGCCTTCACCGTCTTGATCTCGACCATAGCACCAAGCGACGCGGCAAGCGAATTCAGCCGCGCCTCAGCGACTTCGCCAAACAATGGCAGCATGTCCTGGGTCAGGCGCAATTGCAGTTGCTTCTTTTTTGAGAACCACCGCAATTCGCCGCGTTCTTCTTCGGGGTTCATCCATAGCATTGCGCCAAAGCGCATGGCCTTGCCCAGGACTTCGGCATCCGCACGGGCCTTTTCGTCGATCATTTCGTATAGATCTTCAAACCGCGAATTTTCGCGTTTGTTGGAATAGCGGTGCAGCAGCGCCAGACCCAGAAACACCCGTTCTGAATGTTTCAATCCGCCCAGATTGGCGCGGGTGGCATTGTCAAAACAGACCTCGGCCCGGTAGTCGGGATGCGCCCGCCAGCTGACATCATGCAAAAGGCAGGCCGCCTTGATCAAACGCCTGCGCGGGGCCGAGGCGGATTTGTACAGCGGCAGGATGAAGTTATACAGCACCTTGCCAAAGCCCGGCGTGCGGGCATCCTTGGCTTCGGCAAAGCGGCAGGCCTCCAGCAGGGGGTCACGGTCGCGCAGGCGCTGGGGCATCTGCTCATACAGCATGCCCTCGCGGATCCCATAGCTTGAGATGGCGATGTCCTTGGGCGTAAAGGTCTTGACCAGACGGCTCAGCACTTCGGCGGCATAGGGTACCAGCGCCATCCGGCTGGCGGACACACCACAGGCCAGACGCAGCTCTTCTGGATCGCTGTTCTTGATGTATTTCACCGTGGCGCTGACCGCGCGCGGCGACATGCGGTATTCATGCAGGACATGCAGCGGATAGCCCCGCCGGGTCATGTCGATCCGTGCAATGGCGCGCCATGATCCGCCGACCAGAAACAACCGGTCGCGCTGGGCCCCCATGGTGTCTTTGAGGCGCAGCATGACTTCCTTGATATGGGCGTTACGCGCCTTGGCACCGCCCTTGATGTCGCGCAGTTTCAACGGCCCTAGTTGGGATGAGACGCGGCGGCCGACGCGGCCCCCCGATATTTCGGCCAACTCCATTGAGGATCCGCCGATATCGCAGACCAGACCAAAGGCCCCGGGCCAGCCCAACAGAACGCCTTGCGCTGACAGCCGTGCCTCTTCCTCGCCGTCGATCACCCAGATGCGCAGGCCTGTATCGCGCAGCACCTCGTCGCAAAACGCGCGTCCGTCGCTGGCGTCGCGCACCGCCGCTGTGGCCACCACGGTCAGTTCGGACAATCCCATGCTGTCGGCCAGTTTCTTGAACCGGCGCATCGCGGACAGGGCGCGGACCCGGCCCTCGGGCGACAAATGCCCGGTCTCGGCCATGCCAGCCCCAAGGGCACACATGATCTTTTCATTGTAGAAATACGCAGGAGAGCGGGCCGCGCCGTCAAAGACCACCAAACGGACAGAGTTTGACCCCACATCCACAACGCCGACCCGCGCCAAGGCACGCGCACTGGGGTCCTCGAACAGGGGTTTGCCAAAAAGCCCCAGATCAGCGACGCCCGTTTCGGGTACAAGCGCTCGGGCGTTGTTGGTCTGGTCAGCCATGCGTACTCCGCTGGTTGATTACGTTGGGGGCAAAATGGTGCAGTGCGCGGGCAGGGTCAATCGTTAACGGTGCCTGAAACGCTTTGCAGTGAACTTGCCCCCTCTAACGCTGTCTGAAATCAAGAATTTCAACGCGTTAAAGGGGGCACACAGCATCAAGGATGCCAAGATACGCCTTAATCTTCTGTATGGGTCAGCTGCGGCACATCTGATGCTCCCGCAGAACCCCGGCCAGACAGCGATGGGTTTTCCATGAAGAAACGGTGGCAGTTAAAGGTGAACTGCCCCTCTTGATAGGCGGGCCGGGTAAAGGTGCCGTCGGGGGCCATGATCCAGCTTTGCGCCACATCGGCAAGGTTTGCCGCCATGATCTGGCTGGTGATCTGCGCCTTGACCGTTGGGTTCTCAATCTCCACCAGCGTCTCGACACGACGCGTCAGGTTGCGTCCCATCCAATCCGCCGAAGAGATAAAGACCCGCGACTTCTTGTGCGGCAAGCCGTAGCCGTTGCCGAAACAGACAATGCGCGAATGTTCCAGAAAACGTCCGACGATGGATTTCACCCGGATATTTTCAGACAATCCCTTCACGCCCGGCCGAAGACCGCAAATGCCCCGGATCACCAGGCTGATCTTCACGCCGGCTGCACTGGCGGCATAAAGCGCGTCGATCACGTCGGAATCGATGATCGAATTCATCTTGGCCCAGATCGTCGCAGGCCGCCCGGCTGCGGCATGCTCTGCCTCTGCCGCGATCATCGCCAGCAGGCTTGATTTCAGCGTGGTGGGCGAAATCGCCAGATTGTCCAGGCTTTCTGGCTGCGCATAGCCAGACAGGTAGTTGAACACCTTTGTGGCATCGCGGCCCAGTTTTTGATCGCAGGTGAACAGCGACAGATCCGTGTAGATCCGGGCCGTAATCGGGTGGTAATTCCCGGTGCCGTAATGGGTGTAGGTCACCAACTGGCTGCCTTCGCGCCGCACCACGGTGGAAATCTTGGCGTGGGTCTTGAGGTCAATAAAGCCGTAGACCACATGGGCCCCCGCGCGTTCCAGCCGCCGCGACTGGCGGATGTTGGCAGCCTCGTCAAAGCGCGCCTTCAGCTCGACCAGGGCGGTGACCGATTTGCCGTCTTCGGCGGCTTCACACAGGGCCTCGACGATGGGGCTGTCGCGCGATGTGCGGTAAAGCGTCTGTTTGATCGCCACAACATTCGGATCACGTGCCGCCTGCGCCAGAAAGCGGACCACCATGTCAAAGGTTTCATAGGGGTGGTGCAGCAGCATGTCCTTTTGCCGGATCGCGGCGAACATATCGCCGTCATGGTCGGTCACGCGTTCCGGAATACGGGGGGTGAATTGCGGCCACAGCAGATCGGGCCGGGCATCCGTCACCAATTCTGACAGATCGTCGACCCCGATCATGCCGTCAATCTCGATCACATCGCGGTCATGCACGCCCAGTTCGGCCATCACCACCGCCTTGAGCTTTTCTGGGGCCCCCGCAGAATGGGTCAGCCGCACCACCTCGCCGCGACGGCGGCGTTTCAGGGCAACCTCGAATTCGCGCACCAGGTCCTCGGCCTCGTCCTCAACCTCCAGGTCGCTGTCGCGCAGGACGCGGAATTCAAAATGCGACTTCAGCTTATAACCGGGAAACAGGTCCGGAATATGGATCACCAGCAGGTCTTCCAGCGGCAGGTAGCGCAGGGTGCCTTCGGGGGCGGGCAGAGCGATGAAACGTTCAATCTGTGCCGGGATCGGCAGCAGCGCCTGCAAGGGGCGCTTGTCACTGCTGCGCTCAAGTTGCAGCGCCAGCGCATAGCCGGTGTTGGGGATAAAGGGAAACGGATGCGCGGGGTCAATCGCTAGGGGGGACAGAACCGCAAACACCTGGTTCAGGAAAACTTCTCTCAGGTAGATGCGGTCCTCCCGGCTTAGGTCCGCGGTATGTTCCAGATAGATGTTCTGCGCATCCATCTCTGCCATCAATTCGACCAGCACGCGCTGCTGGGTCATCATCAGGTTGCGCGCATTTTCGTTGATCAGAACCAGCTGTTCCGCCGGGGTCAGCCCGTCTGCGGCGGGGGTGGTATTGCCCGCCTGCGCCAGCTCGCGCAGGCCCGCCACACGCACGGTATAGAATTCATCCAGATTGTCGGCAGAGATGGACAGGAACCGCAACCGTTCAAGCAAGGGCACACGGGGGTTTTCGGCCTCTTCGACCACGCGCCAATTAAAGGCCAACCAGCTCAGCTCACGGTTAAAGAAACGGCCCGGGCCGGTCAGGTCCAGCTCTGGCATGTCAACGGCAGGTGGAAAATCACCTGAAAGGAAATCGGTCTGGGTCATGGTGACCTTATCGGGTTGATGTGTAAAAGATTTACGACACGGTTCTACTTGGCAGCAGTATCACGTGTCGGGGGCGTCCTTGTCCAGTACGCCGGCCGCCAACTGTCGGGTAATGGGGCGTTTTTGGGCCAGACTGGCGCTGTCCAGCCGTTCCACCAGATCAATTGCCGCGGCAAAGGACCGGTCCATGCGCCCCAACAGATAGGGGATCAATTCGGCCTTGGGGGTCAATTGCCTGTCGGCCAGCAGTTTGACCAGCAAGGCGGTCAGCAGCGCATCATCCGGGGCCTCCAGCGCGGCCACAGTGGCCCCTTGCAACCGGCTCAGCAGATCAGGCAACTGCAATCCCCATTGCACTATCGGGGCATTGCCGGTGAACAGGATGCTATGGCCTTCTGCCAGTACCAGATTGTGCAGGTGAAACAGCCCGGTTTCCGCCTCCGGGTTGCCGGCGATCTGGTCGATGTCCTCTACCGCGACGGGGCCTGTGGCCAGGTCAGGGATCTGGTCTGCGGGCGTACTACTGGCCGATGAACTGGCCAATGAACTGGCCTTTATGATCCGCGCGCCCGATGCCGCCGCCCAGACATGGGTCAGGTGGGTCTTGCCCGCCCCTTTTGGCCCGGTCAGAACCAGCTTGTTGCCCGCCCAATTGGGCCAGCTGTCAATCAGCGCCAGCGCCACGGCATTCGCGGGGCTGACAAAAAAGGCGTCACGCCCCAGTGCCGGGCGGCTGGGCAAATCAAATCCAAGTTGCTGTGTCATGTCAGTCTTCGTCCGATGTGTCGGATGCGCCGCGCCCTATACCTTGATAGAGCAGGCTTTGCTTGTATTGCTCCAGCCCGAAACGCGCCAAAACCCCCAGTGCGGCCGCCAGTGGCACCGCCACCAACATTCCCACAAAGCCAAACAGCGTCCCAAAAGCGGAAAGCGCCAGGATCAGCCACACGGGATGCAACCCGACAGAGCCGCCCACCAGCTTGGGCGTCAGGATATTGCCCTCGATGACCTGACCCAGCACGAAAACACCTGCGACCATCCCGATTGACACCCAATCGCCCCAGAACTGAAACAGCGCCAGACCAATCGCCAGCGCCCCGCCCAAAAGCGCCCCAAGATAGGGAATAAAGGTCACAACCCCCGCCACAAAGCCCACGACCAGACCAAACTGAAGGCCCACCACCATCAGTGCAATCGCATAATAGGTGCCAAGGATCAGGCAAACCGTGCCCATGCCGCGCACGAAAGAGGACAGCGTGCTGTCGATGTCGCGCGCCAGCTTGCGGATTGTGGGGGCATGATCGCGCGGCAGCAGCCGGTCGATCGTGGCCACCATCCGGTCCCAATCGAGCAGCAGATAGATCGCGACAACGGGCACGATCACGAACAAGACGATCAGGTTGATGATGGAGGCAAAAGAGGCCAGCGCCGTCTCAAGCAATTGGCCGCCGCGTTCCTGAATGGTGGTCCCGACACTATTGAGCGAACTGCGCAGGGTTGATCCTTCGTCCAGCAGGGCAGGAAAGCGCTCTGTCAGAAAACCCGTGAATTCCCTGAACAATTGCGGTGCGATATTGACCAGACTGATGGCCTGATTGACCAGCGCCGGTATGACCAGCAACGCCAGCAGCACAAAGATCAAGACCGCCCCAAAGGTGATCACCGCAGTGGCCAGTGACCGGCTCAGCCCCATGCGCTCCAGCCGGTCAGCAACAGGATCAAGGAAATAGGCAATCGCCCCACCCAGCAGGAAGGGCAACAAGACATCGCCCACAAAATACAGCACCACAAGAAACACCGCCGCAGCGATGCCCCAGTATTTCAGTTGTTCTTTCACGGGCAGGGCCATGGATGGTTCTCCGGGGCTTGGGGTCAAATGGACATTGCGCGTTCACGGCTTGGTTTCAAGGGGCGGGCCGTTAATTTCTGCGGCATCGGTCGTCTAGGATCAGTCTTGGGACCAGCCTTGGGGCCTTGGTCGGGGCCAGGGTGGGGGCAGTCCTGCTGGGCCTTTTGGGCCTTATGGGGGGCGCTGACAGAGAGATTGACAGGCAGCGACGGTCAAGCGCAGTCTGTTCAGGTACCAGTCCAACCTTCAGCCAGAGGTCATAGCCGATGCAGTTGACATCCATCATCAGACGCGCCGCTCAGGTCAACCCGAACGGGATCGCCACCATCTACAAAGACCGGCGTCAAACCTGGGGGCAGATGCTGGACCGGGTTGCGCGGCTGGCAGGGGCCTTGCAGGCGGCGGGCATGAAACCGGGGGATCGGGTGGCGCTGTTGTCGCTGAATTCGGACAGGTTCATCGAATATTACTTTGCCTGCGTTTGGGGCGGAGGGGCGATGATGCCCATGAACATCCGCTGGGCCGCGCCTGAATGTGCCTATGCGCTCAATGATGCGGGCGCTGAGATATTGATCGTGGATGAGGCCTTCAAAGGCGTTGCAGATGCCGTCCGTGCCGATGTGCCGGGGCTGAAAACCGTGATCTATTGCGGCGATGCCGATACGCCTGCGGGCATGCTGAATTACGAAGACATCCTGGCCTCTGCCGCGCCTGCACCGGATGCGGGCCGCAGTGGCGATGATCTGGCAGGTATCTTTTATACCGGCGGCACCACGGGTTTTCCAAAGGGCGTGATGCTGTCTCATACGAATTTCTATGTCGGCGGCGTGGCCAATGCGCATGAATTGGAAGTGGCGGACGGGGCGGTTTACCTGCATGCGGCCCCGATGTTCCATATTGCCGATCTGGTTGCCTTTGCGGCGATCACCTTTATGGCGGGCACGCATGTGGTGATCCCGATGTTCACTCCCGATGCAACGCTGGACGCGATTGAAACGCACCGCCCCGATGTGGTGCTGCTGGTCCCGGTGATGATCCAGATGGTGCTGCAAAGCGACAAGCTGGCGGGCACGGATGTGTCCTCCATCCGGCGGATCGCCTATGGGGCCTCTCCCATCACAGAGGCGGTGCTGGTCGAAGCCTTTGCGAAATTCCCCAATGCGGGCTTTATCCAGGCCTTTGGCCAGACCGAGCTGAGCCCGATCGCGACGATATTACCTTCGGAGTACCATGTCCTCGATGGGCCCAAGGCAGGCAAGCTGCGCTCTGCCGGGCGGCCCACGCGGATCTGTGAAATTCGGGTGGTGGACGCGGACCTGAACGAAGTCGCGCGCGGCGACATCGGCCAGATTGCGGTGAAAGGGCCCAACACCATGCTGGGCTATTGGAACAAGCCAGAGGTGACGGCCGAAACGATCCGTGACGGATGGGTGCTGACCGGGGACGCGGGCTATATGGACGCCGAAGGGTTCATCTTTTTGATGGACCGGGTCAAGGACATGATCGTGTCGGGGGGTGAGAACGTCTATTCCGCCGAAGTGGAAAATGCCATCGGCCAGCACCCCGGCGTGGCCACCAGCGCCGTGATCGGCATCCCCAGCGAACAATGGGGCGAAAGTGTTCATGCGCTGGTGATCCTGAAACCGGGGGCAGAGGTGACGGCAGATGCGTTGAAAGATCACTGCCACCAGCTGATTGCAGGTTATAAATGCCCTCGCAGCATCGAATTCAGGACAGAGCCCTTTCCGCTGTCTGGTGCCAATAAGGTGCTCAAGACCGAATTGCGCAAACCCTATTGGGAAGGTCAGGATCGGCAGATCTCCTGACCGGTCGCAGGTCAGGCGGTTTCCCCTGACGCCTCGGTTCGCCAGACGCCTCGGTCCGCCTGGACGTGGTTGGCCCCCTGACGTCTGGGCCTGCTTGACACTGCGGGCCCGGCAGGCCCAGATCACCGCGCAACCCAAGGAGGCCATCTGATGCGCAGTGAATTTGACCAAGAACTCGAAGAGCGGCTTGTACGCTATGCGGCCATCGACAGCCAAAGTGATGCGGCATCGAAAACCCAGCCCAGTACGGCGATACAATTCGACATGCTGCGCCTGCTGGTGGCAGAGCTGGAAGAGATGGGGGCATCTGACGTCACCCTGACCGATTATGGCGTGGTACTGGCCACCATCCCCGGCACCGTTGCAGGGCCCACCATGGGCTGGTGCGCCCATGTGGACACGGCCCCGCAGTTCAATGCCACCGGGGTGAAACCCGTGGTGCATCGCGGCTACAACGGGGGCGACATCACCTTTGCCGATGCCCCTGATCTGAAACTCTCGCCCGACAATTCGCCCTATCTGGGCCAGAAACAGGGCGAGGACATCATTACCGCCAGCGGTCTGACGCTGCTGGGGGGCGACGACAAGGCGGGCGTGGCGATTGCCATGACCGCCGCGCGGCATTTGCTGAATAACCCAGAGATCGAACATGGCCCGATCCGTCTGGCCTTTACCCCCGACGAAGAGATCGGGCGCGGTGTCGATGCGCGACTGCCCGCAGATATGGCCGCGGATTTTGCCTTTACCTTTGACGGCGGCAAACCCGGCGAGATCGAATTTGAGACCTTCTCGGCTGACGGGGCGGTGATCAAGGTGGTGGGGGTCTCGGCCCATCCGGGCTTTGCCAAGGGCAAGATGGTCAATGCGCTGCATCTGGCCTCCAAGATCGTGATGATGCTGCCGCAGACCACCATGACCCCCGATACCACGGAAGGGACCGAAGGGTTCATCCACGCCAGCGAGATCAGGGGCGGATCGTCTCAGGCCGAGATCATCCTGATCATTCGTGATTTCGAACTGGACGGACTGGCGGCCAAGGGGGCCTTGCTGCGCCAGATCTGCGCCGCTGTCGCCGCAGGCGAGCCGCGCGCGCAGATCAGTTGCGAGATCACGCCGCAGTATCGCAACATGCGCTACTGGCTGGAAAAGGACATGACGCCGGTTGATCTGGCCCGCGCGGCCGTGGCCGATGTGGGACTGGAGCCCGTCAGCGTGCCCATCCGGGGCGGCACCGATGGATCGCGGCTGACAGAGATGGGATTGCCCTGCCCGAATATCTTTACCGGCATGCAGGAGATCCACGGCCCGCTGGAATGGATTTCGGTGCAGGACATGGGCCAGGCGGTCAAGGTTGCGCTGGCACTCGCGCAGCGGGCGGTGCGGTGATTGTGTGGGCCAGGGCCCACAAGTGATATTTTGATTTGGCCCCGGCCAAACCGGATGCGAGACGCTGTCTCGCGCTCTGAGGTATTTGGGGCCAAAAAGAGAAGGTAATTGTGTCGGGCGGAGCTTTGAATTAGGCATCGCGGGATATGAATAGAGTTCTGAGGAGCGCCCCATGCGTTTGAGCCGTTATTTCCTGCCCGTGCTGAAAGAAAACCCTTCCGAGGCGCAGATCGTCAGCCACCGGTTGATGCTGCGGGCGGGCATGATCAAGCAATCTGCCGCGGGGATTTATTCGTGGTTGCCGCTGGGCTTCAAGATTCTGCGCAAGCTGGAGAATATTGTTCATGAAGAACAGGCGCGTGCGGGTCACATGGCGATGTTGATGCCGACGATCCAGTCTGCCGATCTGTGGCGCGAAAGCGGGCGCTATGATGCTTATGGCGAAGAGATGCTGCGCATCAAGGACCGGGGCGGGCGCGAGATGCTGTTTACCCCCACTGCCGAAGAGCTGATCACGGATATCTTTCGCGCTCATGTCAGCAGCTACAAGGATTTGCCGCTGACGATGTATCAGATCCAGTGGAAATTCCGCGACGAAGTGCGACCTCGGTTCGGGGTGATGCGCGGGCGTGAGTTTCTGATGAAGGACGGTTATAACTTTGATCTGACCAAGGAAGATGCGCTGCATGCCTATAACCGCCATCTGGTCAGTTATCTGCGGACCTATGAGCGCATGGGCCTGCAGGCGATTCCGATGCGGGCGGATTCGGGCCCGATTGGCGGCGATGACACCCATGAGTTTCTGGTGCTTGCCGAAACCGGGGAATCAGAGGTTTTCTACGATTCCGCCGTCACCGACCTGAGCTTTGGGGATCGCGATATCGATTATGGCAGTGTCGAGGATTGTGCCGCGGTGATGGAGGAGTTCACCTCCAGATATGCGCGCACCGACGAGACCCATGACCCGGCGTTGTTCAATGCCATCCCAGAGGAACGCCGCCGCACAGCGCGGGGCATCGAGGTGGGACAGATCTTCTATTTCGGTACCAAATATTCCGAAGCCATGGGGGCCACGGTCCAAAGGCCTGACGGCAAGCCCGTGCCGGTCCATATGGGCAGCCACGGCATTGGCGTCAGCCGCCTGATGGGCGCGATCATCGAGGCCAGCCATGATGACAAGGGCATCATCTGGCCAGAGGGGGTCACGCCCTATCACGCAGGCATCGTGAACCTCAAACAGGGCGACGCAGAGGCGGATGCGGCTTGCGAGGCGCTTTATGCATCGCTGACGGCCCTTGGGCTTGAGCCGCTGTATGATGATCGCAATGAGCGGGCGGGCGGCAAGTTTGCCACCATGGACCTGATCGGTCTGCCATGGCGGATCACAGTGGGGCCACGTGGCCTGAAAAACGGCGTTGTGGAATTGACCTCGCGGCGGACCGGCGAAAGCGAAGAGCTGCCGCCAGAAGCCGTCGTGGCGCGTCTGGCGCAGATTTACGCCGGTATCGCCTGAGGCTTTGACCATTGGGGCTGCTCTGATAGAGTGCGGAAAAACACGGTTTGAGCAGCCCTATGGCCTTGAGAATATTTAGTTTTACGGTTGAACCCTTGGGGGTTGGGGCGTCTTGCACGGGCGGTGTGCGATGATCTTGCGTGCCCTGACCCTGGTGGGCGGCCTTGCGGGGGCCGCGACGACGTCGCAATTTCCTGAGTTTTCGCAGCAATATGCCCAGCGTCTTGGCGGTGCCGTGGATGCGCTGGCCGAAGTGGTGGCTGATTTTGACGCCTCGGCGCTGGCTGTCGGGCTGGACCGTGAGGGGGCGCTTGCGCAGATGCAAGGCACTGCCTTTTTGGAGCGCAGGCGCGGTGACATGACGGCAACTTTCGCCCGCTATGACAGGTTGCAGGCTGATTTGACGGCGCTTGACGGGCAGGGGCCCTTTATGCGGGCCTATCATTTGTCCCGTTTTTCAGACCGCGATATTGCGCAGGCCGCATGGTCGGCCTACCAGCCCGCCCTGCCGTTGAATTTCGCCGGGATGACCTTTGGCGGGGTCGGTTTTTTGCTGGGGGCCCTGGTCTGCGGTCTGGTGGTGCGTCTGCTGGCCTGGCCTTTTCGCCGCCGCCGTTCTACCGGTTCAAACCCCGCTTGACCCTGCTGTGACAAAGCCTCAGGTTGCGCAGCACCTGACAGGATCCTGACCATGGCCAACACTGCCCCCTTTGCCCCTTTTGAATGGATGATCGCCTGGCGATATCTGCGTGCCCGGCGCGCCGAGGGCGGTGTCAGCGTGATGACCTGGATCAGCCTGATTGGGATTACATTGGCGGTCTTTGCGCTGATTGCCACACTGTCTGTGCGGTCTGGTTTCCGCGCCGAATTCGTCGGCACCATCCTGGGGGCGAATGCGCATGTCACGGTCTACCAGCTGGGTCAGGTCGCACCCAACGGGCAGATCGACCGAACGATCACCGATTACGAGGCGCTGGCCGCCCGGGTCGCGGCCGTGCCCGGTGTGACCCGTGTGGCCCCGCTGGTGCGCCAGCAGGTGATGGCGAACAACAGACAGTCCAACGCCGGTGTCGAGGTGTTCGGCATTGCCGCAGCCGATCTGAAAACCATTCCGCGTGTTGCCGCCTCTGATCAGGCACGCGGCGATATCGACCGTTTCGATCAGGGCATCGCCCTGGGCATCGGGCTGGCCAATACGCTGGGGGTCGGCGTGGGCGACCGGGTCAAGCTGATTTCACCCAACGGGGTAAAGACCGCCTTTGGCACCAGCCCGCGGGTGAATTCCTATGAGGTGGTCTATATCTTTGCCGCCGGGCGCTATGACATCGACCGGACGCGGGCCTATCTTCCGATCGCCGAGGCGCAGGCCTTTTTCAACCGCGAGGGTGTGGCGGATGAACTTGAGGTGATGATCGAAGATCCCGAGCGGGTTGACGATCTGGCCTATCCCTTATTGCAGGCCGCGGGCGAACGCGGGCAGATCTGGACATGGAAGGATGCCTCCGGGGCCTTTCTGAACGCGCTGGACATTGAGGACCGGGTAATGTTCGTGATCATGTCGGTGCTGGTGCTGATCGCCGCGATGAACATCGTGTCGGGGTTGATCATGCTGGTCAAGAACAAGGGGCGCGACATTGGCATCCTGCGCACCATGGGCCTGACCGAAGGGTCGATCATGCGGGTGTTTTTCATCTGCGGGGCCTTTACCGGGATCATCGGGACCGCGCTGGGCGTGGTGCTGGGCTGTCTTTTTGCGATCTATGTCGACCAGATCTTTGGCTTTGTGAATTACCTGTCTGGCGGTACTGCCTGGGATGCATCCGTGCGGGGTATCTATTTCCTGCCGGCCAAGTTGCAGTTGGGTGATGTGTTGTCAGCCGTGGCGCTGTCGCTGGGCCTGTCTTTTGTCGTCACTTTGTTTCCCGCGCGCCGTGCCGCCCGGATGAACCCGGTTGAGGCGCTGCGCTATGAATGATCCGGTCCTCAGCCTGTCTGGCATCACCAAATCCTACAATCCGGGCAAGCCGAACGAAG
Source organism: Sulfitobacter sp. (assembly GCA_017854855.1). Classification (GTDB taxonomy): domain Bacteria; phylum Pseudomonadota; class Alphaproteobacteria; order Rhodobacterales; family Rhodobacteraceae; genus Sulfitobacter. The sequence continues at coordinate 10,045 of JAFMGZ010000009.1, read as the reverse complement.
TGCAGGTCTTGCGCGGTGTCGACCTCAGCATCGCCGCAGGCGAAGTCGTGGCGCTGGTCGCGCCTTCGGGGGCGGGTAAATCAACGCTGCTGCATATCGCGGGCCTGCTGGATACGCCCGACACGGGGCTGGTGCATATCGGGGGGGCCGATATGACGGGCCGCTCTGATCGTCGCCGCACGCGGGTGCGGCGCGCGGATGTGGGGTTCATCTATCAGTTTCACCATCTGCTGCCAGAGTTCACGGCGCTGGAAAATGTCATGCTGCCGCAACTGGCCAATGGCACCTCGCGGGCGGCGGCGGAAACACGGGCCAATGCGCTTTTGGACAAGGTTGGCATCGCCGCGCGCGCGGGTCACCGGCCCGCGGCGTTGTCGGGCGGCGAACAGCAGCGTGTGGCGTTTTGCAGGGCGCTGGCAAATGCACCGGGGCTTTTGCTGGCCGATGAACCCACTGGAAATCTTGATCCTTCGACCTCGGATCAGGTTTTTGGCGCGCTGATGGAACTGGTGCGTGACACCGGCTTGTCCGCCCTGATCGCGACCCATAACCTTGATCTGGCAGCCCGGATGGATCGCCAGATCAGACTGGATAATGGCCAGCTCGTACCCGTTTAGGGTATTGCGGCGCTTGACGCTGTCGCTTTGCTTGATCACAGTATAAACGTCCCAAGGGGCGGTCATGGGATAAGGCATAGTCATGGTTCAGATTTCACTCGATAAAATCGAAGCGACAGTGAAAACTGCCCTGATGGCCCATGGCGCAGAGGCATTTGCCGCCGCCGAAGTGGCCCGCGCGGTCGCGGCTGCCGAATCTTTTGGCAACAAGATCTGCGGCCTTTACTATGTAGAAAGCTATTGCCAGCAGCTTAGCTCCGGTCGGGTCAAAGGGGATGTGACCCCGACAGTCACCACCCCGCGCAGCTCAACCATCCATGTGGATGCGCATTTCGGCTTTGCCCAGCCTGCCTTTGCCTATGGGCTGCCGCTGGCATTGGACGCAGCCCGCCAGACCGGCATTGCGACACTGGCCGTGGGCCATGCCCATACCTGTACATCGCTGGGTTATTTCACAGAACAAATCGCGCGCTCCGGCTTTATCGGGATGGGCTTTACCAATGCATCACCCATCGTGGCGGCACCGGGCGGCAAGACCCGCGTGATCGGCACCAACCCTATCGCCTTTTCGGTGCCCGACGGGCAGGGGGGGATCGCGATGCAGTTCGACCAATCCACCACCACCGTCGCCCTGGGCAAGATCACCATGGCCAAGGCCGCAGGCCAGCCGATCCCCGAAGGCTGGGCCGTTGATGCCGCAGGCCAGCCCACCACTGATCCGGCGGCCGCATTGCAGGGCTCGCTGGTCTCCATGGGCGGCTACAAGGGCTGGGGCTTTGGATTGATGGCTGAAATACTTGCGGCGGGGATGACGGGCGGCGTGTTGTCGCGCGATGTCAAACCGCTCAAGGCCCCCGAAGGGACGCCCCATGATCTGGGCCAGTACTATATCGTCATAGACCCCTCGGCATCGCCAGATTTCGCGGCACGGCTGACGGCCCTCAGTGCCGCAGCCAGCGCCGATGAAGGCGCGCGCATGCCGGGCCAGAACAAGGTGCCCGCCGATCCGGTTGAGGTAGAAGACCACGTCTGGGCCCTGATGGAAACGCTGGCGGGCTAAACCTGCTGGGTCAGCCAGACGCCTGCGGCCATCAGCGCAATGCCGCCCGCGCGCGCCAGCCCCAGCGGCGACACCTGCGCGCCAAACAGCCCGAAATGGTCAATGGCGGCAGCAGAAATCAACTGTCCCAGCAGCACGAAAAAGACCGCGTTCCCCACGCCGAAATGAGGCGCGATATAGGTCACTGTCAGCACGTAAAAGGCCACGAAACTGCCTGCTATGAATAGATGTTTGGGTGCGGTGGCGAACCGTGCCAGACCTTGGGGGCCGGTCGTTACAGCCACCACAAAGGAAATCGCCAGCGCCACGGCAAAAAGCACCGTTGCCGCCGCCGCAGGCGATCCCACATGTTTGCCCAAAGCCGAATTCATTGCGGCCAAAAGCGGAATGCCAATGCCCGCGATCAGCATGATCAGCGCATAATGTGCCATGATTTGCCTTTCGGGGCAGTTATTTGATCTGTATCATGGTAGGATAGATACCAGAGCGCAAGATCGCTCTACCGCTGTGCAATTGGAGGGCGTGTTATGCAGTCAGTACTTACATCTTTAGGGGCAGCCTGTGGTCTGGCTCTGCTGGTGGGCTGCGCACCGATCTCCATGCCGGAGCCGCAAGAGGGCGCTGCCTTCTTTGCGGCCAATTGCACGGCGTGCCACGGGGCGAACGGGCGGGGGGAGGGACCCGGCGCTGCCGGCCTCTCGCCCAAGCCCACTGACCTGACCTTGCTGGCGCGCAACAATGGCGGCACCTTTCCGACGGCGCGCGCGCTCAGCTATATCTACGGCGATCCCGATGGCGGGCATCTGGCCCGTGTGATGCCCCAGTTTGGCGGGGCCATGGCCGATGATCTGGTCCCGGTCGAGGTGGATGGCATCCTGACACCGACGCCGCGCGCCTTGGCCGGATTGCTGAGCTATCTGGAAAGCATTCAGGGCTGACCGCCCAGGCTACCCACAAATCCCGCGCATCTCGACCCCGTCCCACGGCAGCCGCACATTCCATTCACGGCTTTGGGGCAGGGGCTGTACCGGCATGACCTGTGCGATCAGCGCATGCAGCCGCTGGGTGCGCGGTGCCTTGGGGGCCAGCGCACGGCAACAGACGTATTCCTCCACGATGGAGCCTTGCTGCTCATAGGCGAAATCGCCAAAGCGGCGGTCGGAGTTGATTTCAAACAGATAGGGGTCGGCCCCGCCGCCATGTTCTGACGCGGCACGCAGCGGCGAATAGCCGGTGGTGGCGCGGTTCTGCCACTGCCAGACATGGGTCAGCTCATGGGCAAACAGCATGGCCGCGATGATCCCGATGGTGTCGGGATAATCGGGCAGGTAGTCCTGCAAAAACCAATCCTTGTCGAACAGGATGGTGTTGTAGACCGCGACCGCCGCAGGCTTTGTCGTCACGATCTCATCTGTGGGGGGCGGCAGGATCAGCTCGCGGCAGGTGGTGCGCGGCCGTGGCTTGCGCCGAAAGGTCACCGCACGCGTCGGTGCCCCGTCATGCAGGCGCACCGCGTCCATGTTCAGCGTGTCACCGTGGATCGTGCCCAGAAACGCCCGCTCGTTTTCGGTCAGGGCCCGCCCGCAAGAGGCCAGCAGCAGCACAAGGATCAAGGCGCGCAGCATCGCGGGGGCGCTAGCGGGCAAAGGTCGCCGTGGCCAGCGCCACAGCCTTGCCCGACGGCTCCGCAATCAGCGTGCAGCGGGTAAAGATCATCGACCGCCCCGCCCGCGTCACCTCGGCCAGCGCACGGATGCTGTCACCTGTGGCAGGGCGCAGGAATTGCGTGTCCAAGGTGACAGTGCTGACCGGTGCCATCTCATCCAGATGGCCTATGCAGGCAAAAACCATGGCCGTATCGGCCAGCGCCGCAAGGGTCTGGCCCGACACGATATCGCCCATACGGGTGATGTCAGCGGTGATGGGGATGCTCAGCGTGGCCCCCTCGGCCCCGATCTGGTTGATTTCAGGCTGCAAGGCACGGATCCAGGGGGCAAAATGCTGGTCAAGAATGGCTTGGGCGGCTTGGGGCGTCATCTGGGGTCTTTCAGCTAAGGTCGGCTCAACCCCACCCTAGGACGCCACGCGCGGGATGGGTAGTGCGCGGTTTCATCTGATGCGCCTAAAAACCCAGCCAATGCTGTTCCGCCTCATACGAACCAAAGACGTGTTGCACAGCCTAAGTCAGGTCGCGCTAAAGCCCCTTCCTCATGCGGGAAAGGGAAGGTTCTATGCGCCCAACGGCGCATTGCGGTGTGGTGTTGGGGGGGACGGATAATGACGGATAAACACCCGGGTTTTCAAAAAACCCTTAAACATCCAACTCCGCGAGATCGGCGAACTTGGCGTTCTCCTGGATATACTGGAACCGCAGTTCGGGCTTCTTGCCCATCAGCCGCTCTACCAGATCGCCGGTCTCTCCGGGGATGTCCTCGTCCACGGTCACCCGGATCAGCTTGCGGGTGCTGGGGTCCATCGTGGTTTCCTTGAGGTCCTTGGCATCCATCTCTCCCAGACCCTTGAACCGTTGCAGGTCGATCTTGCCCTTGCCGCCCAGACCCTTCTCCAGCCAGTAATCCTTCTCGGCCTCATCGGCGACATACATCCGCTTGGCCCCCTGGGTCAGGCGGAACAAGGGCGGGCAGGCCAGATAGAGGTGGCCGTTGTCGATCATCGGACGCATCTGGGTGAAAAAGAACGTCATCAGCAGGGCCGCGATATGGGCACCGTCCACATCCGCATCGGTCATGATGATGATCTTTTCATAGCGCAGATCATCCAGATTGAACTTGGTCCCCATGCCCACGCCCATGGCCTCGCACAGATCGCTGATTTCGGCATTGGTGGTCAGCTTGTTTGAGGCGGCGCCCAGCACGTTCAGGATCTTACCCTTCAGCGGCAGCAGCGCCTGCGTTTTGCGGTCCCGCGCGCCCTTGCCAGAGCCCCCCGCAGAATCGCCCTCCACGATGAAGAGCTCGGTGCCCACGCGGTCTTTCGATGTGCAATCTGTCAGCTTGCCGGGCAGGCGCAGCTTTTTGGTGGCGGTCTTGCGCGCGGTTTCCTTTTCCTGACGGCGGCGCAGGCGTTCCTCGGCGCGCAGCACCAGGAAATCCAGGATCGCCCCGGCGGATTTGGTATCTGCGGCCAGCCAGTTGTCAAAATGGTCGCGCACGGCGTTTTCCACCATGCGCTGGGCGTCTACCGTGGCCAGCCGGTCCTTGGTCTGGCCCACGAATTCCGGCTCTCGGATGAAACAGGACACCAGCGCACAGCCCCCCGTGATCAGGTCCTCGCGGGTGATGGTGCTGGCCTTGCGGTTCTGGGTCAGCTCGCCATATGCCTTGATCCCCTTGAGGATCGCAGCCCAAAATCCCGCCTCATGGGTGCCGCCCTCTGGCGTGGGAATGGTGTTACAATAGGATTGGATGAAACCGTCCCGTGCGGGCGTCCAGTTGATCGCCCATTCGACCTTGCCGGGCTGGCCGAACTTTTCCTTGAAATCGACCATCCCTGAAAACGGGGCCTCGGCATAGGTGGTCGACCCTTTGAGCGTCTCGTTGAGGTAATCTGCCAAACCGCCGGGAAAGTGGAACTTGGCCTCGGTGGGCGTATCCCCATCAGATTGTTCACATTTCCACCGAATTTCAACACCCGAGAACAGATAGGCCTTGGACCGCGCCATCGCGAACAGGCGTGCAGGTTTCAGCGTCAATGCACCAAAGATCTCGGCGTCGGGGTGAAAGGTCACAGAGGTGCCGCGCCGGTTGGGGGCCGCGCCGATCTTTTCCAGCTTGCCCTGCGGGATGCCGCGCGAAAACTCCATCGCAAAGAGTTCACGGTTGCGCGCCACTTCGACCCGCAGATGGTCCGACAGCGCGTTCACCACGGATGAACCAACCCCGTGCAGACCGCCCGAGGTCTCGTAACTGTCGCCCGAAAACTTGCCGCCCGCGTTCAACGTGCAAAAGATGATCTCAAGCGCGGATTTGCTGGGGTCCTTTGGGTGCGGATCGGTGGGAATGCCGCGCCCGTTGTCGCGCACGGTGACATGACCGTTGGCATGCAGCTCCAGCTCGATCCAGGTGGCATGGCCGGCGACGGCCTCATCCATGGAGTTGTCGATGATCTCTGCCACCATATGGTGCAGCGCGCGGTCATCCTTGCCGCCGATATACATGCCCGGCCGCAGTCGGACGTGTTCCATATCCTCCAACACCTGGATGGAGGAGGCGTCATAGTCGGATGGCGCTTGGCCGGACAGAAGATCGGACATGGGGGGTGCCTGCTGTTGCTCAGTTTCTTGGCCTCGGACTATGCCAGAGCAATGCGACAGGGGGAAGGGTGCATGGAGGGGTAAGGAAAGCGGGACTGGCCTTGACTGGGCGTGACTGGCCGTCTGTCACTCCCTTGCGCGCGGCACACCGGCCACGATAAAGGCGTCAACCAGCTTGCGATGGAAAACCCGCGGGGCCTGTGCGTGCAGATCATACCCGGCTGTCAGGGCCTCGACCGTAAGACCGGGATTGGCTTTGCGCATGTCGCGCACCACCGCCCTTGCGCTTTCGACATCCCCCCTCAGCGCAAAAGCCGCTGCGCGCGCGGCCCGCGCCTGCGGGTGCGCGCGCGCATCCCACATCTCCTTGTCCAGGACAGATTGTGCCAAGGCCAGCGTTTCGCCATATCGACCGGCCTCCAGCAAGGCAGGATAAAGGGCACCGGGCAGCCATTGGGGATAGGCCGGCTCCAATCTCATGCCTTTCAGCATATGCTCCAGACCCCGTGCCGCATCGCCGCTGTTGTATAGCGCAAGGCCCGCAAGCGTGTTCACTTCTGCATCTCCGGGGGCCAGATCAATCGCGCGGTTGGCAGCGATGATCGCCTGATCATACCGTCCCATGACCGCCTCGATCAGCGCGGTCAGCGTGTAGGGGTCGGCCCATTCCCGCGTGGCCAGCGCCTTTGCCACAAGTTGCCGGGATTTCTGCAAATCCCCTGCGGGGTCCTGCGAAATGCCCAGGATAACGCGCTGCCAGGTCAGCCATGCAAGCAAATAGGGGCCCAGCGCGCTGTCGGGGTTCGCATCGTGCAGCGCGGTCCAGATCCTCTCGGCCTTCCGGTGCCCCTCCAGGTCAAACCGCTGCAGCGCGTCCCGTCCCTGCATCACCAGAACACTGGTCTGAAAATCACCCGACAGCGCGGCAACCGTGCGGTCCGCCTGAAAATCGGCACGGGGGACCTGCAGCTGCGCAAACAGCTTCTGTGCGATCTGGTCCTGTACCTCAAGGATGTGATCCATGTCGGTATCCTCGTGAAACGACCACAGCTGCCGGCCCTCAACCGCGTCCGACAAGCTGGCGGTGATCCGCGCGCTGTCACCTGATTTCAGCACGCTGCCGCTCAGGACATATCGCACGCCCAGCTCTTGGGCGACCTGGCCGGGTGCCACCTGACGCCCCTTGTAGGACAATGCCGTCGCCCGGCCCATCACCACCATGTCCGGTGCCAGCGAAAGGGTCGCAATCAAAACCTCGGTCAACCCGTCGCTGATCCCCTCTGCGCCCGCATCGCCGCCCGCGTCCCTGAACGGCAGCACCGCGATTGACGGCCGCTGCGGCAGGGCAAGCGCCATCGCGGCGGGGTCTACGGGCGGAAAATCAGGCTGCTCGCGCCACCAGAGCGTGCCGCCAATCAATGACACCGCCAGCGCCGCCGAGATCACCAGCGACCTGGGATAGCCCTGCACGGGACCGGGCGCTTTCATCCTCGGCTCACCGGATCGGAGCACCTGAAAGGCGCGGACCGGGCGGGTGATATTCTTGACCTCTATCTCGCCAAGGTCCTGCAGATCCAAATCCAGACGGTCGCGCACCTGGTCACGCACCGACCGGCTGATCAGGATGCCGCCTGCGGGGGCCAGCGCCTCCAGTCGGGCGGCAATATTGACCCCGTCGCCCAACAAATCCCCCTCTTCGGGCACCACATCGCCCAGGTTGATCCCGATCCGGTAGTGCATCTGGGCATTTTCGGGCAAACCGGCATTCATCCTTTCGATACGGGTCTGGCCCGCAATGGCAAACCGCAGCGCCTCTACCGCGCTGGGAAATTCAATGAGCCAACTGTCGCCAGCCGTATTCGCGACCCTGCCGCCGTGGGCCTTGAGCAGGGGGGCGATGATCTGTCTCTGGTGCTGACGCCTGAGCGCCAGAATACCCTCTTCATCCGCCCCGATAAGGCGCGAAAAGCTGACGATGTCCGCCGCCAGAATCGTGGTCAACCGCCGTTTCATCAAAGCCCCTCTGTCCAACCCACTGCGCAAATCGGCGTCAGTATTCCCAAAAGAGAGAGACCAAGTTTAAATGAGAAAGCCCTGCATGCTTTGACTGCGGTCAAGACACCGCCCAAAAGCGCTACCCGTCCACAGGGAGGGTTCAAGACATTGAAGCTGCCTATGAGGGCAGCTGACCTTTGATGGTCAGGACATTATTCTGGCATCCCTGCCGCTCGGAGGCCTTCACGGAAGCGCTCCTGCCCAATAGGGTCGGTGATCTGAATAAAGCTTGTGGAAATGCTTGCTTCAGGCATTCGCAAAAGGATCGCCTCTACGGTTTCCTTTGCCTTTTCAGAAGCACCCAGCTGGCCGTATGTGGCTGCGCGCCACCATAAATTACCAATAAAGCGTGGGTTCTTCTCCCGTGCGATCTCGAGGTTCTGCAATGCCTCCTCATAGCGACCCTGCAGAAATATCGCCTGGCCCAGCAATTGGTCTGGCAACCAGTTGTGAAAAGGATTCAATCGCACCGAAAGGCGAAGCATTTGCTCGGCCTCCACGCCTCTGCCAAGAAAGATGAGCGCCAAGGCCGCTCGGGTCAGCAAATGCGGATGAGCAGGTTCAAGCGCCATCGCGCGCTCGAACTCCGTCAGCGCGCCTTCGTAATCGCGCAGGTTCAGCAGCGCTTGCGCCAGAACTGAACGCGAATACCAATCATCAGGTGCCAGCCCCACGACCTCGCGTGCGATGTCGAGCCCCTTCTGAAGCGCTATTTCGGGTCTATCGGCAACGCGGAAATAGCCAGTCTGTGTTTCCACGAACCCAAGCACCGCTTTGGCTCTCACAAAATCTGGATCAAGCGCCAGCGCATTTCGGGCAAGTGCGCGCGCCTTCTCGTAGGATACAGGCGTATTGACCCAGCTGGCCTCGTCCGCTCGCGCCCAGAGCAGGAAAGCTTCTGGGTTCTCTGTAAAACGGAGTTGGTTCTGCACACGATCCAAATCGGCAGCGAGCTGTTGAGCGAGTGTTTCGACAAGCGCATCCTGCAGCTCGAACATGTTTTCCGATGAACGTTCTAACCGATCGCTCCAGACAATCCGTCCTGTCAGCGAGTCGATCAATTCAGCATCAACGCGGACTTGGTCACCCGAGCGGCGCAATGTGGCCCGCAGAACGTGGGCTACTCCCAACTCTTCAGCCACTTTTGCAGGGCTGGCCGTCTCGCCGCGATACCGTTCTGTCGAACTGCTTGCGATGACGAACAGGCCGCTGACCCGAGCAAGGCTGCGAGTCAAATCCTCACCCACCGCGTTGGCCAAAAGTGCGTCGTCTTCATTGCCTGACATGGTTTTGAAAGGCAGGACGGCGACAGAGGGTTTTTCGGGCAGCGCCAGTTGCATCTGCGCCAGCGATGCTGCCTCGACGTTTCCTTGGCTCAAACGGTCATAAGTCATGAACCCGCCGAGCACGACAGCCAGCAGCACTCCGCCGATCATCATAAGCTGCGGCACATGCCGATCGCCCTTCGACCGTCTTTGCACGGCAGGCCCAAGACCCGGTTCACCTACACTGAAAACACGAACGGGACGCGAGATGTTCTTTACCTCGATATCGCCAAGATCGTGCAGGGTCACGTTCAACTTGTCGCGGATCTGATCTCTCGCCGAACGCGAGATCGCAATGCCCCCTGGCTCTGCCAATGCCTCAATCCGCGCGGCGACGTTCACCCCCTCGCCATGCAGATCATCCCCCTCGACGATAACGTCGCCAAGATTGATACCGATCCGCAGGACCAGTTCGTTTTCGTCGGAAAATCTTTTCTGGATTGCACCGGCGCATTCGACGGCATCAACCACCGAAGCGAACTCAACGAGAAACCCGTCACCCATCGTTTTGAACAGCCGCCCGCGATGACGTTCCAGCGCCGGAACAATGATCGCATTGAATGCCGCATTCAGTCGCGCTCGGGTGCCAGATTCATCGCGCTCGATCAGACCAGAATAACCGACAACATCGGCAGCAAGTACCGCTGCAAGCCGACGTTCAATTCTTTCTTCTGCCATGCACGCCATCCAGTAAGGTTAAGTAGCACCAATACTA
>JAFMGZ010000050.1 GCA_017854855.1 Sulfitobacter sp. | reverse complement strand
GAAATCCTCCGTTACGAAAACCTCAAATCTGTCCCACAGGCGCTGACGTCAGACAGGGCGGCTGGACAAGCAAAAGGGTTTTGACACGCTGATCCGTGCGTTCAGGCTGTGCCATGCCCCTGACCTGCGTCTGCATGTGATCGGCGAGGGGGCCGAAATGAAGGCGCTTCAGAAGCTCGCGGGTTCCGACAGCCGGATCATCTTCAAGGGGTTTTCCGCGGACCCTGCCACCGCGCTGAGGGATGTGGATGTTGTGGTCATGCCTTCGCGATGGGAGGCTTACGGTATCGTCGCAATCGAAGCCTTGGCATCGGGACGCAAATTGCTGTGCAACGGCGTTGACGGGTTGCTGGATCATGTCCCGCTGGGCGGCCAAGTGGTCGACACCTCGTCCGCAACCGGGCTGAGTGCCGCGATCACCGAGCATGCGCAAGCCCGGATCAGCGCGGATAACATGTCGCCGATACGTCAAAACGCCATGTTAGAGATGCAATTTCGGGAAAACTGGCGCGCCTTGTTGCAAGAGGTCATGGCAGCTGCCCCGCAATGTTCACATTCACAGCGGTCCTGGGGGCTCCGGTTTCGGCCAGACTGACAGCGCCGGGCAAATGGGGGGCTTTGGCGGCAGGGGCAATCAGGGCGAAGGGCGATCTGCGGCCTAGTGGATCTTGATATTGAGCAAGACGCATTCGGAATAGAGCATGTCGATCTCGGATGGGGCCAACAGGCCCGGCTGGCAATAGCGCGCCGTCGCAAATTCCCGCACCTCGTCGCAGGTGATACCTTCTGCCGCGAACCTGCGATCCAGTGACAGGATTGCCGCAGTCTCGGGCAGGACCGTGGCTGCGATCTGCGCCGCATGGCGGGCGAAAAGCGCCTGATCCCCCAGATACATGATTTCGTGGGTCACGAATTCATCATGTTTCTTTTGCGGATAGACGACCATGGCCACCAAACCGTCAGGCGTGTCCACCGCAAGGTGGCGCAACCTCAGACCCTGATGATCGGCAATGATCTTGCGGTCCTTTTGCGCCAGCCTGTCGCCCAGCGACAGCGGATCTTCGTGCAGAGCATAGCCTGCGGGCACCGGGCGTGGGTGCCAGACCAGCCGTTCCTTGTCCAGCACGGTCAAGCCCGATTTGATCAGGACATTGACCGCCGCCTTGGCGGAGGAAAAATTGGTGACTGTCACCGATGGGTCGGATGTGGCCAGTGCGATCATCTTTTGGCCTATGCCCTGCCCCCGGTATTCCTTGAGAACATACCAGGAGGTCATATCGGCCGTGGTCCGCACCCCCTGCGCCGTCATGCGGTCGGCATAGACCAGCCCCAGCACACCGATCAACCTGCCCGCGTCCCGTACCGCGATGGCATAACGCCCCTCAGGCCCGCACCACCGACCCGCCAAGAGCCTGCGCCAGCCCTCAATATCCCATTTCGCGCGCACGAAGACGTCATTCATGAACTGCGCGATTTCCTCGCGTTCTTCGGGGCGGGCATAGTTAACTTCGATCATCTCATTGCCTTTTCAGCATGGCATTCAAGGGAACCCAGCGGGCCTGATCCCCATGTGATAGCCGCGCGGCCAGTTCGTCGCAGAATTCCCAGACCTGCTGGGGCGTCTGCAGGTGATGGGTCAACAGACCCGTCGGTTCATCGCGGTCCGCAACACCGGTGCGGCGTTCGCGCAGATGGGTAACGCATTGCTCAAGGGTTTTTTCGACACCGGCAAAACGCGCGTCGGGACGCCAGCGCAGCGGCTCGACATGGGCGTTGAAATGTAGCAATCCGGCTGCATCCTCGGCCTGGGCACGGCGGTCGAAAACAGACAGCGCAGCATAGCCCCAGCGGGGCAAATGGGGCACCACCTGCGCGCCAATCCTGCTCCAGGGGGGGACCATCACGGGCAGAAGATTGGGCAGTTCCGCATGCTGCATCCGCTTCCAGCCCTCGGCCAGATCTGCCTGTTGCAAATCCAGATCGCGCGACTTGCCAACCTCAGAGGCGCGTTCGCCCTTGGGTTCATTGTTCTTATGGGCAAATCCATGCTGCAGGCACCAGACATGCGGCGCGGCGCGCAGCATATCGGCCAGATCACGGTGGATGTCCGCAGGGATGACCGCCAGATGCAAAGGGGCGTCATATTTCGCGCTCAGCTCAATCAGGCGCGCAAGGGCTTGGGTCGGTGCCTCTGTGTCATCGTCGCGCCACCAGAAACTGGGCTGTTCCCCCTGGGCTTGCCAAAGGGCCAGCTCTGTATCCAACTCTGCCCATGTTGCCATTACCGTGCTCCTCAAGGTGGCAGCCCCGCGTCAAATGGGCCGCGCCCGTCATGCTACATCATGGCTGCAGGACAGAAAACCAATAAGCCCGGCATAGGACGATCAGCGGCCCAGTTTTGCCGCCTCGGCGGCAAGCGCGGTGATGCCGTCCCAATCCTGGGCGGCGACCAGATCATTCGGGGCAACCCAACTGCCACCTGCACAGATCACATTGGGCAGGGAAAGATAGCTCAATGCATTTGCGCTGTTGATCCCGCCGGTGGGACAGAAGGTGATCTGCGGCAGGGGGCCGCCAATGCCCTTGAGCGCAGGCACACCGCCCGAAGCTTCGGCAGGAAAGAACTTGAGCACATCATAGCCACGTTCCAGCAGCGCCATCGCCTCGGATGCCGTGGCGGCACCGGGCAGCATGGGCAGACCGGCCTCTTCAGCGGCATCCAAAAGCGCAGGCGTCGATCCCGGTGAGACGCCGAATGTCGCTCCGGCTTCTTTCGCGGCCCAAACATCGGCAGGCGTGATCAACGTGCCGGCACCAACATGGCCGCCGGCAACACCCGCCATCTCACGGATCACATCCAGTGCCGCAGCCGTGCGCAGCGTCACTTCCAGAACAGGCAGGCCACCGCGCACCAGCGCTTCGGCCAGGGGGCGGGCGTTGGCTGCGTCCTCGACCACCAAGACCGGGATAATCGGGGCAAGCGCACAAAGGGCGCGGGTTTGTGTCGAATGGTTCTGAACGGTCATCATGATCTCCTACCAGCCAAAGACGGCAGCGCCGTCATCCGCAGCGCCGACCGCCGCGCGGAAAGGCGCAAACAATTCCCGGCCCATTCCAGCGTGATTGCCCGTCAGGTCGGCTTGTGCCGGGGCACGCTCCAGCACGCCCTTTGTCACAATGTCCAAGCTGCCGGTCGTGGCATCCACCCGCAAGATATCGCCGTCCCGAATATAGGCGATGGGGCCGCCATCGACGGCCTCGGGACAGACGTGAATGGCGGCGGGCACCTTGCCTGATGCGCCAGACATGCGCCCGTCGGTGACCAATGCCACCTTCTGACCGCGCCCTTGCAGGATCGCCAGCATCGGCGTCAGGCTGTGCAACTCGGGCATGCCATTGGCCTTGGGGCCCTGAAAACGCACGACGACAATCACATCACCGCTCAGTTCACCGGCTTTGAACGCCGCCTTGGCCGCATCCTGCGTGTGGAAAACCCGCGCAGGTGCCTCGATCACGTGATATTTCGGTGCCACGGCTGAGACTTTGATAACCCCCGCGCCCAAGGACCCGGTGAGGCGTTTCAGACCGCCAGTGGTCTGGAAAGGCTCTGACAGGGGGCTGACGATCTTTGGGTTCAGGCTGTGTTTGGTGCCGGGTTTCCACGTCAGGGTATCACCGTCCAGAAACGGCTCCTGGGTATACTGTTCCAGCCCGCCACCGGCGACGGTCCTTGTATCGGGGTGCAGCAGCCCCCCCTCAAGCAATTGACCAATCAGGAACCCCAGACCACCGGCGGCATGGAAATGGTTCACATCCGCCAGACCATTTGGATAGACCCGCGCCAAAAGCGGCACCAGATCAGACACATCCGAGAAATCCTCTGGTGTCAATTTGATCCCGCCGGCGCGCGCCATCGCAACCAGATGGATCAGCAGATTGGTAGAACCACCGGTGGCCATCAGACCGACCATGCCGTTCACAAAAGCCTTTTCATCCAGAATATCGCAGACCGGCGTATAGTTGTCGCCCAAGGCGCAAAGCGATAGCGCCCGTTTGGCCGCCTCTGTCGTCAGCGCCTCGCGCAGCTGGGTATTGGGGGTGACAAAGCTGGAGCCGGGCAAATGCAGCCCCATGAATTCCATCAGCATCTGGTTGGTATTGGCCGTGCCGTAAAAGGTGCAGGTGCCCGGACCATGATAGGCTGCCATCTCGGCTTTCATCAGCTCCTCGCGGCCCACTTCGCCTGCGGCGAAACGTTGGCGCACCTGTGCCTTTTGATCATTGGCAAGACCGCTTGTCATGGGCCCTGCAGGCACGAACACCGCAGGCAGATGCCCAAATGCTTGCGCCCCGATTACCAGCCCCGGCACGATCTTGTCACAGACGCCCAGAAAGACCGCCGCGTCAAAGGTGTTGTGGCTCAATGCCACGCCCGCTGCCATGGCGATCACATCGCGCGAAAAAAGGCTGAGCTCCATGCCCGCCTCACCTTGGGTGACGCCGTCACACATCGCAGGTACGCCGCCCGCGACCTGTGCGGTGCCGCCCACGCTGCGTGCGGCGCGGCGCAGGATTTCGGGAAACCGTTCAAACGGCTGGTGCGCCGACAGCATGTCGTTATAGGCCGTCACAATCCCCAGGTTGCCTCCGGTACCCGTGGCCAATGTATCTTGATCCTCACCAGCCGCAGCAAAGGCATGGGCCTGTCCACTACAAGACAGATGCGCCCGAGAGGGCCCCTTGCCCTGTGCCGCGCGCATCCGGTCCAGATAGAGGCCACGCGTCTGTGCACTCCGCTCAATAATTCGGTTGGTGACATCCTGAAGTTTTGAATGAACGGTCATGCTGTTCCTCCGTTAGCGCTAACAACAACTGATTATCCTGCACGCCCCCAACTTGCAAGCTTTGCCTAGGCGACAGATGACTTTCCGGCCAAACGGCCAAGCACCACGGCGCTGAGCAAACCATTGCCCGACAGGTAGCCGCTGTCGCCCTTGCCAGAGACACCGCATGCGGCACCACCGCCTGCAAACAGGTTCTCAAAGGGCGTGCCATCCTCGCGCAGGACTTGGGCGTGCTCATTCACCCGCAGGCCCCCTTGCGTGTGGAACAGGGCCCCTGTCACGCGCACACCGCAAAAGGGCGGCTGCAACGCGGGGCCGGAAAAGCGACGCCCGAAACGGTCGGTCCCGTCCTGCGGGATTGCCTGCACCGTCGCCGCCAGGGCCTGTGGCGGCAGACCAAGATCACCGGCCAACCCCTCAAGCGTCTCATGCGACCGCACGGCCCCCACGGACCGCGCCTGTTTGAAATCCTCAAACTGCGCTGCGATCTCGGCAATCCTGCCATCAAAGATCGCAAAGGCCTCTCCGCCGGGCTGTGCCAGCACCGCACGGGCGGCTTCGGAATAGCCCTGCGCCTCGTTCCAGAAGCGTTCCCCCATCCGGTTGACCTGAATACCGCCCTGGGTAATGACCGCCCAAGTGATCAGAATGCCATGGGGATGCGCCACATTGCCGTGGCCCTGATAGGCACCCAGATGTTCAAGCGCTGCCCCAAGTTCAGCCCCCCATTGCATCGCCTCGCCCTGATTGCCGTCATGGCCAAACCAAAGGCCGTTGCCGATATCCGGCATATGCGCCTGGACCATGTCCCGGTTGCCGCCAAAACCATTGCAGGCAAGGATCAGCTTTTGACAACCGATGGTTTCCTGCCCTGCGTCTGGGCGGCTGACAGAAATGCCCTTTATGCGGCTAGCGTCACAAAACAACGTCGTCGCCCGGCGTTCGCAGATGATGTCGATCTCAGCGGCCTCGCAGGCGGCGCGCAGGGCATTGACCAATTCGGCCCCTGACCGTGTCGGCAGGCCGTGCATCCGGCGCTGGCTGTGGCCGGGATAGTCGAAATTGGTCACGACTGAGAAAGGCAAACCATGGCGGTCCATCAGCCAGTCGATCACGCCACCCGCATGCCCGGCCATCAGATCAACAAGGGCCTGTTCATTCTCATCATGAGCCTTGGCCTGAATGTCCCTGGCAAAGAGCGCCGGATCATCGGTAATGCCGGCCGCCTTCTGCACCTTTGTTCCTGCCGCCGGGATCAACCCCGCAGACAAGGCGGTTGAACCGCTGGGCAGCGCATCCGCTTCGATGACAAGAACCTCCTGACCTGCCTCCTTGGCCGACAGGGCCGCAACCAGCCCACAAGCCCCTGCCCCGATGATCAGGGTTTCGCAGTCCAGATCAAAGGCTGCGGGGGCAGGCGCCACAAGGTCAGTCCTTGCCTTCATATTTCGCACCCTTCGCCAGCATTTCGTCCGTGCCGATCACGTTGTTCAGCCCGTCGAAATCGAACATCCGGTCCGCAAAGGGACGGTTGCTGCCGTTCTTGTGCAGGCTGGCATAGTATTCCTGACCTGTCCGGGCCAGCGCACGCACGATGCCGCCGGGGAAAATGGCGATGGAGAAGCCACGCTCCTGCAGATCGGCGGCGGATGTGATGGGCGTGGCCCCGCCCTCGACCATATTGGCCAGCAAGGGGATGCGGGCCGCAAAGGTCTGCGTGATTTCCGCCATTTGCGCATGGGTTTGCGGCGCTTCGATGAACAGCACATCCGCGCCGGCCTCAAGATAAAGTTCGGCGCGGTCGATTGCGGCTGACAATCCCTCAACGGCGATTGCATCGGTACGGGCCACGATCAGCGTCTCTTGTGACTGCCGGGCGTCCGCCATGGCCGAAACCTTGCCTGCCATTTCGACGGCCGGGATCAGGGATTTGTCTTTCAGATGGCCGCACCGCTTGGGATAAGTCTGATCTTCGACCTGCAACGCCGACGCGCCTGCACGTTCATACAGCCGCATGGTGCGCTGCGCGTTCAGCGCGTTGCCAAAACCGGTGTCGGCGTCAATGATCACCGGCAGATCCACCCGGTCCGCGATCAGAGTCATCGTGTCTGCCATCTCGGACACAGAGGTCAATCCGATATCGGGCCGCCCCAAACGGGTATAGGCCACGGCAGCGCCGCTGAGATACAGCGCCTCGAACCCCGCAGTGGCGGCCAATCCTGCCGTCAGCCCGTCATAGACACCGGGGGCCACCAGAATATCGGTTTGGGTCAATCGTGTCTTGAGGCTCATGCCGCACCCTCCAGCCATGCCAGCGTCTGGGCACAGGTCATTTGTTTTGTCACCGTGCCCAGCGACAGGATCGTCGCATCATGCACGTCCTGGCGGAACGCCGCACAGCCGTCCGTCAGCATCAGGGTTTCGATGTTGCGCAAATGCGCATCGCGCAGCGTTGAGGCGACGCCACCGTTGGTCACAATCCCGCCCACGATCAGATGATCAATTCCCATGGCCCGCATGATGTATTCAAGTCGGGTCTGGTAAAATGCGGAATAGGCCACCTTTTCGATCACGAAATCCGCAGGATAAAGCGCATCGACAACCGTGTGGCCAAAACTGCCCGGCTCAAAATCGCCCTTGGCCAGAAACGGGCGCAGCTCCTTGAGGTGCGGCGCGATCAGCGGCTCTGCGTCCGGGCCAGGCACAAGCGTGAACTGCGCCGATATGTAATGGCCACCCTTGGCGCGCAGGGCCTTGACCAAAGGGGCAATGCGCGGGGGCAGTGCCGCGATGCTGGCGGCAGACTGGCCCGCGCGGCCATAGGCCCCCTCGGGATGGATAAAGTCGTTTTGCAGATCAATGGTCAGCAGCGCAGTGCGGGCCGGGTTCCAGGTTGTCGGGTCGCTCATGCCGCGCCCTCCGCAGGTTCAATGATGGTATTGCCAAATGCGTCGACACGGCCCTGCAGCTCTGGTTCGATCAGGACCGTCGTATCGGGCTGTTCAAGGATCGCAGGCCCCTTGATCACTGTGTCAACCGGCAAGGCAAGCCGATCATAGATCGCCGTATCATGCCATGCGGTTCCGAAATGCACCGGCCGGGTTGCCTTGGGTGTTACAGCACCAGAGGTCGTGGGGGCGAGCGTCGAAAGGTCAAACTTTGGGCGTTTGCCTGTCACCGCGCTGCGCAGGTTGATGATCCGCCGCGTGCCCGCCTTCAGCAGTCTGCCAAAGGTCGCCTGATAGGCCGCATCAAAAGCGGTTTCGATCTCTGCCTTGGTGGGTGGTGTGACCTGCCCCTCGTTCACTGCAACCGTCAGCGGAACGGACACGGTATGGGTCTGACCGACATAGGCCATGTCCAGCTCAAACCGGACGATACGCGCCTCAAAGGTCGTGCGCGCCGCATCCAGCAGCGCCATGCCATCGTCGGTATGGGATTGCATGTGGCGGCCCAATGCCTGTTCATCCAGACCAGACACCAACGTGTTGATGGTTTGGACGAAATCCTGCCGCATGTCGGCGATGACACAGCCCATGGCAGAGGTCACACCGGGATAGCGCGGCACGATGGCACGCGCGATACCAACTTCGGCCAGCATGGCACCGGCGTGCAATGCACCACCCCCGCCAAAGGGCATGAAGGCAAAGCGCTTGGGGTCAAAGCCCCGTTCGATACTGACCAGACGGATCGCACCGGCCATGCGCGAATTGGCGACCCTAAGGATCGCTTCGGCTGCCGCGAGGGTCTCAAGGCCCAAGGGTTGGCCCACGTGAATGTCGATGGCCTTGCGGGCCGCTTCGACGTCCAGCCGCTCCAGCTTGCCGCCGATCGGGTTTTCAGGATCAATCCGGCCCAGCACGACATTGGCATCCGTCACCGTGGGCCGGTCATTGCCCAAGCCATAGGCCACAGGTCCGGGATCAGAGCCCGCACTTTCCGGACCGATGTTCAACAGCCCCCCCTTGTCGACCCAAGCGATAGAGCCACCGCCCGCACCAATCGTCGTAATCTCAATCATCGGGGCGCGCACAACCATGCCAAAATCAATGGAGGTCTGCGCCGAGAGCATGGATTGCCCCTGCGCGATCAGTGACACGTCAAAGCTGGTCCCGCCCATGTCGCCGGTGATGACATTGTCAAACCCGGCTGATGTCGCGATATAGGCCGCCGCGATGACACCCGCCGCAGGACCGGACAGCGCCGTGCGCACAGGCAGGCGGCACGCCGTGTCCACGGCCATGACGCCGCCGTTGGACTGCACGATCATGAATTCTCCGTCAAAGCCGCCAGACTTCAGCGCGGTTTCCAGCCGCCCCAGATAGCCAGAGACCTCCGGTTGCAGATAGGCATTGAGCGCTGTTGTCGAAAACCGCTCGAACTCGCGGATTTCCGGCAGGATTTCCGAAGAAGCCGAAACATGCGGGTTTGGCCAGAATTCCCGCACAGCAGCTACAGCCGCCGCCTCGTTTTCAGGGTTGGCATAGGAATTGGCAAAGAGGATCGACACCGCCTCGCATTCCTGCTCCAGCAATTGGGCAGCGGCGGCACGGACCGCGTCCAGATCTACGGGGGTGCGGATCTCGCCGCTGGCCAGCGTGCGCTCTGGCACTTCCAGCCGGTCACGGCGGTCCACGACAGGTTCGAAATCGCCGCGAAGGCCCCATGTGCGCGGCCGGTCACGGCGGCGCATCTCCAGCACATCCCGCAAACCTTCGGTACAGATCACACCGGTCTTGGCCCCTTTTCGCTCCAGCAGGGCATTGGTGCCGGCGGTCGTGCCATGCACCACCACAGAGATGTCCGACAGGTCATCGACCTGTCGGCCGATACCATCAAGGAACCCGCCCGACTGGTCGGGGCGGGTGGTGGGCACCTTGGCAACAGCCGCCGTGCCGTCAGCTTCGTTCAGGACAAATACATCCGTGAATGTGCCGCCTACATCGACACCGATCATACGTCCGCTCATTGGGCCACCTCCCGCCATGCGGTGCCGTATGCATTGTCAGCGGCCTCCGCAGTTATCAATCCACGGGCCACATCGCGGGCCACGTCGCGCCCTGCGCGATCTGCCGGCGCGCCATAGCCCCCGCCGCCGGGTGTTTCCAGCCGCACAGCCTGCCCCTGCTTGAGCGAAATGCCCAGCATCTTGGACGCCAGGGGCGGGGTTTTCCAACCATCATCCTGTTCATAGGTAAATACGTTCATCGCCGCATCACCGCCCCCCGCGATGCCCTTGGGGGCAAAGCGGCCGCGCTCTCCGAACAAGAAGGCCTCGGCCCCGTTTTCCTCAAGCACTTCAATTTCATAAACCGCACCCATGCCGCCGCGATGCGCGCCGGACCCCGCGCTGTCAGGGCGCAGGCCCCATTTGCGGAACATCACCGGATAGGCTGCCTCAAGGATCTCCATCGGTGGAATCGTGGCTGTTGAGATCGGCGCATTGCCGTGGTTCAACCCGTCTGTCTCGGGCGAGCCGCCATGGCCGCCACCATAAAAGCTGAACATCACCCAGCGCTGACCGTTGCTGCGCTTGCCCGCAATCGAAAGCGCGTTGATGGTGCCATAGGCATTGGCCACCACCCGTTCCGGTGCGGCCTTGGCAAAGGCACAAAAGACCACGTCGATCATGCGCAAAATCGTCTCAGTATAGCCGCCTGTCGGGGCTGGAAATTCTGCGGACAGCATAGAGCCTTCGGGGACCTTGACATCAATCGGGCGCATGACGCCGGCATTCGCAGGCAAGCTGGGAAAGATGTGTTTGATCGCGACATAGGCCGTGGCCACGGTCGTGGGCAACGCGATGTTCACTGGTCCTGCGCATTGCGGCGCGGAGCCTTCGAAATCCAGCGTCATCCGGTCGCCCTTGATCTCCAACGCCACGCGAATTGCCAGAGGCTCATCCACGATACCGTCATTGTCGAGGAAATCCTCAGCTTCCCAACGACCGTCGGGTAGCCCTTCGAGTTCGGAGCGCATCAGCGCCTCGGCGCGGTGGCCAAGGGCGTCCAGTGCTGCGCGCACCGTCTCGGCCCCGTATTCATCCAACAGCTCGTCCATCCGCCGCACGCCCAGATCCAGCGCGCCCATCTGGCCGTTCAGATCCCCCATCGCCGATTGCGGCAGGCGCGTGTTGCGCAAAAGGATGTCGATAATGTCCTGGTTCACGACACCGGCGCGGGCCAGTTTGACTGGTGGCAGCACAAAGGCTTCTTGAAACACTTCGGTCGCTGCGGGATTGTAGTTGCCCGGCACCGCACCGCCCACGTCATGCCAATGACCGACGGAGGCAAGGTAGCAAAACAACTGTCCATCGCGGTAATAGGGCCGGACAAGGCGCATGTCGCTCAGGTGGGTGCCACCGATATGAGCATCGTTAAAGATATAGATGTCACCATCGGCCAGATCGCCATCGGCCTCGGCCTTGTCGATCACCGCCTTGACGGCAAAGGCCATGACACCCACGAAAATGGGCAACCCCGATTTACCCTGCACCAACGTGTCGCCGCTGGTGGCATGATACAGACCGTGGCTGGCGTCATGCGCCTCGGCGATGATCGGGTTGAATGCGGCGCGAAACAGGGTCGCGTCCATTTCATCTGCGATCTGCTCCATCCGTCCGGAAAGGACAGAAAGCGTGATCGGGTCAATGTCACTGGGGGGCTGTGTGCTCATGGCTTGGCCTTTACCTCTGCAATGTCGTTCCAGACGTCTTGTTTCGTGATCTTGCCGCCTTCGACCTCAAACCGGTCGATAAAGCGGATGCCTTCAAAGGGGGTTCCATCGGGCCAGACGCCTGCCAGCGTGCCGTGGCAATAAACCAGGGCGGGTGCCGCTTCGGATTGCATGGCGTCAAACCCATCATAGGACTTGGTAACGGATTGATAGCGCGGCTTGGCCCAGTCGATCAGCTCTTGCAGCTGCGTCATCGGTGCCGCACCGGGGAATTGCATGACAAAGCCGGGTGCCAGCATCGCCTGGGCCGCAGCCAAATCGCGCGCCTCCATTGCCTGCAGATAAGACCGCACTAACTCTTTTGGATCAGGCAAGGCGGGCGCACCGCTGCGCTGGGTCCGGCCACGGTAGTAATGTTCGGTCTGCATTTCGTGGATCATGACAGTAATCGCCTCAGGCGGGGCGGGCACGACAAAGCGCACCGCATCGGTCAGCGCCTCGCCCAAACGGCGCTTGTCCTGGGGCGTATAGCCTTGCAAGACATGCAGTTCGACAGTTGGCATTCTGTACTCCCTCTAAAGCTGTATTATCTATAATACTAGTTTGCGTTTTTAATTAACACAACAACTTGCTTTTTATTTTTACCTCGGTAGTGTCGGGATGAAGTGGGAGATTCACAACCGTGCAAACATCCGGGACCAACATGCTGCCTGAAGGGGCCAAGGCCCAGCGCGTTTACCTGTCGCTGCGCGATCAGATCACCGGTGGGTCATTGTCTGATGGGGACAGCCTGCCGGGCGAACAGCGCCTTGCCCAGACTTTTGGCGTGTCGCGGGTTACCGTGCGGCGGGCGTTGGATGCTTTGGCCGGCACCGGGTTGATAGAGCGGCGCGCAGGCAGCGGCACCACAGTGCGCACCGCGTCCGGGGCGACCAAGCCGATTGCGATGAATTTCTCGACCCTGATGCCGCAGCTTGTCGAGATGGGGCAAAGCACGACAGCGCGGCTTTTGTCTTTCTCCTATGGCAAAGCGCCAGAATTTGTTGCCAGCGCCATGGGGCTGGGGGCGGAGGATGACGTTCAGATCGCCACACGCGTGCGCAGCGCCAAGGACATCCCTTTTTCGCATTTGACCACCTATGTGCCTGCCAGCATCGCCCGCAATTATTCAGAGGATGATCTGGCCAGCCAGCCACTCTTTGCCCTGCTGGAACGCAGCGGCGTCGAGATTGAAGAGGCCCATCAATCAGTTTCGGCCACATTGGCCGGACCAGAGGTTGCCGAAGCCTTGGGCGTGGCTGTTGGATCCGCCTTGCTGTCCCTGCGCCGGGTGGTGCGGGATCTGAACGGTAACGGCGTGGAATATCTGTCGGGCCTGTACCGGCCTGACATGTTTCGTCTGGAAATGCCGCTGACCCGTGTCGGCGAGGGCAAGGCGCGCCATTGGGAGCCGGCCATTGGTCAGGACCGGGAGGGCGCATCATGAGTGGCGCGCTCACCCTTCTTGACCGGCTATGGGCCATGCATGAGATTTTGCTGCGCGAAGACGGTACATCGCTGCTGTGGGTCGACCGGCATCTGGTGCATGAGGGGTCTCACCACGCCTTTGCCAAGCTCAAAGACAGAGGCGCGCAGGTGGCGCAGCCCGCGCTGACCTTTGGGATCGTCGACCACTATGCCCCCACCCGCAACCGTGGCACGGAGATGGCCCCCGACATCGCCCGAATGATCAAGACATTGACCCTTAACGCCGAGGCGCATGGGATCAGGCTGTTTGATCTGTTCGATCCCGCGCAGGGCATCGTGCATGTTGTCGGACCAGAGCAGGGTCTGACGCTGCCGGGCTTGTTGATCAACTGCGGCGATAGCCATACGTCAACGCATGGTGCGCTCGGCGCGCTCGCCTTTGGGATCGGCGCGACAGAGGTGGCGCATGTGCTGGCGACCCAGACGATCTGGCAGAAAAAGCCTGCCGCCATGCGGATCACCGTTGAGGGTGATCTGGGGCCGGGTGTATCGGCAAAAGACATCGCATTGCACTGGATTGCCAAACTGGGCGTAGGCGGCGCACAGGGCCATGCGGTGGAATACGCGGGCAGCACCATCAGGGGCCTGTCCATCGAAGGGCGCATGACGCTGTGCAACCTGTCGATTGAGGGCGGCGCGCGTTTCGGCATGGTTGCCCCGGATGACACGACATTCGCCTATCTCAACGGCCGGCCATTCGCACCAAAGGGCGCGGATTGGGACATGGCTTGTGCCGCCTGGGCCGAGTTGCGCACTGATCCGGACGCCAGATTTGACCGCGACGTCAATATCCAGGCCGCCGACATCGCACCAACCGTGACCTGGGGTACAAGCCCTGAACAGGCCGTGCCGGTAGATGCCGATATCCCCGACCCTGCCACATTGCACAGCGGCAAGGCATCAGCGGCGCTTGCCGCCCTCGACTACATGGGGCTGAGCGCGGGCAAACCCATTGCCGGCACGCCTGTTGATCAGGTCTTTATCGGGTCTTGCACCAATGGGCGTATCGAAGATTTGCGCGCGGCCTGTGCCGTGCTGGCGGGCCGCAAGACCAAAGTACCCGGCATCGTGTCGCCGGGCTCTGCCTTGATCAAGGCCCAGGCAGAGCAAGAGGGTCTGGATCGTATCTTTACCGACGCGGGGCTGGAATGGGTCGCGTCGGGCTGTTCCATGTGTGTGGGGATGAATGGTGATCTGGTCGCCCCGGGCAAACGCTGCGCCTCTTCCACCAACCGCAATTTCCAGGGCCGACAGGGACGCGGTGCGCGCACCCATCTGATGTCGCCTGCCATGGTCGCGGCTGCGGCGGTGACGGGGCAAATCACCGATGTGCGCCCCTTGCTGCAAGGGCGGGCGGCATAATGGCGGGTTGGACCACATGTACCGGCACTGCCTTGCTGCTGCCGCTTGACAACATTGACACCGATCAATTGATCCCCGCGCGTTTCATGTCCGCGCCACGCAGCCAAGGCTATGGCAGCTATCTGCTGCATGACCTGCGCCGCGACGCCAACAGCGAGCTGCTGGCGGATTTTCCGCTAAACCAGCACGACGGGGTGCGCATTCTGGTGGCTGGGCGCAACTTTGGCAGCGGGTCCTCCAGAGAGGCTGCTGTCTATACCTTGGTCGACGCAGGCATCACCGCCGTCATCGCCCCCAGTTTCGGCGATATCTTTTCCAGCAATGCGGTGAACAACGGGCTCTTGCCTGCCCGCATAGGCGCAGATGCCGCAGCAACGCTTTATCGCCTGCTGGAAAATGGCCCGACTGAGATCAGCATCGATCTGGCCACCGGCCGTCTGCACTGTGGCACGACCGAACTGAGGTTTGATCTGCAAGACAGCTGGCGCACCAAGTTGATCAACGGATGGGACGATATCGACCTGACCCTGCAGCACGCAGAGGCCATCCGTGACTATGCGAAGACAAGGCATTCGACGGCACCGTGGGCCTGGCCCACAACCGCGAATTAAGAAAGGTCGGCATCTGTCGGCACAAAGGGGCACCAGGGAGTTGCCTATCAACCCGGAGCAGCAAATTACGCTGTTCCTTAATGTGGAGCGAAACACATGAAAATGACGTTTATGGGCGGCTTTGTAGCTGCTTCAACCTTGATCACAACAGCGGCTTACGCAGAGGACACGGTCACGGCCGTACATGCCTTTCCTGAAACGCTGATCTACACCAAGAGCTTCTTGTCCTTTGTCGACAAGGTGAATGAGGCCGGTAAAGGCGTTGTTCAGATCGAGGTGCGCGGCGGCCCAGAGGCCATCGGCATGTTCCAGCAGCCAGACGCCGTGCGCGACGGGATCGTCGACATGGTCTATACGCCGGGCTCCTTTTACGGCGGTGCCTTGCCAGAGAAAGATGCGATGGTTGCATCGAACCTGACGGCAATCGAAACCCGCATGAACGGCGGCATCGAACTGATCGACCAGATCCACCAGGAAAAAATGGGCCTGAAATACCTCGGCTGGTTTGATTCAGGCGTCTGCTACAACCTGTGGACCCGCGAAGAACCCAAGTTTGATGCAGACGGCAACCTTGACGTTGCGGGCCTGAAACTGCGCGGCAACAACGTGTATA
The DNA here is from genome assembly GCA_017854855.1 of Sulfitobacter sp. Taxonomy (GTDB): domain Bacteria; phylum Pseudomonadota; class Alphaproteobacteria; order Rhodobacterales; family Rhodobacteraceae; genus Sulfitobacter. Next base: position 9,702 of record JAFMGZ010000050.1, on the reverse strand, counting down.
ACGCCTTCTTCACCAACTACCTTGGTGCACAGGTCATCGACCTGCCAACGGGCGAAGTCTATTCAGCGCTGCAGCGCGGTGTTGTAGATGCGACCGGCTGGACCCAGATCGGCCTGATCGACCTGAAATGGAACGAGTTCCTGAACTACCGGATCGAGCCATGCTTCTTTTCCACGGACCTTGGTGTCATCGTGAACAATGAAAAGTGGAACAGCCTGACAGATGAATCCAAGAAGATCCTTCAGGACGTGGCCATCCAGCACGAAAAAGACAGTGTTGAAGCCCTGCGCGCCAAGCGCGACGAAGACTTTGCAGCGCTGGAAGCTGCAGGCATGAAAGTTGTGTCCCTGGAAGGTGAAGCCAAGGCCAACTATCTGGCAGCCGCCCGCGAAAAGACCTGGGAGCGGATGAAAGAAGTGATGGCGGGTCAGCCCGGCGGCACAGACAACTACGACCGCCTGATCGAGCTGTTTTACAAGCTTGACTAAGCGATACCAGACCACGGGGCCTGCCATTCCGGCAGGCCCTCCTCACGCAAGGCAGACATCATGGCAGCACTCTATAAAACCTACAGCGCGCTTCTTTATGCGATGGCCATCGTGGCAGGGGCCACATTGGTCTGGCTGATGGTGTCGGTCATTGCTTCTGTCACCATGCGTAATCTGGGGCTTCAGCCTGCAGCATGGCTGTTCACCTCTGCTGAATACGGCATTCTTTATATGACCATGCTTGGTGCGCCCTGGTTGGTGCGCGAAAAAGGGCATGTTCATATTGAGCTGGTCACCTCAGCCCTGCCCGACGGCCCGCGCGAGGTTGTCAGCAGGATAGTTGCCGCCTCTTGCGTTCTGGTCTGTGTTATCCTCGCCTGGAAAGGCGCAGAGCTGTTCCTGACCAACATCGAGCGCGGTGATTTTGACACCCGCGCCTATTATTACCCCCGCTGGCTGCTCACCATGGCCTTCCCGCTGAGTTTCGGGATCATGGCGATAGAGTTTTCCCGATTTGTTTTCGGGTCTGAACTGATGCACACGGGCGAAGCAGGGATTCACGAATAATGGAATGGTACGAAGCACTGGGCCTGTTGCTGGGCGCAATCATGTTCCTGATGGCCTTGGGCATGCCTGTTGCCCTGGCCTTTTTGGCCGCCAACATCCTTGGGGCCTGGATCTTTATGGGCGGTGAACGCGGTGTCGGTCAGTTGCTCAACAACGGTTTGGGGGCGCTGACCAAATATGCGCTGGTGCCGATCCCGCTGTTCTTGTTGATGGGCGAGATATTCTTTCACACCGGTCTGGGCGGGCGCATGTTTACCGCCATCGACAAGCTTTTGGGCAGGCTGCCCGGTCGTCTCAGCTATGTCACGGTTCTGGGCGGCACTGCGTTCTCAACACTTTCGGGGTCCTCCATGGGGTCTACCGCGCTGCTGGGCTCGCTGATGGTCCCAGAGATGAGCAAGCGCGGCTACAAATCCCACATGAGCATCGGCCCGATCCTTGGGACCGGTGGTCTGGCGATCATCATCCCGCCCTCGGCCCTTGCGGTGCTGCTGGCAACGCTGGCACAGATCGACGTTGCGGCCTTGCTGATTGCGGGCATCATTCCGGGGCTGATCCTTGCGGGGTTTTACATCGCGACGATCTGGATCCAGACCAAGATCGACCCAACAGCCGCCCCCGCCTATGACGTGGAACCGATGTCCTTGGCCAGCAAACTGAGGCTGCTCTTGACCGAAGTGGTGCCGATGGTCGGTGTGATGATCGCCATCATCATCCTGATGATCAACGGCTTTGTCACCCCGTCAGAGGCGGCGGCCTTTGGGGCCTTCGGCGTGCTGATCCTGGCGGCTGTATTCCGGTGCCTGACATGGGAGTCGATGAAAAAATCTGTCGTCGGTGCCCTGCGCGTGACACTGATGGCCTATCTGATCGTCTTTGGCTCTGCCACCTTCAGCCAGCTTCTGGCCTTTTCGGGGGCCTCGCGGGGGTTGGTCAACTGGGCCACCTCCTATGATCTGGCCCCGCTGCTGATGCTGTTGGTGATGTTCGGTGTGCTGCTGCTGTTGGGGATGTTCATGGAACAAATCTCAATCATGCTGCTGACCGTGCCGATCTTTTTCCCGCTCGCCCTGACACTGGAGTTCGATCCGATCTGGTTTGGCCTGATCATGCTTCTGGCTCTTGAGATCAGCTTTACCACGCCGCCTTTTGGGTTACTGCTGTTCGTAATGAAGGGCGTGTCACCGCCCGGCACCACCATGCGCGAGATCTATACCTCGGCCTTTCCGTTCATCGGCTGTTCGCTGTTGCTGGTCATGCTGCTGGTCGCCTTTCCGCAGCTGGCGCTGTGGCTGCCGGGCCGTTAGGGTTGCCCTGAACCAGGCAAGCTGGGCCTTACCTCTTAGCCCGCCAACAGGCTGCCCATATGCGCCGAGGTATCCAGCATCCGGTTGGAGAAACCCCATTCATTGTCATACCAGCTGACGATCCGCACCATGCCATCCTGCGTGACACTGGTCAGCGCAGGGGCAAAGACGGATGACAAGGGATTGTGGTTGAAATCAGATGAGACAAGAGGGGCAGGTTCATAGCCCAGCACGCCTTTCAATGCGCCAGTTGATGCGGCCTGCATTGCGGCATTTACCATCTCTACGGTTGCCGCACGCTCTGGCACAAAGCTGAGATCGACAAGGGACACATTGGCCGTTGGCACGCGAATGGCGGAGCCTTCGAAACGTCCTTCCAGATGCGGCAGCACCAGTGAAATCGCACGCGCCGCACCCGTTGAGGTCGGGACCATCGACAGTGCACAGGCCCGCGCGCGGTACAGATCGGAATGGTCGCGGTCATGCGAAGGCTGATCGCCCGTGTATGCGTGGATCGTGGTCATATATCCCGTCTTGATCCCGACGGTTTCGTCCAGAATTTTCGCCACAGGTGCCAGGCAATTTGTCGTGCAGGACGCGTTGGACACAACAACATCCGCCGCCGTCAGCTGATCACTGTTCACACCAAAGACAACCGTTCGATCCGCCTGCGACGCCGGGGCAGAAACCAGAACCCGTTTGCTGCCGTTCTCAAGATGTTGGGCCGCCTTGTCGCGGCTGTTAAATCGACCGGTGCATTCCAGCGCAATGTCGACACCGTCCCACGGCAGGTCTTCGGGTTTCGGCGAGGCGCTGAGTTTGATCACATCTCCGGCGATGATCAATGTGTCCCCTTCAACCCGGACATCGTGGCTGAACACGCCATGCACGCTGTCATATTTCAGGAGATGCGCCAGATGATCCGGCGGGGCCAGATCATTGATCGCCACGACCTTGACGTCCGTTCGGCCCGATTCATACAGCGCCCGCAAAACACAGCGTCCAATACGCCCGAACCCGTTGATTGCAATATGCGTTGTCATGCGGACAGCCCCTATCTGGTCTCACTGATATGCTACACGCCATTTGTTAGCGCTAACAAGAGCCGTTATCAACTGTATTCTCAAACGATATGCGTCACCTGCGTTACGAACCATTTGAAATGGAACGTACCCAAATCACACATGCAGCCCCCCGCAGCTGTCAGGCGGCAGCACGCAGGGTCCATTTCAGCAGTGCTGTTCAGCGCCAAAATTAATTCCGACAGTTTTTATAAAGAATATTGCCTTCGCCGACGAATCTGTTACTTGAGTAAATCAGTAAGGTATAAAAACGGGACACCCCATGACCACTCTCAAACACTCCCCCCTCTCTCTTGCTGCAGCGGCGATCCTGCTGGGCAGCGTTTCCACAGCCTTTGCCGATAACAGCTCCAAAGAGCTGAACCTGTATTCTTCGCGTCACTACGACACCGATGAACGGCTCTATACCGATTTCACAGAGGCCACCGGCATTCAGATCAACCGGATCGAAGGCAATGCCGATGAACTGATTGCACGGATGCGCGCAGAGGGTGCCAATTCACCCGCCGATATCCTGCTGACCGTAGACACATCGCGGCTGGAGCGCGCGAAGGATTCAGGCGTCCTGCAATCCATCGAAAGCCCCATCCTTGAGGCGCGCATCCCTGCAAATCTGCAAGACAGCGACAATCAGTGGTTTGGCTTCTCCCAACGCGCACGGATCATTTTCTACGACAAGAATGACGTGCAGGACCCGCCAATGGACTACATCTCACTGGCCGATCCGAAATACAAAGGCATGGTCTGCCACCGCTCATCTTCCAACGCCTATAGCCAGACTTTGCTGGCCGCCGTGATCGAAAACCACGGCGCAGAGGCAGCCAAGACTTGGGCCGAAGGCGTGGTTGCAAACTTTGCCCGCGACCCCGAAGGTGGCGATACCGACCAGCTGCGGGGCATCGTTTCAGGCCAATGCGACATCTCGATTGCCAACACCTATTACTTCGCCCGCGCCCTGCGCCTTGACGTCGAAGGGGTCAGCGCGGACATCGACCAGATCGGCTGGGTCTTTCCTGCGCAAGACGCGGAAGGGGCACATATGAACCTGTCGGGGGGCGGCGTGGCAGCCCATGCACCGAATAAGGACAACGCAATCGCGTTCCTGGAATACCTCGTGTCGGATCAGGCGCAGCAGTATTTCTCGGCTGGAAATGACGAATTCCCCGCCGTCCCCGGTGTGGCGCTCAGCGAAAGCGTCGCCAAGCTTGGGACGTTCAAGGCCGACGATGTAGATCTGTCTGCCGTGGCCAAGAATATTCCCGAGGCGCAGAAAATCTTTAACCAGGTCGGCTGGAAATAACCCCCACTTCCCAAGACCTATCAGCAAGGGGCGCACCAACCGGTGTGCCCCTTTTGCATGCGGCACCAGATCAGATATCGCGACCACATGCGCCCGTGCCAAAGCCCCTCGCGCACAGCACTTGAGACCCCTGTTTTCCCGCCGAACGATTCGCAAAACCGTGCCTTAAATCTGCCTTTTTTGAAATTCGGCCAGGCCCAAGTGTTGCGATACCATACACGATAGACCTGAATCCTGCCCATTGGGATCAGACCCAAACGCAATAAAGGCAAGATTAAGGCAAAAGTGTGAAAAGCATTTGAAAACGTCACATTTCCGCCTGATGCTGGTCTTTATCACCACGGGGAAACATGTCGCATGCTAGATAGATCAGTTATTTCATCGACCCTTCTTGGCCTGAACGCTTATGCCAAAGCCCAGGGCAAGATGCCTGCTGCCAAACTGCCAGCCGCAAAGCCCCGCGCCTATGTCCCGCCGCGTGCCAAGCCACAATCACCTGACCGGGTGGTCGAAGCGCGCTCCAAGAAGGACACCAAGGAGATGAAGCTTTCCGTGCTCAAGTCTCTGCAGGCGCAATCAAACTCCGGATTGGTCAAGATCCGTGATGTATCATCCGCTTTGGATGCGCTGCTAAAGAATTCCTGAGAGCCCGCATAGTTTGATACCCATTTCAGCCAGGAGCGCAGCGTGATCTGCGCTCCTTTTTTGTGGGCACGCGTGGGGCCGTTCAGGTGGTCTTTTTGTCATCCACGATGTTCATTGACGCCACACCGCTGTTGCCCAGCTCGACCGAGGCAAAAGGCCCGCCGTGGCACATATGGCCGGGGTCCTGAGGGTCCATCGGTTCGGCCTCGGCCAGCACCTGCTCGGCAAATTGCTCCGCGTTGTCCTTGGGCCTGTAACCCAAAAAGCTGGCCTTGGCATTGTCCACCGGCACGCGGTCGTTGTTGGACACGCCGTAGACCACGCTGAACCCCGTGACCGGTGTATCGATCGACCGCTGCACCAGCTGGATCAGATCGTCATAAGACAACCACGATCCCAGCGCGCGGGGGTTGTTGACCTGCGCGCAGGACAAGATCCGCATATGCACGCTTTCCAGCCCGCGTTTGTCCCAGTACATGCTTCCCAGATCTTCGGCAAAACATTTGGCCAGACCATAGAATGTATCGGGGCGATGCGGCGCATCGATGCCGATGAAATCATTCTTGGCATGCATGCCCACCGCATGGATCGAACTGGCATAGACCACCCGTCGCAGCCCGTGCTGATAGGCCGCTTCCCAGATGTTATAGGCCCCGATGAAATTAGGCCCCAGCAGTTTTTCAAAGGGCCCCTCATCCGCATAAGCCCCCATATGGACAACCATTTCGGCCCCCTCAAGGACCCGCATCATGTCCTCCATGCTGGCCAGATCGCCCTGCATATAGGTTTCGCCGGGATAGAGCATGCCGATGTCTTCCACGATATCGGTCGAGACAAGTTCATCGCACATCTGCGTCAGCGGCTCGCGCAGATAGGATCCAAGGCGGCCGGCCGCACCGGTAAGGACGAGTTTTTTCATGGTTGGGTTCCCTCAATCTTACGGCAGCCGCGATGCGCGGCCTGCGTTCATGTCGGCCCTATCATTGGGCGAAACCCGCGCCAAAGGAAAGCCCTCGGCTGGTTGCCGCGCAGGTACCTGATCCTTGAATGTCCCCGTCAGCCCAACAGGTCGGATCAAACCGGGTTGGGTACCGGCTTGCCATCAAAAAAGGCAATCAGGTTGTCCACCGCCATCATCCCCATGCCCTCGCGGACCTCTTGGGCAGAGGTCCCCAGATGCGGCAGCAGGGTGACATTCTGCATGGCGATCAGCGCCTCGGGCACCTTCGGCTCAAACTCGTAAACATCCAGTCCTGCCCCCGCGATCTGCCCCTGTTGCAAAGCCGCGATCAATGCGGCCTCATCCACCACATCCCCGCGGGCGATGTTGATCAGATAGCTGTCAGGCCCAAGGGCCGCGAGGGCTGCGGCATCAATCAAATGATGGGTCTGAGGCGTGGCAGGCACCGCCAGCACGACCACATCGGCCGCTTGCATGACCTGCGTCAGACTGGCCAGCTGCGTGCCTTCGACCCCGGGGTCCGCCACGGCGGAGCGGTTGTAGAAAACGATCTTCATGCCGAAACCCGCTTGCGCCCGCTTGGCAATCGCTTTGCCGATCCGGCCCATGCCGATGACACCCAGCGTCTTGCCCGACACATGCATCCCCAACAGCTGCGTCGGATGCCAGCCGGCCCATTCTCCGGCCCGCACCATCCGCTCTCCCTCGCCGGCACGCCGGCAGGTCATCAGCATCAGCGTCATGGCAATATCGGCGGTCGCATCCGTCACGGCACCGGGGGTATTAGTCACCGCAATGCCCGCGCTGCGGGCCGCGCCTGTATCAATGTGGTTATAGCCCACACCAAAGTTGGCAAGGATCTTGCACCGCGGGGCCGCAGGAAAGACATCCGCCGCAAAGGCATCGCCCAAGGTCGGCAGCACCGCGTCATAATCTGTCAGCGCCGCGACCAGTTCCGCCTGTGACAGCGGCGCGTTGCTGTCGCGCACCGTAATATCAAAGGCCGCGCGCGCTGCCGCCACGACAATGTCAGGCAAAGGGCGGGTGATCAGAAGTTTTGTCATGCGCTGGACCTTTGAAATATCAGAGCCCCCCAATGGACCCGCCCATCGAAGTATCGCCCTTGGTCATGCTTGCCAAGAGGGGGGCCGCGCCCAATGCCCCCCGGCACCTCTGTGCCGTTTGGCGCGATGCCCGCTGCATCAGATCCCATAGCCGTGCCGCTCAACCCACGGGTCCAGCAGCTTGCGGCACTGTGCGTCGAACAAGAAGTCATAGTCTTGCCGGGTCGTTTGAACCCCGATCCCCAATCCCTGCCTTACCTTTGCATAGCTGGGGGTCCGCACTGCCCTATTCGATGAAACCTTGGCAAAGTCGCTGACAGCATCAGACCAACCCACCCCAAGATGATCCAAGGCCCCCCGCACCACCGTTTCAAAATCATTCACCAATTCATCATAGACCACGTAGAACACGCGTTCATCCTGCCCCGCAAAAACATCGAACCACTGCCGCATCACAAAATCATACTGCACGCAGGATTCGTAAATGCTGTTAAAGGCAATCATTTCAGGGATTTGGTTGTAAATCTGTTTGTAGTTTGACAAGACCACATCATAGGGGTGCCTGATCGAAAAGATGTACCGTTTTTGCGGCATCAGTTTTTCCAGGTACTTGATATTTCCACCCATCATCGGCGTCTTGTCGATGATCACCTTGGGGTTGGGCTTGTTCACGTAGCGGCCCAGATCCTGATAATACAAGGTGCGATGGAACAGCGCGCGCAAAGCCATGTTTGATTTTTCAGGGTCTTCGGTCAGGTTCAGATGAAATGCCGTCTGCAACGACTTGTGAAAGGACTGGGGTTCCTCACAGGTCACCACATCAGGATGCGAGGACAGGACATTTTCCAGTAATGTCGTGCCGGACCGGGTGAAACCTGTCATGATAAAATGGTTCAGGTTTTCATCCACCGGCAAGGCCGGAATATTCAATGCCGCCCGGCGTTGAACGCCCTCAACATAGTGTTGTGATGTCGGCTCTTCAGGACTTGTGGCATCGTTTTGCTTTTGAAACCACTTGGCCGCTTCGGGAAAATCGCCGTCTTTTTCGTGACAAAGCGCAATCAGATTACAAAACCGCGACAACAGGCGATCCTGCGCCAGGTCAAGCGCACCAGATTCTTGCAAGATATTGATTGCACGGGCATATTCCCCGTTCCAATACTGCAATTGCGCGGCCGCATAGACCACTGTCAGCATGATGTCCTGATTTGGGCTGATCACTTCGGCGATGGTTTTGAATTCCGCGCGGGCATCTTCGCCCTCAAGCAGGTTGAGAAGGCTCATCACACTGGCCTGAAGCCGCTCTGGATGGGTAAAGATTGCACGCAAAAGGTATTTTAGCGCATCTTTCCAGTTCAAATGCCGCGCTGCGACATCACGGGCCTGCACGACATGCAGCAGATGACCGGTCTGAAGAAACAGTTTTTCGTGTAACCCAACCTGTGCGAGATAATCATTGCTCACCAGCGCCCGGTTCAACAGGCCCTGCAGCCGGCCCGTTTCAGCATGGGTCTGTTCCTCAAATTGCTGGATGAGGGGCACCAGATCAAACCGCAGTGATTTGAGCAGATGTGGCATCAGCAGGCTGCGCAGATGCGCACTGTATTGCGCGGCCTGCATGCTGGCATCCAGAACATCGTCCTCAATGACATTGGTCCGCAACAAGATCGTGGAAAGCGCCCAAACACGCACGACTGGGTCATCAATGCGGCAATGCTGCATCAGATCGGCATTGTCTTTGGGTCGCTTCAGCCGCCCCAGAATGCCGGTCGCCTGATAGATGCTGATCTGCTGCGGCGCTTGCGGAAAATCCGGCACCAATGGCTTGCCATCAATTATCATATAGTTGATCCGCCGTTTGTCTTTCAATGATGGTTTGGACGCCTGCGCTGTCGCTGCGCGGATCTCACCCCTGACCGTTTCAAAATTATCTGCGGCTGCGTGTTACTCGACAGGCCGAAATGCACAAACCTACGCGGCTGAGAGAATCCTTTGCAAGGGCTTTCCATCGAAAGCAGCAAAGGGGCAATAACCCAAAGGCTGGATACTGGCTGACCCACCATTTCCAACCCCGACAACGCCGATGATTTGGGCATTTCAATCAAGGCGGGTGTTTAATTCTGCCATTTCTGCGGTGGCTGCAATCAACCGACCCGGATCCATGTCCTTTTTGTGCTACAGGCTTTTTAAGTGGTTGTTCCGTTGCCCAAGTGTCTTTAGGATTTTACCGATAAGTTTTAACGAATTTCCTCGCTTTTTGCTGGATTAGAGCATGGCGGCACTTTTGC
>JAFMGZ010000049.1:8513-27265 GCA_017854855.1 Sulfitobacter sp. | reverse complement strand
ACCCTGCGGGTGGCCTATGGCACCTCAAAGGCCGCCGTGATCCACCTGAGCAAACAACAGGCCGCCGAACTGGGCGAATACGGCATCCGCGTCAATTGCGTCTGCCCCGGCCCGGTGCGCACCAAACTGGCCATGGCCGTCCATACCCAAGACATCATCGACGCCTATCACGACGCGATCCCGCTGAACCGATATGGATCAGAACAGGAAATCGGCGAAGTCATCGCCTTTCTATGCAGTGACAAGGCCAGCTATGTCACCGGCCAGGTCATCGCCGCAGATGGCGGTTTTGAAAGCACCGGCGTCGGCCTGCCGTCCTTGCGATTGAACACATAAAAAAGGGCAGAATGATCTGCCCTTTTCTCATTTCTGAACTGGGGTCGGACCTAGGCCCGAACCAGCTTTTCGTAGCTTTCGGCAATGTCGCGCGTCATCGCGCCAACCTCAAAGGTGTAATCGCCGATCTGCCCCACCGGGGTGACTTCTGCCGCCGTGCCGGTCAGCCAGCACTGCTCGAAACCTTCCAGCTCTTCGGGCATGATGTGACGCTCGTGCACGGTGATGCCTTTTTCGCGCAACATCCCAATGACCGTCTGACGGGTGATCCCGTTGAGAAAGCAATCCGGGTCCGGCGTATGCACTTCGCCATCTTTGACAAAAAAGATATTCGCGCCCGTCGCCTCGGCCACATAGCCGCGATAGTCAAACATCATCGCATCAGAACAACCCTTGGCCTCTGCGGCATGTTTGGACATGGTGCAGATCATATAGAGACCCGCCGCCTTGGCATGGCTGGGGATCGTCTCGGGGCTGGGGCGTTTCCACTTGGAAATATCCAGCTTGGCCCCCTTCATTTTGGCATCGCCGTAATAGGCACCCCATTCCCAGGCGGCAATGGCCAGACGGACAGGGTTGCGCGCAGACGCCACGCCCATGTCCTCGCCTGCACCGCGCCATGCGATGGCCCGGACATAGGCGTCCTGCAAACCAGAGGCTGCCAATACCTCGACCTTGGCGGCCTCGATCTCATCAATCGTCCATGGCACTTCAAAGTCGATCATCTTGGCCGACCGCTTCAGCCGCTCTGAATGCTCCCGGCTTTTGAAAATCTTGCCGTTATAGGCCCGCTCGCCCTCAAAAACCGAAGAGGCATAATGCATCGCATGGGTCAGAATATGCACATTGGCATCACGCCAATCGACCAATTTGCCGTCCATCCAGATCTGACCGTCCCGATCATCATATGCACCTGCCATCGTATTTCCCCTTAAGATCCGCAAAATTTATGAATGTTGCGCAAAAAGGTCCGGTTCGGACACTTCCTGTCGCAAAAGCTGAAGCTGCCTAGCGTTTCATCCTTGGAGTGTCAACAAGGCTGACATAAACTGACCCCGAACCGAAAGAGGAGGGCCGCATGGCTGACGGTCGCCATTCTTCTGCTGTCAGGGGCGACAGCCTGCTGTTTCTGACCGATGAACAACTGCGCCAGGGCAGCGAAGCGATGTTCTTTGCCTATCGCGGCTTCACCGCTGATCCTGACCGCATCCTGGCAGACCTGACCTATGGCCGCGCCCATCACCGGGCGATCCACTTTATCGGCCGCGCACCGGGCACCACCGTGAACAACCTGCTGAACATTCTGGGCGTTACAAAACAGTCACTCAACCGTGTGTTGCGCACGCTGATTTCGGATGGTCTGGTCCAAAGCAAGGTAGGGCGAAATGACAAAAGGGAGCGGCATTTGTACCTGACAGACGATGGCCGCGCATTGGAACAACAGCTCTCTGATGCGCAGCGCGCGCGGCTGCGGGCCGCATTTCGCGATGCCGGCCCAGAAGCCGTGGCCGGGTTTCGCACCGTGCTTGAGGCGATGATGGACCCAGAGATGCGCGCCAGCTATGCCAAGCTGAGGGAGAGTGGCACATGAGCCAGATGGACGCACATCTGCTGATCGTCGACGACGATGAACGCATCCGGACGCTGTTGCAGAAATTCCTGATCCGCCACGGGTTCCTGGTGACAGCCGCCCGCGACGCGGCGCATGCAAGGCGCATCCTGTCGGGGCTGGAATTCGACATGATCGTACTGGACGTCATGATGCCCGGCGAGGATGGCCTGACCCTGACCGCCTCCCTGCGCGAAACCATGCAAACGCCCATCCTGTTGCTGACTGCCAAAGGCGAGACTGGCAACCGCATCGAGGGGCTGGAAGCGGGGGCGGATGATTATTTGTCCAAACCATTTGAACCCAAGGAGCTGCTTCTCAGGATCAACGCGATCCTGCGCCGTATGCCCGACACCCATGCCAAGGACACCGCCACCAAGGTGCTGTCACTGGGGGCAATCCGATATGATCTGGAACGTGGTGAGATGTGGCAGGGGGACGAATTGGTCAGGCTCACCGCCACCGAAATGCAATTGATGAAGATTTTCTCGGCCCAACCCGGGGCACCACTCACCCGCTCGAAACTAGTAGAGGAACTGGGGCGCGACCGGGGACAGGCACAAGAACGCGCCGTGGACGTGCAGATCACCCGGCTGAGGCGCAAGATCGAGGACAATCCAAAGCAACCCCGCTACCTGCAGACCGTCCGCGGGGCGGGCTATATGCTGGCCCCGGACTAGGGTCAGCGCCCCCTGATCCCGACAGGGTCCGTGGCTGCCGGGAGGGTGGAAGGTATTTAAAGCCAAAAAGAGAAGGCAAAGCGCGTCTGGTGAAGAGCGGCGTTCCCGTTTATTGTGGCGCGAAATGAGAGTTATGAGGCGCATGCATGTCCGAGACACCGATTGAAGAGATGAATTTTGAAACCGCGATGGCCGAGCTTGAGAAAGTTCTGGGCCAGCTGGAGCGCGGCGATGTTGCCCTGGATGAAAGTATTGCGCTTTATGAGCGCGGTGCCGCGCTGAAGGCGCGCTGCGAGACCAAGCTGAAAGAGGCCGAGGAAAAAGTTGCCGCCATCACGCTGGACAGCGATGGCAACCCCACCGGGATCACCCCCGTCGAAGGGCTGTAGGGCGGCATGTTTCGGGACAGGCTGGATCAGGCAGCGACGGCAATTTCTGCGCATTTGAACCATGTATTGGCGCAGTTGGACAATGTGCCCGTGGTTCAAGCCATGGCCCATGCCACCAATGGCGGCAAGCGGTTGCGTGGTTTTCTGGTCCTTGAGACGGCGCGTCTGCATGGCATTGACCCCGCGGCGGCGATCTGGCCTGCGGCGGCGATCGAGGCGTTGCACGCCTATTCGCTGGTGCATGATGATCTGCCCTGCATGGATGACGATGACCTGCGCCGGGGCCTGCCCACGGTGCATCGCAAGTGGGATGAAGCGACTGCGGTTCTGGCGGGTGACGCCTTGCAGACCATCGCCTTTGAGATGGTCACAGCGCCCCAGGTGGGCAGTGGCGAGATCCGCGCCCGGCTGGCGCGCAGCCTGGCCATTGCGTCGGGGGCGCAGGGCATGGTGTTGGGTCAGGCGCTGGACATTGCCGCCGAGAGTGCCACGGCCCCTTTGACCCTTGCGCAGATCACAGCCCTTCAGCAGGGCAAGACCGGTGCGCTGATCGCTTGGTCCGCCATGGCCGGTCCGCGCATGGCCGGGGCTGACACAGCCCCCCTGGCCGCCTATGCCAGTGCCCTTGGGCTGGCGTTTCAGATTGCCGATGACATATTGGACGTTACCGGCGACGCGGCCACCGTGGGAAAGGCCACCGGCAAGGATGCGCAGGCGGGCAAGGCCACTTTTGTCTCCCTTCTGGGGCTTGATGGGGCCAAACGCCGCGCCGATGAGCTGGTGCAATCCGCTTGCGAAGCCTTAAGTGTTTACGGGCAAGATGCCGAGATATTGCGCGACACCGCCCGTTTCGTCATCGCCCGCAAGAATTGAAAGACCGACATGACCGACAGACCCAAGACCCCGCTGCTGGACCGGGTAGACCGCCCTGCAGATCTCAAGCAATTTTCTGATCCCGAGCTGATCCGCCTGGCGCATGAATTGCGTGCGGAAACGGTCTCTGCGGTGTCTGTCACGGGCGGGCATCTGGGTGCGGGCCTTGGGGTGGTCGAGCTGACCGTTGCCTTGCACGCCATCTTTGATGCGCCGCGCGACAAGATCATCTGGGATGTGGGGCATCAGTGCTACCCTCACAAGATCCTGACCGAACGCCGCGACCGTATCCGCACCCTGCGCCAAAAGGACGGGCTGTCCGGTTTCACCAAGCGCAGCGAATCGCCCTATGATCCTTTCGGGGCGGCGCATTCCTCCACCTCTATTTCAGCCGCACTCGGCTTTGCCGTGGCGCGGGATCTGGGCGGCATCCCACCCGAGGGGGCAGGCGATGCGATTGCCGTGATCGGCGATGGATCCATGTCCGCCGGCATGGCCTATGAGGCGATGAACAACGCGGGCCATCTGGGCAAGCGGATGATCGTGATCCTGAACGACAATGAAATGTCGATCGCCCCCCCCGTCGGGGCGATGTCATCCTATCTCAGCCGTCTTTACGCCGAAGCGCCCTTTCAGGAATTCAAGGCCGCTGCCAAAGGGGCTGTCAGCCTGCTGCCCGAACCATTCCGCGAAGGGGCAAAGCGCGCCAAGGATATGCTCAAGGGGATGGCCGTGGGCGGCACCTTGTTCGAGCAGCTTGGCTTTTCCTATCTGGGGCCGATCGACGGGCATGACCTGAACCAGCTGCTGCCGGTTCTGCGCACCGTGAAACAACGCGCCACCGGGCCGATCCTGATCCATGTGCTGACCAAGAAGGGCAAAGGCTATGCCCCCGCCGAAGCGGCACGTGACAAGGGGCATGGCGTCTCCAAGTTCAACGTCGTGACCGGCGAACAGAAAAAAGCGCCCTCCAACGCGCCCAGTTATACATCGGTCTTTGCCAAGGCATTGCTGCAAGAGGCGGCGCTGGATGACAAGATCTGTGCCGTGACGGCGGCGATGCCGGATGGCACGGGGCTGAACCTGTTCGCTGAACGCTATCCTTCGCGGTGCTTTGACGTGGGCATTGCCGAACAACATGGCGTGACCTTTTCTGCTGCCCTTGCGGCAGGCGGGATGAAACCCTTTTGTGCGATGTATTCGACCTTTCTGCAGCGTGGCTATGACCAGGTTGTGCATGATGTGGCGATCCAGCGCCTGCCGGTGCGTTTTGCCATCGACCGCGCCGGATTGGTCGGCGCGGATGGCGCGACCCATGCCGGCGCTTTCGACGTGGCCTTTCTGGCCAATCTGCCGGGTTTTGTCGTGATGGCAGCCGCAGATGAGGCAGAGCTGGCCCATATGGTCGCAACGGCAGCAGCCCATAATGACGGCCCGATTGCATTCCGTTTTCCCCGTGGCGAAGGCAAGGGCGTGGATATGCCCGAACGTGGCATTCCGATTGAGATCGGCAAGGGGCGCATCATAACCAAGGGCAGCCGGGTGGCGCTCTTGTCCTTTGGCACCCGGCTGGCCGAAGTTGAAAAGGCCGCAGAGGCGCTGGCCGCCAAAGGGATCACACCCACCATCGCGGATGCGCGTTTTGCCAAGCCGCTGGACCGCGAGATGATCCTGGACCTGGCCGCCGATCACGAGGCGCTGATCACCATCGAGGAAGGGGCCGTGGGCGGCTTTGGTTCGCATGTGGCGCAGCTGTTGGCAGATGAGGGCGTGTTTGACGCGGGACTCAAGTACCGTTCAATGGTGCTGCCCGATACCTTTATCGATCAGGCCTCTCCCGAGGATATGTATGCGGTTGCCGGCATGAACGCGGAACAGATCGAGGCAAAGGTGCTGGATGTCTTGGGCATCGCCCGCATCGACGCGCGCCGCGCCTGAAACGAAGGTGGACCGGGGGTCCACCTTACTGGTCATCCCTTGCCTTGCTGTTCCAGCAGGGCATCCAGCCGCTCTTCGATCTTGCGCAACCGCGCGGTCACCTCGTCGCGGTGGGCACCTGTTTCGGCGTTGCTTTCCTCTGAATGGGCATCCTGCATGGAGTTCACGATTAGACCTACCAGCAGGTTCACCACCGCAAAGGTCGTGACCATGATGAAGGGGATGAAGAAGGCCCAGGCATAGGGATATTTCGTCATCACCGGCCGGACGATCCCCATCGACCAACTTTCCAGCGTCATGATCTGGAACAGCGAATAGCCCGACCGCCCCAATGTCCCGAACCATTCAGGAAAGCTGTTGCCGAACAACTTGGTCGCGATCACCGCCCCGATGTAGAAAATCAAAGCCATCAGCGTAAATACCGACGCCATCCCCGGCAGGGCCGTGATGAACCCCTCGACCACCCGGCGCAAACGCGGCGCGGTTGAAATCAGCCGCAGCACCCGCAGGATACGCAGCGCCCGCAGCGCGGACAGACCCTGTGTCGCGGGGACCAGCGCAATGCTGACGATCACGAAATCAAAGATGTTCCAGCCGTCCTTGAAGAACCGCAACCGGTAGACAACCATCTTGAGCGCGATTTCACTCACGAAAATAGCAAGGCACAGCGTGTCCAGGATGGCCAGCAGCGGCCCAAAAGCCTTCATCACTTCCTTGGAAGTCTCAAGCCCCAGAAGGATGGCGTTGAAAATAATGACGCCCATGATGAAATTGCCAAAATAGCGCGATTCCAGAAGGGTTTTCAATTTCTGCTGCACGATGTTTCTTTCGAAATAATGGATGTTTGCGTCTTTATGCTGCCAGCCGCACCGCCAAACAAGTGGCACGCGGCACCAGCCGTGATGAATATGCAAGCCGCGGTACCGGCTGACTTAGGATAGGTGCCCATGGGTCAGGGATCGTCGTGCAGCATCGCCGCCAGACCGCTTCGGTAATCGGGGTATTCAGGCTGCCAGCCCAGCGCCTGCTTGATCCGGTCGTTGCGGACTTTCTTGCTTTCCGCATAAAAGCTGCGGGCCATTTTCGTCATTTCAGCGGCCTCGAAATCCACCGCTTCGGGCAGCGGCAGGCCCAGCAATTCAGCGGCATGGCCGATCACATCCTGGGGCGGTGCAGGATCGTCGTCGCACAGGTTATAGATCGCGCCGGGGTCGGGCCGTGCCATCGACAGTTCCAGCGCGCGGGCGATATCATCCACATGGATGCGGCTGAACACCTGCCCTTGCTTGATGATCCGGCGCGCCGTGCCATTACGCACCTTGGCAAAGGGGCCGCGACCGGGACCATAAATACCGGCCAATCGAAAAATATGTAGCGGCAAGTCCGGAACGGCCTGCCAGGCGGCCTCCGCCTCGACCCGCGCTTGTCCGCGTTTTGTGGACGGATCAAGCGCTGTATCCTCATCGACCCATCCGCCCTGATGATCCCCGTAAACCCCGGTGGTCGACAAATATCCCGCCCAGCGCAGTTTCGGCGCAATCGTCCTGATCTGTTCGCTGAATGCCGCCAGCACCGGATCACCCTCTGGCCCCGGCCCCGCAGAGATCAGCAGATGGGTGGCCCGGTCCAGCACCCCGGCCACATCCCCGCCCGGCCACAGCACCGGCTCCACCCCGGTGGCGGCAATACCGTCGCACTTGTCGGCACTGCGCGTGGTGCCAAAAATCCGCCAGCCCTGCGGGATCAGCCGGGCGGCCAATGCACGCGCGCTATAGCCATGGCCGAATGAAAACAATATCTTATCCATTGCCGTCAGATGCCCCCGCGCGCCGCTGATCACAAGGGGCCATCACCCCATTTTGATCCGTTTTTCGGCAGGCACCAGCGCATTGATCTGCGCGATATGTTCGGGCAGGCATTTGGTCAGAAAATCATATTCCCGAACCACATGCGCCCGCGCCGCCTTGCCCAGATGGGCGAATTTCTCGGGTGTTGCCAGAACCTCAATCACCTGTTCGGCCAGCGCGTCGGTGTCAAAGAAATCAACCAGCAGGCCCGTTTCGCCATGGGTGATCGCTTCTTGCACCGGCCCCACGTCTGAGGCCACGATCGTTGCCCCCATCGCCATGGATTCAAGCAAGGACCAAGACAGCACAAAAGGCATCGTCAGATAGACGTGGCACCGGCTGAGCTGCACCAGCTTTTGATAGTCATTATAGGGAACCCGCCCCAGAAAATGCAGCCTGTTCCAGTCAATCTGATCTGCCAGTTCCGCTTCCATTTCGGCGCGCAGACCCATGCCGTTCTTGGATTTTGGACCGTAAGATACCTCATTGCCGCCCACGATCAGCACGCGTGCATTGGGCCGCTCTTGCATGATGCGCGGCAAGGCCCGCATGAATTTGTGAAACCCGCGCGTGCGCTCCAGGTTGCGGGACACATAGGTCAGCACCTCATCATTGCGCGTCAACGGTTTGTCCAGCCGCCCCAGCCGCAGTGAAACATCGGGCCGCGGCCGCAATTTATCGGTCCTGATGCCGTCATGGCAGACATACATCCGGTCATGAAAACTGGCCGGGAAACGGTCGCGCTGCCAATAGGTCGGACAATGGCCCTGATCCACCACCTCAATATTCGCCAGCGGCACGGAATTGCGCGCCTGCATCAAAAAGGGCGCATGGGCCGAAATCGGCTCGTCAGGGTCATAGCCAACCAGCCCGCCATCCATATTGTAGTAATATTCGAAAAAGCCGATGATCGGCACTTCCCGCCAGACCTGCTTGAAGAATGTCAATTCGCCCCAGCCGACATGGCCGATCACGATATCGGGCTTGAAACCATGGTCGACTTCCAGCTTCTTGGCTGCTGTTGCGGCGCCAAATCCCGCACCCACCGCTTCCTCCCACACCTTGGACAGCCCATAGCTGTCCTTGCCGGGCCTATAGTGCGCCTTGTAGACTGCGGTGCCCACACCGACCATTTCCGGGGGCTTTGCCCTTTGGGTGATGAAATAGATCCTGTGCTGCTTTTGCGCTGCCAGCCATTGCACCAATTCGCGGTATTGGCCCGGCATATTCTGATGCACAAAAAGAATGTTCATACTGCACGGTCCTACCTGAAATCTCTTGCCGCGCAGTTAACCCAATCCCTATTGCACGCGCAACGCATCACACAGATTTACGCGCCGCCAACCTTTCTTTCATTCGGGCCTTTCCCTCGGGCGTGCCATCATGGAACGACCCGAACAGCTTGTCCCAAGGGACATCCAGATTGCCATAGTTCACCTCAAAGAACCGGTGATGCAGCTGATGATGGAAATTGCCCAGATGGATCCGTTTGGCATTGCGAAACCACAGCCCCTCAAACCCGGTATGCGAGGTGATGGCCAAAAGCCCGTAGAACATCAGATGAAAGATCAAATGCACCGGATGGCTGGGCAGGATCAGATGAATGATCACCGTGCCGAAATAGAACCCATGTTCCACCGGATGCATCGACAGCCCCGACCACGGCCCGATATCGGTATTGCGATGATGCAGCGCATGAAAACGGTACAGCGCATTGCTGTGCAGCAACCGGTGTATCCAGTAGAAATAGAAGCTCTCCCATACAGGAATCACGAAAAAGAACGCCACAAACCAAATGGGCGTCTGCGCAAAGGTGGTTGAGGGCGCATAGCCATTGGCCAGCAGCCACCAGAACAAGGCCTCAAACCCCGACCAGATCGTCACGCCACTGGCCAGCGTCCAGAACATATTGTCCAACAGCTGCGAATTGAAACTGTACATCCGCCCCTTGCGCGGAAAAGGGCGCGGGTCATATTTCAGCTTGTCCTCTTGCAGCCGGTACTTGTGGAACCACAAATGCAACCCGCCCGCGATCAGCACCACCAGCACAAAGTTGCGCAGGAAAATCAGCGCAACCCAGGAAAAGCCCCATGTTAGGCTCTGTTCCAGCGTCGGGCTGAACCACAGGTAACTCAGCGTCGCCAAGGCCAGAATGCCCATATTGATCGTCAGGAAAAACCAACTATCGGCATACCATTTCAGAACCAGCAGCGGCCGGGGCGGCCATTGCCACAGCGGCGACACCGCGATGGGCGTTGCAGAGGTATGGTTCCATTCAGCCATGACAGGCGCCCCTATCCCGCATAATCCGACCCTTCTGCATCCAGGATAGCCTTCAGCTCCGCCAAGTGCCGCGCGTCCTGTTCGGGATAATTCTCCAGCTCCTGCGCGGTCTTTTCGGCGATGTCATCGGGGATGCGGCGCAGCGGCAGACCAGTCTGCAAGGCCTTGATATAGGTCTCTGCCGCCCGCTCAAAATAATAGAGCCGGTTGAACGTATCCGCCACGGTGTCACCGATCACCATCACCCCATGAGAGCCCATAACCATGACCTTTTGCTTGGGGTCCGTCAGCAGCCGCGCACAGCGCGCGCCCTCATCCTCAAAGGCCAAGCCGCCGTAATCTTCGTCAATCACCACACGGTTGAAAAAGGTACATGCGTTCTGGTCAATCGGCGGCAGGCGGCTGTCTTGCAGGCAGGCCAGCACAGTGGCGTAGATCGAATGCACATGCATCACACAGCGCGCATGTTTGCAGGCCCGGTGCACCCCGCCGTGCAAGCCCCAGGCCGTCGGATCAGGCGCATTCGGTCCTGACAGGGTATCTGGGTCATTGGCATCGACCAGCAACAGATCGCTGGCCTTGATCCGGCTGAAATGCACCTGGTTGGGGTTCATCAGGAACTGCGTCCCCGCATCATTCACCGCCAGTGAAAAATGGTTCGCCACCCCTTCGTGCATGTCCAGCCGCGCGGTCCAGCGAAAGGCCGCAGCCATATCGACACGTTCCTGCCAATGATCCATGTTCGGTTTCATTTGCGTGACATTCATATCGTTTCTCTCCCTTGCCGAAAGACGCCGGTGCTACATTTTATATCGCCATGACCAACCAACTATACTTTCCTCAATAATCAAAACAAAAGATGGGCGAATGCGATGCAGGACAATGTATGTGTGATCACCATGGTCCGCGATGACAATGTCATGCTGCGCAAATTCGTGTCCTATTATGGCGGCCTGTTTGGCAAAGAAGCCCTGTATATCATCAATCACGGCAATCAGCAGGCAGTGCGCGAAATCGCAGCAGGCTGCAACCTGATCCCGATCCCGGACAATCGCACCAACGGTTTCACTGCCAGACGCTGGCGCACGCAAAACAACCTGATGACCGGGCTGCGGCAATGGTTCACCCATGTCATCGTGGTAGACGTGGATGAATTTGTCGTCGTCGATCCCGCAAGCGGCGAAGATCTGGGCAGTTTCATGGCCAAGGCCAAGGCGCGCACCGTCCGCACTGCATTTGGTTTGGAAATCGTGCACCTGCCTGACCGCGAAAAGGACGGGATCGAACCGCACATCATCGGGCCACGCCGTTTTGCGACAATAAACTCTTGGTACTCAAAACCCTGTATCATCAGCCACCCCACCAAATTGTCCAGGGGCGGCCATTTCGCCTCACATGAAACGCTGGATGCACCTGCCTCCCTGTACCTGTTTCATATGAAATATTGCGACGTTGATCTTTATGCCGAAACGCTGGATCGCAGAGGCGAGGCGATAAAGGCGCAGGGTGTAAGCAAAGTCCGTGAAACGACAACCAACCGCCAATGGTTTGGAAACAACCGCGATGATGATGCGACATTCAAAGAGTTTTCCGAACGTGACATCGACAGCAGTTTTGATTTCTCAATGCACCGCAAAATGATGCAAAACACCTTTCGGCCCAGATCCCATGAACTGCATCATTTTGATCCGCCCAAATCCAGCAGTATCTATGAAATACCACAGCGGTTTTTCGGCATCGTCTAGATCGGTCTGCTCGGCACCCAGGCATACCCGTTATCGCATAGAATATAGGCCTCGCGCAGCCCGTGTGGCTTGTCTTTGGGCGCTTGCAATATCGTGGCACCGACGGCTTCGGCCTTAACACAGGCCTGCTCGGGGTCGCTGTCATACAGCCTGATCTCGATCCCCGCCCCGCGCGGCGGGTTTTCAGGCAGCAGCGCCAGCAGCGGATTGGCGTGATAGGTCCCGTCACTGTGCAGCTGAAACACCTGATCCCCATAAGTCATGATCGCAAAATCCGCCGTGGGCTGATAGGCCTTCATCCCAAAAACAGTCTCTAAAAAGGCGACTTCGCCCTTCACATCCCGCACCAGCAGGTTCAGCCCCATGCCCCGCAGGCTGGCACCAAAATCCTCTGCGCTGATTGTGTCATACCCCATTTACGCCACCCCGTTAACGCTACCGCTTGAACCTGCCCAAACCCTGTGGCACCTTTGGACATGACGCAAGCATCTTTCCCCACATGGGCCGATCTGGCCCCGCAACTGGTCAACACCGCTGCCGGCCGCAGCCCTGCTGACACGATCATCACCAATGGCATTTGGGTCAACGTTCACACCCGTGAGGCGCTGCCCGGTCACGACATCGCCATCACCGCAGGGCGCATCGCCTTTGTCGGCCCTGATGCCAGCCATTGCCGTGGCCCCGACACCCAAATCATAGACGCGCAGGGGCGCTATATGATCCCCGGTCTGTGCGACGGCCATATGCATATCGAAAGCGGCATGCTGACACCGGCTGAATTTGCCCGTGCCGTGATCCCCCATGGCACAACATCCATGTTCACCGACCCCCATGAGATCGCCAATGTGCTGGGCCTCAAGGGCGTGCGCATGATGCATGATGAGGCGCTGATGCAGCCCATCAACATTTTCACCCAGATGCCCTCCTGCGCGCCCTCCGCCCCGGGGATGGAGACCACCGGATTTGAAATCAGCGCCGAGGATGTGGCCGAAGCCATGGCATGGCCCGGCATCATCGGTCTGGGCGAGATGATGAACTTCCCCGGTGTCTCAAACGCCGATCCGCAAATGCTGGCCGAGATCGCCGCCACCCAACGCGCAGGCAAGACCGTGGGCGGGCATTATGCCTCTCCCGATCTGGGACCCGCCTTTGCCGCCTATGTCGCCGGTGGCCCTGCCGATGATCATGAGGGCACCTGTGAGGCAGACGCCATAGCGCGGATGCGTCAGGGGATGCGCGCAATGATCCGGCTCGGCTCGGCTTGGTATGACGTGGAAACCCAGATCACCGCGATCACCAAAAAGGGACTGGACCCGCGCAATATGATCCTGTGCACCGATGATTGTCATTCCGGCACATTGGTGAATGACGGCCATATGAACCGCGTGGTGCGCCATGCCATCGACTGCGGCTGTGATCCGCTGATCGCGCTGCAAATGGCCACGATCAACACCGCCACCCACTTTGGTCTGGAACGCGACATCGGGTCGCTCACTCCGGGGCGGCGCGCGGATGTGATCCTGACCTCCGACCTCACCTCTCTGCCGATCGAAACCGTCATCGCGCGCGGCCAGATCGTGGCACAGGACGGCGTCTGTCTGGTGGATTGCCCCCATTACAACTGGCCCGATACCGCGCGCCAAACCGTGAACATGGGCAAGACCCTGACCGGCGCTGACTTTCAGATCACCGCCCCCGCCGGGGCCAATGCCGTCACCGCCAATGTGATTGGCGTGGTTGAAAACCAGGCCCCCACCCGCGCCCTCAAATTCGAACTGCCCGTGACCGATGGCCGGGTGCAGCCAAGCGGCGAGGTCGCCCAGATCGCGCTGGTCGAACGCCACCGCGCCACCGGCGGCGTGGTCAATGCCTTTGTCTCGGGCTTTGGCTACACAGGCAAAATGGCCATGGCCTCAACCGTGGCCCATGACAGCCACCACATGATCGTGGTGGGCACCGATACCGACCAGATGGCGCTGGCCGCCAACCGCCTGCGCGAGGTCGGCGGCGGCATCACCATCTACCGCGAGGGCGCGGAACTGGCCCTGCTGGAACTGCCCATCGCGGGCCTGATGTCAGACCAGCCCGCCGCCCAGGTCGCCGCCAAGGCCGACCAGATGATGCAGGCCATGCGCGATTGCGGCTGCACCCTAAACAACGCCTATATGCAACATTCCCTGCTGGCCCTCGTGGTGATCCCCGAACTGCGCATCTCGGATCTGGGGCTGGTCGACGTGCGCACATTTGAATTTATCCCCGTATTAGAGCCACAAACATGAGCAAAATTCTCACCCCCGACGCGCCATCGCCCGAACAATTCACCGATGCCACCGCCGCCGTGGACCGGCTGACCATGCTCTATACACAGGCCACCGATTTCCTGCGCGACCATTTCGCCCGCGTGCTGGAACAGCCGCCCGCCGATACCCGCATCCGCGCCTTCTATCCCCAAATCACCTTTCGCACCCAGTCTTTTGCGCAGGTCGACAGCCGCCTCAGCTTTGGCCATGTCTCATCGCCGGGCACCTTTTCGGCAACGATCACCCGGCCCGATCTGTTCCGGAACTATCTGATCCAGCAAATCGGCCTGCTGATCGAAAACCACGACCAGCCGGTGATCATCGGCATCTCGGACACGCCGATGCCGATCCACTTTGCCGTGACCGGTGACAATGCCGCCAACATCCCTCAGGACGGCGCGGCTGATTTCACCCTGCGCGATCTGTTTGACGTGCCCGACCTGTCGACCACCAATGATGACATCGTCAACGGCACCCAGCCCCCGGTCGATGACATCCGCCCTCTGGCACCCTTCACCGCCCAGCGCGTGGATTACTCACTGGCGCGGCTGGCCCATTACACCGCCACCGATCCTGAGCATTTCCAATGTCACGTGCTCTTTACCAACTACCAGTTCTACGTGACCGAGTTTGAGGATTTCGCCCGCGCCCAGCTGAAAGACCCAGACAGCGGCTATACCTCCTTTGTCTCAACCGGCAACGCGGAGATCACCGATGGCGACGCGCCCCTGCCAGCCAGCCCCAAGACCCCGCAAATGCCGACCTATCACCTCAAACGCGCCGATGGCTCGGGCATCACGCTGGTCAACATCGGCGTCGGCCCCTCGAATGCCAAAACCGCGACCGACCATATCGCCGTGCTGCGCCCCCATGCCTGGCTGATGGTGGGGCACTGCGCAGGGCTGCGCAACACACAGGCCTTGGGCGATTTTGTCCTGGCCCATGCCTACCTGCGCGAAGATCACGTGCTGGATGATGACCTGCCCGTCTGGGTCCCGATCCCCGCGCTGGCCGAAATCCAGATCGCACTGGAACGCGCCGTGGCCCAGGTCACCCAACTGGAAGGGTATGAGCTGAAGCGCATCATGCGCACCGGCACGGTCGCCACGATCGACAACCGCAACTGGGAGCTGCGCGACCAATCCGGCCCGGTGCAGCGCCTGTCCCAATCCCGCGCCATCGCCCTGGACATGGAAAGCGCGACAATCGCCGCCAACGGCTACCGTTTCCGCGTGCCCTATGGCACCTTGCTCTGCGTCTCTGACAAACCCCTGCACGGAGAGCTAAAGCTGCCCGGCATGGCCTCTGACTTCTATAAAACCCAGGTTTCACGCCATCTCATGATCGGAATCCGCGCCATGGAACTGCTGCGCTCCACCCCGCTGGAACGCATCCACAGCAGGAAATTGCGCTCTTTTGACGAAACCGCCTTCCTCTGACAGCCGCCAATCCCGAAAAAACCGCCAAAAATAGCTGTTTTCAGGGTTTTCCGGCTCAATATTCGTTGTGTTACCCTACAACATACCGTTACTTTCTGCACAGGAGGCCCAACATCGGGCGGTCTAAGGAGAAAAAGAACATGGCAAGCAAACCAATGACAAAGACTCAGCTCGTCGCCGCACTGGCAGAAGAGATGGGTTCCGACAAGAAATCCGCAAGCGCAGCACTTGATGCCGTTTGCAACCTGATCACCAACGAAGTGTCCGGCGGCGGTGCCGTGACCCTGCCCGGCGTTGGCAAAATCTACTGCCGCGAGCGTCCAGAGCGTATGGTCCGCAACCCGGCAACCGGCGAGCAATTCAAGAAAGAGGCGGATAAGGTCGTGAAAATGACCATCGCCAAAGCGCTCAAAGACAGCGTGAACGGCTAAGCCAAACCAGCTGGCAACAGCGCGAAAGGGGTCACCTTCCGGGTGGCCCCTTTTTGCATGGCACCACCATCCTCACCGTTCGCGCATCTTTGCAAGGGCCTGCTCCCTTGCCCTTGCCCCCGATCTGGGGAAAGGTCGCACAGCGCAGCGCAGGAGAGCAGGCACCATGGACATCAAGGCAATTCTCATGGGCATTGTCTTTGCCATGATGTGGTCCTCGGCCTTTACATCGGCGCGCATCATCGTGGCGGACATGTCACCGCTCTTTGCCCTGTCCTTGCGGTATCTGATCTCTGGGCTGCTGGGGGTCGGGATCGCCCTGGCGCTGGGGCAGTCCATGCGCCTGACCCCCGCGCAGTGGCGGGCCACCATCGTCTTTGGCATCCTGCAAAACGCCGTCTATCTGGGCCTGAATTTCGTCGCGATGCAAACCATCCAGGCCTCGCTGGCGGCGATCATCGCATCGACCATGCCACTGATCGTGGGCTTTGCCGTCTGGGCCTTTTTGGGCGAAAAGCTCAAACCACTTGGGCTGGCGGGGCTGGTGGCAGGTGTCATCGGCGTGGCCATCATTATGGGTGCACGGCTCAGCGGTGGCGTCGACATGGTCGGCGTGGCGCTCTGCGTGGTGGGCGTGCTGGCCCTCAGCGCGGCGACACTGCTGGTGCGCGGTGCCACTTCGGGGGGGAATTTCCTGATGATCGTGGGCCTGCAAATGCTGGTCGGCTGCGTGACCCTTGCCATGGCAACCTTCTTGTTTGAAACGCCCCGTCTTGACCCATCCTGGCCGCTGCTGTTTGCCTTTACCTACACCTGCCTGGTGCCGGGCCTGGCCGCGACGATCATCTGGTTCTGGCTGGTCAATCGCGTGGGGGCCACCCGTGCCGCCACCTTCCACTTCCTCAACCCGTTCTTTGGCGTGGCCGTCGCCGCCCTGCTGCTGTCCGAACCACTGGGGGCCCGCGATATCCTGGGCGTCGTGATCATCGCCGCTGGCATTCTGGCGGTCCAGATCTCGCGTCAGGGCAAGGCCTGAATACGACCTCGCATGCCGCAGATCGGCGTCCCAAATGACCACGATACATGTCTAAATGGCCCCAATGACACCTGATGGCCCCAATACCCCCCCAAAGGCATATGCCTTTTTGCTGATCCCCGGCTTTTCAACGCTGGGTTTCTCTTGTGCGCTGGATTGCCTGTCACTGGCCAACCACCACCCTTCCGGCCGCAAATTCTATTCCTGGCGGCTGATCTCAGAAGGCGGCGGTCCCGTCGCCGCCTATAACGGCGTGCGCATTGACACCGACGCCGCCCTTCCCAGTCTGGACCGCAACGAAACCCTCGTGGTCTGCGCAGGCGAAAACGCAGGGCGGGGCAGCACAAAGGCGGTCCTGAACTGGCTGCGCCGCGAAACCCGCAAGGGCATGGACTACGGCGCGCTCTCCTCGGGGACCTATACGCTGGCGCAGGCCGGGCTCATTGGGGGCAAACGGGTCACGACCCATTGGGAATACAAGACCGCGCTTGCCGAAATGCTGCCCGATGTGATCATGGAAGACACGCTGTTCACCGTGGATGGCCGGGTCTTTACCACTGCGGGCGGTGCGGCCTCGATGGATCTGATGCTGTCCCGCGTTCATGCGGACTACGGGGTTGAACTGGCCACATGGGTGGCCGACCAACTGGTCTATACCGTGCCGCGCGCCCATAGCCAGGGACAGCGCATGTCCTTGCAATCGCGCCCCGAAGTGCGCAATCCCAAGCTGCTGCTGACCCTGCAAATCATGGAAAACAACCTCGAAGATCCGCTGCGCCCCGATGAAATCTCCAAGGTGGTAAACCTGTCCACCCGGCAATTGGAGCGGCTGTTCGCCAAATATCTCTCCACCTCGCCCAAACGGTATTACCTGCATCTGCGGCTGGAAAAGGCCCGCAACCTGCTGCGCCAGACCGACCTCAGCGTGACTGATGTCTGCGTCGCCTGCGGCTTTCAATCCCTGTCGCATTTCTCCAAAAGTTACCGCGCGGCCTATGGCAACCCGCCAGGCATGGAAGCCTCGGACGGCAAGGTGCTCTGGGCCGATACAGCCAAGAACCGGTCCCGCTAAAGGGCATCCTCTTCGGCCAGTCCCAGCAATTCCAGACCCGCCGCCAGATGGTCCGGAAAATGCGGTGTCCCGATCAGATAATCCGCCGTTGGTGTGACCGCCTCGCGTCTGGCGGTCTCTACCGCCTCCCGCACGTCTTCGGGCGCAAAGCTTTCTCGCCCGACCCACATGATCGCAATCAGGCTTGCCTGTTCATCAACATTCAAGGTTTCCAGAAAACCAAGCAGCTCGGACTTCGCCCGCTCAATCTCATGGCCATATTCGATGATTTGGATAACCTTTGACGTCGCAATATCCAGCATCCTACCCCCTCCATATTTGATCCTTCGAACCAACGCGTCTGTCGAAATACCTGATCCATCGCGCACCGCTCAACAGGTCGAAATCCTTGATTTGAACCAAGGCCAAGGGGCTCAGGGTTCTTTCGAAAACGCGCCGGGTTCGCGACCCCTATATGGCACAACACCCGGGCCACTTCCCTGATCCAGATCAACAAAGAGTGCCGCAAGGGGGCAATCACCGCTTCCAGAACACGGCGATATGGGCCTGATCATCTTGATGCGCGGCCTCCGCACCCGGCCCATAGATATTCACGACCCGGTGCTCAACACGGTCAATAACAGGCTCTAACGCGGCGAATTTGGCGGCAAACCCCCGCGCCTCAAAATGCGCGGCATTGATGCTCAGCACGAAAACAGCACCCTTGCGCGCAACCCGCAGCAATTCGTCCAAGGCATCGGGCCCGACATGCCCATGGGTGAATGTCCCCGCACT
>JAFMGZ010000049.1:0-8212 GCA_017854855.1 Sulfitobacter sp. | reverse complement strand
GCATAAAGCCGCCGGTTGTCCTCCGGCGTCTCCAGCGCATAGGCGGCATTCAGATCAGGCTCTTGGTCAGACATCGGCAGGCTCCTTTACCGGCAGCCTACCGACCGGTGCCTAGTCCAGCAATGCCTCAACCGCGCGCGTGATACTGCGCGATGTGGGCTTGGTCGTGGCACCCCAGGTGCCCGCAACCTTGCCATCCGGTGCGATCAGCACCTTGTTGAAATTCCAGCCCGGCGCGAACCCCGTCTCGGCTTTGACCGCCTGGTAAAACGGATGCGCGCTGGTGCCTTTGACATGGGTGATATCGGTCATCGGCAGGTCCAGACCGAATGTGATCTCGCAGAAATCCTTGACCGCCGCCGCACTATCCAATTCCTGGTTAAAGTCATCCGACGGCACCGCCAGCACCACCAGCCCACGGTCCTTGTAGGTATCATACAGTTCCTGCAGCCCGCTGTACTGCCGCGTAAAGCCGCATTGCGATGCGGTATTGACCACCAATATCGGCTGACCCGCCCATTGGCTCAGGTTCAATGTTCCCCCATCAATATTGGAAAAACTAACGTCTCTTGGTGCCGCCATTGCGGTTCCTCCAACAATCAGGTTCAAAAGCAGTATCATGATCACGCGCATAGCACACCTCCAACTATACCACCCCAACGCACGAGACACCCGTTTAGTTCACGTTGAAGTGCACGACCTGTCACAAAGGCTTTGAATTTTCGCCTTTCACCCCATCTAATGCCCTGACACCACACTACGGAGGCACCATGGCCCATTACGAAAAAAGCCCAGAGGCGCTTGCCGCCCTCTCGCCCGAAGAATTCTACGTCACCCAAAAAAGCGGCACCGAACGCCCCGGCACCGGCAAACTGCTCTATAACAAAGAGCCGGGCATCTACGTCGATATCGTCAGCGGCGAACCCCTTTTTGCCTCTGCCGACAAATACGAATCCGGCTGCGGCTGGCCCAGCTTTACCAAAGCCATCGAAAACGTCACCGAATTGCGCGACACATCGCTGGGCATGATCCGCACCGAAGTGCGCAGCAAACACGGCGACAGCCACCTCGGCCACGTCTTTCCCGACGGCCCGCCGGACCGTGGCGGCCTGCGCTACTGCATCAACTCGGCCTCGCTGCGTTTCGTCCACCGCGACGACATGGAAGCCGAAGGCTATGGCGACTACATCAACCAAGTGGAGGACGTGACATGACAACAGAACGCGCAGTACTGGCCGGAGGATGTTTCTGGGGCATGCAAGACCTGATCCGCCGCCGCCCCGGCGTCATCTCGACCCGTGTGGGATATTCGGGCGGCGATGTGCCCAATGCCACCTATCGCAACCACGGCACCCATGCCGAAGCGATCGAAGTGATCTTTGACCCCGCCAAGACATCCTACCGCGAACAGCTTGAATTCTTCTTTCAGATCCACGATCCGACCACGCTCAACCGCCAGGGCAATGACCGGGGCATGAGCTACCGTTCAGCGATCTACTATGAAAACGAAGACCAGAAAGCCGTGGCACTCGACACAATCGCTGACGTCGAAGCCTCGGGCCTCTGGCCAGGCAAGGTCGTCACCGAAGTCGAACCCGTCAGCGATTTCTGGGAGGCCGAGCCAGAGCATCAAGACTATCTTGAGCGCATTCCAAACGGCTATACCTGCCACTTCCCCCGCGCCGATTGGGTCCTGCCCAAACGCGCTGCGGCAGAGTGACAACATCGGCTACCCCATCCGGGGTAGCCAAAACACACCACCCCCCCGCCAAAACCAAAATTTCTGCCGCAAATCGCGACGGAAACTCCGCCCAGTTGCGTGTCATACCAAATTGCCTTCAACCGGAGCCTCCAGCACATGACAGACAACACCCCGACCCGCCGCAGCCTGATCACCCGCGCCTTTGCTGCATTGGGCTTGTCAGCGCTCGCCAAACCCCTGTCCGCCGCTGGCCTGACACCCCGCGCAATGGAAGGGCCGTTCTATCCCACAGCCTCCATGCGCCGCGCCGATGTGGACAATGATCTGGTCAAACTCATCGGTGCCGTCCAAGAAGCCGGCGGTGAGGTGATCACCCTCACAGGGCGTATCCTGGACCAGACCGGCGCGCCGCGGGCCGGTCACCGGATTGAAATCTGGCAATGCGATACCAACGGCAAATACCTTCACAGTGGTGACCGCCAATCCATCCCCTTCGATCCGGCCTTTCAGGGGTTTGGACATGACATCACCGACGCGGACGGTCGCTATGTCTTTCGCACCATCAAACCGGTCACCTACCCCGGCCGCACCCCGCATATTCACGTCAAGGTCTTTGACAAAACCCAAGAGATCCTGACCACGCAGTTCTATATCGACGGGCATCCGGCCAACCGGCAGGACCGCCTGTTCAACCGCATGTCAGACCCACAGGCCCAGGCGGTTTCAATGGTGTTTGAACCCACCGATCAGGGCGGCGAAATCGCAACCCTTGATGTCGTCATCTGATCCACGCCAAATCGCGCGCGGCACCTATACCGCCACCCGTGGCCGCCCTGCCGCCTCAACCGTCAGCACCGCCTCCACGAACACTTCCCGGCTCTCTATCCCGGCGGTGCGGATGTCGCGCGCCACGCTGACCTGAATATCCTCGGCACCCGCCGCCTGCGCATCCGCAATGGCGGCGCGGCGCAGAACCTCTTCCAACATATCCAGCGCCGCATGCTGATCACCGAAATCCTGCGGCCCCTCGACCAGATGCACCCGGTATTTCCCCTCGCTGGGCGAGGTGATCGTGCCGCTTTGGCGCATGGTCACCCGGCCCACCACAGCGCCGATCGCATTGGCCACCCCGGCATATTGCGGCAGGATCATCTCACAACCCAGCAATTCGCCAACCGCCGGATAATACGACGGTGCCGATGCGCCCAGCCCGACAACAGGCACGCTCAATCCCGTCTCCAGCTTGACCAACCCGCGGTGCCCCGCCATCCCGCGCTGCATCAACATATGCCGCGCCAATACTTCGGGTTCTGCGTCAAAACCCTGCTCTTCCTCGGCAAAAGCAGTCTCTAACAGGGCCAATCCGGTTTGATGGGTCAGCCGGTCCACGATCATCCGCGCCACGTCTTCCTCGTTGTTGGACAGCACGTTGCCCGATCCGGTCCTGCGGCGTCCGAACAATTGCAGCCCCTTGCGCGCCGCCCCCGTATCCCATTCCATCACCCGGCCCAGCACATGGCTGGCATCCGATGGCGTCACCCCGGCCAGCTGCACCAGCCCCCGCTCCACCAGCCGCTTCAACGCGCCCTGTTCGATCCGCGCCCGCAGCACATCACCCAGTGGATGCACCCCCTCGCCAATCCGCGCCAACAGCTCCGCCTCACGCGGCCCGATGCCCTCTTGGCTCATCCCCGCCACGGCCCGCACAAAACGCCCGTCATGCTCTCCGGGGGTGACCGACCGCAGCTGCGTATCCAGCGCCCGGTGCACCACATCCGGCGCTTCGACCGCGATCAATGAAATCGGCAAGACCCGTTTCGGCCCCAGCGTCACACCGCCCTGCAGACCTTCAGAAATGAAATGCACCTCGCTGTCACCGCCCAGCCCGGTGGTGCGCATCGCCACAGCCTCGACCATGGTCCGATAGGGACCGACCCGCGCCCCCGCCGGATCAATCATCGGACGCCCGCCCTTCAACAGGGCCACATCCGTTGTCGTCCCGCCAATATCGCTGACCAGCGCCAGATCCGCCCCGGTCATCCAGCGCGCCCCAACGATGGACGCGGCAGGCCCGCTCAGGATCGTCTCGATCGGCCGCTCGCGTGCCTGCGCCGATGAAATCAACGCACCATCGCCGCGCACCACCATCAAGGGCGCGGTGATCCCCAGCCCAATCAACGTATCCTCTGCCCGACCGATCAACCGGTCGATCATCCCAATCAACCGCGCATTCAGCACGGCGGTCATCGCACGCTTCGGCCCATTCAGCTTGGCCGACAACTGATGCGAGGCCGATACAGGCTTGCCCGTCATCTGCGTGACCAATGCCGCCGCCCGCAGCTCGTGCGCGGGATTGCGCGTGGCAAACTGGCTGGCCACGGCAAAGCCGCTCACATCATCCTTATGCGTCTCTAAAAAGGCGATTAGCCCCGCCTCATCCAACGGTCTGGCCTCACCGCCCGCATGGTTGTGGCCTCCCTCAAGAACCAGCGCGGGATCGCCCTTCAAGGCTTCGGCCAACCCATGGCTGGCCAGATCCTTTTCGCGAAACCCGATATAGATCAGCGCCACGCGCCCGCCCTGCCCCTCAACCAGCGCATTGGTGGCCAGCGTCGTGGACAAGGACGCCATCGCCACATCCGCCGCCGCCACGCCCGCCTCCGCCAGCACAGCACGCACAGCCGCCCCCACACCAATCGCCAGATCATGCCGCGTGGTCAGCGACTTGGCCGAGGCGATGACCACCTCCTCATCGCGGATCAATACCGCATCCGTATAGGTCCCGCCCGTATCCACACCCAAAAGCAACGCCATGAGGTTCTCCTTGTCCGTCTAGCAGTGGTGTAAGGCCAAATCCCGGACATGCCAGCCCAATTGCGTCACGATACCGCCAACCGCGCCACCGCCCAACGCGCCGCATCCGCCACAGCAGCATCCGCATCCTCAACCAGCCCCCGCGCAACAGGTGCCAAAGCGGGCATGCCGGAATTGCCAATCGCATAAAGCACATTGCGCACAAACCGGTCCCGCCCGATCCGCTTGATCGGTGATCCCGAAAACCGCGCCCTGAACGCCGCATCATCCAACCCCGCCAGATCCGCCAGATCAGACGGCGCTACCTCCCGGCCATGATAGCGCATGTCACTGGCCGCAACCGCGAACTTGTTCCACGGACAAACCGCCAGACAATCGTCACAGCCATAAATCCGGTTGCCCATCCTGGCCCGCAACTCCAGGTCCACAGGCCCGGAATGCTCAATCGTCAGATATGAAATGCACCGCCGCGCATCCAGCCTGTAGGGGGCCGGAAACGCATCCGTCGGACAGACATCCTGACAAGCCCTGCAACTCCCGCAATGATCCACCTCCGGCGCATCCGCCGCCAGCTCAAGCGTGGTGAAAACAGAGCCTAAAAAGGCCCAATTGCCCCAATCCCGGCTCAAAACATTGGTATGTTTACCCTGCCACCCCAGCCCCGCCGCCTGCGCCAATGCCTTCTCCGGCACCGGTGCCGTATCCACAAAGACCTTGACCTCGCAAGGCGCCTGCTCAATCAGCCACCGCGCCAGGCGCTTCAGCCTCTTCTTGACCACATCATGATAATCCCGCCCCTGCGCATAGACCGATACCGCACCCTTGCCGGGCTGATCCAGCACCGCCAACGGATCATGGCGCGGCGCATAACTCTCCGCCAGCATGATCACCGATCTCGCCTCGGGCCACAGCGCCGCCGGGTTCCCCCGCCAGCCCATCCGCTCTTCCATCCAGCCCATCTGCCCATGATACCCGGCCGCCACGAAATCCGCCAACCGGCCCGGCACCTCGGGCACATCCCAGGGGCGGCACACCCGGCAGGCCACAAACCCTTCGGCCAGCGCCTGTTCAACCAGCTTTGCTTTCAGGTCCATTCTCTTTTTGGCCTTAAATACCTGTGCACAGGCCCCTCCCCGCGCAGAACGTCACCGCGAAAACGCAGACCTTCAGAAATCCAGATCATTGTAATGCCGGGGTGGCGGAAATCCCGACACCTGATCCGCCAGCAGCGCCCGAAACGCGGGCCTTGACTTGATCTTGGCATACCAGTCCTTGACCGCATCTGACCGGTTCCAATCCACGTCAGAGATATAATCCAACGACGACAAATGCGCCGCCGCCGCAAAATCCGCCAGCGTCATGACATCCCCCGCCAGCCAGCGGCGATGATCCAGCAGCCATGCCATGTAATCCAGATGATACTTGATCGCCTTGGCACCCGCCTTGACATTGGCGCTGTCGGGATAGCCCATCTTCATCATCTTCTTGTTGACCCGCTCATACAGCAGCTTCGACGTGACCTCGGTATGAAACTTGTCGTCGAACCAATTGACCAACCGGCGCACTTCCAGCCGCTCGGCGGGGTCGGTGGGCATCAGCGACGGCTCTGGCCGGGTCTCTTCGATATATTCACAGATCGCGGCACTCTCCGACATCATGATGCCATCCAGCCGCAGCACCGGCACCTTGCCCGCAGGGTTGCGGCGCATGAAATCGGGGTCCTGCTCCCAATAACGTTCCTCGACCAATTCCACTTCGATCTTCTTCTCCGCCAGGCTCAAACGAACCTTCCGGCAGAACGGAGAAAGGGGAACGTGAAACAAACGCGCCATCACAATGACCTTGATTTGGTGAACTTACCCTTCTCAATGCCCTCTCTGGCGGGGCAATTCAACTCTCGAAACAGGCCGAACGCCCATCCTTGCGGATTGTCGCGGCACCGTCGCGCACCTGCTGGGCCCTTTGGCGGACATAGCTGCTGGGCCTTGAGGCCGATCGCGTCTTGGGCGACGGCAGGATCGCCGCCAGCCTTGCCGCCTGCGTCGCCGACAAATCCGCCGCCGCCACGCCAAAGTAGTGCCGCGCCGCCGCCTCCACGCCGAAAACGCCCTCGTCAAATTCCGCGATGTTCAGATAGACCTCGATGATCCGCCGCTTGGACCAGACCGCCTCGACCAAGGGGGTGATCAGCGCCTCGGCCGCTTTGCGCACCCAGGCCCGGCCATGCCACAGATAGACATTCTTGACCGTCTGCTGGCTGATGGTAGAGGCCCCGCGCGACGATCCTTCGGCAATCGCCAGTTTGATCGCCACCAGGTCAAACCCCCAATGTTGGCAGAAATTCGCGTCCTCCGCCGCCACGGCTGACCGCACCATGACCGGGGCCACCTGGTCCAGCGACACCCATGTCTGCTTTACCTCGCCCAGCCTGCGACCCTCGGAAAACATATAGGCCGTCGTGGGCGGGTTGAACACTGCACCCAGCACCACCAGCACCACAGCGATCAAGAACACCACCGACACCGCGCGCAGCAGCACGCGCCGCAGGCGCTGTCGCCATGTGATGCCCTGCACCTTGGTCTTTTTCGATGTTTTCTTTGCCTGCGCCATGCCCCAGCTATAGGGGTCAGCGCCGTTCTTGTGAACGCCCAAGATCGTCAGTCAGGGCAGATTGGCCCAACCCGGATACGACGGCCGGGTCGGGCCATGTCATCACTCCGCCGGCATTGCCGCCTCTTCATAGCTCAAGGGGGCCGGGATATGGATCAGCATCTCTTTGGGGCAGATCTGCAAGAAATTATGCTTCTCCGTGTCCCAATGCTGCAGGATATCCGCAGCCCTGCGGCTGTTGGTCTCTTTCAGATGCCGCTCCAGCAGGTCTTTCAGCTGACCCATCCAATGATCCACGGTCACCGGACAGCTGACCAATGTCTCGTGGTTCATCATCGCAGGGGCCTTGCCCTGTGGATCGTACAGATAGGCCATGCCACCCGTCATACCGGCACCAAAGTTCGCACCGATCGACCCCAGGATCACCGCAACACCGCCGGTCATATATTCACAACCGTTGCTGCCGCAGCCCTCGATCACCACCTTGGCACCCGAATTGCGCACCGCAAATCGTTCACCGGCACGTCCGGCGGCAAACAGATAACCATCGGTCGCCCCGTATAGAACGGTGTTGCCAATGATCGTATTGTCAGCCGCGACAATGCTGCTGGCCATCGACGGGCGCACAACAATCGTGCCCCCCGACAGACCCTTGCCAACATAGTCATTGGCATCGCCCGACACTTCCAGCTTCAGCCCCGGTGCCGCAAAGGCACCCAGCGATTGGCCCGCCGACCCGGTCAGTTTCACCGTCAGGTGATCTGGCTGCAAACTGTTGCGCATGCCGAATTTCTTGACGATATGGCTCGACACCCGTGTACCCACGGTCCGGTGCGTGTTCTGCACCGCATAGGACAGCTGCATCTTTTCGCCATCCTCCAGGAAGCGCGCGGCATCCTTGACGATCTGCGCATCCAGCGTATCCAGCACCGGGTTGCGCGGCTTGTCGCGGTCATAGACGTTGTCATGCGCCCCATCGACCGTGATCAACAGCGGGTTCAGGTCCAGATCATCCAGATGCGCAGAACCGCGTGACACCTGCGTCAGCAGATCCGCACGGCCAATCACATCATCCAAGGACCGCGC
>JAFMGZ010000094.1 GCA_017854855.1 Sulfitobacter sp. | reverse complement strand
CCAGCACAGGAGACATCCGATGCCCCATGATCACGACCACGGCGAACATGAGGCGATCATAGTCGAAGACGAGGCGGGTAATATCGAGGCTCAGATTATCGTTGACGCATTGCAAGATGTCCTGATTGCCAAAGGCCTGTTGAGCGCAATTGAAGTGACAGGTGCGATTGCAAAACTCGAAAGCCCCGGCATTCATTTAGGCGCAAAAGTTATCGTGAAAGCCTGGACAGATACGGCCTATCATGCGCGCCTGCTGGCTGATGGGCGTGCCGCGATACAAGAACTCGACATCCCCGTCACCGAGGCGCGCATCATCGTGGTCGAAAATACACCAAAGGTGCATAACCTGATCACCTGCACCCTATGCTCTTGTTATCCAAGATCCATTTTGGGGCAGCCGCCCTCTTGGTATATCTCAAAGGCGTATCGTGCGCGTTCGGTGCGCGAACCCCGCAAGGTTCTGGCTGAATTTGGGCTGGAACTGTCCGAGGATATCCAGCTCGTGGTGCATGACAGTAACGCCGACATGCGCTATCTCGTTTTGCCCCAACCGCCCGCTGATCTGCAAACCCGCAGCATCGCGGATCTTGAGGCGCTTATTTCGCGTGACCATCTGATTGGCGTAACAAGGGCCGTGACGTGAACCCCGCACCCACAAGGCAAGACGCGGGCCAAGACCACGACCAGAACCTGCGGCGTTGGGAGCCTCACATTCATGCCTTTGTCGAACTCTGCCCGCCTGATGCAAGGGGCAAAGGTCCGCTTGAGGGGCTGCGCGTCGGCGTCAAAGACATCATTGATGTTGCAGGTGTACCCACGCGCAATGGCAGTGACACCTGCCAGGATGCGCCCCCGGCATTGCACGACGCCCCTGTTGTGGCCAAATTGCGCGAGGCGGGTGCGCATATCATCGGCAAGACGGTGACGACTGAATTTGCATTTACCGATCCAACGGCTTGCCGAAATCCCCATGACCTGAACCGCTCACCTGGTGGGTCCAGCAGTGGGTCCGGGGCCGCCGTCGCCGCAGGCGTGGTCGATATAGCCCTTGGCACCCAGACGGCCGGGTCGCTTTGCAGGCCTGCAGCTTATTGTGGGGTCGTTGGGTTCAAACCATCCTATGGCGTCATACCGACCACAGGCGTCACGCCCCTTGCGCGCAGTTTCGACACCGTCGGGATCATCGCGCGATCTGTTGCTTTGGCGCAAAAGTCTTTTGCGGTCGTAGCCCCCTACCGCGCGCCCCCATTAGACAAAACAGCCCAAACTGCTGCTTGTGGATTTTGGCAAACAACCGCGCTGCCAGATGACGATACTTTGGCAGGGTTTCAGGGGGCCACGCGCGCTTTGCTCGACATTGGTGCGGCGATCACCACAGGGCCTTTGACCGCTAATGTCACACCCATCGTAGCGGCACATCGAACCATCATGAATTACGAGGCTTTTGTGGCACATGGGTCGCTGCTGGCCGAGACGAAGGCAGTGTTACTGAAGCCTAAGTTTCTTGCGGGTCTGCGCATGGGTGCCGCCATTTCACCCGATCAAATCGCCCAGGCCAAAGCCCTTGTGGCTGAGGCAAAACAGGCGTTCTGGGCTGGGCTTGAGGGCGTCGATACAATCCTGACATTACCTGTACCGACAGGCGCGCCGTTGATCGATGGCACAACCGGTTTTCAAGATTGGCTGACACCCTGGACAGTCTTTGGCGGACCGCTTGTCTGCATTCCATGGGGCTTGGACCAATTGGGCAGGCCCCTATCGGTGATGCTGGCCGCACGTCCGGGGCAAGATGCACAAGTGCTGGCGCTGGCCGCAAAGCTGGAAACGGCCAGCCCCGCCTTGCCGCCACCGCTATTGCCAAAAGCCTAGCTTTTCAACCGTACCACTGCGTCCACTTCCACCGAGGCATTGCCAGGCAGGCCCGACACGCCCACGGCTGTGCGCGCATGCCAGCCCGCTTCTCCGAACAATGCGATAAACACCTCCGTGGCACCGTTGATCACCGCCGGGCTGCTGGGAAAGCCTGACAGGCAATTTACAAAGCCACCCAGACGCAGGATTGCATCGACGCGGTCCAGATCGCCGTCGCAGGCCTCGCGAAGTCGGTAGATCAGGTTGAGCGCACAGATCTTCGCCGCCTCTCGCGCCGTCTCGATGCCCTCAGTTGTATCAAGTACCGGACCTGAATGGGTCACTTCGCCCGCCCATTCGCAGATTTGGCCGGACAGATACACAACCGCGCCATCCTTGCGAAAGGGCAAAAACTGTCCGCGCGGCGTCCAATCGGGGGGCAATTGCAGCCCCAAGGCACTCAGCCGTTGCTCGACTTGCGATGTCATGCTGGGACCACGCTTTGCGCTAGATAAGCGCGCCAGTCGCCAATGTGGGTGATGTCTGTGGCCCCTTTGGCGCCGCTTGCTTCGCAGATAAATCCCTTGACCGACGCGCCATCCGACAACGCAACGGTGCCAATACCCAACGGGGCTGGAATGCCTGCCATAAATTGGCCAAACGCCACTTTGGGCAAGGACCAGACCTCAACCGCTACAGATCCCGCATCCGCCGCATCAGAGCGGACCAGACCGGGGCGCGCCGGTGGACCGCCCGCTAATGCGTAAAATTTATATTCGGCCGTGGTCTGCGCCTTGCGTACAAATGTGGCCCCCAGATCGGTCAGTTGCCAGTTGAGCGGCAAGTCGGTCATATGCGCCCCGCAGACGGCCAACTCAATCTGATCTGATACTGCTTCGGGCAAGGCGGGTGGTGTGGGTACCGGATGTGCAGTGGCCCCCATATTGCGTTTGCATGCCAACTCAAACCTCCGCGCGACGGAAGCCGCCAGCGCATCCTGACCTGCCCCCGCCAGCAAGGTCACGCTGCCCGGCCTGCCATCACTGCGCGGGGCCGTTGGCACGGCAATACCGCACATATCCAGAAGGTTCACAAAGTTCGTATAGGTGCCGTTGTTGGAATTGGGCGTGACTGGATCCGCCTCAAGATCAGCGACAGAATAGATTGTCGGGATTGTGGGAACACAGAGCAGGTCAAGCCCCTCCAACAATGGTTCCGCTGCACGTTTCAACTCTGCCAGACGGTACATGCCTCTAAAGGCATCCGCCGCTGACATGCTTTCGGCATGGGTGATAATTTGGCGCGTCACCGGATGGATCGCTTCCCGATCGCGCTGAAGCAGTTCTTCGATGACGGTGTACCGTTCCGCCACCCAAGCGCCTTCGTACAGCATGCGGGCAATGGCGTAGAGTGGCTCAAAGCTGATGTAGTCGATTTCGGCACCAGTGGCCTTGAGCAGCGCGACATCACGGTCGAAAGCTGCCTGCTGGACGGTATCGCCGAAAAATTCGATCGTGGCGGCATCGGGCACGCCCACACGCAGCGGTTTGGACGGAACCGTCAAAGGCTCATGGGTCAATCGTTTGGCATAGGCATCAGCAGCATCAAACCCACGCGCCGCCGCGAAGGCCGCATAGGCGTCATCCACGGTCAGCGCAAAAATCGACACTGTTTCTATGGAACGGCAGGCCGGCACGACGCCGCTTGCCGATAAGGCCCCCAATGTAGGCTTAAGCCCGACGATGTTGTTAAGCGCGGCAGGCACCCTGCCCGACCCAGCCGTATCTGTACCCAGCGAAAACGTGACAATCCCGTGCCCCACGATCACACCAGAACCACCAGACGAACCACCCGGCACGATCTGTGGGTCCACAGAATTGAGTGGTGCGCCGTAAGGCGTGCGCACGCCCACAAGCCCAGTGGCAAATTGATCAAGGTTGGTTTTGCCGATCATCAAGGCCCCTGCCGCGCGCAGATTGGCAATGACAAAGGCATCCGCCTGAGGCGTATATGCATAGGCAGGGCATGCGGCTGTTGTCTCAATACCTGCCACATCGATATTGTCCTTGGCCGCAAACGGAATTCCCCAAAGCGGCATGTCCGGATCATAATCCCCAAGTGCATCGGCCTGCGCGCGCAGGTCCTCGCGGTCACACAGATGGATGAAAATGCCAGGATCATTCACGGCGTCCAGACGCCTGAATATCTCGTCAATGACATCCGCAGGGTGTGTGCCCGCCGCGTAAGCCTCGCGCAGTGCAGTCAGAGTGAAAGGCAATTGGTCGAGCATGGTGGTTCTCCGGGTCTTGGTATTTTCAGCTTGTCTGACGCCGCTCTGGTGGTTTTGGGGCCGCCGCAAGCAGGGTTTTGGTGTAGTCACTCTTGGGATTCGACATCACATCCGCTGCCGCACCTTGTTCGACGATTTCACCATCTTTCATGACGATCACATGATCGCAAAGCAAACGCACGACATGCAGATCGTGGCTGACAAACAGATAGCTCAGCCCCAGCTTTGCACGTAAATCCACCAGTAGGTTCAGAACAACAGCCTGGATGGATACGTCAAGCGCCGCCGTTGGTTCATCCAGGATCAGGAATTTTGGATCCAAAGCGATGGCCCGCGCTATCCCGACTCGCGCTTTTTGCCCCCCCGATAGCTGATGCGAGAACCGGTCCAACAGCGGCAGGGGTAGGCCCACCAATGCTGCCAATTCTTCGATCCGGGCCGTCAGTTGTGCCCCGCGCATGCGCCCCAGACGCCGCAACGGCTCTGCAATGGTTTGGCGCGCAGTATGGCGCGGGTTCAAGCTGTCAGTGGCATCCTGGAACACCATCTGGATATCCGCACGCCTTGGGTCCTTGGCAAAGCTGCGGGCAGGCACCTTTGCGATATCTGCACCGTCAAAAATCACCTCACCATCCGTAGCATCCATCAGGCGCACCAGAATTTCAGACGTGGTTGATTTTCCGCAGCCGCTTTCGCCCACAAGCCCCACGCATTGGCCCTGATTTATGGTAAAGGAAATGCCCTTCACCGCATGGACCGGGCCGGCTTTGCCAGCATATGTCTTGGTCAGGTTGCGCACCTCAAGCAGCGGTAGATCGCTGATTGTCGGGATCAGTTCTTCACCCTGATCTGCTGCTGGCAACAGGCTGCGCACGGTTTCGCCTGCACGCGGTGTCGCGTCCACCAGCTTGCGGCTATAGGGATGCTGTGGCGCGCTGAAGATCTGAACAGGATCCCCCTGCTCCACGATCATACCGTCCTTCATCACCAAGATACGGTCGCAATATTGCGCAGCAAGGCCAAGGTCGTGTGTGATCAGTATGCTGCTCATGTTCCGCTCGCGGATCAGGTCGCGCACCAGGTCCATGACCGCCTTTTGCGTCGTGATGTCCAGCCCTGTTGTCGGTTCATCCGCGATCAGCAAACGTGGATCGCATGCCAGCGCAATGGCACAGACAACCCGCTGGCACATGCCGCCCGACAACTCGAACGGATAGGCATTATAGCGAGCCTCTGCATCGTTGATCTTGACCGCCTCAAGGGCTGCAATCGCTTTGGCGCGCGCGTCATAGCGGGTGGCGCGGGAATGGTGACGCAGGACGTCCTCGATCTGGTGGCCCACCTTGCGGATCGGGTTCAATGCCGCGCGGGGGTTTTGGAAAATCATCGAAACCTCGCGGCCCCTGATGTCGCACATGTCGCGTTCACTCGCGCGGCGCAGGTCGGTGCCGGAATAGGTCGCCTCGCCCGCGTTGATCACCCCGCCCGCATCCAAGATCCGCATCAGAGCATAAGAGGTAACAGATTTCCCAGAGCCGCTTTCGCCCACGATGCCAAGGATTTCGCCCTTGGCCACGTCGAAACTGATGCCGCGCACGGCCTCAACTGCGCCACGGCGGGTTTGGAACGAGACAGCAAGGTCCTTGACCGATAACATATTGCTCATGTGCGTTGCCGCGGATCTACGATGTCGCGCAAACCGTCCCCCAAAAGGTTAAAGGTAAAGACCGCAATCATCAGCCAAAGACCGGGAAAGACCGCCAGCCACCATTCACCCGAAACGATGAAATTCGCACCCTCCGCGACCATGATACCCCATTCTGCCGTCGGCGGGCTGACGCCAAGCCCGATGAACGACAGGCCTGCCGCGTTCAGGATCGCCCAACCAAGGT
>JAFMGZ010000093.1 GCA_017854855.1 Sulfitobacter sp. | reverse complement strand
TCGAGTCCTTCAGGGATCGCCATGCAACCTCACGTGCTTCCCACATCAAATCGCAACGCCATTGCGCGGCGGCAATCCCGCCTTGATGTCAAAATTCCGCCGATCATCAAATCAGTTGCGAAACCCTGCTTTGCGCGGGCAGCGTCATCAGATAGGCTGCCGCAAAACAATGAGGGATCGGGCAGATGAACCTTACACGCAGAACCACACTCCTGGGCCTTGGTGCCTTTGGCCTTGCCGCTTGCGGCGGCAACAGCACCGCATTTGAGGCGCGCGCAGCCACGGGCAGCGCCAGCGGCGGTGCGCTGCCCGATGATCTGCGTCCCGTCCCCAATGCCGCCTATGACGCCTGGGTCAGTGCCTTTCGGACCCGCGCGGGCGCACAGGGCATTCCCGCGGCAACGCTCAACGCGGGCTTTCGCGGCACAGGCTATCTGCCCGGCGTTGTCAAACGGGACCGTAACCAGACCGAATTCACCCGCACCCTTGAGGATTATCTTGCCATCGCCGCCTCCGATGAACGGGTGGCCAAGGGGCGTGCCGCTTTCGCCCGCCACCGCGCCACTTTGGCCGCGGTAGAGGCACGCTACGGCGTGCCCGCCGAGGTGGTGACCGCCATCTGGGGTCTGGAAAGCTTTTATGGCGAACGCCGGGGCGCGGTCCCGGTCATTTCCGCCACATCGACCTTGGCATTTGATGGCCGGCGGGGGGCATTCTTTGAAAAGCAACTGATCGCCGCGCTCAAGATCTTGCAAAACGGTGACATCACCGCCGCCAACCTCAAGGGGTCATGGGCCGGTGCCATGGGCCATACCCAGTTCATTCCCACCTCCTATGAGGCATTCGCCGTCGATTTCAACGGGGACGGCCGCCGTGACATCTGGTCCGACGATCCGGCTGATTCTCTGGCCTCCACGGCCGCCTACCTGGCCCGCAACGGCTGGACCCGTGGCATCAAATGGGGCGGCGAAGTGGGCAACGGGGCACCCGCAGGCTCCATCCTTCAGCCGCAACCGGGCGGCCCGCGTTTTGCGGTGACCTCCAACTTCAAGGTGATCAAGCGCTATAACAACTCCGACAGCTATGCCATTGGCGTGGGGCATCTGTCTGACCGCATCGCTGGCGGTGGCCCGATCCGCGCCAGCTTTCCCCCCGATAAATACGGCCTGACCAAGGACCAAAGGATCAGTCTGCAACAGCGCCTGACCGCGCGGGGGTTTGACACAGGCGGCGCTGACGGGGTGATCGGCCCCAACAGCCGCACCGCCATCAGTGCCTTCCAGACCAGCGCGGGCCTGCAGGCCACGGGTGATCCGTCGCTGGATCTCTTGCGCGCGCTGGAATGATCCGGGACATGCGCCACAGCGCCGATCGGTCCGGCCACGTCACCTGCGATTGCGCAGCAACATAGGGGGCGTGGTGGTGGCCCTTCTGGCCCGGGGTAGCACTTTGTTTACCACGCCGAAGCTATGATCACCGCGCCGGGCCAGCACCGGATGATACGCAGGGCAAGACGCGATGCATAGGGGCGGACCGAATGGCATTTAACATCGAATTCGACTACCGGTTTGACACCAACGGGTTTTTCACGGACCCCGCGCGCCGCGCCGCGCTTGAGGCCGCCGCCGATACCTGGGAAGTCCTGATCAAAGATGAATTTGCCGACATCCCGGCGGGCCACGTCTTTACCGTCCGCAACCCCCAGAGCTTTTCATCATTTGAAAAAATTGTCCTGACCAAACCGATCGACGATCTCTTGGTCTTTGTCGGGGCCACCAGCAGCCTGCCACCCATCGCCCCGGGGATTGAGGCAGCAGCCCGCGCAGGCCCTTCCTTTGCCGCCAATGGCGACATCTTCCAAAGCCGCGTCGCCACTGATTTTCGCGGCACGGGCCCGGTCACAGATTTTGAACCCTGGACCGGGCTGATATCCTTCAATGCCAACTACGGTTGGAACAACGCGGATGAAATCAAATATACCGCCATCCATGAATTGGGCCATGTTCTGGGGATCGGCACGGCACCGGCATTCGATGCGCTCACGGTGGGGGCCACTTTTGCAGGCGTGAACACGCAGGCCGTCAATGGCGGCAATTCGGTCCCGCTGTCCTCTGATCTATCC
Organism: Sulfitobacter sp.; assembly: GCA_017854855.1. Classification (GTDB taxonomy): domain Bacteria; phylum Pseudomonadota; class Alphaproteobacteria; order Rhodobacterales; family Rhodobacteraceae; genus Sulfitobacter. The sequence goes on along the minus strand of JAFMGZ010000093.1, from coordinate 3,963 downwards.
CATGTCGAGGAAGGCTTTGCAGACGACACTGTCGCGCTTGACCCGTCGTTTTCCTTTGCCAAGGGCGTGTCCATATCGGCCATCGACCGCGCGCTTCTGGCCGACATCGGCTATGACATTGACGGCTTTGCCAGACAGGGCACGCAAACGCCCATCGCCTCTGCGTCGGCTGAGACGATTTTTGGCACCGATTCAAACGACAAGATCAATGCGCTGGCGGGTAATGATGACCTGTCGGGCGGCACAGGCAATGATGTGCTGATCGGTGGTCTGGGCAATGACCGGCTGTTTGGCGGGCAGGGCGCTGACGTCTTGTCCGGCGGCTTTGATACCGACAACTTCATGGGCAACGAAGGGGGCGACCTGCTGATCAGCAGCGCGGGCGATGACGATCTTTTCGGCCAACAGGACCGCGACACCTATTTCCTGACAACAGGTGGCGGCATCCGGACCCTTTGGGATTTTGACTCCTCCACCGAACAGATCGTGGTTCTCGACAGCAGCTTTGCAGATACCGCCGCATTGCTTGCCAGTGTCACCCGGCCCTTTTTCAACCTGTCACAGATCACGCTGGCCGATGGCACGCAGATCAGAATAGCCACCGATGACGGCACGCTGACCCCTGCGAATATCGCATTGGCGCAGGCCCAGACCGGCGGGCAGGGGGATGATGCCTTTAATGAAACGGCTGGATTTGATCTGATCAACGCGGGTACCGGCACGGATGTCGTGCAGTTCGGCGGCCTTCTTGCCAGCTATTCGGTCCTGCGCACGGCTGGCGAACAAATCGCCGTCAAAAATGAAATCACCCAAGGCTGGAACCTGCTGGACAGCGTGGAGCGGCTGAAATTCACCGACGGCACCCTGGCCTTCGACACCGACAGCACGGCAGGACAGGCCTACCGCCTCTATCAGGCCGCCTTTGACCGGACGCCTGATGCGCCGGGCCTTGGGTTCTGGATTGATGAATTGGACAAGGGCCGCGTTTCACTGACCGAAGCGGCGGGCAATTTCATGATATCGGATGAATACACAGCGGCCTATGGCCCACCGCAAAGCCAGTCTTCCGACGCCTTTTTGACCCTGCTCTACAACAACGTGCTGGACCGCACACCCGATGCTGCGGGCTTTGCCTTTTGGCAGCAGCAACAAAATGACGGCATGACCCGCGCTGAAATCATCGGTTTCTTCTCAGAAAGCGCCGAAAACATCGCAAAAACCACATCCGCAATCGAAGATGGCATCTGGTTCACCTGACGCGCCTTGCGCAATGCCCGGTACAGGGCGTTCGCAAACCGCGCCAAACAGGCGCACCATCTGGCCCAATTCCATACCCTGCTGCCCCGCCCCATCCGGCCCTTTGAAACAGACGGGGCCCCGGGGCGAAATCATCACCCCGGGGCCCCGCGCATCTGCGCTGTGGCGCGGCAGCGCTATTCCTTGTCGCGGCCACGACCTTCGGCTGCATGCAGCCCCTGCACGGCATCTGCGCGGCTGCCGGGCGCTGTTGTTTGGTCGCCACCACTGGTCCCATTGCCACCGACAACATCACCACAGCCCGTGCAGGACGATGCAGCCTTGCCCACATTGGACCCGTTTGATTTGCTCTCTTTGCCCTCGATCGTGGCCCCGGCAAATGCACCGGACCCCAAAGAGATCAACGCAATAACACCCAGCAGTTTTACCTTATTCATGTCTTCCTCCATGATCAGTTTCAAACGGACATCCCCCAATGGGACGCCGCGCCTAAAAATTACTCATGTGCAGGTGCCGCATATTGACGGCTGTCAACGCCCGCGCCGGGGGTCCCGGAACGCTGGGGCCCTCAGGGCAGGTGTCTTGAATAAAACATATAAAACAACATATTAGATGCCTTCTCGCGTCGGCAAATCCTTGCCAATCCCGTGATGCTGCACACCCGTCTGCGCGGCGCATCTGGGCGTATCTGCCTGATTCCAAAGACTTCATCCAAGGTGCCAAGGCGGGCATGGGCAAAGCCCCGGCACCCCGCACCGCCCTGCGCGTCATCTTGCCGCTCAGGGCCGCCAAACAGCCCCGAACCGGGGCAAAATCCGAAAAATCAACCTTTCCCAAACCGCCCGCTGCGCAACCGTATCAAACCCACCTTGACCAACCCCCTAAACCGCTACATATCCCGTTGCATGACACCGCTTTCACACATCCGCAATTTCTCCATCGTGGCGCATATCGACCACGGTAAATCCACTCTGGCTGATCGCTTGATCCAGTCCACGCACACCGTGGCCGATCGCGACATGAAAGAGCAGATGCTCGACAGTATGGATATCGAACGCGAACGCGGCATCACCATCAAGGCGCAGACCGTCCGCATCAACTACACCGCCGAAAACGGTGAGGAATATGTCCTCAACCTGATCGACACCCCCGGCCACGTCGACTTCGCCTATGAGGTGTCCCGCTCCATGCGCGCGGTTGAGGGATCGCTGCTGGTGGTCGACAGCACCCAAGGGGTTGAGGCCCAGACGCTGGCCAACGTCTATCACGCCATCGACGCCAATCACGAAATCGTGCCGGTCCTCAACAAGATCGACCTGCCTGCCGCCGATTGTGACCGCGTGGCCGAACAGATTGAGGACGTGATCGGCATCGACGCCTCCGGCGCCATCCGCGTCTCCGCCAAGACTGGCATCGGCATCCCCGAAACGCTCGAAGCCATCGTCAAACACCTGCCCGCCCCAAAAGGCACCCGCGACGCACCGCTCAAGGCGATGCTGGTCGATTCCTGGTACGACAGCTATCTCGGCGTCATCGTTCTGGTTCGCATCATGGACGGCGTGCTGAAAAAGGGCGACCGCATCCGCATGATGCAAAACGGCTCTGTCCACCACGTGGACCGCATCGGCGTCTTCCGCCCCGCCATGACCGTGATTGATGAACTGGGGCCCGGTGAAATCGGCTTTCTCACCGCTTCCATCAAACAGGTCCGCGACACCCGCGTGGGCGACACGATCACCCATGAGAAAAAAGGCTGCGAAACGGCGCTTCCCGGCTTCAAACCCGCGCAACCCGTGGTCTTTTGTGGTCTCTTCCCGGTGGATGCCGCCGAATTTGAGGACCTGCGCGACAGCATCGAAAAACTCGCCCTCAATGACGCCAGCTTCTCGTTTGAGATGGAAACCTCCGCCGCCCTCGGCTTCGGCTTCCGCTGCGGCTTCCTCGGCCTGCTCCACCTCGAAGTGATCCGCGACCGGATCGAGCGTGAATATGACATCGACCTGATCACCACCGCACCCTCGGTGATCTATCACATCCACATGAAAGACGGGACCATGCAGGAACTGCACAACCCCGCCGACATGCCCGATCTGACCTTTGTCGACCACCTGCAAGAGCCGCGGATCAAGGCGACGATTCTCGTGCCTGACGAATACCTCGGCGATGTGCTTAAACTTTGCCAGGACCGCCGCGGCATCCAGATGGACCTGACCTATGCCGGGTCCCGCGCCATGGTCGTCTATGACCTGCCGCTGAACGAAGTGGTCTTTGACTTCTACGACCGCCTGAAATCGGTGACCAAGGGGTATGCCTCCTTCGACTACGCGATGATCGGCTACAGACAGGACGCCTTGGTCAAGATGTCGATCCTCGTGAACGACGAACCGGTCGATGCCCTCTCCACCATGGTCCACCGTGACCGCGCAGAGACGCGCGGCCGCGCCATGGTCGAAAAGCTCAAGGATCTGATCCCGCGCCACATGTTCAAGATCCCGATCCAGGCAGCCATCGGCGGCAAGGTGATCGCCCGCGAGACCCTGTCAGCGATGCGCAAGGACGTGACCGCCAAATGCTACGGCGGCGACGCGACGCGTAAGAAAAAGCTGCTGGAAAAGCAGAAAGCGGGTAAGAAAAAGATGCGCCAATTCGGCAAAGTGGACATCCCCCAAGAGGCGTTCATCTCAGCCCTCAAAATGGACGGCTGAC
>JAFMGZ010000048.1 GCA_017854855.1 Sulfitobacter sp. | reverse complement strand
TTGGAGGCGAGTAGGAGAATCGAACTCCTGTACACGGATTTGCAATCCGCTGCGTAACCACTCCGCCAACTCGCCGCCGTGTGGTTTTTGCTGAGTAACTGATCCCTTGGGGGGCTGCAAGACGCATCATGCGCGAAAGTGTACTGCAAGCCGTTGCTGCTGCGTCTTTGATGTGGCACATCTTAGAGAGTAAGAATCTGAACAGATGAGTTTAGCATATGAGCGATTTCACTACCCGCAGGACGATGATGGTCGATACGCAGGTGCGCCCCTCTGATGTGACGAAGTTTCCGATCATTGATGCAATGCTGACTGTCGCACGCGAGGATTTTGTGCCCGCCGCACAGCGCGAGGCGGCCTATATGGGCGAGAACCTTGATCTGGGGCAGGGCCGTGTTCTGCTGGAGCCGCGCACCCTGGCCAAGATGCTGGATGCGCTGGCGATCTCGAACAAGGAACTGGTGCTCGATATCGGCTGTGCCATGGGATATTCTGCGGCTGTTATCGCTCATATGGCCGAAGCGGTCGTTGCCGTAGAAGAGGACGAGGCAATGGCAGCCGAAGCGCAGGATGCGCTGGTGGCGGCAGGGGCTGATAATGTGGTGATGCACGTCGGGCCATTGACCGAAGGAGCTACTTCACATGGGCCTTATGATGTGATCATCATTCAGGGCGGCGTGGCCGAAGTGCCCGAGGCGATCCTGTCCCAACTCAAGGACGGCGGACGTATTGCCGCCTTGTTCATGGAAGGTGCACTGGGCGAAGTGCGCATCGGCTACAAACGTGGTGATGATGTCAGCTGGCGAATGGCGTTCAATGCCTCGGCCCCGGTGCTGGACGGGTTCAAGCGCGCGGCGGCGTTCCAGTTTTAACAAGGCGTGCATCAGTGCACACAGGTAGTAAGCAAAGAGGTTTGACGCCCATGGCGATTAGAAGAATGGCATTCGTGACGCCCCTGATGGTCGGGATATCCGCGATTGCGCTGTCACTGACCGCACCGCAGACCGCCAAGGCCGATACGCTGGCCGATGCTTTGGTCGGTGCATATACGCATTCAGGACTGCTGGACCAGAACCGGGCATTGTTGCGTGCCGCCGATGAAGATGTGGCCGCAGCGATTTCAACCCTGAAACCCGTCTTGCGCTGGTCTGCAACCCTTACCCAGAACTTTGGCAAAGTGCGCAATGCGGCGACTGTAACCTCCGTGAGCAACGACACTTTGTCCGCCGCGATCAATCTGATCGGTGAGTTGGTCCTATATGATTTCGGCGCGCGCAGTTTCCGTACCGAGGCGGCAAAGGAAACCGTGCTGGCCACCAGAGAGGCATTGTTGGACATCGAACAGCGGGTTCTGCTGCGCGCGGTTCAGGCCTATATGGGGGTGATCGAGGCGTCTGAATTCGTGGCGCTGCGCCAAAACAACGTGCGCCTGTTGACCCAGGAACGCCGCGCGGCACAGGACCGGTTTGACGTGGGCGAGGTCACCCGAACTGATGTGGCCCTTGCAGAGGCCCAGCTGGCACAGGCCCGCAGTGGTCTGGCTGCGGCCCGTGGCGATCTGGTCAACGCGATTGAAGAATATCGCAATGTCGTTGGCCGCAAACCCGGCACCCTACGCCAGCCTCCGGGCCTGCCACCAATCAAACAGGACGTCGATACGGCCAAATCCGCAGCCATGCGGCGGCATCCCAACATGTTGAGTGCACAGCATCAGGTCGCGGCAGCAGATTTGCTGGTATCGGCGGCGCAATCCGACATGAAGCCCACGGTCCGTTTGACTGGTCAGCTCAGCGTTTCTGATAACCTCAATGCAAACGAATATACGCGCGGCGGGACCGTCGGGCTGGAAGCGGGACAGACAATCTACCAAGGTGGGGCATTGTCTTCGCGGGCCCGTCAGGCTCAGGCGCGGGCCGACGCCCAGCGTGGCAACCTTCATGTGGTGCGCCACAACGTCCAGCAAGAAGTCGGCGTTGCCTATGCATCCTTGACCGCCATTCGTGCACAGCTGGTCGCTTCTGAGGGGCAGATCAGGGCGGCTCAGGTGGCGTTTGATGGCATTCGCGAAGAGGCCCGTTTGGGCGCGCGGACCACATTGGATGTGCTGGATGCGGAACAGTCGCTCTTGGACGCGCGATCCTTGCAGGTTTCCGCGCGTGCAGCACTTTATGTCGCGGCCTATCGGGTCCTTGCGGCAACGGGGCGCATGACTGCCAAGGATCTTGGGTTGCCCGTGCAGATTTATGACGCAAGCGAATATTATAATCTGGTCAAGGATAGCCCCGGAAAACTTTCGGCGCAGGGCAAGAAGCTGGATCGTGTGCTGCGGGCGCTGCAAAAAGACTGACAATTTGCCACGACCCATTGTGGGAATCTTTCTATCGCGTTAGTTTGGCCGGGAAAGAAGAGTGGTGAAAAATAATGTCTGATCCCGTCACAAATGCTGAGGTTGAGGATGTTCTGTCTTCAATTCGCCGTCTGGTGTCAGAAGATAAACGCCCTTTGCACCCCCCCCGTCATGAGCCCAAGGCAGACCGTCTGGTCCTGACCCCTGCCTTGCGGGTGGCGGATGCGCCTGCGACAGATGCATCCCTGAACCTCTACGATGATCCAGAGCATGACGCGGTACCAGAGGCACCGTTCAGCGATATGGCGACGGATGAAACATCGGCCGAGATCCATGACACACATCTTTTCTCGCGGTATGAAAGCCGGCAGCAGGCTGACATTATGCAGCAGGAAGAAACGCAGCAGGAAGAAACGCAGCAGCCAGAGGCATATCCGCCCATGTCCACGACAGTGCGTCGTCACGAAGAAGATTACGCCGCAGATCCCTACGGATTTGATGACGAAAGCGACCCTGATGGCGAAGCATCAAGCCTGTTGACGACCTTTCCGGCCGTTGAGGTGCAAGAGCCAATAGACGAGCCGAAACTGCGTGAAAATACTGTGTCCTTACGCAGCAATGTCGATCAACAGCAACCACCTGTAGCAGGGCCTGTCACGCAGGCCGCAGTTGCTGCCGAAGAGACGCCTGAAGCGGCTCCCGAACTGGCGCAGGCCGATCCCGTAGATGATCAGGAGCAGGTTCAAGACGCGGCAGAACCGCCCGCCGCATTTGATGTGCAATCTGCCGTCGAGGCCAGCAAATCCGCCGCCCTCAGTGCCAAGATCGAAGCCTTGGAAACCGCCATCGGAAAAATCGCAGACAGCTGGGAACCTGATGATGCCGGCGAAGGTGATTATGCAGGATCAGAGCCGCAGGCGATGGAATGGGAAGACAACGAACCCGAAGAGGGACCCGCCGCGCGGCTGCATTTCTCTCCCATGGACACGGAATTTTCTGACGAGGATGAACGCCAGAGCGATGCTGTGTCGGATGATACCCCGGATCAACAGGACATCGCCCCACATCCCGAACAGGACGAAAATGTCAGCCCGCAGGGGGCTGGGCTGGAACTGGCAGATGACGAATTGCTGGACGAAGAGGCGCTTCGCGATCTGGTCAGTGAAATCGTTCGGGCAGAGCTGCAAGGTTCTTTGGGTGAACGCATCACCCGCAATGTGCGCAAACTGGTCCGCCGCGAAATCCATCGCGCCTTGGCGGCAAGAGATCTCGAATAGCGCCGCGAGGGCAGTGGCACAGGGCCCCAAGCCGCAAATGCTATTGGCGTCATGTTCTGTTTAGCGCGTTGAAACCCGCATTCCCCGGTAGTGACCCGGCTAAGGGTTGTCCAAGGTAAGGGATACCTCACCCGCGAGGCTTAGCATCAGATCAATGTCGAAATAGCGCTCAACATGGTCGGCAAGCGCATCCAGTGCTGCGTCGACGCCGGCGTCAAAGCTGAGGGTTGAGGCGACGCCAAGCTCTGCCAGATAGGCCGCGCGGAAGGCGTCCGAGGTAAACAGCCCATGCATATAGCATCCCTGTACCAAACCATCCGGGCTGCTGGCCCCTTCGTCCTGGCCGTCAAACGTCAGCCAGGCGCGTGCCCTGTCCGGGCCGGATGTTTCGCCAACGTGGATTTCGTAACCGGACAGGGCGGTGCCACTGGCCGGGTGCAGGCCCTGTTTCAATGACAGATGCTTGATCGGGGCCATCACCGTATCCACGTTCAAATGCCCCAGCCCTTTGACGCTGGCTGGTTTGCCTTCGATCCCGCCGGGGTCTGATATCGTCTGACCCAGCATCTGATACCCGCCACACAGGCCCAGAACGCGCCCCCCACGCCGCAGATGCGCGGCCAGATCCACATCCCAACCGGCCTCTCGAAATGCGGCCAGATCGGCGATTGTCGCTTTGCTGCCTGCCAGCAAGACCAAGTCGGCATCCCCCGGCAAAGGCGCGCCCGGCATGATCATGCGCAGGTCAACTCCGGGTTCCGCAGCCAGTGGATCAAGATCATCAAAGTTCGAGATGCGCGGCAGGCGCGGTACGGCAATCACACAGCCCGATCCCCCGGATCTGGACCGCGCAGGCAGGTCCATCACATCTTCGGCTGGCAGGCGATGCGCCTGATCAAACCACGGGATGACCCCAAGGCTCGGCCAGCCGGTTCTGCGGGCGATATCATCGCGGCCTGCGTCAAACAGGCTGCGGTCGCCGCGAAACTTGTTCACGGCAAAGCCCCGGATCATCGCATTGTCGCCCTGGCCCAGAACCGCCTGCGTGCCGACGATCTGCGCAATCACGCCACCCCGATCAATGCAGCCCATCAGGATGACAGGCACATTGGCTGCCGTGGCAAACCCCATATTGGCAATATCACCCAGGCGCAGATTGGTTTCCGCAGGGCTGCCTGCCCCTTCGATGATCACCAGATCACAGTCTGCCGCCAACCTGTTGAACGATTGCAGAACAGCAGGCATCAGTGCCGCCTTGTTCTGGCCAAAGGCGCGGGCCTCTTGATGGCCGGCAATCTGGCCCTGGATGATCACCTGCGCCCCGGTAGAGGATTGCGGCTTGAGCAGGATAGGGTTCATGTCCGTATGCGGTGGCACGCCTGCGGCGCGGGCCTGAAGTGCCTGCGCGCGCCCGATCTCGCCGCCGTTTTCGGTAACGGCTGCATTGTTTGACATGTTCTGGGGTTTGAAAGGGCGCACCGCCATTCCGCGTTTCACACAGGCCCGGATCAGACCGGCGACGATCATGGATTTCCCGACATTGCTGCCGGTGCCCTGTATCATGATCGCTTTGGTCATCTGGATTATCCTGCGCAGTTTGTTGGCAAACTGGCGCAAAATGCGGCCGTGTTAAAGAGAGATCAACGCCAGATGTTCGCTGCCAGCTGTTTGCCATGGTCTGAAATGAAAAACGCAGCCCCAGGGCTGCGCTTTTCTTGCCTATGTGGCAAATTCTTAGGCTGCTTCTGCCTGCTGTGCAGCATGGCGGCGCTCAGATTCTTCGCGCGACAATGCGACGGATGTGCGGACACCTTTGCCCACGAAATCCATAAGGCCGGTTACAACACGTTCGTTGGGGTCGATCCCCGCGCAGCTCAATACTTCGCGGCCATCCCGAGAACGCGCCCAGCGGGCAATCTGCTCAGGTCCGTTGCCGTATTTCTTGTCATCAGCAATCGCGTCGTCCAATGCAGCCAGTACCACAGCTGCGAAAAGTTTGCGGGCACGGTTGCCTTGTTCGTTATTGAAGGCTGTGCCATCAACGAAATCTTTCATCTCGTCGTCCTTTCCATTATTCTTGCTCTTGTCATTTCGGCGTGAAGCTCCTTATGACTGAATTCCTACGATTCGGATACAACTTTATCGCATAACACCCATGCGTTTCATGCATGGCTTGGAATGGGCAATAAACTGTATATCGTTTGCTTGCAGGGTCTCCCTGCACCAGATATAGGGTGCGTTAGTTTTTCATCAACCTTTTGCCTTGGTTTTGCCTTATGCCTAAAATTAACGGAAACGAGATTCGCCCCGGTAACGTTCTGGAGCATAACGGCGGCCTTTGGGCAGCTGTCAAAGTGGACCACGTCAAGCCCGGCAAGGGCGGTGCCTTTGCCCAGGTAGAGATGCGCAACCTGCGCAACGGATCCAAATTGAACGAGCGTTTTCGTTCTGCCGACAAGGTAGAGCGCGTGCGTCTTATCCAGAAAGACCAGCAGTTCCTGTTTGAAGACAATGGCATGTTGGTCCTGATGGACACGGAAACCTATGATCAGGTTCAACTTTCTGCTGAGTTGTTGGGCGATCGCCGCCCGTTTCTGCAAGACGGCATGATGATCGTTGTCGAATATCACGACGAGGAAGCGCTGAACGCGTCTTTGCCGCAAAAGGTCATCTGCAAGGTCGTGGAAACAGAGCCGGTCGTCAAAGGCCAGACCGCTGCGAATTCCTTCAAGCCGGCGATTTTGGACAATGGGGTCAAGGTCGCTGTCCCGCCGTTCGTAGGCCCGGATGAGGATATCGTGGTGAACACCGAGACGATGGAATACGTAGAGCGGGCCTGAGCCAATCCCGCCTGACCGGCCAAAGGCCTGAAAATCAAGCCTTTGTTAAGCCCCTGTTAAGATTCATCCGTGTTTGGAAGCCCCGTCTTTGGCGGGGCTTTTAGTTTCAATTCGACGGATTTTCCGTCTGGCCATGCCATGTGACCTTGGCCTGATCCGCTTGCATAGGGCCTTTTGCGCGGTCGAAACGCAGATAGGCGATGGCCTGGCCACCAGATTGCGTAAACAGCGTGCCTGCTGCTTTGCCTTCCGCCAGCAGCGGCGTGCCCACGGGGGCCTGCCCCTCCAGATCGACGCTTGCCAGACCTTTGCGCAATTCGGTCTTGTGCTTCATCCGGGCGGTCACTTCCTGCCCCACATAACAGCCTTTGCGGAAATCGACGCCATTCAGCCTCTCAAACCCCGCTTCCAGAATAAAGCTGTCTGGGCCCAGTTCCACGCCCGTTTCCGGGATCACATGCGTGACACGCATAGCTTCCCAGTCGGTTGTGTCATCGGTCTGGGGGTGATCGCGGTAGGCGCGCCATCCCAGGGCCGCTGCGCGGGGGTCGGCAAAACCATCGTCAGGCAGGGCGGATGTACCACGGTGCAGATGCAGCGGGACCTCGGCGATCTGCACATCTGCGCGCAGTTTGTACATCGACAACCGCTGGATCAGCATATCTGCCAGGCTGCTGTCCACATCCAGCACCACCGCATCACCCCAAGGGATCAAAAAGAAGTCGGCCAGATATTTTCCTTGCGGCGTCAGCAGCGCCGCATAGACGGCACCATGCGCCAGTTTGGCCACGTCATTGGTCACAAGGCCCTGCAGAAAACTATGCGCATCTGCACCGCTCAAACGCAGGAATCGACGATTGGTCATGGGTTCTGTCCTTTTGGGGTCGTTGTGGGATATAGTGTTTCCACGTCATACTAAAAGGGGCAAGCATGCGCGCGCCAATCACTGTCATTATCCCGACGCTCAACGCGGAACAAAGCCTTGCGGCCTGTCTTGAAGCATTGATGGAAGGGCTGGAGGCAGGACTGATCCGCGAGTTGATCGTATCGGACGGCGGATCAACCGATGCCACGGGGGCCACCGCACAGGCATGGGGTGCCGAAGTTCTCAGCGGGCCCGCATCCAGAGGCGGTCAATTGCGCCGGGCCTGCGCAAAGGCCAATGCGGAATGGATGCTGATCATTCACGCCGATACGATACTTCAGCCCGGCTGGACCAAATCCGTGCGCGGGCATCTGAACCACCCCGAACAGGCGGCCTGGTTCAAGCTTCGCTTTGACCAGCAGGGCATCGCGGCACAGATCGTGGCGGGCTGGGCCAACCTGCGCAGCCGCTTTGGCTTGCCCTATGGCGATCAGGGTCTGCTGATTTCCTCGGCCCTTTACGCGCGGGTGGGCGGGTATCCGGATATTCCCCTGATGGAAGATGTCGCGCTGGCCCGTGCCCTCAAGGGCAAACTGAAGGGATTCGATATCGCCGTGGTCACCAGCGCAGAGCGATACGCCCATCAAGGCTGGCTGCGACGTGGGCTTCGCAATCTATGGACCCTGCTGCGCTATTTTGCCGGGGCTGATGTGCAGCGGCTGGCCTCTCACTACCGGCGCTGACCGGATCAGTCTGTCTCACCCTTCCTATCAGGCCCAGGGATCCGATGGCAGCATGCATCTTGCAACGGTACCGATCTGGTGTTGACCTTGCCCGCAGCGGGCCTAGTGTCGGCCCAAGCTTTTTTGGAAAGATCCCCATGTCACATACGATCCCTCGCGCCCCGGGCCGCCCCTATCTGGCCATCCCCGGGCCATCCGTCATCCCCGACGCAGTTTTGCAGGCCATGCACCGGGCCGCCCCCAATATCTATGCCGGCGAACTGGTTGAGATGATGCCGGGCCTGACGGCTGATCTCAAACGTGTGGCCCGCACCAGGTTTCATGTCGCCATGTACACCGGCAACGGTCACGCCGCCTGGGAGGCAGCATTGGCCAATGTCATCGCGCCGGGTGACAAGGTGCTGGTACCTGCAACGGGCCGCTTTGGCATCGGCTGGGGAGAGACCGCCAAAGGGCAGGGCGCGGAAGTCGAAGTGATCGACTTTGGCAAACAATCCCCGATGGACATGGCACGGATTGCGGAAACACTGGCCGCCGACAAGGCGCATGAGATCAAGGCAATCCTTGCGGTCCATGTCGACACATCAACATCAATCCGCAATGACATCGCGGCCCTGCGCGCCACATTGGACGCGGCGGGCCACCCCGCCTTGCTGATGGCCGATTGCATCGCATCGCTTGGCTGTGACACCTTTGAGATGGATGCATGGGGCGTCGATGTCATGGTCACGGGCTGTCAAAAGGGGTTGATGGTGCCACCGGGCATGTCCTTTGTCTTTTTCAATGACCGCGCAGAAGCGGCCCGGGCCAGATTGCCCCGTGTCAGCTGGTATTGGGATTGGTCGCCGCGCGCCCATGCGCAGGAATTCTTTCAATATCACGGCGGCACGGCCCCGACCCATCATCTTTATGGGCTGCGCACCGCATTGGATATGATCCACGCCGAAGGCATCGAACAGGTCTGGGCCCGTCATGCGATGCTGGCACGCGCTGTCTGGGCCGCCTGCGAAGCATGGAGCGAGGGGGGACATTTTGCGATGAACGTCAAAGATGCGGCCAACCGCAGCACTGCGGTCACATCGCTGAGGTTGCAATCCCCCGACGCCACCGCATTGCGCGATTGGGTCGAAGGGCAGCTGGGCCTGACGCTGGGCATCGGTCTGGGCATGGCGCTGCCCGGCGATCCGGCCTGGCACGGTTTCTTCCGGCTTGGGCATATGGGCCATGTGAATGGTCACATGATCATGGGCCTGCTGGGCGGCATAGAGGCCGGCATGCGCGGCCTTGGCATAGAGCATGGGACCGGCGCATTGGATGCCGCAGCGCAGGTGATCAGCGGCAGCTAAGGCGTTCGTTGATCGGCGGCAAACCCGCCTTTCCACAGATGCCTTGGCCGCAATAAATCACTGCCGCGCGGCATCAATCCGGGTGATCAGCTGGTTGACCAACCAGCCCGTCGCGGCCACGGCCAGCAGGCCCCATACCACCCAGATCACCATCAAGATCCATGTCAGGTTGACGCCAAACATGAATATGCAGGCCTGGGTGAAATTCGGGGCGGCAGGGCGGTTATCATCGTCACGCATGCAGATCTCATCAGTTGGTCTGATACAACTATAACCAGATCACAGCCTGCGTCAGCCCTTTTTCGCCTCTGCCAAAGCTAGGGGCAAAGCGGCCGCAAAAGCATCAAGCTGGGCGTGCGTGCCACAGCTGATCCGGATGCAGCGGTTTTGCGGCGCGGCAAAGGGCATGCGCACGAAAATACCCCGTGCCACCAGGCCGTCCAGCACCGCCTTGGCAAAGCGGCCATCCTCTGCGCAGTCGACAGCCACGAAATTGGCCGCCGACGGCAGCGGCTCCAGCCCATTGTCCCGCGCGATCTGCGCGATACGGTCGCGCGCAATGGCCACCTTTTGCTGGATCTGCGTCAGCCAGACCTGGTCTTGTAGCGCCGCCACAGCGCCTGCCTGCGCCGCACGGTTCATGCCAAAGTGATTGCGCACCTTGTGAAAGGCGGTGATCAATTCGGGCGCTGCAATGGCATAGCCCACTCTCGCACCGGCCATCCCGTATGCCTTGGAAAAAGTCCGCATCCTGATCACCCGCGGATCACCCGGCGGCACAGGCAGGGCGGTCCCTTGGGGCGCCGTATCGACATAGGCTTCATCGAGGACAAACAGGCAGCCGCTTGGCAGGCTTTCCATGGCACGGGCCAATGTATCACCGCTGTGCCAACTGCCCATGGGGTTGTCGGGATTTGCCAGATACACCAGCTTGGCATCTACCTCTGCCGCCTTGGCAAAAAGCGCCTGCGGGTCCTCATGGTCCGCGCGATAGGGCACCTTGTGCAGCGTCCCGCCAAACCCCGCGACATGGTAATTGAACGTCGGATAGGCCCCGTCCGAGGTCACGACCGCATCACCAGTCGTAACAAAAAGCCGCACCAGATAGCCCAGCAGCCCGTCAATACCCTCACCCACGATGATATGGTCCATCGTCGTGTCGTGATAGGCGGCCAGGGCCATGCGCAGATCATGGCTTTCGGGATCGCCGTACATCCACTGATCTGTCGCCGCCATGGCAGCTATTGCGGCAGGTGAGGGGCCAAAGACATTTTCATTGGCCCCGAGACGGGCATCAAAGGGGCGGTCCATGTCACGTTCCTGGGCTTCGGGCCCCACGAAAGGGACAGATGCAGGCAGCGATTGGGCAAGCGGGGTCAGGCGATAATGTGTCATGATGATGTGATAAGGCTGGGCGGGATTTTCGGCAAGGGGTTGGAAACAGCCCGCCGCCTGCCTAATTTAAAAGGACATGCTATCCAAGGAAGCCCTTATGGCCAAACTCACCCGCCGCAGCTTCATCGCCGTCACGCTGGCCGCCGGTGCGGCACGCAGCCTGTCTGCGGTCGCAACCAAAACCCCTGCACGCCATATCGTCACGCTGGTCTATGACAAAAGCCTGGGGATGATGCGGGCGATTGACCGTCTGGTCCCCTGATCTGCCGCCACGTTTTGCTGGCAGCCGTGGGGCGATTGCGATCAACTGATCTCGAACCATTCGGAGAATCCCATGACCCGCGTCACCGTCACATATGAAAACCACATCGCCTTTGTCCGCCTGACCCGGGCCGATAAAATGAATGCCGTTGATCAAAAGATGATCGACGGCATTATCGCCGCCGGCCAGGAGGTCGCCGCATCCGATGCGCGTGCCGTTGTCATCTCGGGCGATGGCAAGGCGTTCTGCGCAGGCATCGATATTACAGGCCTGTCTGGCATGATGGGCAAGGATCCCGCCGATGTTCTGATGCCGCGCACCCATGGCGCGGGCACAACAAACCAATGGCAAGAGGTTGCAATGATCTGGTCGCGCATGGAGATCCCGGTGATCGCGGCCATTCACGGTGTCTGCTTTGGTGCAGGCATCCAGCTGGCACTGGGCGCAGACATCCGCATCGCGGCCCCCGGCACCCGTTTCGCAGTGATGGAGATGAAATGGGGCATCGTGCCTGACATGGGCGGCATGGTGCTTTTGCCCAAACTGGTCCGCTCTGACGTGCTGCGGCGGCTGACCTATACGGCAGAACAGGTCGATGCCACACAGGCCGCCAACTGGGGCTTGATCACCGAAATCGCCGAGGATCCACTGGCGGCCGCAACCGCATTGGCCCAAACCATCGCCGCCAAGAGCCCCTCCGCGATCCGCGCGGCCAAACGCCTGATCGCAATTGCACAAACCCAGGACGCCCAAACGGTCCTCGATGCAGAATCCCGCATTCAATGCGAGCTGATCGGCAAACCACACCAAATGGAAGTGATCGCCGCCGAAATGGGCAAACGCCCCGCCGTCTTCAAATAGATCAGCGTCCCGCGTGGCACGCCCCAGGCGGCGCGCCACGCCCCGCCATCATCTTGCCCCTAAACTCATTCTGCCCTCAGCCGCCTGCCCAAAGGCAAGCGGCCAATGCGCCAGTGCCAATCAAGCTGCCTGACTAACCCATCTCTGCCAAACGGTCCAAAGCCGCCTGCATCTGACCGGCTTCTTCTTGCCGCGCGTCCAGATTGGCCTGCGCTTCAGCCACAACCTCTTCGGGTGCAGATTGCGCGAACTTGGGATTGTTCAAACGCCCCTTCAGACCACCAATCTCCTTCATCAGCTTATCCAGCGACTTCTGCAGACGTGCTTTTTCCTCGTCGATATCGATCAACCCCGCCAGGGGCAGGCCAAAGCTTGCGCCGGGGGCGGCAATTGACACCGTCCCCTTGGGAAAACCCTCTACTGTTTCAAGGCTTTCTACCCGCGCCAGACGCTTGATCATGGTCTCGTTGCGCCCCCAGGCCGCAGTTGCCGCATCATCCATATCGGTGACAATCATCGGCACTTTCAGCCCCGCAGGCACATGCATCTGCGCGCGCGCGGAACGAATGCTTTCGATCAACCCGATCACCCAGTTCAACTCGCGGTCGGCCTCGGCGTCCAGCAGGTCAGCGGTCGTGTAAGTTGGCCAATCGGCATGCACCAGCATCTTGTCGCGCTGCGCCGTGGTCTGCCACAGCTCTTCGGTGATATAGGGCATGATCGGATGCAAGAGCACCAGACATTGATCCAGAACCCACCCCATCGTCTGCCGCGTCTCGGCGGCCTCGGGGGCATCGTCCTGCAACAAGGGTTTGGACAGTTCCACATACCAGTCACAGACCTTGCCCCAGACAAAGGCATAAAGCGTGTTGGCCGCATCATTGAAACGATAATTTTCCAGCGCCATGTCCACCTCTTCGCGCACGCGGGCGGTCTCGCCGATGATCCATTTGTTCAGCGTGGCCGCAGGCTGTGGCATGGCGTGCACGTGGCCGGTAAAGACGCCGTTCATCTCTGCAAAACGGTGGGCGTTCCAAAGTTTCGTGCCAAAATTGCGGTAGCCCGCAATCCGCGCCGTAGACAGCTTTAGATCACGCCCCATCGCCGCCATCGACGTCAGCGTGAAACGCACTGCATCAGCACCGTATTCATCAATCAATTCCAGCGGGTCCAGAACATTGCCCAGCGACTTGGACATCTTCTTGCCCTTCTCATCGCGCACCAGCGCGTGGACATAGACAGTATCGAACGGCTTTTGACCGACCACGGCATATTGCATCATCATCATCCGGGCGACCCAGAAAAAGATGATGTCAAAACCGGTGATCAGCACGGAGGTCGGAAAATATTTCTGCAAGGCATCCGTTTGCTCGGGCCAGCCAAGCGTGCCAATGGGCCAAAGGCCGGACGAGAACCAGGTATCCAGAACATCAGGATCGCGCGTCAGCGTCTTGCCAGGGGCCATTGCCTGGGCCTCGGCTTCGGTTGCCGCACAATATTCTTTGCCGTCCTGGTCAAACCACACCGGAATCTGATGCCCCCACCACAGCTGGCGCGAAATGCACCAAGGCTCGATGTTCTCCAGCCAATGGAAATAGACCTTCTTGTCCTGCTCAGGCAGGATCGTCACATCGCCTTTGCGTACGGCGTCAATGGCCGGCTCGACGATCTTGGCGGTGTCCACGAACCACTGATCGGTCAGCGCAGGTTCGATAACCACCTTTGAGCGGTCACCAAAGGGCTGCATGATCTTCTTGGCCTCAACCAATGGCACGGGCCCCAGATCCTCTGGCTCTGCCGCGTCATCGCCGGATTTCTTCTTTTTTGCAGGTTTGCCCAGACGTGGATCATCCGCATCGGTCATCACGGCCAGACCTTCGGCGGTGATATCCGCAATCACCTTGGCGCGGGCGTCGAACCGATCAAGGCCGCGGTAGGCGTCCGGAACCAGGTTGATCTCGGTCGCATCTACCGGGGCTGCTTCGCGCCCCTCTGCGATGGCCTGGGCACGGGCGGCGGCCTGTTCATAGGGCAGACCGTCGCTGCGCATGGCACCGCGCGTATCCATCAGGGCATACAGCGGGATATTGTTGCGTTTGGCGACTTCGTAATCGTTGAAATCATGCGCACCGGTGATCTTGACCGCACCGGAACCAAAGGCAGGGTCAGGGTATTCGTCCGTGATGATCGGGATCAGCCGGCGTTGCTCTTTTGGGCCAACGGGAATTTCGCACAGCTTGCCCACGATCGCGGCGTAGCGTGCATCAGAAGGATGCACCGCAACCGCACCATCGCCCAGCATCGTCTCGGGACGCGTGGTCGCGATTGAAATATAGTCGCGTTCTTCTGTCAGGGTGACATTCCCATCGTCGTCTTTCTCGACATATGTATAGGTGGCACCACCTGCCAACGGGTATTTGAAATGCCACATATGGCCATCCACCTCGGTGCTCTCGACTTCGAGATCCGAAATGGCGGTTTCAAAATGTGGATCCCAGTTCACCAGACGCTTGCCGCGATAGATCAGCCCCTTGTTATACATATCCACAAAGACCTTGATGACGGCATCGTGGAAATTGCCCTCTTCGCCTGCCGGCGCACCGGGGGCACCCGACATGGTAAAGGCATTGCGCGACCAGTCGCAGGATGCACCAAGGCGCTTGAGCTGCTCGATGATCGTGCCGCCGGACTGGGCCTTCCATTTCCAGATCTCCGCGGTGAAATCCTCTCGTGACCATTCACGGCGCGGTGGCTTGCCTTCGGCCGCCAGCTTGCGCTCAACCACCATCTGCGTGGCGATCCCTGCGTGATCCTGACCGGGCTGCCACAAGGTGTCGTATCCCCGCATGCGGTGCCAGCGGATCAGGATATCCTGCAAGGTGTTGTTGAAAGCATGACCCATATGCAAAACGCCGGTGACGTTTGGTGGCGGGATCATGATCGAAAAGGTCTCTCGCCGCGATGCATTGGCACCCGCCTTGAAGGCCCCAGCTTTTTCCCATGCGTCGTAAAGCCGGGTTTCGGCCTTTGCTGCGTCAAATGTTTTGTCCAGAGCCATCGTCTTTGATCCTTAGTCACGTTTGCAGCTTGATCTAGCCGAGGTTGGCACAGAGGGAAAGGGCAGGCAGGATGCTGTGCGCCCCTTTAGGCCAGCATCTTGCAAATGTAGTGCCTTACTCGTGGGGTGTTTGATGATGCTGGCAGCCGCGCATGAGTATTTTGGCAAAAAGGAGCCGGGCGTTTACGCTTTGTTAGCCAGCTTCAGGCCTTATGACCACAGGGTATAGGCTGGAGAGCCTTCTGCCTCGCAAGAAGGAGCCACCTCGTCGCTGCCCCGTTCCCGTTGAAAGGTTCGGCTTGCGGGGCGGGGTGTCTTCGCTCCTTTTTGCCAAAATACTCATGCACAAGTTTTGGGCATGGCGCTGCGTGACAAGGGGTGGCCCAAAGGTCTCACTGGACAAGTTACTCTGTGCCGTTATGTCTTGGACAGATAGCTCATTTCCATAAAGGCAGCGTGTGATGGACAAATTCGGAAAAAGCCAACCAATCAAGCGAACAGAAGACGTGCGCTTTCTTGTCGGTGAGGGCCGGTATGTCGATGACATCGCACCAAGGAATGCGCTGCACGGGTTCTTCTTTCGCTCTCCGGTAGCCCATGGGGTGATTACGGAACTTGATGTCTCTGATGCGGCCGCCTCTGAGGGGGTTCACGCGGTGCTGACTTGTGCAGATCTGGAAGCGGCGGGCATGGATATCGCCATGGCAGGGGCCGTGGTACAGAACCAGGATGGCACCAGCGGGGCCAAACCCGTGCGCCCGATGTTGGCCAAGGACAAGGTGCGATACGTGGGCGAACCTGTGGCATTGATCGTCGCCGATACGCTGGCGCAGGCCCGCGATGCCGCGGAGCTGATCATGTTCGACGTTGATGACCTGCCTGCCAAGATTGATTTTGCCCCCGGTGGTGAGACATTGCATGCGGAGGCCCCCGATAACAAAGCCTTCGATTGGGCCATGGGCGATGAGGCCGCGACAGAGGCAGCCTTCAAGGCCGCTGCCAAGACTGTCGCGCTGGATGTGGACGATAACCGCATCATCGTGAATTCGATGGAGCCGCGCGGATGCTATGCGGAATGGACCGACGGGCGCTTGCACGTGGCCCAGAACGGTCAGGGCGTCTGGGTTCACAAGGGCTATCTGAAAACCGCCTTTGGTCTTGAGGACGAACAGGTCCGCGTGACCAACCCCGACACCGGCGGTGGTTTCGGCATGAAAGGCATGACCTACAACGAATATTTCTGCGTCGCACAGGCGGCCCGCGTGCTGGACCGCCCGGTGCGCTGGATGTCAGAACGCACCGAGGCCATGCTGAGCGATAATGCTGGTCGCGATCTGTCATCGCTGGCCGAATTTGCCTTTGACGATAACAACAGGATCACCGCCTACCGGGTGCGCAGCAAATGCAACCTGGGGGCCTATAACTCGCAATTTGCGCAGTTCATCCAGACCCAATTGTTCAGCCGCGTACTGATGGGGGTCTATGATGTGCAGACCACCTGGCTGCAGGTGGATGGGTTTTACACCAACACTGTGCCGGTTGACGCCTATCGCGGGGCCGGACGCCCCGAGGCGATCTATGTTCTGGAGCGCCTGATGGACCGTGCGGCACGCGAATTGGGCGTCGATCCATGGGATCTGCGCCGCATCAACTTTATCAAACCGGATCAGTTTCCCTATCTGGCGGCGACGGGCGAAACCTATGATGTGGGTGATTTTGACCGCCTTTTGACCCGTGCGGCTGCCGAGGCTGACCGCGACGGATTTGCGGCGCGCAAAGCGGCCGACGCCAAGCGTGGCCTGCTGCGGGGTCAGGGCCTGTGTTATTACATCGAAAGCATCCTGGGCGATCCGTCCGAAGGGGCCAAGGTGGTCTTTGAGGATGATGGCAATGTGACGATCTATGTCGGCACGCAGTCGAATGGGCAGGGGCATGAAACCGTATATGCGCAGTTCCTCAGCGATCAGACAGGCATCCCTGCCGATAAGATCAACGTGGTGCAGGGCGATTCCGACCTGATCAAGCAAGGCGGCGGCACCGGCGGATCGCGCTCTGTGACGACACAGAACAATGCGACACTGGCGACTGTGGCCAAGATCACAGAGGTGTTTACCGCCTTTCTGGCTGATGAAATGGGCGTTCCTGCCGCCGAGATCAGCTTTGATGACGAACGCTTCCGCGCCGAAGGGTCGAACCTGACGCCAACCATGCTTGAGGTGGCGCAGATGGCCCGCGAAAAAGGCCGCGATGATTTGCTGACCCATCACGAACGCGCCACTCTGCCGGCACGTAGCTTTCCCAATGGGGCGCATGTGGCCGAGGTGGTGATTGACCCCGAGACCGGAGTGGTGACCACCGATCGCTACACGGTCGTGGATGATTTCGGCAATCTGATCAACCCGATGCTGGCCGAAGGCCAGGTGCATGGCGGTGTGGCCCAGGGTGTGGGCCAAGCGGTGCAGGAAAGGGTCGTCTATGATGAGGACGGTCAATTGCTGACGGCCTCTTTCATGGATTATGCCATGCCGCGTGCCGCCGATCTGCCGTTCATTTCCTTTACCTCAGAACCCGTGCCCTCCACCGCCAATATCATGGGCATGAAGGGCTGCGGCGAGGCGGGGACCGTGGGCTCGATGGCCGCGATATCCAATGCCGTTCAGGACGCGCTGTGGGAACATGGCGTGCGACAGGCCGATATGCCGTTCACGCCCCATCGCGTCTGGGAAATGATGCATGAACAGAAAATCGCGGCAGAGTGATATATAACGCGGTCCCAAAAGCGGTTTAGTGGCGTTTACATCGCGCAATTTGTTCGACCGGGCCGACAACCGGCTTGGTCGGACAAAATGCGCCATGTCACGGCTACCACTGCGGTGGCGGGTGCTAGGCCAGCTTCATGATGATGCAGGTGGTTGACCCCGTGGCATACAGCTTGCCGTCCTCAACGCCTCTGATTTCGCCATGCGCAACCCCGGTTGAACGCCCCGCATGATCCACCACGCCAATACAATCGACCTGCATGCCCAACGGGATGGCGCGCAGAATATTTATCTTGTATTCCAGCGTCGTATAGATTGATCCCTTGGGAACTTTTGTCATTACGGCACAGGCCATGGCGGAATCCAGCAGCGTGCCGTACCAGCCCCCATGCACAGTACCCATCGGGTTGGTGACATTGAATTCCGGCGTCCCGCGAAACACTGCATGGCCGTCTGAGACACTGTGCAGCACATAGCCCATGGTCGCGCCAATCGGCGGGCCGGGGTTCGTGCCGTCCAAGATGGCCTGCATGAACTCCAGCCCTGATAATTCGATGGCTTCAGACGTGGTTAACAGCTCTTCGGGGCGGGTGGCGATACGAGGCATGGGTGCAAACTCCGGGCATGGGTTGCCCGGATGCTAGAGTGGATAGGAGCCCCTTAACAAGCAGTTACGCCACGTCGGAAAGTGCCACTTGCGGCGTCACCCCAAGTGCCCGGCAGACATTGCGCGTTAGCTCGGCCCGGTTGAGCGTGTAGAAATGCAGGTTCTCGACACCCTCATCAATCAGCGTGCTGCACATTTCCGTGCACAGGGCCGTTGCCAGCAGGTCATGGCGGTCGTCGCGGACAGCCGCCTCAAAGGCGTCGTCAAGCCATTGGGGGACTGTTGTGCCACAGCGCATCGCGAAATTGCGGGCCGATGACCATTTGATGATCGGCATGATGCCCGGGGTGATCGGCTTGTCGATGCCGGCGGCCGCACAGGCGTCCCGGAACCGCAAAAAGCTGTCGGCCTCAAAGAAGAACTGGGTGATCGCCTCATCTGCACCGGCGTCAAACTTGCGCTTGAGCCAGTCGATATTGGCCTGCTGGCTGGCCGCCTCAGGGTGACTTTCGGGATATGCGCCGACGCGGATGTTGAACGTGCCTTTTTCGGCCAGCGCCTCGATCAGGGCGCAGCTGTCGGCAAAGCCTTCGGGGTGGGGCGTGAATGTCTTGGCCCCGTCTTGCGGGTCACCGCGCAGCGCCACAATGTCTGTGATGCCGATCTTGGCGAAACTGTCCGCAACTTCCATGGTTTCAGCCTTGCTTGCCCCGACACAGGTCAGATGGGCCGCAACCGGCAAACCGGAGGTGCGGCGCAGAACATGGGCGCTGTCATGGGTCAGATCACGGGTAGAGCCGCCTGCACCATAGGTCACCGAAAAGAACCGTGGCGCGAGAGGGGCCAGCGCCTGTGCCGTGTCCCAAAGGTTGAACGCCGCGTCAACGGTGCGGGGTGGGAAGACTTCGAAAGAGACTTTTGGCGCTGACATTGTTCTGTCCTTTGGTTGGTTCAGTCCCCTCTTGTTTCACGGATCTTCATGTGAGACAAATTCATAACTTTCATCTTGAACATGAGGTTCGGCTCACATGCACATCGAATTCCGTCATTTACGCACCATTCAGGCCATCCACGAGGCAGGCGGTCTGGCGCGGGCAGCAGAAAAGATGAACATCACGCAATCCGCGCTGAGCCATCAGGTCAAAGGACTGGAGGATCAGGCCGGCGTCGAGCTGTTCGTGCGCCGATCAAAGCCGCTCAAGCTGTCGCCTGCAGGCCAGCGTCTGCTCAAGCTGGCGCAGCAGGTCTTGCCGCAGGTTCAGGCGCTGCAGGATGAATTCGCAGGGTTGCGGGAGGGCAGCACCGGCCGCATGCACATCGCGATTGAATGCCACGCCTGTTTTGAATGGCTGTTTCCGGTGCTGGAGCATTTTCGCCGATCCTGGCCTGACATTGACGTAGATATCCGCCCCGGACTGGCCTTTGACGCGCTGCCCGCCCTGCTGCGCGAGGAGGTCGATCTGGTGGTCTCATCCGATCCCGAAGACCTGCCCGGCGTTGAATTTGTCGAATTGTTCGATTACAGGGCCGTTTTTGTTGCCGCCAGCACCCATCCGCTGGCCGACAAACCCTATATCGAAGCAGCCGATTTCCGCGGTGAGACGCTGATCACCTACCCGGTGGAACGCAGCAGGCTGGATGTCTTTAGTCAGTTGCTGATTCCCGCCAAGGTAGAGCCCGCCGCGATCCGGCAGGTGGAGTTGACGGCCGTTATCTTGTTGCTGGTTGCTTCAAACCGGGGGGTATCGGTCCTGCCCGACTGGGTGGTGCGCGAAGTGAAATACAGCTCTGACTACGTCACGCGCCCGCTGACCGAACAGGGGATCACCCGGCGTCTATATGCAGCGGTAAGGTCTGACGATCTGGGCAAACCGTTCATGGAACAGCTGCTCAAGCTGGCAGGGCAGGAAGCGCGGAAATTGCAGCAGGTCTGAAAAGAAAGGCCCTTAAAGATAGGCCCTTAAAGATGGGCTTGGGAAACACCCGCATGTCAGGCAGGGCACCCTGCCTGACATGCGGACAGGATCAATTGACCTTGACGATCGCCTTGCCTTGGTTGGCCCCGGTCAGCAGGCCCATGAAGGCTTCTGGCGCATTCTCCAGACCTTCGGTGATGTCTTCTTTGTATTTCACCCGGCCATCTTTCAGCATGGGAGCCACTTCGTTGACGAAGTCAGGAAAACGGTTCCAGTGGTTTGAGATGATAAAGCCGTTCACGCTGAGGAAATTCACCAATATCGTCCGCCAGAGTTTCGGTGCCGTCAGGCTTTGCCCGCCCGCATCCGCGCCCAGCCCGCCTGCATTGTACCACGCGATCATGCCGCAGACCGGAATGCGGCCATGGGTGTTCATCAAGGACAAGGCGGCCTCCAACACAGGCCCGCCCACGTTTTCAAAGTAGATGTCGATACCGTCGGGGCAGGCGTCCTTCATGGCACCGCGCAGGCTTTTGAAATCGCCATGTGCGCGGTGATCAACGCAGGCGTCAAACCCGAACATGTCAGTGGCCATCGCGCATTTGTCGGCACCGCCCGCGATGCCAACCGCGCGCAGCCCCTTGGCCTTGGCCAGTTGCCCCACCATGGAACCGACTGGACCGGTGGCTGCAGCCACCGCAAGGGTTTCACCTGCCTTGGGGCGTCCATATTCGTTAAATCCCCACCAACCGGTAAAGCCGGGCATGCCCAACACGCCAAGTGCCGTGGTGACAGGGGCCTGTGCGGGGTCCAGCTTGCGGCACAGGCGCGCATCCGCGGTGCTATGCGTGGCCCAGCCAAAGGGGCCAAAGACGTGATCGCCCTCGGCAAAGGCGGGTGAATTGGACGCCAGAACCCGGCCCACGCTGCCGCCTTCCATCTTGCCGCCAATCGGGACGGGGGCGGCATAGGATTTCGCATCATCCATCCGCCCGCGCATATAGGGATCAAGCGACATGTGGCTGACCTCGACCAGGATCTCACCCTCACCGGCGGTGGGGATATCGGCGGTCTCTAGACGGAAATTTTCCGGGCTTGGTGCACCGTCCGGACGGCTGGCCAGTACGATCTGCTTCATCTGATTGCTCATGGTCTCTCTCTCCCCTTGGAATCTGTGCCCCTCAGCCTGACGGGTTGGGGCGGAATGACAAGGGCCAAGCGCTGTGACGTTGCGCTCTTGTCCGGGGCGTCCGGGCTGGGGGCTGCCCTGTCTGCAGCGACCCTTTGGCGCATCAATTCTGCGGATGCGGCCTGCCTTGCGCGCAGGGCAGATCGTGCCGCCCGACAGACGCCCCTTGGCATTAGGTGCAAGACTGCCTAAAGGAGGCACCTGATCGAGACAAAGGGAATCCCCATGGTTGGCAGTGCAAATCTCAACATTATGATCAAGGCGGCGCGCAAAGCTGGCCGGTCGCTGGTCAAAGACTTCCGCGAGGTTGAGAACCTGCAGGTGTCGGTCAAGGGTGCAGGTGACTTTGTCTCAAAGGCCGATATCGAGGCAGAGCAGATCATCAAGAGCGAATTGATGAATGCGCGTCCCACCTATGGCTGGCTGGCCGAAGAGGGCGGCGAGGATGAGGGGCAGGACCCGACCCGCCGCTGGATCGTGGACCCGCTGGATGGCACGACCAACTTCTTGCATGGTTTGCCGCATTGGTCCGTCTCCATCGCATTGGAGCACAAAGGCCAGATCGTGGCCGGTGTGGTCTTTGACCCCGCCAAGGACGAGATGTTTTTTGCGGAAAAAGGGGCCGGTGCCTGGATGAACGAAACGCGCCTGCGCGTGTCGGGACGTCACCGGATGATCGAGAGCATTTTTGCCACGGGCCTGCCCTTTGGCGGCCGGGCCGATTTGCCCGAAACACTCAAGGACCTTGCGCGTCTGTTGCCCGCCTGTGCGGGCGTGCGGCGTTGGGGCTCTGCCGCGCTTGACCTGGCCTATGTGGGTGCTGGCCGATATGACGGTTTTTGGGAACGCCGGCTGAACGCCTGGGACCTGGCCGCTGGCATGCTGATCGTGCGCGAGGCGGGCGGTCTGGTCGAGGCGATCAATCCTGCAGGCAACCCGCTGACAGACGGCGAAATCCTGTGCTCCAACGAACCGATCCATTCCGCCTTTGCCAAGGTCATTCGGGGCTGACCCCTCTGGCGGGCCCATGATGTGCCAAAGCTGCCGATGGGCGCTTGGGCCACAACGGGCGTAGACAGGGCTTACCTGTCTGACGGATGGTTGATCCCGTCCGACCACGGGACCGGGTCATGTTCCCATGGCTTTGCCCCCTGAATACAGCCCAGATTGATGCCGCATTGGCTGGGGTCGATCCGGCGCTGATGGTGGGTATAGATCCCGCACGTCTTGCAAAAGTAATGCTGCGCTGTCCCCGTGCCCCAAGTGTACAGGCTCAGGTTATCTGCGCCCTTTGTGATCTTGAGCGAGGCGGTCGTCGCCGTAACGGCCGCCGCTTGCCTGCGGGCGCAGAATGAACAGGTGCATCGCCCCGCTGTAGATAACCCATGGGGCAGGGTGGCGGTCAGGCTGACAGCCCCGCAGTGACATGTGGCGGTGATATCCACGGCTTGATCTGTCATCTGCGTTTGACCTTGGGAATGCTGCTGCTGTTGATCTTGGGATAGGACGCTTCTGGATGGGGGGGATGCCCATGGGTGCGCTGCCAGAATGCCACGCCCCCCCGGCGCAGCCACAGCGGCACGGCCCCCAGCAACCCTGCAACAAAACCGCCCGCATGTGCCCAATAGGCGGTGCCGCCCTGATCGGGATCGGCACCGATGCCGCCGATAAACTGCATGGCGAACCACAGCATCAGCAAGATCCAGGCCGGTATCGGGAAAATGCGAAAGAACACCACGAAGATGATCAGAATATCCACCTTGGCCTTGGGAAAGAGCAGCAGGTAAGCCCCCATCACCCCGGCAATCGCCCCCGAGGCCCCCACCATAGGCACTGTCGACGATGGCTCAAACCACACCTGCGCCAGCCCTGCAGCAAGCCCTGACAGAAGATAAAAGCCCAGATAAGGCAGATGCCCCATCTCGTCTTCGATATTGTCGCCGTAGATCCACAGGAAAAGCATGTTCCCGGCCAAATGCATCCAGCCTGCATGCAGGAACATTGACGTCAGCAATCCCTCATAGCCATAGCCTGCCCCAAGACGCGCAGGGACCAAAGCATAGGTATCATAAAACGCATAGAGCGCCCGGTCATCGCCCAGGATCGACAGATAGGACAGAAAAACCCCGATGTTTGCCGCCATCAACAGGTAGGTGACATAGGGTATCCGGCCAGAGGGGTTATGATCGCGAATTGGAAACATGCCGCCACGCTGTGCGATTGCGCAGGCAGGGTCAAGAGGCCCCGAAGGGCCTCTTGGCTGTTCGCGGGTGCGCGGGCCTAGCTGGCGGCACCCAAAAGCGCAGCATTCCCGCCGGATGCTGTTGTATCGACACAGACATGCCGTTCGGCGCGGACGCGTGCGGGGTCGGGCAGTCCGATGATCAGCGGCACGATCGGTCCTGTGCGCTGTGCCAGCGCCTGTTCGATCTTGCGCCCGGTCTGTGCGTCGCCCCACCAGAACACACCGCCGTAATCCGGCCCCGTGGCCAGCGCTGCAGGCTCAATCTGGCCCGTGGCCTTGACGGCGATGCCGCCCAGGGCCTCGACCGCCCGTGCCTGTGCCGCTGCGGCCTCTGCACCCGGCCCCATGCACAACAGCGCAGGCCGGGGCAGGGTGGTCAGGCGGTTGGATTCGCCCGTAGGCCCCGGCATCGACAGGGTTTCAATGACCCTGTAGGGCACGTCGACTGGCAAGGCAGGCAGGGATGCTTGCGGCGCATCCCAGCCCTTGGCCACCTCTTGCGCATCAGGGGCGGCAAACCGTGGCAGATAGTTCGGCCCGCCCGCCTTGGGGCCTGTCCCCGACAGGCCTTCGCCGCCAAAGGGCTGGCTGCCGACAATCGCCCCGATCTGGTTGCGGTTGATATAGATATTGCCCGCCTCGATCCGCTCGGACACATATTGCACCCGGTCGTCGATCCTTGTGTGCAGACCAAAGGTCAGCCCGTAGCCGGTGGCGTTGATGGCGTCGATCACATCATCCAGTTCGCGCGATTTAAAGGTCGCGATATGCAGCACAGGTCCAAAGATTTCGCGTTTGAGGTCGCTGATGCTGTTCACCCGTAGAATTGTTGGTGCAACAAAGGTGCCCTTTGCCGGCGCTTTCAATTCCGCCACAAGGCGGCCTTCGGCGCGGGCCGCTTCGATGTGATCAAGGATGGTCTTGGCGGCGGCTGTATCAATCACCGGGCCAACATCGGTGCTAAGCTGCCATGGATCGCCCATGTTCAGCACGTCCATGGCACCGATCAGCATCTTGGTCAGATCTTCGGCAATGTCCTCTTGAACATAGAGACAGCGCAGGGCCGAACACCGCTGGCCGGCAGATTGAAAGGCCGATTCCACGATGGCCTGAACCGCCTGTTCGGGCAGCGCGGTACTGTCCACGACCATCGCATTCAGACCGCCGGTTTCAGCGATCAGCGGGGTGCCGGGCGCGCAATGGTCTGCCATGTTCTGGCGGATGCGCTGGGCTGTTGCGGTCGACCCGGTAAAGGCCACGCCGCCAATGCGCGCATCCCCCGTCAGTGCGGCACCAACGTCACCGCCGCCCGGCAACAGTTGCAGGGCCGTGCGCGGCACACCCGCCTTGTGCAGCAGCGTCACGGTCAGATGGGCCACCAAAGGCGTCTGTTCGGCCGGTTTGGCCAGAACCGCGTTGCCTGCGGCCAGCGCCGCAGAAATCTGCCCCACAAAGATCGCCATGGGGAAGTTCCACGGAGAGATGCAGGTAAAGATACCCGCAGCCGGTTCATCGGTCGCCTGCGCCGCATAATAGCGCAGAAAATCGACGCCTTCGCGCAATTCGGCCACGCAATCGGGCAATCCTTTGCCCGCCTCACGGGTCAGCAGTGCGAAAATCTCGCCAAAGTTTTCTTCGATCAGGTCGGCAGCGGCCAGCAGCACCTTGCGCCGCTCTGACAGGGGGGTGGTCCATGGCTCTGCTGCGTCAAGGGCGGCAGCAACATCTGTCATCGACGCATTTTGCACCGTGCCGGGTGAACGATCCGGGTCAGCCGGGTTGATGACGTCCACCTGTGCCTCGGGGCTTGCCTTGGTCGCAAGCAGCGGGGCTGCTTTCCATTTATGCGCCAAAAAGGGCGCGCGGGCTTTTTCGATCTCTTGCAAGGTGGGGACATGGCTCAGGTCAAAGCCGCGCGCATTGGCACGCACAGGGGCAAAAACCTCTGGGCCTGTGGCAATTGTCATGTTGGTCTGGCCCAATTGCTCAAATGGATCAGCTGCGACCACTTCGGGCGGGACATTCTCATCCACGATCTGGTTCACAAAGCTGGAGTTGGCCCCGTTTTCCAGCAGACGGCGCACCAGATAGGCCAGCAGATCGCGGTGTGCGCCCACGGGTGCATAGATGCGGCAGCGGGTCTTGTGCTGCTGCATCACCAAGGTATGCAGGGTTTCGCCCATGCCATGCAGGCGCTGGAACTCAAAGCTTTCTTTGTCCTTGGCCATATGCAGGACGGCGGCCACCGTATGGGCGTTATGGGTCGCAAACTGCGGATAGATCCGATCTGTCATGCCCAACAGCTTGCGCGCGTTGGAGATATAGCTGACATCCGTTGCGGCCTTTTGGGTAAAGACAGGAAAGCCGTCTACCCCTTCGACCTGCGCGCGTTTGATTTCAGTGTCCCAATAGGCCCCTTTGACCAAACGGACCATGATGCGCCGGTCATGGCGCGTGGCCATGTCATAAAGCGCGTCAATCACGGTGGCCGCACGGGGGCCAAAGGCCTGAACCACGATGCCAAAACCATCCCAACCGGCAAGCGCGGGTTCGGCCATGACCCGGTCGATGACGTCCAGTGAAAGCCCCAGGCGGTCGGCCTCTTCGGCATCGACATTCAGGCCCATGCCTGCGGATTTGGCCAGCAGGGCCAATGCCCGCAGACGCGGCACCAGGTCGGTCATCACCGAAGCCTCCTGTGCCACTTCATAGCGCGGATGCAGCGCCGACAGCTTGACGGAAATGCCGGGGTTCTTGCGAATGTCGGGATCATGGCACGCCAGCGCGATGGCGCTGATCGCGCGCGAATAGCTAAGGTGATAGCGTTTGGCGTCCGCTTCGGTGCGTGCGGCCTCGCCCAGCATGTCATAGCTGTAGGTAAAGCCCTTTTTCTCCATCCCGCGGGCGCGTTCCATGGCTGCGGTGATATCCTCGCCCAGCACAAACTGGCGACCCATTTCCTTCATGGCGCGTGAAACAGCCGTGCGGATCACAGGTTCGCCCAAGCGTTTGATCGCCGCACGCAGGTGGCGGACGGGGCCGGGCTGATCATCATCCAGAACGCGCCCGGTCAGCATCAGGGCCCAGGTGGAGGCATTGACCAGGCTCGAGGTTGAATGGCCCAGATGGCGGCCCCAGTCAGATGGCGCAATCTTGTCTTCGATCAATGCATCGATGGTATCTGCGTCAGGCACCCGCAACAGGGCTTCTGCCAGACACATCAGGGCCACGCCCTCATCGGTGGACAGCCCGTATTCCGCCAAAAACACTTCCATCAGGCCCGGTGCCGTGGTGCTGCGGATCGCGCGGACCAGATCTGCTGCATTGGCCGATATTTCCGCACGCTGCTCTGGTGCCAGATCTGCATCTGCGACCAGACGGTCCAGAACCGCTTCGGGTTTGGCGTAGGTGCCGGCATCAATCCGGTAGCGCAGTGTTTCAGCATGAGTTTTGGCCATCGCGTCCTCCATAGGCATTTATCGCCGTATAGACTAGTCAGGGCAGTCGTTCCGCCTTATGATGCGTAAATCTACGGTCGAATTGATCGAATATCAGGGATAAACCGATGAAAATAGATACATTTGCACTTGATCGGTTTGATCAGGCGATTCTGTCCGTTTTGGCAGAGGATGGGCGGATCAGCATCACCGATCTGGCCAAACGTATCGGTCTGTCAAAATCGCCCACACAGGCGCGGCTGCGGCGTCTTGAGGAACAGGGCGTCATCCTTGGTTACCGGGCCATGCTGGATCCCATCCGCCTTGGTCTGGATCATGTCGCATTTGTGGAAGTTCGGCTGAATGACACCCGCGAGGCAGCCCTGCGGGCCTTCAACGCGGCGGTCGCAAAAGTGCCGGAAATCGAACAGGCACATATGATCGCCAGTCATTTTGATTATCTGCTCAAGGTGCGCACCCGCGATATGACCGCCTACCGCCGTTTCATGGGAGAGACGATTTCCGCGCTGCCCCATGTTTCAAACACGTCAACCTATGTCGCGATGGAGGCGGTGAAAGAGACCGTTCTGGCAGAGGGTACTTGACGCAGGCGCAGATCGCATCATGATTTCTAATATGCGCATGATGATGATCCTGGCCCTCGTTGCGGCCCCCGCCTTTGCCAATGCTGCCTGTCCCGACCCGGTGGACAGCCGGGCGGAAATGCTGAACCTGATCGCCAAGGCGCAGGGGGCACAGACATTCACCGACGGCAGGCGGATATCAAATGAAATGTGGGAAGTCTGGCTGCGCGCGCCGGACCAGGCCGCCCAGTCGGTTCTGGATGCGGGCATGA
The DNA here is from genome assembly GCA_017854855.1 of Sulfitobacter sp. Lineage (GTDB taxonomy): Bacteria > Pseudomonadota > Alphaproteobacteria > Rhodobacterales > Rhodobacteraceae > Sulfitobacter. Next base: position 433 of record JAFMGZ010000048.1, on the reverse strand, counting down.
AACGGCGCGATGTATCAGATTTCGCCGGAGCATTGGCTGAGTTCGACCGCCTTGCGGACTATTGCCCAACCTACGCCGAAGGCTTTAACCAACGGGCATATATCCATTTTCTGCAAGGCAATTACGACAAGGCGCTGGTGGACCTGGATATCGCGCTGAGCTTGCAACCCTATCACATCGCGGCCCAATCCGGGCGCGCATTGACCTTGATGAACCTCGGCAGACGGGCCGAAGCGCGTGAGCAGATGTTGATTGCGGTGGAAAATAATCCATGGCTGTCAGAGGCGGCTCTCTTGGCCGATGGCGCGCCACTGGGCTTGGTGGGAAAGGAACTCTGACCATTTACACCGCGCAAGTGTTGCGTTTATGTGCGCGGCATGCGGGCGTGATGGAATGGTAGACATACCAGACTTAAAATCTGTTGGGCCTTGTG
>JAFMGZ010000008.1 GCA_017854855.1 Sulfitobacter sp. | reverse complement strand
GTCGGCCTGTCCCATCGCCCAAATGTTAAGAAATTTATGACGACCAAGGTATTTAGGTGACCGAAGAGAAGCAGATAGAGTTGGGCGATTATGATTCGCCCCCAGAACGCACCCCAGCAGAGGGTGTGGTGAAATGGTTTGACCCGTTGAAGGGCTTCGGTTTTGTCGTGGCGGATACGGGTGGCCCGGACATTTTGTTACATGTCAACGTGTTGCGGAATTTCGGTCAAAGCTCTGTCGCGGATGGGGCGCGGATCAGCCTGATCATTCAGCAGACCAGTCGGGGCGTGCAGGCGACGGAAATCACAGCGATCCAGCCCCCCGAATCTGCGCAATCGGACGCGCTTTCGGACATATCGGGGGTCGATCCCGAGGTGCTGCGCGACGCGCCATTGGAGCCTGCACGCGTCAAATGGTTCGACAAGGCCAAGGGGTTTGGATTCGCGAATATCTTTGGCAGACCCGAGGATGTCTTCTTGCACATAGAGATTTTGCGCCAATCAGGTCTTGCTGATCTGCAACCGGGCGAAGCCTTGGCTGTGCGGGTCATCGAAGGCAAACGCGGGGCGATGGCCGTTGAGGTACAGGCATGGGAAACAGTTCTTCACTCCAAACCGTCGGCAGACAGCTGAGGTTTTATGCCGTACTTGTGCTCTCATTGGTGTGGGGGCAGGCGGCATTCGCGCAGGACTGCAGCGTGGATACGGTTTATCTGAAAGGCAGTTGGGGCAACGCGCGCTTTACCGTCGAGCTGGCGGATGAACCCGAGGAACAGGCGCTGGGGCTGATGAACCGCGCATCGCTGCCCCTGGCCGCCGGGATGTATTTTGTGAACCGGCAGCCGCGCACCACCAGTTTTTGGATGCGCAACACGCTGATCCCGCTGGATATGCTGTTTATTGATGCGCGCGGTGTGGTGCAGCACATTCACCACAATGCCATTCCCCTGGATGAAACCCCGATCATGGGGGGCGATGACATTCTGACGGTGCTGGAAATCAATGGCGGTCTGGCGGCGCGTCTGGGCATTGATGTGGGCACGCAGGTCCGCCATCCGGCGCATGATGAATGGTCCCCGGCATGGCCATGCTAAATTCTGCAAATCTAGGGCTTTTCATTCGCGTGAACACTGGCTAAAGAGGCGTCAGTCGGAGCGTGGCGCAGCCTGGTAGCGCACCTGTTTTGGGTACAGGGGGTCGGAGGTTCGAATCCTCTCGCTCCGACCACTTTTTCTCTTAATCTACATCTCGATTGCGGTCTTGTTTTTCAAGACCGCTGTAGTTTTGGGCAGGGCGCACAGGACATGGTCTTTTGTGTCGCAGCTGTCATCATACCATTCGGGTGTTTTGGATGAACCGCAGCCGACCCTGGCGGTCTGACCTCTATCGAGGGGGGCTGTTCGTCACATGCAGCCACATGATGTAGTGGTGTGCTGTCCGGAAAAACACATCTAATGGTAATCAGAGCGCGGATTTACATGAATGATTCTCTGGCGTGTCAGCATTGAATGTTGCTGAAATGTGAAGGGGACTGTTCTGTCAGCACTTTTTCTGCCGCCCCGCGCCGGAGCATTTTTTGCACAGGTTCCCTGTGGATAAGTTCACCCATTACCTCAGCGCAAGAGGCTAAGCCTGCGATAAACAGTGTATAATTCAACCCAGAGTTCCCCGGCCCCTTGATGCGGCTGATGGGGATATTTTCTGTTTGAATCACCGGGGCTGGGCCGGCCCAAAGAACAGACCGCAGGTCAACTCCCATTATTGTGAAAATTGGGAAAAAAACCCGTTGACCCAATAGGGCTTCATACGCCAGTTTGTGCAGGCCGGATCAAACGCTACTACATATAGTGGTTAACACTGATAGGCGGATCCGGGTACAGGCGCATACGAAGGTTAGGTCAGAAGATCGAGATATGCAAAATGCTCCTCTCAACCGAAAGGGGGGATGGGTAGGATCTGTGCCTGACAACGGCGACGAAAGAGGGGTTGGGCGCGGCTGGCGAATGTCAAAAGCGACCGGGGTTTAGACAAGTTGAAACAGAGGCAGCGATAATGAAAATCGAACGCAAATTCACCACGGCAGGGCAGGATGCCTACGCAGATCTGGATTTCATCACGACCGTATCCGAGATCCGCAATCCTGACGGTTCGGTGGTTTTCAAATTGGACGATGTCGAAGTGCCGTCAAGCTGGAGCCAAGTGGCCAGCGACGTGATCGCGCAGAAATATTTCCGCAAGGCGGGCGTCCCATCATCGCTGAAGAAAGTCAAAGAAAAGGGCGTGCCAGAGTTTCTGTGGCGCTCTGTCCCTGCGGACGGGGCCGAAATGGGAGGCGAGACCTCCTCCAAGCAGGTGTTTGACCGTTTGGCGGGTGCCTGGACCTATTGGGGCTGGAAGGGCGGCTATTTCACCACCGAGCCAGACGCACGGGCCTATTACGATGAAATGCGCCACATCCTTGCCTCGCAGCGCGGCGCGCCGAATTCGCCCCAATGGTTCAACACCGGCCTGCACTGGGCCTATGGTATCGATGGCCCGGCGCAGGGCCACTACTACGTGGACTACCAGACCGGAAAACTGACCCGTTCCAAATCCTCTTACGAACATCCCCAGCCCCATGCCTGCTTTATCCAGTCCGTCGCCGACGATCTGGTTGGGGATGGCGGCATCATGGATCTGTGGGTGCGTGAGGCGCGGCTGTTCAAATACGGCTCCGGCACCGGCACCAACTTTTCAAGCCTGCGCGGCGCAGGCGAGAAACTGTCGGGGGGCGGCAAATCCTCTGGCCTGATGGGTTTCCTGAAAATCGGTGACCGCGCGGCAGGTGCCATCAAATCAGGCGGCACCACGCGCCGTGCGGCCAAGATGGTCATCGTCGACGCCGACCACCCCGATATCGAGGACTTCATCAATTGGAAGGTGCTCGAAGAGCAAAAGGTGGCCTCCATCGTGGCTGGCTCCAAGATGCACGAGCAAAAACTGAACCTTTTGTTCGCAGCCATCAAAGCCTGGGACGGTGCTGCGGAAGACGCCTATGACCCGGCCAAGAACGACCAGTTGAAAGCTGCGATCCGTGAGGCCAAAAAGGTCGCAATCCCAGAGACTTATGTCAAACGCGTGCTGGATTATGCCAAGCAGGGGCATACCTCCATCGAATTTCCGACCTACGATACAGATTGGGATTCCGAGGCCTATAACTCCGTCTCCGGCCAGAACTCCAACAACTCCATCCGCGTGACGAACGGGTTCCTGACAGCTGTCGAAAAAGACGCCGATTGGGAACTGCTGGACCGCGTGACAGGCAAAGTGGCCAAGACCATCCGCGCCCGTGACCTGTGGGAACAGGTCGGCCATGCCGCATGGGCCTGTGCCGATCCGGGCATCCAGTATCACGACACGGTCAACGATTGGCACACCTGCCCCGAAGACGGTGCGATCCGCGGGTCCAACCCCTGTTCGGAATATATGTTCCTTGACGATACCGCCTGTAACCTTGCGTCGATGAACTTGCTGACCTTCCTCGAGGACGGTGTGTTCAACGTCGAAGATTACATGCATGCCTCGCGTCTGTGGACCGTCACGCTGGAAATCTCTGTGATGATGGCGCAATTCCCGTCAAAAGAGATCGCTCAGCGGTCTTACGACTTCCGTACCTTGGGCCTGGGCTATGCAAACATCGGCGGTCTGCTGATGAACATGGGCTTTTCCTATGACAGCGACGAGGGCCGCGCGCTGTGCGGTGCCCTGACCGCGATCATGACTGGTGTCGCCTATGCCACCTCCGCTGAGATGGCCGGAGAGCTGGGGGCATTCCCCGGCTATGACAAGAACGCAGCGCATATGCTGCGCGTCATGCGCAACCACCGCAACGCCGCCTATGGCAAGGCGGAAGGCTATGAAAAGCTGGCGATCAAACCGGTGCCGCTGGATCATGCAAATTGCCCGCAGGCCGGTCTGGTCGACGTCGCCACCTCCTGCTGGGACGAGGCGCTGAAACTGGGCGAGCAGCACGGCTACCGCAACGCACAGACATCCGTGATCGCCCCAACCGGCACCATCGGCCTGGTGATGGATTGTGACACCACCGGGATCGAGCCGGATTTTGCCCTGGTCAAGTTCAAGAAGCTGGCCGGTGGTGGCTACTTCAAGATCATCAACCAATCCGTGCCGGCAGCTTTGGAAAAACTGGGCTACGGTTCGGCCCAGATCGAAGAGATCGTATCTTATGCGGTGGGCCATGGCTCCATCGGCAATGCGCCGGGCATCAACCACACCTCGCTGATGGGCCATGGGTTTGGCCCCAACGAGCTGGCCAAGGTGGATGCGGCACTGGCGCAGGCCTTTGACATCCGGTTTGTGTTCAACCAGTGGACGCTGGGCGAAGAGTTCTGCACCCAGGTGCTGGGCATCCCGGCCGAAAAACTGAACGATCCGTCCTTTGATCTGCTGAAATCCCTCGGCTTTTCCCGCAAGGACATCGAGGCGGCCAATGACCATGTCTGCGGGACCATGACGCTTGAGGGCGCACCACATCTCAAGACTGATCATTACAGCATCTTTGACTGCGCCAACCCCTGCGGCAAGAAGGGCAAGCGCTACCTGTCCGTCAACAGCCACATCTACATGATGGCGGCAGCGCAATCCTTCATCTCCGGCGCGATCTCCAAGACGATCAACATGCCGAATGATGCAACGATCACCGATTGCCAGAAAGCCTATGAGCTAAGCTGGTCTTTGGGCATCAAGGCAAATGCGCTCTACCGTGACGGCTCCAAATTGTCCCAGCCCCTGGCCGCATCGCTGGTCGAGGATGACGACGAGGCGGCGGAAATCCTTGAATCCGGCTCCAACCAGGAAAAAGCCACTGTTCTGGCCGAAAAGATCGTCGAAAAGATCATCGTCAAGGAAATCATCAACCGCAGCCGCGAAAAGATGCCCCAGCGCCGCAAGGGCTACACCCAAAAAGCCATCGTGGGCGGCCACAAGGTCTATCTGCGCACCGGCGAATACGGGGACGGCAAGCTGGGCGAGATTTTCATCGACATGCACAAAGAGGGTGCAGGCTTCCGGGCCATGATGAACAACTTCGCCATCGCAGTGTCGGTTGGCCTGCAATACGGTGTGCCGCTTGAGGAATTCGTCGATGCCTTCACCTTCACCAAGTTTGAACCCGCAGGGATGGTTCAGGGCAACGACAGCATCAAGAACGCGACCTCGATCCTCGATTACATCTTCCGCGAACTGGCGGTCAGCTATCTGGACCGCACGGATCTGGCGCATGTAAAGCCCGAAGGGGCTACATTCGACGATCTTGGCAAGGGCGAAGAAGAAGAGAATGTCGGCAATGTCGCTGAATTGTCCGAAACAGCAGCATCGCGTTCGCTCGAAGTGCTCAAACAGATCAGCTCAAGCGGCTATCTGCGCAACCGTCTGCCGCAGGAACTGATGGTTCTGCAGGGCGGTATGGACACGACAATGCTGCAAGTCCCCACTGCGGCCGCAGCAGGCGGCGTAGCGGTGGCCATGGCCTCCAGCACGGCGGTATCCTCTGGTGCGGTGTCACTTGACGCGCGGACCAAGGCCAAGATGCAGGGCTATGAGGGCGAGGCCTGTGGCGAATGTGGCAACTACACGCTGGTGCGCAACGGCACCTGCATGAAGTGCAACACCTGCGGCGGCACCTCGGGCTGCAGCTGATACCAGATAGGGTGGGGCGCGCTCTGTGCCCCACTTTGCAGTTCCGGCACCGCCGGGGCACAAGACACGGAGCGAGTGCGCTCGCTCTGGACGACGTTCAGGCCGCAGGCAAAAAAACATCGAGCGGTTAACATATTGAGCCTGAACGGCGAAACTCAGGGAGGGCTCAGGCTCTCCCTTTCTTCTTTTCAGCAGGACGCCTGTCGGTTTGCGATGCCCCCCAGGTGCGCAGCAAAACACCGGACATGCCGATGCGCACCCCGTCTCCCTGATAAACCGCCCCACCACCCGGCATGACCCAAAAACCCCTTGCCCCTCTTTTTGGCCCAAAATACCTCGGGGTTTGGGGCAGAGCCCCAATCCAACGCAGCTGCGTAATCAACGCAAAGACCCGCAGCACAGCCGCAGCCACAGCAAAATCGCTTCGGGGCTTTCCGCCGATCACCGCAGGACCCGCTTTTTCGGCAGCTCCCCGCGCAGGCGGATATGCCCGATCGGCAAGCAGCCGCGCGTCCCTGCATAACCCCGGATGCAAAGGCGATCTGATGCGTCATACAGGATAGAGGCGTCACAGCCTGTGCTTGTTGAAACCCAACAAAGGGAGACCCCGAATGACCGGACCAATCCAGATGACCCGCCTTGTTGCAGCCTTGCTCGGCCTGCCTGTCTGTGCTTTCGCGGCCATTGCCGCCGAAGTGGACACCAATGGTGACGGGCTGCTGAGCGTGATGGAAGTGCAGGCGATCTTGCCTGACATCACGGCCGAACAATTTTCGTCCATGGATCTGAACGCGGATGGCGCACTTGATGAGGATGAGGTGCAGGCCGCGCAGGAGGCGGGCCTGATACCGGTTCCCGGCAAGGGCTGAAACAGGGCGGCAGATCAGGGCGGCCCTGCACCCATGCCCGACCTGACATTAAAGAGCCCCCGCAATGAGGTGCGGGGGCGCGTGTTTTTAAGGGCTCGGGGCATTTGCGAAAGCCGCGTAAGTAAATGATATAATTAAGTTTTTCACTCAGGCAGGTGAATCTTGAACTTGGCCCGGATTTCCCTGTCGACCATGGGGTCGAACCGCGCTCTTGAACGTTGGCTCAGGATCTCTTCCTTGCGCGCGGTGGCGTTCTTGATCAGGTCCGGCTTGCCCAGCTCTGCCCATTCCTTGGGCGATGATCTGTTGCCAAGTCGGGGATAGACATGATCTGTCTCCATCCGGCTCAGGGTCTGTTCGGTGCCCAGGTAATGCCCCGGGCCGCCCATACAGACCTCGCGGATCTGATCGACGGCCAAGGTCTCTTCGTTGACCTCAATGCCGCGGACACAGCGCAGGGCCTGTCCGATCAGGTCATCGCCCAGGATCAGCGATTCATGGCAAAAGCCCAAGAGCGAGGCATGCATGCCCGCCGCCTCATAGATCATGTTGCACCCCGACAGTCCGGTCATCACGTTAGAACACATCTGTTCCCACCCGGCTTGCATGTCAGGCATCTTGGCATCTGCGATACCGCCAGCAGCCCCTCCGGGCAGCCCATAGAAATGATGCATCTGGGCACAGCCCGAAGACAACAGCGCTTGTTCGCCCGACCCGCCCGTCATGGCACCTGATCGCAGATCAAGTCCAAAGGGCCAGGTGCCAAAGATCACCGGATGCCCGGGTTTGACCGCATCGACATAGACCAGACCGGCCAGGCATTCGGCCACCGCCTGCACGATCGCGCCTGCGACGGTTGAGGGGGCCGTGGCCCCGGCCATGCCAGCCGACAGCAATAGAACCGGCATGCCGCCCTTGATCACTTCCTCCATGACCAGACAGGATTCCGTGGCGAATTTCATCGGGGGCACGACAAAGCAGTTGGAGTTGGACACGAAAGGGCGCTCGCGCCATTTGTCCTCACCGCCGGCGATCAGATGCAACATTTCCATGGCATCTTTGACATAGGCGGGATCGGTAAACGAGACGCCCACATGTTTCATCGTGCCTGCACAGCAGCTGTAGATCGAATTCAGATCCATCTCGCGGTTGTCGGTGATGTCCCGGCAGACCATGGGGCGCTGCAGAAAGTGGATATTGTCCAGTTGATCGGTGATACGTGCTGCGTCATGCAGATCCTGCACCCCGCATTCGCGGTAGCTGTTGTCTTCGACATCCACCAGATGCACCGCGGCACCCGCAGTCCCGTAATGCACGCGGGTCCCCGACAGCTGCAGGTCATGGGCCGGGTCGCGTGCGCATAGGGTGACTGCGCGGTTGGCGCGGGCCAGCGCGTCTTCGACCAATGCCGGGGGAAAACGGATCCGCCCGTCATCGCCCTGAACCGCCCCTGCGGCCGTCAGATAGGCAACGCCCGAGGGCGGCGCATCGGCAAGGCCGATTTCTTCCAAGGCCTGGAGTGCGGCGCGGTGGATCGCTTCGACACCCTCTTGGGTCAGTGGTTTATACATGCCGCCGTCCATGCCGGGACGTATCGGGCGCAGGTGGCTGGCAAGTGGTTTGGCGCGTGCGGCGCGGCGTGCGGCACGGCCGCCGCTGCGCATGGGGGATTGGTCTGTCATATCTGTGATCCGGTTGAATGGTAAAGAAAGGGTGAGACTATGACTGTCGCGGCGCACCTCTTGCGGCACGTCCCCGTTCCGCACCGATGGTGCGACATACGATGATGAAAATGCACAGTGAGGTGTTCATCTGACGTCCCTTCCTGTGCAAATCTGCGCAGGACAGCTTGGCCAGTCTGTTCTGTTTGCGCCATGGCGGGCCATTTGCGACCCGTGCAGATGCAGCAATTTGACCGTGCTCCACAGGTATTCCTGGGGGGCGTTTACAGTGGTTCTGCGTCAGGCGGGATGATTGATAAAGGTGGTCAGGCTGGCACGGGCCAGGGGCCTGAGCCCAAGGCCGCGTCGTCAAACCACAACTTACCCAGCGCCGCCTGAAATCCAATATTTCAGGGCGTTATGGGGCAAGGGCGTCAAAGCTATACCGCGAAACGCTATGGCTGGCTCAGGCGTCGGATCTGCAACTGGCGGCAAAGTCACACAGCGTGCGAAGCGCTGTTTCAAAGGCGGCATCTTCGATCGTCATCGCCACCCGCAAATGACCTGCGGCGGCCGCGCCAAAGCTTTCACCGGGCATGACGGCGATATGATGCGCCTCCAGCAGCCCATAGGCAAAGGCCTCGCTGGTCATGCCGGTGCTGCGGATGTCCAGCATCAGGTACATCGCCCCCTGTGCGGGCACCAAGGCCACGGTATTCTGCTCGGCCAGCACCCGGTGGGCGATGGCGCGGCGGCGGCGGAACGGGGCCGAGACCTCTTCCTCAAAATCGGGACCCTGCGCCAGCGCAAAGGTGGCTGCGTCCTGAATATAGCCCGGCACGCCGTAGGTCGTATGGGTCGCCAAATTGATCAGATGTGTCACCATGGCTTCGGGGGCGACGATCCAGCCGCAGCGCGAACCGGTCATAGCGTGAGACTTCGACATGGAGCCCACTACCATCGTCCGCTCGGCCATGCCGGGCAGGGCACGGGGCGACAGATGGGTGCCTTCCCAGACCTGTGTGTCATAGACCTCGTCGGAGATCAGCCAAAGGTCGTGATCCTGGCAGACCTTGGCGATGCCCTCAAGCGTGGCACGCGAATAGACCACGCCCGTGGGATTGTTGGGCGAGTTGATCAAAAGCGTCTTGGCACCAGCCGCCTGGGCGGCAATATCCGCCGCGCGGGGCTGAAAGGCGTCTTCGGCACGGGTCTGGACGGCGACAGGTTTTGCGCTGACGCCCCTGATCGTGCCGGGGTAGGTGGCATAGAAGGGATCAAGGTAGAGGGCCGTGTCGCCGGGATCACAGGTGGCAAAATGGGCGGCATAAAGCGCGGCCTGTCCGCCCGGTGTGATCAGCACGTTTTCGCGCCGTGTCGGGACGCCGGTGCGCGCCTGCACCCGTGCGGCGATCGCATCCCGAAGCGCCGGCACGCCCGGCACAGCCGCATAACCGGTATGACCGGCAAGGGCCGCGCGGTGCATGTCCTGCAAGATCGGCGCAGCCGTGCGGATGTCATGCTCTCCGATGGTCAGCTCTGTCACGGGGACGCCCTGTGCGATCATGGCGCGGGCTTTGTAAAAGACATCCCAGCCGTCTGATCCACCCCCAAGGAGTTCTGAAATGCGTGTTGATGCCTGCATGATGTTGCCTTCCCCTGTCTGAGGGGGCAGGGGCGCAGAGCCGGTCTGATTTGTCAATTGCCCTTGACCCAGAACCGCCCTCTGGGCTACCCCGTTGGCATGACAAAGACGATGTGCATTACCTGCTGTTCTATTACCGCTTGAGAGATTTCTCGCGGGCCGTCATCCATGTCGTTTTCATTCAGATAGATATGTGGCAAGCCCGCGGCACCCGTGCGCGAGGAAAGACCCATGACGACCATTGGACTGTATAACACCAAGACCCGCCGCAAAGAGGACTTTGTCCCGATTTCGCCCCAGGACGTGCGGATGTATGTCTGTGGTCCCACGGTCTATGACCGCGCCCATCTTGGCAATGCGCGCCCCGTGATTGTGTTTGATGTGCTCTACCGTCTGCTGCGCCATGTCTATGGGGCGGATCATGTGACCTATGTGCGCAACTTTACGGATGTGGATGACCGGATCAATGAGACGGCCCAGAAGCGTAAAGCGGCCGGAGCTGAGGGGTCACTGGAAGAGCTGATCGCGGATCGGGCAAAAGAGACGATCGACTGGTATCATCAAGATATGGATGCGCTGGGCGCGTTGCGGCCTGATCACGCGCCGCGTGCCACGGCCTTTATCAGCCAAATGATCGCGATGATCGAAGACTTGATTGCCAAAGGCCATGCCTATGCCGCCGAAGGTCATGCCCTGTTTGCAGTGGATAGTTACAAACAATACGGGGCGTTGTCGGGACGGTCCGTGGATGACATGATTGCCGGTGCGCGGGTTGAGGTCGCGCCATACAAACGCAATCCGATGGATTTTGTGCTGTGGAAACCTTCGCCTGATGATTTGCCGGGATGGGACAGCCCCTGGGGACGGGGACGTCCGGGCTGGCATATTGAATGCTCTGCCATGGCGCATGAGCTGCTCGGGGCGGCCTTTGATATTCACGGGGGCGGCAATGACCTGACCTTCCCGCATCATGAAAATGAGATCGCCCAGTCCACCTGCGCGGGACACGGCTTTGCCAATGTCTGGCTGCACAATGAGATGCTGCAGGTGGAGGGCAAGAAGATGTCCAAGTCTTTGGGCAATTTCTTTACCGTAAGGGACCTGTTGGATCAGGGGGTGCCGGGTGAGGTCATCCGCTTTGTGTTCCTCAGCACGCATTACCGCAAGCCAATGGACTGGACCGAGAAGAAGCGGCAAGAGGCAGAGAAGACCCTGCGTAAATGGTATGAACAGGTCGCCGGGACAGAGGAAAGTTCTCTGTCTGATGCCGTTGTGACATTGGTGGGGGATGATCTGAACACCCACGGCGTGCTGACAGAATGCCACCGGTTAAGTGCTGCGGGTGATCTGAAAGGGCTGCGCGGGGCGCTGGGCTTGCTTGGCCTGTTGGATCACGGCGTGCCGCTCTGGGCCAAAGGATCACAGGTTGATCTGTCGATGGCAGAGGCGGCGCTGTCTGCTGCGCGGGCCGCTGCGATGCAAACCAAGGATTTTGCCGAGGTCGACAGGATCAAGACGGCCTTGCTGGCCCTTGGTGTCGAGGTCCAGATGAGCAAGGAAGGTGTCAAGCTGACGGCACCTGCGGGGTTTGATCCCAGTGAACTGGAAGGGGTGCTGTAATGCCATGGTGCGAAACACAAAACATCGCCGCCCCTCGGGGGGGCGTGAAGCGCCCAGCCATGGGGGGGATTGGGCGCTGTTCGTGCAAAGGGTGCGAACGGGTGTGTGGCACACAGTACTGGGATCATAACTCATGAAACAGCGTCTCTACATCTACGACACAACATTGCGCGACGGGCAGCAAACCCAGGGCGTGCAGTTCTCTACCGAGGAAAAGCACCAGATCGCCCATGCGCTGGATGCGCTTGGCGTGGATTTCATCGAAGGGGGCTGGCCCGGTGCCAACCCCACCGACAACGCCTTTTTTGACGCAGCCCCCCAGACATCCGCCCAGATCACCGCCTTTGGCATGACCAAGCGGCCTGGCATTTCGGCCCAGAACGATGACGTGCTGGCGGCGGTGCTGAACGCGGGCACGGCATCGGTCTGTATCGTGGGCAAGACCCATGAATTCCATGTCACCAAGGCGCTGGGCATCACGCTTGAGGAAAACCTTGTGTTGCTCAGGGAAAGCATCGCCCATCTGGTGGCCTCGGGCCGCGAGGCGCTGTTTGATGCGGAACATTTCTTTGACGGCTACAAGTCAAACCCCGAGTATGCGCTGGAATGCCTCAGGACCGTGCTGCAGGCGGGCGCGCGATGGATCGCGCTGTGCGACACAAATGGGGGCACTTTGCCCGCCGAAGTGGGCCGGATCACCGCCGCTGTCGTCGCCGCGGGTATCCCGGGCGCACAGCTTGGCATCCATACCCATGACGACACGGAAAATGCCGTGGCCTGTTCTCTGGCCGCAGTTGATGCAGGTGCACGCCAGATCCAAGGCACGCTAAACGGTCTGGGCGAACGCTGTGGCAATGCCAATCTGACGGCGCTGATCCCGATCTTGCTGCTAAAGGAACCCTATGCCAGCACCTATGAGACAGGCATCACCCGCAAGGCGCTCAGGGGGCTGACGCGCACCAGCCGCATGCTGGACGAAATCCTGAACCGTGTGCCGCGCAAACAGGCGGGTTTCGTGGGGGCCTCGGCCTTTGCCCATAAGGCGGGGCTGCATGCCAGCGCCATTGCCAAAGACCCGACAACCTATGAACATATCGATCCTGCATTGGTGGGGAATGCCCGCATCATTCCGATGTCCAATCAGGCGGGCCAGTCCAATCTGCGCAAACGACTGACAGAGGCGGGGCTTGAGGTTGCCAAGGGGGATCCCGCGCTGGGCGACATCCTGCAAAAGGTCAAGGACCGCGAGGCCGAAGGCTATGCCTATGACACGGCACAGGCCAGTTTCGAGCTGCTGGCGCGGGACGTGCTGGGCCAGTTGCCGCAGTATTTTGAGGTCAAACGCTACCGCGTGACCGTTGAGCGGCGCAAAAACAAATATGACAAGATGGTCAGCCTCTCCGAGGCGGTGGTCGTTGTCAAAGTCGACGGGGAAAAGCGCCAGTCAGTCAGCGAAAGCATGGATGAGGCGGGCAGTGACCGTGGCCCGGTGAACGCGCTGGCCAAGGCGCTGGCCAAGGATTTGGGACAATATTCGGCATTGATCGAAGACATGCGTCTGGTCGATTTCAAGGTACGTATCACCCAAGGCGGCACCGAAGCCGTCACCCGTGTCATCATCGACAGTGAAGATGGCAAGGGGCAGCGCTGGTCCACCGTGGGTGTCAGCGCCAATATCGTCGATGCCAGCTTTGAGGCATTGCTGGATGCGATCCGCTGGAAGTTGATCCGCGATCTGGCGACCTAATTTGGAGGCCAAACTATGGTGAAGAAAATGGTAACGTTTATCGTCATTTCAATTGTCATTAGCTTTGGCATCGCTCTGGGGTTGATCCTATCTCAACGGCCCAGTGACTTGCCTGCGGGCGAGGGGCTGGATTTTACCCAGACCTTGAAAGGCGAAATGGTGACGCCGCAACCTTTGAATAGCGTCACGATGCGCGACGGGTTTCCTGCGCAGGTACGGGTCTATGACAGTACCAAGGCAAATGCGCCTTTGGTGGTTCTGGTGCATGGCTCGGCTTGGCATGGGTTGCAGTTTGACGGGCTGGCCCGTCAGCTCAGAGCCTCAGCCGATGTTCTTGTTCCCGATCTGCGCGGCCATGGACCCCAGCCGGGTCGGCGCGGGGACATCGATTATATCGGCCAATTTGAGGATGATCTGGCAGATCTGATCACGGCGCATCGAAAGCCCGGGCAAAAAGTGGTTCTGGCCGGTCATTCCTCAGGTGGTGGTCTGGTGGTGCGCTTTGCCGGCGGTGCGCATGGCGAGATGCTGGATGGTGCGGTGTTGATGGCCCCGTTCCTGAAATACAATGCGCCTACGACACGGCAGAATTCTGGTGGCTGGGCCTATCCATTGACGCGGCGGATTATCGGGTTGAGCATGCTCAATACCTTCAAGATCCCTTTTCTCAACCATCTGACTATTATGCAGTTCCGCATGCCTCAGGTCGTGTTAGATGGCCCTTTGGGGGATACGGCGACGACACAATATTCCTACCGGTTGAATACCTCATTCGCGCCGCGCAGTGACTATTTGGCAGACTTGTCACGTCTGCCGCGCTTTGCGCTGATTGCTGGCACCGAGGATGAGGCCTTTTTTGCTGACAAATATGAACCCACCCTCTCTGCTGTGACGGACAAAGGCACCTATGTGCTGGTTGATGGCGTGAACCATCTGGGTATCGTGACCGCCCCCCAGACCCTGCACACAATAGAAAGTCTGCTCAATGACCTCTGATCCGATGCACGCCTTTTTTACGCTTCACCGCGATCTGCCCCGCGAAGGCCCCGGTGAGGCGGCGGATATCCATTGGGCCGCCGCATTGGCCAGCCTGCCTGACACCGCGCAGATGGCGGATGTGGGCTGCGGTCCGGGGGGCGACATCTCGACCCTGCTTGAGGTCGCGCCAAAGGGGCATGTCACGGCGCTGGACAAGACCGCGCATTTCATAGCGGCCGTGCGCCAGAACTGGCAGGACGATGGCCGCGTGACGGTTTTGCAGGCTGATATGGCGCGGATCATGAACCGTTATGACATGATCTGGTGCGCGGGTGCGGTCTATTTCATGGGGGTCACGCAGGCGCTCGATGCATGGCGCAAATCCCTGAAACCGGGCGGTGTTGTCGCCTTTTCAGAGGCGTGCTGGTTCACCGATGCGCCGTCAGACCGGGCCAGGGCATTGTGGGATGGCGAACACCCCGGCATGACCAATGCCGCAGGCATCAAGGCGCAGGTCGATGCCGCTGGCTTTGAGACGCTGGGCACCCGGTGTCTGTCCGATGCCGCCTGGGAGGGTTTTTACCAGCCGCTTGAAGCGCGTATCGCCGCACTCAGGCCACAGGCGGATGCGGCACTGAACACAGTTCTGGATGAAGCGGTCGAAGAAATCGCCTGCTGGCGGGCGCACCGGGACGAATTTGGCTATCTGTTGAGCGTTGTGCGCCCCAAATGAGTTTTGATGCAGACCTGAATGCCTGTGCTGCCCTGGTGGAACGCGCAGATCCGTTGCGGTTTCGTGCGGCCATGGCGGCACCTGTGGCTGCAAGGCGCGTTTTGTTCCCGCTCTATGCGTTCAACGTTGAAGTGGCCCGCGCCCCTTGGGTAACCCAAGAGCCGATGATCGCCGAGATGCGCCTGCAATGGTGGCGTGACGTGAGCGAAGAGATCGCCGAGGGCCGCGCCGTGCGCCGCCACGAGGTGGCCACGCCGCTGGCACAGGCGATCACGCCGCAGGACGCAGCCTTGCTGGATGAACTCGCCGCCGCGCGGCGTTGGGATATCTACAAGGATGCCTTTGAGGATGAGGCCCATTTCGCCCGCTACATGGACCAGACGGCCGGAAACCTGACCTGGGTTGCGGCCAGAAACCTTGGCCCCGCAGATGAGACCACCGTGCGCGATGCGGCCTATGCGGCAGGCGTCGCGGCCTGGCTACTGGCCATCCCCGAGCTGGAGGCGCGGGGCCGTGTGCCGCTGTTGGACGGGACCGCCACCGGTGTCGCGGCGCTGGCGCGCGAGGCGCTGGGGCGCTTGATCAGGGCACGGCAGAACCGTTCGCGCATATCCAGGGCCGCGCGGGGGGCATTGTTTCACATCGGTGCAGCCGAGGCCGTGCTGAAACAGGCGATGGCGCAGCCGGGTGCCGTGGTCGATGGCGCGCTGAGCGATCCGCTGGAGCGGGACCGCATGTGGTTGCCGCTGCGCGCGCTGACGGGGCGGTGGTAGGGCCTTCTCAACGCGGTTAGGGAACCACCTGATCCTTCAGGTGGCCCTTGGTTTCGCGTTCAAGCCATTGGGTGGAGCCAACGTTTAGGCGGCAGAGGCCCGGGGGCGCATGACCAGCCAGATCAGCGATCCGCCCGCCAGCACCAGGAAGGGGATCATCGCCATATTGACGGCAGCCCACCCCGTGACCGCATCACCGCCAGAGCAGTTCATCAATCCGCCAGAGGCCAGCGAGGCAAAGGTCACGCCGCCGAACACCAGCAAATCATTGAGCCCTTGCATACGTCCACGCTCATGCGGCGCATGAGAGTTTGCCAGCATCGTGGTGGCCCCGATAAAGCCAAAATTCCAGCCCAGACCCAGCAGGATCAGGGCGGCATAGAAGTTCATCAGGTCAACACCCTGCAACGCGACAACGCCCGCGACTGCCAGAATGGCAATGCCCAGCCCCATGATCTTTTCCACGCCAAAACGGGCAATCAGATGGCCGGTGAAAAAGGACGGCGCGAACATCGCCAGCACATGACCTGTCACCACATTCGATGCATCCGCAACCGCAAAGCCGCAGCCCACAACGGCCAGCGGTGTTGAGGTCATCACAAGGTTCATCAGCGCATAGGACACCATGGCACAGATCACCGCCACGGCGATGCGCGGGGTGGTCAGCAATTCCCAGCGGGTACGGCCCTTGGGCGAGTCGAGCGTGGGTTTGGGCGGGGTCGGTATATCGAGCAGGAAGAACAGCCCCATACCAAGCACATTCAGCGCCATCGCGGCCAGATAGACCGGAAAGAACCGCATGACCGTCGCGTCAGCGCCGGTTGCCAGGATCGACACCAGTTGCGGGCCGATCACGGCCGATATCAGACCGCCCGCCATCACATAGGAAATCGCCTTGGGCCGAAATGCCTCAGAGGCGGTATCGGCGGCTGCAAAGCGAAAGAAACCCTGCGATGACATATAGATACCGGTCAGGTAGCTGCCCAGCAGGAAGACCCAGAAGTTGTTGAGTGTCAGCGCATAGGCACAGATGATCGCGCCGATCAGACCGCCGCAGGCCCCTACGAAAAACCCCGCCTTGCGCCCGTAATTCTGCATGATGGTCGACAGCCAGGGTGCCGTGGTCATGGAGCCAAAGACGATCATGGAAATCGGCAGTGTTGCCAGGCAGACGTTTGGCGACAGCTGTTGTCCCGCCAAGCCTCCAATCACGAAAATCATGGTGATCTGGCTGCCCAGAAAGGCCTGTGCAGCAACCAGAACCGCTACGTTGCGCTTGGCGCGGGTGTCATCAATCATGTTCTGAGTCCCTCTTGCGTCAAGGCGTAGCGCCGTGAAACGGCAGGGGCAACCCCGCTTTGACAGGCGGGCAGGGCGCAGGGTGCAGTCTCGTCTTGTGCTTGGGGCCTGCGTGCCTAATGTCGGGGCATGGGTCCGATCAACCGCATATTATTGCTGGCAGGCAGTTCAGAGGCACGTTTGATTGCCTCGGAACTGTTGGGGCATGGGATCTCGGTGCAGGCCGTCATGTCAGAGCCGCCACGGGGTGCGACCCCAATGCCGGTTCCCTTTGAGGTCATTGATGACGTTACGTCGCATGACCTGACGCCGCATCTGTTGCGGGCCATGGCGGGGGTCGATGCGGTGATTGACGCAAGCCACGGCTTTGATGGTTCCATGACACAGCGGGGCGCAGAGGTTGCGGCGCAGCTGGATGTGCCGTTCTTGTCGTTCGCGCGCCCCCCATGGGATCCGGGCGAACATCCGCTTTGGTGCCGCGCCCCGGATGTGGCCCGCGCCATGGCGTTTGTCGGCCCGGCGGCACGGGTGTTTTCGGCGACCGGCTGGGCCAGCCTGCCCGAATATGCCGGTTTTCCCGGGGCCTGCCTGATGCTGCGCCAAACCAGTCCGCACGGGCGCAAACCGCCTTTTGATTTTGTGGAACTGGTGTTTGGCGACCCGCCTTTTTCGGTGGACAGCGAAGTGGCCTTGTTTGAACAGCTGCGGGTTGATGTCCTGATCTGTCGCAATCTTGGGGGGCAGCCCAGCCGCCCCAAACTTGAGGCGGCCAAGCGGCTGAACCTTCGGGTGATCTTGATTGACCGGCCTGAACTGCCCCCTGGGGTGAACACCGTCGCCTCGCTGCGCGAGGTGATGGCATGGCTGGGGTTGGCGGAAAAATGACGCAGGTTCAACGTTTGATTGCGAATGCGGAGGACCTTGCCGAAGGGGCTGCGTGGCTTGGCGCGCGCGAGCCTCGGTTTCACGCGGCCTTGGCGCAGATCGGTCCCTTGCCGCTGCGCCTGAAACCACAGGGGTTTGCGGGCTTGTTGGATATTGTCATCAGCCAACAGGTCAGCGTCGCCGCAGCCTCTGCGATCAAGGCGCGGATGGCCAAGGCGGGTCTGACTTGCGAAGAGGCGGTAAGGTCAGCGGGCGAGGCCGGGCTGAAAGACGCGGGGCTGAGCAGGCCAAAGGCCCGCTACGCGCTGATCCTGGCCAATGAAGATCTGGATTATGCCGGTTTGCAGACCCTGAGTGATCGCCAAGTGATGGCCCGGCTGACCGCGATCACCGGCATCGGGCCCTGGACCGCGCAGATATATTTGATGTTCTGTCTGGGCCGGGCGGATATGTTTCCGCCCGGTGATCTGGCCTTGCAGGTGGCCGCCCAAGCGCTGTTCGACCTGCCACAGCGGCCCGCGCCGGCGGTGTTGGATGAGATGGCGCGCGCTTGGTCCCCTTGGCGGTCGGT
The DNA here is from genome assembly GCA_017854855.1 of Sulfitobacter sp. Lineage (GTDB taxonomy): Bacteria > Pseudomonadota > Alphaproteobacteria > Rhodobacterales > Rhodobacteraceae > Sulfitobacter. Next base: position 74,546 of record JAFMGZ010000008.1, on the reverse strand, counting down.
TGCAGCCCGCGCGCTGTTTGCCTACTACGGTATATTGAAAAACAGGGAAGGGCTGGGATGACACGTGTATTAAACGCAGAGCGCCGGGAACCATTGTCAGGTGAAACACGATCAATCGTGGTTTTCTTGCATGGATACGGTGCAAATGGTGCTGATTTGCTGGGGCTTGCCGACCCATTGGGGGAGCATTTGCCAGATACGCTGTTCATTGCCCCCGATGCGCCGGAAACCGTCGCGGGCATGCCCAACGGCTATCAGTGGTTCCCGATTCCATGGATCGACGGTTCCTCTGAGGAAGAATCGATGCGCGGCATGGATCAGGCGGTCGTGGATCTGAACGCCTTTCTGGATGCGCTGATGGTGGATGAGGACGTGCTGCCAGAGCAGGTGGTGCTGTTCGGATTTTCCCAAGGCACGATGATGGCCCTGCATGTGGCCCCGCGCCGCGACGATGAAGTTGCGGGAATCGTTGCGTTTTCCGGCCGCTTGCTGTCGCCTGAATCCCTGGCGGATGAGACGAAAGTGCGGCCATCCATCCTTTTGGTCCACGGTGATGCGGATGACGTGGTCCCGCCGCAGTCCTTGCCGCAGGCAGCCGAAGCCCTGCAAGGGGCGGGCTGGGAAGATGTCTATGCCCATGTGATGAAGGGCACCGGACACGGGATAGCGCCTGACGGGCTCAGCGTGGCGCTGGCCTTTATGCGCGACAAGCTGGGATTGTGAGCGTGTTCAAAAAACAGTCATAAAACCCTGCCATTCCGGTGCGCGACATCTTGTGCCAACCTTTGGCTTGCCAGAGCTAAACCACGAGATATAGTCAGACAAAAGGGGCAAGGGACGCGGACCGATGGACGGCGATTTCAGAACCGAATTTACCAGGCAGCCAGCGGGGCTAAAACACAGGCCCGCGCTGGTGCTGAATGCGGACTACCGGCCGCTGAGCTATTATCCATTGTCGCTGTGGCCCTGGCAGGATGCGATCAAGGCCAAATGGCTGGACCGGGTGGACATCGTCGCTGAATATGACGAGGTGGTTCGCAGTCCCACCATGACGCTGAGGATCCCTTCGGTTGTCGTCCTGAAAGATTATGTCAAACCTCAAAAGCGCGTGGCCTTCACGCGCTTTAATTTATTTCTGCGGGATGAATTCCGGTGTCAGTATTGCGGGACCAAGGGGGATCTGACCTTTGATCACGTGGTGCCCCGGGCTTCGGGCGGGGTGACGTCGTGGCAGAATGTCGTTGCCGCCTGCAGCCCGTGCAATCTGAAAAAAGGGTCGAAGTCGCTGCATCAGACGGGGCTGCATCTGCGCAAACCGCCGCGCCAGCCTGCGGCAGAGGAATTGCGCAATATGGGGCGGAAATTTCCGCCGAACCATCTGCACGACAGCTGGATGGATTTTCTGTATTGGGACGCCGAGTTGGAGGCCTGATTTAGACCGCTGAGTGGGAGGAAGTTAACGCAAGCCGGGGTGAATATGGTCATCCGCTGCGGGCCTACCATCCCAGAAAGTCTGGCACCGCCCTTGATTGATCCCCTGCCTGGCAGAGCGCTGTCCGGATGCCAAGTAAAATAGCGGTATCCCGCCGGGGCGGGTCCCTCCGCGATTTTTCTTGGCATCCAGACATCCCTCCGCCCGCCTGGTGGTCAAGCAAGGGCGGTGCCAGACCAGAGATGTCAGATGTCCAGATCGACCCATATGGGGACGTGGTCTGAGGGTTTTTCGCCTCCGCGCACGTCCTTGTCGATCTGGCAGTCGCGCAGGCGGTCGGCGCAGGCGGGGCTGAGCAGGAAATGGTCGATCCGGATGCCGTTGTTGCGGTTCCAGGCACCGGCCTGATAGTCCCAGAAACTATAATGACCGGGACCTTGGGTGCGGGCGCGGAAGGCCTCTGTCAGTCCCAGGTTCACGATGCGCCGCCAGGCATTGCGGGCCTCAGGCAGAAACAGGGCATCATCGCGCCAGCTGTCGGGCTTGGCTGCGTCTTCGGCCTGGGGGATGATGTTGTAATCGCCCGCCATCAGAAAAGTCGTCTCTTCTGCCAGCAGCGCTTTGGCGCGGGCCTCCATGCGGGCCATCCAAGCCAGTTTGTAATCAAATTTCGGCCCCGGCGCGGGATTGCCATTGGGCAGATACAGCCCGCAGATCCGCAATGCGTCCTGTTTGCCGATCACGGTCGCCTCAATCCAGCGGGCCTGTTCGTCGGATTCATCGCCCGGCAGGCCGCGGGTGACGTCCTCCAGCGGGTATTTTGACAAGATGGCAACCCCGTTGAAGGATTTCTGCCCGTGGGTTTCGACGTTATACCCACGATCTTCGAAAATCTGCGTAGGAAATGCTTCGTCGACGGTTTTGATTTCCTGCAGCACCACGATATCGGGCTCTGCGCTGTCGAGCCACGCCGGAAGGGCGTCTATCCGGGCTTTGATCCCGTTTATGTTGAAGCTGGCGATCTTCATGTCTGTCACTCCGGAAAGGGTTGGGGGTGGTTTAGCTGATGCGATGGGGCAAGGGAAAGCAGCTTTCTTTTAGGGTGTGTTTATCGAATCAATGCCACCTGAGATTGATTTATTGCGCGGCGGCCCTGAAAGGCAGGGGGATTTCAGGCCTGTGGGTAACTATTTTCAGCCCTGTGGATAAACGAAAATCCAGCGTTTTTTCTGCGCAGTGGGATTTGATGATTTGTGGATAATTTTGGTGTTTCGGGGGCTGTTCGAAAATTCCGCTTGGAAATCCACTTTTTGCGAGAGAACGTAATTTTGCTACATCTTAAAGTTGTGGTTTTGCCAATTTGACAGGAAAGGAACTTCTAATGACAACACTGAATCGTATCCAGACCGTGACAGATGAATTTGCAGCCCGGCAGCCCGGCCGCATGGATACAGGCTTTGGCAGCGAGGCCTTCGCGACCGGCACATCGTCTGGCAGGTCCGACATGATGTCGGGCGAAGGGGTGGCGCTTTTTACCAACGGCCTTCTGGGCGGGGGCAGCAATATCCTTGATGGCGACAGGGTGGGGTTGTTTACCACCAGCGTCTGATTGCAAACCAAGGCGTCCGGCACGCAGGTGCCGGGCGTTTTCATCCGATGGGGACTATGGGTGAATATGACAAATATTATTGTATTTCCGGCAAAAGCCCCCCTGGACGGGGCGCAGAATATGGCCAGCCTGCTGCGGGGCGTGGCCGAGCGGCGACAGCCGTTGGATGACGTTTATTGGCTCAAGGAGAATGCCGAGCTGCTGAGTGTGCTGACGGCGCTGGAGATGCAATTGCCGCCAGCAGCCCTGGCCCCCTTCGAGCGATTTTACGATCAGATGGAGGAAAGGCTGCGGTTTTATCCGCAATACTACCGGTTCTTCCTGTCGATCTGTCTGGATCTCGAAGATCTGGGGTTGGATGGGTGCAAAGGGCAATCGCTGTGCCGCTGGGTGGCGTCAACCGGTCTGGTTGAGGCAGAACTGTCTGATCTGCAGCGGGCCGAGGCCACACGGCTTTTGGCGCGGCGCGGGGCGGCGGACCCTTTGTCGGAGGGGGACCTTGAGCAGCGGTTGAACCGCTTTGTGGCAAGGCCGCAGACCTTTGCCCTGCCCAACAAGAAAGCGGCCTATGAGCTGACCCATATCGTCTTTTATCTGTCGGAATACGGCAAGAAGGACCCGCAGCTGAGCGAAGAGGCGCTGGTTTCATTGGAATATACCGGGTTGCTGGCCTATCTGGATCAAAACCATGATCTGCTGGCCGAGGTCTGTCTGGCGCTGCGGTTTGCGGGCGTGACGCCCAGTGCAATCTGGAGCCAGGCGGTAGCGGATGCACATGTTGCCATTGTGCCCGCAGGGCCGCAGGGCAGACATATGGCGATGGATGGGTTTCATACCTATTTGGTCACAGGCTGGGCGCAGAGGGTCACGGGCCAGAGCGCTTTTGAGGTCGAAATCGGCGAGGGGCCGCTGGTGTTCCGGGATCAGGCAGTGACAGGCGGTGCGCTGCGGCCGCTGTCGAAATGTCTGTATGATCTGGGGGGCGCGCGGCGGGCCGACTGGTCGGCGATGCGGGCGGCGATCCTACCCTACCTGGATGCGGACAGCCGCGCCATCTTGCAGCGGGCCGAGGACTCATCAGCGATGTTTGGGTCCTTCTTCAAAGGGTTCTCTCGGGCGGCAGGGGCGTGATCTGCGCCCACATCACCTACATCGAAAAGGAGGTGCCGCAGCCGCAGGCAGAGGTGGCGTTGGGGTTGTCGATGACAAATCGCGCGCCAATCAGTTCTTCGGAGAAGTCGATCACCGCATTGGCGAGAAACGGCAGTGAAATGCTGTCGACCACAACCTTCTGCCCGCCGCCTTCAAGCACCAGATCATCCTCTTTGGGTTCGTCCAGCGCGATTTCATACTGAAACCCCGAACATCCGCCGCCTTCGACGGCCACGCGCAGGGCTTTGCCCTGACCGGATGCGCCGATCTCGGCGAGGCGTTCAAAGGCGCGAGAGGTGACTTTTGGGGGCAGGTTCATGGTGACGCTCCGATGCGGCGGTTTTCATCGCTGTATATGTCCAATATAGAAAGGCTTAGGACAGGCCACAAGGACCAGACGCAATGCGCGCTCCATATGCCTCGGATCCGGTCACTGCCATGGGACGGCGGGTACCGGAAGAGGAAAGCACTTTTCGCTCCTGCTATCAGCGGGACCGCGACCGTATCATCCATGCCAGCGCCTTTCGGCGGCTCAAGCACAAGACGCAGGTGTTCGTGGAACATGAGGGCGATTATTATCGCACGCGTCTTACCCATTCGATCGAGGTGGCGCAGGTGGCGCGCACGATTGCGGGGGCATTGGGGCTTAATGGAGAGCTGACAGAGGCCGTGGCGCTGGCGCATGATCTGGGCCACACCCCTTTCGGTCATACGGGCGAGGACGCGCTGCATGCGCTGATGGCCCCCTATGGCGGCTTTGATCACAATGCCCAGGCCATTCGCATCGTCACATCGCTTGAGCGGCATTACGCGGAATTCGACGGGCTGAACCTGACATGGGATACTTTGGAAGGGATCGCTAAACACAACGGGCCGGTGACCGGTGATCTGCCCTATGCGCTGGCCGATTATAACGCGCTGCACGATCTGGAACTGCATACCCATGCCAGTGCCGAGGCGCAGGTGGCGGCCCTTTCTGACGATATCGCCTATAACAACCACGATCTGCATGACGGTTTGCGCGCGGAATTGTTCAGCGAATCCGAGATTGCGCATTTGCCGCTGGTGGGACCGGCCTATGCCGAGGTGGACCGGCTGTATCCCGATACCGACAGCTACCGGCGCAGGCATGAGGCGCTGCGGCGGGTCTTTGGCATGATGGTCAGCGATGTGATTGAAACCTCGCGCAGCAGTCTGGCGCAGGCGGGCGCGCAATCCGCCGCAGACATCCGGCATCTGGGGCGGCCGGTGATCCGCTTTTCCGACCAGATGTGGCAAGATTTGCGGGCGATCCGGGACTTTTTGTTCAAACGCATGTACCGCGCCCCTTCGGTGATGAAAAAGCGCGCCGAGGTCACAAAAGTGGTTGAGGAACTGTTCCCGCTGTTTTTGGAAAATCCGGCGCTGCTGCCGCGACATTGGGCGCGCCAGATCGAAGAGGCCGCACAGGACCGCACCACATTGGCACGGATGGTAAGTGACTATATCGCCGGGATGACGGACCGTTTCGCCTATGCCGAACATGCGCGACTGCTTGGCTGAAGGCAGCTTTGCTAGGTCGGGCCAGTGACTTTTTGGGGCCAATGCGCCGATTGACTTTGCCCGCTTGATTGACTGCCCTTGCCCAAGTGATACATGGGCGGGAACGAAGGAACCTGACCATGAACATCTTTGCCGAAATCCGCACCCTGATCACGACCACGCTGGACCAGATGGTCCGCGAAGGCAGCCTGCCTGAAGGGTTGAACTTTGACCCCATCACGGCAGAGCCGCCGCGCGATGCGGCGCATGGCGATATGGCCACCAATGCGGCGATGGTGCTGGCCAAGCCTGCGGGGATGAAACCGCGTGACATCGCAGAGACATTGGCGGCCCGGCTGACCGATGATCCGCGCATCACCAGCGCCGAGGTGGCGGGCCCTGGCTTTTTGAACCTGCGGCTGGCCCCGGCGGTGTGGCAGTCGATTGCGAAAACCGTGCTGGACGTGGGCACAAGCTTTGGCCGGGGCGGCTTGGGGCAGGGACAGCGTGTCAACGTGGAATATGTATCGGCTAACCCGACCGGCCCCTTGCATGTGGGACATACGCGGGGGGCGGTATTTGGCGATGCATTGGCCAGCCTGCTGGATTTCGCAGGTTTTGATGTGACGCGCGAATATTACATCAACGATGGCGGCGCACAGGTCGATGTCTTGGCGCGCTCTGTCTATCTGCGCTACCAGGAGGCCCATGATCTGTCCGTGGACTGGCCAGAGGGCAGCTATCCGGGCGACTACCTGATCGAGGTGGGCGAGGACCTAAAGGCAAAGGTTGGCGACATATACCTCGATCAAGGCGAGGATGTCTGGCTCGAAGAGGTCCGCAACTTTGCCACCGAAAAGATGATGGATCTGATCCGCGCCGACCTCAAGTCGCTGGGCGTGCAGATGGATGTATTCTACTCCGAAAAGTCGCTTTATGGCTCTGGTCGGATTGAGGCCGCCCTTGATGATCTGAAAAACAAGGGTCTGATCTATGAAGGCGTGCTGGAGCCGCCAAAGGGCAAAAAGCCCGAGGATTGGGAACCGCGCGAACAGACCCTGTTCCGGTCCACCGCGCATGGCGATGATGTGGACCGGCCGGTGATGAAATCGGATGGTGGCTGGACCTATTTCGCGCCGGACATCGCCTATCACTATGACAAGGTGCAGCGCGGCTTTGATATGTTGATCGACGTCTTTGGTGCCGATCATGGTGGCTATGTCAAACGCATGAAAGCGGCCGTCTCGGCGCTGTCTGATGGCAAGGTACCGCTGGACATCAAGCTGACCCAGCTGGTGAAACTGTTCAAGAATGGCGAGCCGTTCAAGATGTCCAAACGGGCAGGCACCTTTGTGACCCTGCGCGATGTGGTGGATCAGGTCGGCCCGGATGTGACGCGCTTTGTGATGCTGACCCGCAAGAATGATGCCATGCTGGACTTTGACTTTGACAAGGTGCTTGAGCAAAGCCGCGAGAACCCGGTGTTCTACGTGCAATATGCGCATGCCCGTGTGGCCTCTGTGCTGCGCAAGGCGGCAGAGGCGGGGATTGCCACGGATGATGCCACGCTGGCTGCGGCGGATCTGGGCCTGCTAAGCCATGAGAGCGAGCTGGGCGTGTTGCGCAAACTGGCCGAATGGCCGCGTCTGGTTGAAACCGCCGCGCGCAGCAATGAGCCGCATCGAGTGGCCTTTTACCTTTATGAGCTGGCGGGCGATTTCCACGGCCTGTGGAACAAGGGCAACGAAGTGCCGTCGCTGCGGTTCCTGCAGGATGGCGATGTGGCCACGTCACAGGCAAAAATCGCCCTTGCACGGGCCACGGCGATTGTAATTGCCGCAGGCCTTGGTATTCTTGGGGTCGAGCCGGCGGAAGAGATGCGATAACGCACAAAGCACCGCCACCACAGGCAACCCCAAGACCAGACCCATGGCGGCGATGTACCGGCAGGGCAATGAGGCAGAGATGGCAGATTATATGTCTTCCCCGATGGCGGGGGGGAACGATCCTGAATCCATGCAGCACCACGGTTATGGCGCTGCGTCTAATCAATTGGTAACATTCGCAAATATGGCGGGCGCGGTGGTGTCTTTGGCCTTGGTCGTCGGGATCGGTATTTGGGGTTACAAACTGTTGGTGCGTGATGTCAGCGGCATTCCTGTGGTCCGTGCGGCCAGCGGTGAAATGCGGGTGCGTCCCGAGGTGCCAGGCGGTCAATTGGCCATCCATCAGGGTCTCTCTGTGAACGAAGTTGCGGCCGTCGGCACGGCGGCCAAGCCTGCCGATCGTCTGATCCTGGCACCCCGGCCCGTCGATTTGACCGAGGAAGACCGCGTGATGCCCGTCGCAATGGTGGCCTCTGTGCCACAGCAGACAGGTGACGCAGCAGCCCCCAGCGTGCCCGAGCTGCGCGCAGACGAGGTCAAGGCCGCGCTAGAAAGCGGCAACGTAGAAGATCTGGTGGCCCGTCTGACAGCCGGTGTCACCCCTTTGACCGATCTGGGTGAAAACAGCGACCAGGTCGTCGCGGCAGTGACGCAGACCGTTGTGGCCGAAATGGCCGCCGTTGAACAAAAAGTCGCCGCCTTGCAAGGCACGCCCGGACTGCGCCAATCCGTGCGCCCCAAAAAACGGCCCGCTGTACGTGCTGTCGTGACCCCCGCGGCACTGACCACACAAGACACCGCAGTTGCAGAGGTCGACCCCGCCAGCCTGCCTGCAGGCACGCGTCTTGCGCAGCTGGGGGCCTTTGACAGCCCCGAGGTGGCACGCGAACAATGGGATCAGTTGCAAACCCGCTTTGACGCTTTTTTGAACGGCAAGACGCGTATCATTCAGAAAGCCACCAGTGGCGGGCGCGTCTTTTACCGTTTGCGGGCCATGGGGTTTGAAGACATCGCAGATGCCCGCCGGTTCTGTTCAGCCTTGGTGGCGCAGAATGCCGATTGTATCCCGGTGGTAACCCGCTGATGGCATTCGGTGCAACGATCATTGATGCGGATGGTCTGCGCCTGACGCCGCAAGAAAAGGCGTTGTTTCGCGAAACCGATCCTTTCGGCTTTATCCTGTTTGCGCGCAATATTGATACGCCCGATCAGGTCCATGCCCTATGCGATGAAATGCGCGAGGCCGTGGGCCGGGATGCCGTGATCACCATTGATCAAGAAGGCGGGCGTGTGCAGCGGCTTCGTGCGCCGCATTGGCGCGAATGGGAGCCCCCGTTGGATCTTGTCGCCCGTGCCGGACCCAACGCCGCACGCGCGCTTTATCTGATGTACCGCATCATCGCGGATGAATTGCATGCCCTGGGCATCGACAGCAATTGTGCCCCGATGGTGGATGTGGCCAGCGCCGCGACCCATCAATTTCTGCGCAACCGCTGCTACGGCAGTGATCCCACGCGTGTCGCGGACCTGGGCCGGGCCGCAGCCGACGGGATGCTGGCGGGCGGTGTGTTGCCGATCGTCAAACATATTCCCGGCCATGGCCGCGCCACGATGGACAGCCATTTTGATCTGCCAAGGGTGGATGCCGCGCTGGATGACCTGTTTGCCATTGATTTCGCGCCGTTCAAGGCCCTGTCGGACCTGCCCATGGGGATGACTGCGCATCTGGTCTATGACGCGCTGGATGACAGGGCTGCCACGCTGTCCTCCAAGGTGATGCAGGTGATCAGACGCGACATCGGTTTTGACAATCTGATCATGACCGATGACATCTCGATGAAGGCCTTGTCAGGCCCGATGACCGAAAATGCTACGGCCTCGCTTGCGGCGGGCTGTGATGTGGTCTTGTTGTGCAATGCCTCTTTGGCCGACCGGCGCGCTGTGGCCGAGGCATCAGGCCAGATGACCCCGATGGCCCAGACCCGGGCTGAACATGCGCTTTCGATGCGCAAAACGCCTGATGACGTTGACATTCCGGCCCTTGAGCGCGAACTTGAAGCGCTTTTGGGCGGGGCGGGGCATGGCTGAATCCACATTCGAGGAAGACGCAGTATCGGTTGCGGAACGGCTTGCGGCTGAGGCGTTGATTATTGATGTGGACGGCTTTGAGGGGCCTCTTGATCTGCTGTTGACGCTCAGCCGGACACAAAAGGTCGATCTGCGCAAGATTTCGGTCTTGCAGCTGGCCCGCCAATATCTGGCTTTCGTGGAGCGCGCCAAGGCGCTGCGGCTAGAGTTGGCAGCGGATTATCTGGTGATGGCCGCGTGGTTGGCGTTCCTGAAATCCCGCCTGTTGCTGCCCCCCGATCCCGAAGAGGAAGGCCCGTCCGGCGAAGAGCTGGCGGCACATCTGGCCTTTCAGCTGGAGCGATTGCAGGCGATGCGCGATGCCGCCGCACGCCTGATGGCGCGCGATCAGCTGGGCCGAGATTTCTTTGCCCGGGGGCAAACCTACGAGGTGGAGCGGGTCCGCAAAGTGACCTATACGGCCACGCTGCTGGACCTGATGCAGGGCTATGCGCGCACGCGTACGAAAGACGAATTTCGCCCTTTTGTCATGGACAGGGATTCTGTGTTCACGATGGAACAGGCGCTGGAGCGGATGCGCGGATTGATCGGTTATGCAGGCGAATGGGGCGATCTGACCAGCTTTCTTCCCGAAGGCTGGGACAATAACCCCGTGCGCCGCCGTTCGGCCACAGCGGCGACCTTTGCGGCCTCGCTTGAACTGGTGAAAGAGGGGCATCTGGAAATGCGCCAATCGGCATTATTCGCGCCGATCCAACTGCGCAAAAAGGATTGAGTGCGTGTCAGAAGATATTGATCCAAAAGAAGAAAGCCTGTTCGACGCCCCCCTGATGGCAGAGCAGGAGCGCATGATCGAAGCGATCCTTTTCGCCACGTCAGAACCCGTCACCCTGCGCGAACTTGAAAGCCGCATGCCCCATGGCTGCGACGCGGGCGAGGCGATGGTGCATTTGCGCAAACGCTATGAAGGGCGCGGCGTGCAGGTGGTCAAGATTGGCGATGGCTATGCCATACGCACCGCCTCTGACCTTGGGTTCTTGATGCAAAAAGAAACCGTTGAGGTTCGCAAGCTGAGCCGGGCCGCGATTGAGACATTGGCAATCATTGCCTACCACCAGCCCGTGACCCGTGCCGAAATCGAAGAAATTCGCGGCGTGTCCGTCTCAAGGGGGACGGTGGACCAGCTGTTGGAAATGGAATGGATCCGCTTTGGCCGGCGCAAGATGACACCGGGCCGGCCGGTGACCTTTGTGGTCACGCAGGGCTTTCTTGATCATTTTGGTCTGGAAAGCGCGCGGGATCTGCCGGGGCTCAAGGAATTGCGCTCTGCGGGTCTGTTGGAAAGCCGCCCGCCCCCCGGCACGCTGCCGCTGATGGGCGACACCGAAGAAGAGGACGAAAGCAACGAAGGGCAGTCCGAACTTTTCGAAGATTAAACCATCCTAGCCCGAAAAGCGCCGCAATCGGCGCTATACTGCGCGCTGAGCAAACAAGAGGGCCGTGATATGAACCAGATCATCAATATGATCATCAACCAAGTGATGCGTCAGCTGATCCGCCGGGGTGTGAATGCAGGGTTCACCAAGGCCGGACAGATGGGCCAGCGCCGCCAGCAGCACGATCTGCCTGCCGATGCGCTGGAGGATGGTGGCAGTGCGGCGCCGATGTCGCCGCAAGAGCGCCGTCAGCAGCGACAGGCCCGCCAGCAGGCGCGTCAGGCCAAACAGGCACTGCGGGCGATGCGCAGCACGACGCGGCTTTGACGCAGGCGCAGAACCTCAGGCAAGGGTGACGTCAATCGTGTCTGCGGGTTTGACGGGCAGGCGATGCATTGGCGGGTTCGCGCCGTTGGGTCAGCTTTTGAAATGTTTCGACAGTTTCAAACCCTGTCCCTGATAATTCGACGCCAGGTCCGCCCCGTAGAGCTGTGTGGGCACCTGGCACATGCGTTCATAAACCAGTCGCCCCACGACCTGACCATGTTCCAGCACAAAGGGCGCTTCGTGGCAGCGCACCTCCAGCACCCCGCGTGAGCCTGCCCCGCCCGCAGAGGCATGGCCAAAGCCCGGATCGAAAAAGCCCGCGTAATGCACGCGGAATTCGCCCACCATGGCCAGGTAGGGGGCCATTTCTGCGGCATATTCCGGCGGGATCGTCACGGCCTCGCGGCTGACCAGGATATAGAATGCACCGGGGTCCAGGATGATCTGGCCATTGGCGCTATGCACCTCTTCCCAATAGTCGGCCGGGTCGTAATGGCCGATGTTATCAAGGTCGATCAGACCTGTGTGCGGTTTGGCGCGGTAGCCCACCAGCGTGCTGTCGGGCAGGCGCAGATCCACAGAAAAGCCCAGACCGTCATCAATCACGGCAGGCCCGTCCACCAGCGGTGTCTGTGCGTGCAGCGCACGCAGGGCATCATCGTTCAATACCGCGTCACCCCGGCCAAAACGGATCTGGTTCAGCCGCATGCCGGGACGGACCAGAACCGAAAAAGAGCGCGGACAGATCTCTGCGTAAAGCGGGCCTGTGTAGCCGGGTGCGATCCGGTCAAATTCGGTGCCCCCATCGGTGATGGTGCGAGTCAGCAGGTCCAGTCGCCCGGTTGAGCTTTTGGCGTTGGCAACGGCCGACACATCAGCGGGCAGGGCAAGGCTTTCCATCAAAGGCACGACATAGACGCAGCCTTTTTCCAGCACGGCCCCATTGCTAAGGTCGACACGGTGCATTTCAAACTCTGCCAGCCGATCCGCGACCTTTGCCCCGTGACCGGCCAGAAATGAGGCCCGCACACGGTAGGCGATGGTGCCAAGGCGCAGATCAAGGCTGGCAGGTTGGATCTGTTCGGGAATCACGCTGGGGCGGGCAGAGATTTCGCCGGTCTCGATCATCTGGGAAATCAGCTGATTGGGAATCACGCCCTGCATGTTTTGGCCCTTGTCTGAAAATCAAACGCCCGCTGGCCCAAAGGGCGGCGGGCGTTTGAAAAATATATATGTCGGTTGGTCGGGCTAGCAGGACTCGAACCTGCGACCTTCCGTCCCCCAGACGGACGCGCTACCAGGCTGCGCCATAGCCCGACATGACCGCGTTCATACCTGATCTTTACAGGGGCGCAAGAGATAAGTGCCACGCTTTGCATGGCTTTAATCGTTTACGCCTTTGTGGGCAGCAGGGCGGCGCTGCGCGGACATGGAATCGTGCAGCCGGGACAGTTTTGCCACCAGCGGCGCAATGTCGGTCACCTGTGCGGCGGTCAGGCTGCGAGTGCGGTGTGCTGCCGACAATGTGCCGGGGGATGCCGCGATGTCCGCAAGGGGGGTAAAGGGCGGCAGGTCGATGATCCGCGGTTTGACTGTTGAGGGCGCTTGCTGAAGCGGCTCTTCTGGCTCTGGCTGGTGTTCTGGCTCTGGCTGGGGCTCTGGTGCGGCATCGCTGGCCGCGACCGGCTCTGCGGGGGCGTTATCGCTTTGCTCTATCGGTGCTGTGGGGCGCCGCAAGAAGGCGGGCAGGGTGGCAACAGGCTCGGCGGTGGCAGCGGATGCAGCCTGGTCGGGTTCTTCAGGTTCGGTTGCCGGGGCCTCTTCGACGGGGGCTGGCTCTTGCGATGTTTGTTCTTCCGGTGGCTGGTCTTGAGGCTGCGGGATTTCGGCTGTGGTCGTGTCTGCCGCCGCGTCGGGCGATTTTGCCGATGTCACCGACTGCTCTGGCTCGGATGGTTTCGCGGCACTTTGTTCAAAGTGCAGCACCACGCCGGTTTCTTCGGATTGATCCGGCTCTGCCTCGACAAAGGGGGTTTGATTGCTGTCATCCAGTTGGGACTGGGTCAGTTCATCCAAAGGCTGTGACATCGACGCGACGTGGGTCATGCCTTCTTCGCGCAGCAGTTTTTGAACCCCTTTGATGGTCAGCCCGTCTTCGTGCAGCAATTGTTTGATGCCGCCCAACAGCAACATGTCATTGGGCCGGTAATACCGCCGCCCGCCTGCGCGTTTGACAGGTTTGACCTGGGTGAATTTGCTTTCCCAGAAACGCAGGACATGCGCTTGGATGCCAAGCCACTCAGCTACCTCTGAAATTGTGCGAAAGGCCTCTGGCGACTTGGTCATGGGATCAGGATTTATTCCCGTCTGCGACGCGGTCTTTCATCAGGTGCGATGGGCGGAACGTCAGAACGCGGCGCGGGTTGATCGGCACTTCTTCCCCAGTTTTGGGGTTGCGGCCGACACGGGCTGTCTTGTCACGTACCGAAAAGGTACCGAAAGAAGAGATTTTGACCTGTTCGCCCGCGACCAGCGCGTCTGACATGCTGTCCAATACGGATTCCACCAGCAGCGCACTCTCGTTGCGCGAAAGGCCCACTTCCCGAAACACAGCTTCGCTGAGGTCCATCCGCGTCAAAGTCTTGTTAGCCATTCCATCCCCCGTGTATTTTCAACACATTAGGACCGCAGGAATTTAAAAGTCAATATCAATGGCTTGGAGTGGCGTCTTTATGCTTCGTGCCGGGATTACCAGCGCAGCACAACGGCCCCCCAGGCCAATCCGCCGCCGATCGCCTCTGTGACAATCAAATCACCGGGTTTGATCTGGCCACGATCGCGCCCCACCGAAAGCGCCAGCGGGATGGAGGCGGCCGAGGTGTTGCCGTGGTCCTGAACGGTGACAACCACCTGTTCCATGGGCAGCTCAAGCTTCTTGGCCGTGCCTTGAATGATGCGGATGTTGGCCTGGTGCGGCACGATCCAATCGACCTCAGCGGCGGTGACACCTGCGCGTTCCATCGCGGTTGTGGCGGTGGCGGCCAGTTTGCCCACGGCATGGCGAAAGACCTGATTGCCCTGCATGCGCAGATAACCCGTGGTACCCGTGCTGACGCCGCCATCAACATAGAGCAAGTCGCGGTGACGCCCGTCAGAATTCAGATCCGTCGAAAGGACCCCCCGGTCCGAGGCCGTGCCGTCCCCATCCTGCGCCTCAAGCAATACCGCACCGGCACCATCGCCGAACAAGACGCAGGTGGACCTGTCAGTCCAATCCATGATCCGGCTGAATGTCTCGGCACCGATGACCAGAACGCGCTTGGCCTGGCCTGACAGAATGAGGGCGTTGGCATTGGTCAGCGCAAAAATGAAACCGGCACAAACCGCCTGCACATCAAAGGCATAGCCACTGGTCATACCCAGTTGAGCCTGCACCATGGTGGCGGCGGAGGGAAAGGTGAAATCAGCCGTGGAGGTGGCCAGCACGATGGCGTCCACGTCATCAGGGCCAAGCCCCGCGTCTTTCAGCGCTGCCTGTGCGGCAGCTGTGGCCATGGAGGATGTCGTCTCGCCTTCGGCGGCGAAATGCCTGCGTTCGATGCCAGAGCGGCTTTTGATCCATTCGTCGTTGGTATCAAGCGTCGCCTCGAATTCGGCGTTCTCAACCACGCGCGACGGCAGGTAGTGGCCACAGCCAATCACGACAGCGCGGGTGGTCATTGGGTCGTCTCCTCTGCCGGCAGGGTCGATGCGACACGCGCGGCAAGTTTATCGTTGAATTGGTTTTGGGACAGGCGGGCCGCCAGTTTGATGGCGGCTGACACCCCCGTGGCATCCGCAGAGCCGTGGGATTTTACCACTGTGCCGTTCAGGCCCAGAAAGACCCCGCCATTGACCCGGCGCGGATCAATCGTTTCGCGCAGTCTGACCAGCGAGGTATAGGCCAGGACCGACGCAAGCCGCGACAGCAGCGAATATTTGAAAGCCTCTCGCAACCGGCGTCCGATCAGATTGGCAGTGCCTTCGCCGGTTTTGATCGCAACATTGCCGGTAAAGCCGTCGGTGACGATCACATCTGCCACATCGCCTGAAATATCGCCGCCCTCGACGAAACCCACGAAGTCGAACCAGCCGTTGGCCTCTTGGGCGCGAATCAGATCATGGGCCTCTTTCAGCTCAACGCGGCCTTTGTGCTCTTCGGTGCCGACATTCAGCAGACCGACCCGGGGGCGGGGCAGATCCATGCCATTGCGGGCATAGGAGACGCCCATCAGCGCAAATCGCATCAGATCATCTGCATCGGCGCGAATATCCGCGCCAACGTCCAGCATGACGTTGAACCCCTGCGGGTTTGCCGAAGGGTAGAGCACCGCAATCGCGGGCCGGTTCACACCGGGCAGCTTGCGCAGCCGGATCATCGACATGGCCATCAAGGCACCCGTGTTGCCGCAAGAGACGGCAACCGCTGCCTCGCCGCTGCGCACAGATTCGATTGTGGACCACATCGAGGTGTTCTTGCCGGTGCGCACGACATGGCTGGGCTTGTCATCCATCGTCACCACCTCAGCGGCGTGACGCAACGTGCAGCGGCCCGCAAGCTCTGGTCGTTTGGCGACAAGAGGTTCCAGCACCGCTGAATCCCCGTGCAGCACAAAGGCAATGTCAGGATTGATCTGGGCAGACAAAGAACACCCGGCAACTACAGCTGCCGGGCCCTTGTCACCCCCCATGGCATCCACGGATATCAGGGTGCGCCCGTCAGATCGGGCCGTGGCTTTCGCGGTGTTATGATCGGTCGGTGCCGTCATCTGTGCGAATGCCTCATATGATCTTCCAATGACTAACCCAAGCCTAGTTTAGGCCGCGTCGTCTTCCAGGTCGATCTCTTCAGTCAAGGCGACGACTTCTTTGTCGTCATAGTGACCGCAAGAAGCGCAAATGTGGTGCGGGCGCTTCAGTTCACCGCAGTTTGAGCACTCGTTCGGGTTCGCAGCGCTCAGCGAATCGTGCGCACGGCGGTTGTTGCGGCGCGATTTGGATACTTTATTCTGCTGGACAGCCATGTCTGGTGCCTTTGTCGTTTGGGGGGCTGGCGCAGCTGCGCACATAACCCGCGTTTCAATCTACCCCGGTCCGGGTGTGTCGCCGCTTTATGGAAAGCGGCGGATGATGTCCAACCTTAAATGGGATGAGGGCGGCAAAATACTGCGAAAACTGTTCGGCGCAAGTGATATTTGCCGCAGTTTTGCCTCTCAGTCATCCCCGCCTTTTTCCAGTTTGCTCTTGAGGTCGGCAAGCCCGGCAAAGGGACGGGCGTCTTCATCGGTCATCGGGGCATCGCCGGGTTTGGTATATACCAGTTGCCCCAAGGTCGCATTGTCCTTGCGCGGATAATCGGGAACCGCAAGGGCAAGGGCCTCTTGCATGACCAAGGCGGGGTCGATCCAGCTGCCCAATGCCTCGGTGGTATCATCATCGGTCATTTCTGTCTCTGGCTCATCAGGTTCCTGATACCCTTGGACAAAGGCGCGGGCGACATCGATGTCGATGCGCGTTGTAACAGGCTCAAGTGTGACCACGCAGGGCTGCACGACCGTGGCCCCCAGGCGGGCCTCTAGCTGCCAGTCGGTGGCACCCAACGGCTTGATCCGGCCCTCAAAGCGCAACTTGCGCAGTGCCGAGAGGCCCAATTGCTGGGCCAGGGCGGTCAGTTCCGCGCCAGCGGGAGCGATGGAAAACAGGTTTTCAGCTGTCTGGGAAAGCTCTGCGACATGCAGGGCGGTGTCACTTGGTGGGGTCCGCGCCATATCTGGTCTACTTTCGTTTCTTGAACACAAGGGGCTGCTTGGTGTATGCGGATAAAAGCCAGAAGTTCCAAGGGCAAGAGGGCAGACCATCATGCGTAGAATAAGCCGAGCAAGCCTTCGGGCCATTCAGGCCAGTATTTTGGTCGCGGGGTTGGGCCTTGCGGGATGCGCGCCGCAGTACAGCAACCACGGATATGTCCCATCAGAAGAAGAGCTTGCGCAGATCGAGGTGGGCAATGACAACCGCGAAACGGTTGCCGAAAAGGTCGGCGTGCCCGCGTCATCGGGCGTCTTGACCAACAGCGGCTATTATTACGTGCGCATGCGGACGCGGGCGATCGGGCCGATGGCACCAAAGGAGATCGACCGCCAGGTGGTCGCAATCAGCTTTTCCGAACAGGGAATCGTCGAGAATGTGGAGCGTTTCGGGCTGGAGCAGGGGCAGGTTGTGCCTTTGTCACGGCGGGTGACCACGTCTTCTGTGAACAACAACAGCTTCCTCAGACAGCTTTTGGGCAGCATTGGCCGGCTCAATCCGTCCGCCTTTGGTGGCTGATGCGACGGTCCGGCCCATGGGTGTCTTGAGCGCCTCGGCCAGCCAATCATGGGGCATGCCCCCTTTGACCAAAGGCAAATATCGTGCGCGTCTGGCCGAGACGCCACAGGACCTTTGCGCGGCACAAAGGCTGCGCGCGCGGTGCTTTGGGCTTGGGCAGACAATGGATGCGGATGCCTTCGATGCCCGCAGCATCCATGTCCTGGTGGAGGCGACCGCGGATAATGCGCTTGTGTGCTGTTATCGTCTGCTGGCGCTGGATGGGACCTGCCTGGAGCAAAGCTATGCGGCGCAGTATTATGAATTGAGCGCGCTTGCGGCCTATGAGGGCCAAATGTTGGAACTGGGCCGGTTTTGTGTGGCACCTGAGCGCCGGGACGGGGATATCGTGCGGGTGGCCTGGGCTGCGATGACCGAAGTGGTGGACCGGCATTCAGTGCAGCTGCTGTTTGGATGTTCGTCCTTTGCCGGGGTCGAGACGGCCCAATACCTTGATGCCTTTGCGATGCTGCGCGCGCGCCACCTGGGCCCCAAACGCTGGTTGCCGCGCGTGAAAGCGCCCGATGTCTTTCGATTTGCCGAACGCCTGCGCCGCAAACCGGATGTGAAAAAGGCGATGTCGCGGATGCCGCCCTTGTTGCGGACCTATTTGCTGATGGGGGGCTGGGTCAGTGATCATGCGGTGGTGGATCACCAGATGAACACGCTGCATGTGTTTACGGGGCTTGAGATCGGGGCGATTCCCGACAGCCGAAAGCGCCTTTTGCGGGCTTTGGTATGAGTTTATTTGCAAGATGAAGCAGGGGGCATTGACCTGCCTCACAGCGCCCGATAGCAGCCGGTTATGGCACGTGCACCTCTTTTACAATTGAATGAAATTTCTCTCACTTTTGGGGGGGATCCGGTATTTGACGGATTGTCCCTGGTGGTTCAGCCGGGCGACAGGGTTGCCTTGGTGGGGCGGAACGGTTCTGGCAAATCAACCTTGATGAAGGTGATGGCCGGATTGGTCGAGCCTGACAGTGGGGATGTGATTGCAGGCCCCGGTGTTTCCGTGGGCTATATGGAGCAAGACCCGGATTTGAGCGGATATGAGACGCTGGGTGCCTTTGCCTCGGCCACGCTTGAGCCGAGCGAGATGTACAAGGTCGAACGGGCGGGCGAGGGGCTGAAGTTTGATCCTGACCGGCCGGTGTCAACGGCCAGTGGCGGGGAACGGCGGCGGGCGGCGCTGGCGCGGCTGATGGCGGAAGAGCCCGAGCTGATGCTGCTGGACGAGCCTACCAACCATCTGGATATCGAGGCCATCCGCTGGCTTGAGGAAGAGTTGAAAGGCACGCGGACGGCCTTTGTGATCATCAGCCACGACCGGGCATTCCTGCGCGAATTGACGCGCGCAACCCTGTGGATCGACCGCGGGATGGTGCGGCGTCAGGAAAAGGGCTTTGGGGCGTTTGAGGTCTGGCGCGATCAGGTCTGGGATGAAGAGGACATGCAGCGCCACAAGTTGAACCGCAAGATCAAGGCGGAGGCGCGTTGGGCGGTCGAGGGCATTTCTGCGCGCCGCAAGCGCAACCAGGGCCGGGTGCGGGCCTTGCAGGATTTGCGGGCCGAGCGTGCGTCACAGATCACGCGTCAGGGTTCGGCGGCGATGGCGCTGGAGGCGGGGCCAAAATCAGGCCGCAAGGTCATGGAGGCTGTCGATATCACCAAGCGGTTTGGCGATAAGGTGATCCTGCGCGACTTTTCGTTGAAAGTTCAGCGCGGTGACCGAATTGCGCTGGTGGGACCAAATGGTGTGGGCAAAACCACGCTTTTGAACATGTTGATTGGCAAGGAAGCGCCCGATGAAGGCACGGTGACCTTGGGAACCAACCTGCAACTGGCGCTGTTTGATCAGGCGCGGGCGCAGTTGGATGGCGATATGTCTTTGTGGGATTCGCTGACTGGCGATCCTGACATGCGGGTTTCTGGCAAGGCGGATCAGGTGCTGGTGCGCGGCGTGCCGAAACATGTGGTGGGCTACCTCAAGGAGTTCCTTTTTGACGAGGCGCAAGCGCGTGCCCCGGTGCGGTCGCTGTCGGGGGGCGAAAAGGCGCGTCTTTTGCTGGCCAAGATCATGGCGCGCGAAAGCAATCTGCTGGTTCTGGATGAGCCGACCAATGATCTGGATGTCGAAACCCTGGATTTGTTGCAGGAATTGCTGGGCCAATATGACGGTACGGTCATTCTGGTCAGCCACGACCGTGATTTTCTGGACCGGGTTGCGGCCACCACCATCGCGATGGAAGGCGACGGCAGGGCCACGATCTATGCTGGGGGCTGGACCGATTACCTGTCGCAGC
Organism: Sulfitobacter sp.; assembly: GCA_017854855.1. Lineage (GTDB taxonomy): Bacteria > Pseudomonadota > Alphaproteobacteria > Rhodobacterales > Rhodobacteraceae > Sulfitobacter. Next base: position 54,387 of record JAFMGZ010000008.1, on the reverse strand, counting down.
GTGGGCAGGATGATTTTGCGCAGAGTGTGACCGAGACCAAGAAGGCGGCGGTCGCCAAGGCAGAGCCCAAGAAGGCTGACAAGAAAGGTCTGAGCTTTACCGAAAAGCATCGGCTTGAGGCGCTGCCTGCCGAGATCGCGCGGCTGGAGGCCGAGATTGGCAAGCTGGAAGGGCTTTTGGCGGATGCCGAGCTGTTCACCCGCGAGCCTGTGAAGTTCAAAAAGGCGACGCAAGCCTTGGTTGAGCGGCAGGACAAGTTGGCGGCGGCGGAAGAGGAATGGCTGATGCTTGAGGAAAAGGCCGAAAGCTAAGCCAAGGGCCGCCAGATCAGATGCGTGCCCCCGGTCTTGCGGGCGGTGGCACCGCTGCGCAGCTTGAAACGGTTCAGGCCGCGTGTGGCAGGGTCCAACAGGCCCAGGTCAAGGTTCAGACAGCCCAGATGCGCCAGATATTCCGCAGCTTTCCACAGCAGCAGATTATGGGCCGCATGTTTTTTGCCCTCTTCGGTGATATGGCCGATGTGATAGGTGGCGGCGGTACCATGGGTCATGAACAACATATGCGCCACTGTACGGTTCTTGTAGCTGGCGCGCAGCAGATGAGTCTGGTTGGGGGCCATTGCGGCAAAGGCGGCGGTCAGCTGGGCGGGCCAATTGGCATAGCCACGGGCCTTTGACTGACGGCATTCCTGCATCAGAACCTCCTCTGTCGGATGGGCCCGCAGCGGGCCATAGCAGAGGGTGAATTCATGCAGCTCAGCCTTGCGCAGTTGGTTGCGCCACTTGGGATGCAGTGCGGCGCGCCGGGCCGTGGGCCCTTGCGACAGGTCCATCACGGCACGCAGTCTGGGCCCGCTGAGGTGCAGCGCCGTTGGCAGGGCGCAGGGCTCCTCCGGCGACAGGATCAGGGGGCGGCGGTGCAGGCCCGCATCGCGCAGTTGCGCGCGCAGATCGGGCGGCGGGGCCGCCCGCGGCAACATCAGGACCGGCACCCCGGCAAGCCGTTGCTGCAACAGCATCAGGCCAGAGGGCAGTACAATCGGCCGCTGGCCGCAAAACCGCAGCGCCCGCGCGAATGCCGGATCCTGCATCAGGGCATGGGAATGGGGTGGAAGGGCGGCTTCATCGAACATGATGTCGATAAAGCCGCAATTTGGTTAAGGAATCCTAAAGCCGACTGACCGGCGGGCAGGATCAGCCCAGTTGCACCAGCGCGTGCCGCTTTTTGCCTGCGCTCAGCTTGATCGGGCTGGACAGGGCCACAAGGTCCAGCATCAGCCCCGCATCGGTCAAAGGCGCATCATCCATCCGCGCCCCGTTTTCCGCGATCAAGCGTTTGGCCTCTTTGCCGGAACCGGCCAGCCCGGATTTCACGATCAGCTGGACGATGGAAATGCCATCGCCGATCTCTTCGGGCGACAGGGTCAGGGTGGGCAGGTCATCGCCCACGCCGCCCTTTTCAAATACCTCGCGCGATGTGCGTTCGGCATTGGCTGCCGCATCGGCCCCGTGCAACAGGGTAGTGACCTCATTGGCAAGGCGCACCTTGGCCTCATTGATCTCAGCACCTTCCAGCGCGCCCAGACGGTCGCATTCATCAACCTCAAGTTCTGTATAAAGCTTGAGGAAGCGGCCCACATCCGCGTCAGTGGTATTGCGCCAGAACTGCCAGAATTCATAGGGGGACAACATATCGCCATTCAGCCAGATCGCACCGGCCTGTGATTTGCCCATCTTCTTGCCATCCGACGTGGTCAGCAAGGGCGACGTCAGCCCGTAGACCTCGCCGTCAATCACCCGGCGGGTCAGGTCGATGCCGTTGACGATGTTACCCCATTGATCAGAACCGCCCATCTGCAAGATACAGCCATAGCGCCGGTGCAGTTCCAAAAAGTCATAGGCCTGCAGGATCATGTAGTTGAATTCCAGAAAGGACAGCGACTGTTCACGGTCCAGACGGGATTTCACGCTTTCAAAGCTCAGCATGCGGTTGATCGAGAAATGCCGCCCGATGTCGCGCAGAAAGTCGAGGTAGTTCAGCCCATCGAGCCATTCTGCGTTGTTGATCATCATGGCGTCTGACGGGCCATCGCCATAGGTCAGATAGGCGCTGAACACTTTCTTGATGCCTGCGATGTTTTCGTCGATCTGCTCAGGGCCCAGCAAGGGGCGCTCATCTGCGCGAAAGGACGGATCGCCCACCTTGGTCGTGCCGCCGCCCATCAGGGTGATCGGCTTGCCGCCGGTCTTTTGCAGCCAGCGCAGCATCATGATCTGGATCAGACTGCCCACATGCAGCGATTTGGCCGTGGCATCAAAGCCGATATAGCCAGGCTGTCCGCCCTTGACCAAGGCCTCATCCAGCCCCTGATAATCGGTACAATCGGCCAGAAAGCCGCGTTCCATCATTACTGCGATGAATTCCGATTTGGGATGATATGTCATGATCTATTGCCTCGGCAGATGTTTGCGGGGCATCTATAGGCGCAAGCATGGGCAAGGGAAAGGCCTTGAGCACAAAGGTGGGCAGGCAATGAGCAGGGCAATCAGCAAAGACGGGCCGCTGCGCGCATTGGGCGCGATGTCGGGCACATCGCTGGACGGTGTGGATGCGGCTGTGCTGGTCACGGACGGGCATGATATTCTGGGCTTTGGTGAAACGGATTATCGCAGCTATTCCAAGGATGAGCGCGCGGTGATCGCGGCAGGTTTCGGCAAATGGCACGGACCAGAGGTGCAGGCCGCGGGACAGGTCACCCAAGCGGCCCATCTTGAGGTGCTGCGGGGGTTCAGGGACATTGATCTGGTTGGGTTTCATGGCCAGACGCTGTCCCATGCGCCGCGGACCCATGGCACGTTGCAGGTGGGCGATGGCGGCTGGCTGGCCGATGCGCTGAACTGCCCTGTGGTGTGGGATTTTCGCAGCGCGGATGTGGAGCTGGGCGGAGAGGGCGCGCCCTTGGCCCCTTTCTTTCACCACGCCTGCGCCCGCTTTGCCGGGATCACTGAGCCGGTGGCCTTTCTTAATCTGGGCGGGGTCGGCAACCTGACCTGGGTTGATCCGGCGCTGGCACAGCCGCAAGCGGCGGGTGCGTTGCTGGCGTTTGACACCGGTCCTGCGAATGCGCCGCTGAATGATCTGATGCAACTGCGCCGGGGGCTGGCCTTTGATGAGGGGGGCAGGCTGGCGGCACGGGGGCAGGTGGAACAGGGGGCGTTGGAGTTGTTCCTGTCGGAACCCTATTTTGCACGTATTCCCCCCAAATCACTGGACCGGAACGATTTTGCGGAAATCGTCGGGCTGGTGGGTGAATTGTCCGATGAAGATGCGGCAGCGACGTTGACCGCGATCTGCGCGGCCGGTGTGGCCGAAGCCATGCAGCATTGCCCGGCCTTGCCCACAAGGGTGCTGGTCACGGGGGGCGGACGCAACAATCCCGTGTTGATGCAAATGCTTGCCGTCAGCCTGGATTGTCCGGTGGTCCCGATCGAACAGATCGGATTGGATGGCGATATGCTGGAGGCGCAGGCCTTTGCCTATCTGGCGGTCCGGGTGGCGCGGGGCTTGCCGACCTCTTGCCCCGGCACGACCGGCGTGCGGGCCGCGGTTGGGGGCGGCGTGGTGAGTGTGCCTTCGGGCGAGGGGGCTTGAGGGATCAGGTCGTCGCATGAACGGGATGGCGAAAGCGTGTGGTGGGTATTGGGCGTGGAACGCTGCGGGCTCACCATCCCAGAAAGGTCTGGAGCCCCCCTTGATTGATCCCCTGTCTGGCAGAACACGCACCGCTTCCCAAGACAAATAGCCGTCTCCCGCACAGGTGCGGGTCCCTCGGCGATTTATCTTGGCAAGCGCCCCGTGTTCTGCCTGCCCGGTGCTCAAGCAAGGGCGGCTCCAGACCAGAGGGGACGGGGAGGGGCGGGGCTATCTGGGGATGTCCATGCCTTTGGGGGCGAGAGTGAAACCTTCGAACTGGAAACCGGGGGAGACGGTGCAGCTGACCAGCGTATAGTCCCCGGTGGTGCGGGCGGCTTGCCAGTGGTTTTCAGGCACGATCAACTGTGGAGCCCCTTTTGTGAGGTCGGGTGTGAGCAGGTGATCCGTGGCCGGGCCAGCATCGCTGTCAGCGAGGCTGAGGATCAGGGGGGCACCGGCGTGGTACAGCCAGATTTCGGTGGCGTCGACGCGGTGCCAATGGCTGGCCTGGCCAGCCTTGAGCAGGAAGTAGATGCAGGTCCCACTGGGGCGACCGGCGTTATCAGCCACCCATGTCTGGCGGTAATATCCGCCCTCTGGATGGGGTGTGAGGGCGAGATGGGCAATGATTTGGTCGGCGGTCATAGGGGCAACTCGTAGAACAGAAGTTCGGGCAGGACGCTGTCGGGGATCGGCTGATAGGGGCCGCAGGGCGCAAAGCCCAGAGTGGCATAGAGCTGCTGGGCTGCCGCCAGGCTCTTGGAGGTGTCCAGCACGATGCGGCGGTAGCCGTCCTGGCGCGCCTGTGTGATCAGGTCCTCGCAGATGCGCCGTGCGACGCCCATGCCGCGTGCGGCGTCGCTGACAAAGACGCGTTTGATCTCGGCCGTGTCGGGGTCAAGGGCATGGGTCATGCCGCAGCCCAGTGGCGCGCCGGTGCTGTCATGGGCCAGCAGCATCAGGCCCTTGGGGCGGGCGTGCAGCCGGGGCAGCTGTGCCATCAGGGCTTCATATTTGGGGACGGGATAGAAGGTCTCGGTGATCTCGCGGTCCGTGTCGGTATTGGCCAGCAGGAAGGACCGATAGTCCCAGCACAGCTGGCGGACGGCCTCTATCTGGTCGGGCTGGGTGGCCTGGCTGACTGTGAACCGGGTCATCGGCAGGCCCGCCCGAGACGGGCCTGCGAAGGTGAGATACGGATCATTTCAGAATGCTGCGGCCTGCGAATTCGGCGCTTGCGCCCAGCAGCTCTTCGATGCGGATCAACTGGTTGTATTTCGCCAGCCGGTCAGAGCGCGCCAGCGAGCCGGTCTTGATCTGACCGCAGTTTGTTGCCACCGCCAGATCGGCGATGGTGGCATCTTCGGTCTCGCCCGAGCGGTGGGACATCACATTGGTAAACCCTGCGCGATGGGCCATTTCGACGGCCTTGAGCGTCTCTGTCAGGCTGCCGATCTGGTTGACCTTGACCAGCATTGAATTGGCGCTGCGCCGTTCGATACCCATCGCCAGACGCGCAGGGTTTGTTACGAACAGATCATCGCCGACCAGCTGGACCTTGTTGCCCAAAGCCTCTGTCAGGGCCTTCCAGCCATCCCAGTCATCCTCTGACATGCCGTCTTCGATGGAGATGATCGGGTAGTCTGCGACAAGGGCTGCCAGATAGGCCACGTTTTCATCGCTGCTGAGGGATTTTCCTTCGCCTGCAAGCTCGTATTTGCCGCCCTTAAAGTATTCTGTCGCCGCGCAATCCAGAGCGAGATAAATATCCTCGCCCGGTTTATATCCAGCTTTTTCGATAGATTTCAAAATGAAATCAAGTGCATCACGGGTGGAGTTGATGTTGGGTGCGAAGCCACCCTCATCGCCGATGCCGGTGGACAGGCCCGCCGCCGAGAGTTCCTTTTTCAAGGTGTGAAAGACCTCTGCGCCCATGCGCACGGCATCGCGGATGTTGTCTGCCGCCACGGGCATGATCATGAATTCCTGGATGTCGATCGGGTTGTCGGCATGTTCGCCGCCGTTGATGATGTTCATCATGGGCACTGGCAGCACCCGGGCCGATGTGCCGCCCACGTAGCGGAACAGGGGCTGGGCGCAATAGTCTGCGGCGGCTTTGGCGGCGGCCAGTGACACGCCCAGAATGGCGTTGGCCCCTAGGCGGGATTTGTTTTCTGTCCCGTCCAGTTCGATCATCATTTCATCAAGTTCGACCTGTTCTGTGGCGTCGATGCCTACCAGTGCCTCGGCGATCTCGCCGTTGACGGCCGCGCAGGCGTCCAGCACGCCCTTGCCCATGTAGCGGGACATGTCGCCGTCGCGTTTTTCCACGGCCTCATAGGCACCGGTTGAGGCACCAGAGGGCACTGCGGCGCGGCCCATGGTGCCGTCTTCCAGGGTTACGTCCACTTCGACAGTTGGATTGCCCCGACTGTCGAGGATTTCACGGGCGTGGATGTCAATAATGGTGCTCATGGAGGCGTCCTTTGTTGTCTGTTGCATGCCTCATACAAGGATGGTGCAGAATGGGAAAGGTCCGCGAAGGGCGAAAGCGGCCGTTTCAGGCTCGCAGGGCCACCCGCCGTTCGCGCCAGACCGTGTATATGCCCGATGCCACGATGATTGCGGCCCCCAGCAGGGTCAGACTGTCGGGGGATTCGTCAAATATGGTCACGCCGATCACCAGCGCGAACAGCAACCGTGAATAGCGAAAGGGGGTTACGAAACTGACCTCGCCGATGCGCATGGCAGCGACGATGGCGTAATAGGCAAACAGCCCGATGCCAAGCGCGCCGCCGAAATACAGCCATTCGCGCGGTGTCAGGCTGGACGGTGCGCTGCTGCTGAACTGCATCAGGATCAGGCCTGCGGGAATCACCACGGCGAACCCCAGAAAACTGAGCTGCATCGATGAAATCGCAGCCGGCGTCTTGCGCGTGGCCAGATCGCGCAGGGCCAGCATAAAGACGGCCATCACCGCCAACAGCGAAAGCACCTCAAAGCTGTCCATGCCGGGACGCACGATCAGCAGCACGCCGCACAGGCCCACGGTGATCGCGCTCCAGCGTCGCCAGCCAACGGGTTCACCCAAAAACAAGGCCGCCCCCAGTGTCACGGCAAGCGGTGTCGCCTGCAAGATCGCCGAGGCGCTGGAGATAGGTGTCAGCACGATGGCCGAGACGAAACACATGGTACCCACCATTTCGCCCAAGGCCCGCAAGCCGATGGGCAGCGTCAGCATATCGCGTGAAAACAGTGCCTTGCCCTGCATCAGGACAATCGCGCCAAAGACCACGGAGCCGCCGACACCCAGCATGACCAGAATTTGTCCGACGCTCACGGCACCGGCCAGCAGCTTGATGAACATATCCTCAAGCGCAAAACCCAGCATTGCCAAAACCATCAGCACCGCGCCGCGAAAATTGTCCATCAGATGTCCTTTGAGGGTGGTCTGGGGCAGGCCATGACGGTTTTGGGGGACAAGGGCAAGGCCGGGTGATAGCTGGGGCGATATGGATCTGCGAAATCTTTCACATCCTGTTTGGGTCACGGGTCTGACCCTTGTGCTGGGCGCGGTCGGGGCCGGGCTTGGCTGGCTGTTGAATGCGCCGGTCTTCATGCTGCTGGGGCCAGCGATCATGGTGTCGCTTTCGGGCCTTGCGGGGGTGCGCACGGGAATTGATCCGCGGTTGCGCGATCTGTGTTTCGTGGTCTTGGGCATGGCCGTGGGGGCGGGCTTTGACGCCGATGCGCTGGCGGCCATGATCCGCTGGCCGCTGGCCTTTGTGTTCATGGGCATGGTTCTTTGGCTGATCTTGATGCTGTGCCGGGTGATCTTGGTGCGGGGGTTCCGGTTTGCCCCAAGGGACGCCCTATTGGCGGCGGCCCCCGGGCATCTGAGCTTTGTGATCGCCATGGCCGCCGAGACCAATTCAGATGTGGCGCGGATTTCCATCACGCAATCGGTGCGGCTTTTGTCGCTGACCATCATCGTGCCCTTTGTCGCTCTGGCGATGGGGATCGAGGTTTCGGCCAATGTGGCACCGCAGGGGGTAACGATGCAGGCTGTGCCGCTGATCGCCCTGAGCCTGAGTGGTCTGGCCTTGGGGCTGCTGTTCAAACGGCTGTCGGTGCCGGCCTATTTGCTGATGGGGGCGATGGTCAGTTCGGCCGTGGGGCATTTGACCGGATGGGCCCCGGGGGTCTTGCCCGAATGGATCATCCTGCCGGCCTATCTGGTGCTGGGTGCGCTTATTGGTACGCGGTTTTCGGGGGTCAGCCTGCACGATCTGCGCCGCGGTTTGCTGGCGGGGCTGGCGGTGACGCTGGTTGCGGTGACGCTGGCCAGTGCCGGGGCCTTGCCGGTGGCCTGGGCCCTGGGCATGCCGGTGGCGCATGTGCTGGTGGCCTTTGCGCCGGGCGGGCTTGAGACCATGATTGCCATGGGGGCGGTGTTGGGCGTGGTGCCGGGTTTCGTTGCCGCATGTCATATCGCGCGGCTGTTCTTGCTGACATTTCTGCTGCCCGCGCTTTTGGCGCGGACCAGCCCCTAGCTGTCGCGCTTCTTGATCGGCACACCGTAAAGTTCCAGCCGGTGACCGCGCAGCTCATAGCCCAGCTTTTGGGCGATTTTCTCTTGCAGGGCTTCGATCTCGGGATCGACAAATTCGATGACTTCGCCAGAGTTCATGTCGATCAGGTGGTCGTGATGGTCGCGCGTCGCATCTTCGTAGCGCGCGCGCCCGTCGCCAAATTCCAGCTTGTCCAGAATATCGGCCTCTTCAAACAGTTTCACGGTGCGGTAGACGGTCGCAATGGAAATGCCACTGTCCAGGGCAGAGGCGCGGCTGAACAATTCCTCAACATCGGGGTGGTCGTCGCTGTCCTGGATCACCTGTGCGATGATGCGGCGCTGGCCGGTCATGCGCAGGCCCATGGCCTCGCAGCGTTTGATGATGGATTTGCTCATCTATGGCCCCCGGATCGCAAGTTGCGCCCCATGTAGCGTCCTTTTTGTCGCGGGGCTAGCCGCGTTCTGCCTGCTTTGGTTGACTTGAGGTCTCAACTGCCCCATATGAACCCCAAGCGATGCCTTCTGCCGCGTGAGCAGTGCCGGTGCCCGGGATACCCCGTTTGCAACCCGGCTGAGTGAGGCCCGCCGATGTTCCCAAAATCACGCGTGGGGCCAAGCGCGACAGACAGCTGTGTGGCATATGGCCCATTGCTGCGATCTGTTTTGCGTGACCCTACTGACGCAGTTTGCGTCACTGACTGATAGCGTTCGGGCATTCTCGGGCGCAGAAAGACGATATATGAGCGATTTCGACATGATGGGCCTGCCACAGAAACTGGTGGCGCGGCTGCATGAAATGGGTCTGAAAGACCCGACACCTATTCAAAAACAAGCTATCCCCCATGCCCTGAACGGGCGCGATGTGATGGGCCTGGCCCAGACCGGGACCGGCAAGACGGCGGCCTTTGGCGTGCCGCTGGTGGCACAGATGCTGGAAAACCCCAAGCGACCCAGCCCCAAATCCGTGCGCGCGCTGGTGCTGGCACCCACGCGCGAACTGGCGCAGCAGATCATGCAAAACCTCAAGGGGTTCTGCGAAGGCACCCCGCTGAAGGCACAGATGGTTGTGGGCGGACAAAGCATCAATCCACAGATCAGCCGTCTGGCCAAAGGTGTGGATATGCTTGTCGCCACACCGGGCCGGTTGCTGGACCTGATGGACCGCCGCGCGGTGCGTTTGGATGAGACGACCTTCCTGGTGCTGGATGAGGCGGACCAGATGCTGGACATGGGCTTTATCCATGACCTGCGCAAAATCTCCTCCGTGATCCCCAAAGAGCGCCAGACGATGCTGTTCTCGGCGACCATGCCCAAGCTGATGAGCGAGATCGCCAACAGCTATTTGACCAGCCCGATCCGGATCGAAGTCTCGCCTCCGGGCAAGGCGGCCGACAAGGTCACCCAAGAGGTGCATTTTATCGCCAAGGCGGAAAAGACATCGCTGCTGGTGGAATTGCTGGCCAAGCACAAGGGCGAGCGGGCGCTGGTCTTTGGCCGGACCAAACATGGATCCGAAAAGCTGATGAAGACGCTGGTCAAGGCGGGCTTTGATGCGGCCTCTATCCACGGGAATAAATCCCAAGGTCAGCGCGACCGTGCGATTGCCGGGTTCAAATCCGGTGAAATCACGGTTCTGGTGGCCACGGATGTGGCGGCGCGTGGTCTGGACATTCCGGATGTGAAACACGTCTACAACTATGATCTGCCGAATGTGCCTGACAATTATGTCCACCGGATCGGCCGGACTGCACGGGCGGGCAAAGATGGTGCGGCCATCGCATTTTGCGCACCCGATGAGATGGGCGAATTGATCGCGATCCAGAAGGTCATGAAAATCCGCATCCCCGTGGCCTCTGGCCGTCCGTGGGAAGGGGCCGAGATCGAAGAAAAGCCCAAGCAGTCCCGTGGTCGGGGCAGGGGCGGCAAACCCGGTGGTGGCGGTGGCGGCGGCAACCGTACGCGCGGCGGCGGCGGTGGTGCCGGTGGTGCACAAGGTGAGGCCAAGCCCAATGCAGGCCGCAACCGCAGACGCAGCGGCGGTGGCGGCGGTGGCAAGCCGGGCGGCCAGAAAGCCGCCTGACCCTATCAGTTCAAGAGCAAAAGGCGGCGCATCCGGTTGGATGCGCCGCCTTTTTCATTCTGCTAGACCGACTGTGCCGGTGGCCCAGTCAACCATGGCCGTCACCGATAGCCGTCAGGTATAAAGGGACGGCACGCCCATCTGCGCGTGGATCTCATTCACCTGGGCCGGTTTCATCCCAAAGCCCTGCGCGAGCTGGTGCAGATATTGCGCCTCTTGCTGAGTGTCCAGATCAATGCCCAGAACCGACATGGCGTAAATCTGCTGCTCCAGCCCCTTTGGCGTCTGGGCAATCAGCCCTTCGATATCCACAGGAGCCTGCAGTTGCGCTTGCACAAATGCAGCTTCTTCGGCGTCTACATCGCCCAATTGACCCAAAAGCTTGTCTTTTTCGGACTCATCAAAAGTTCCATCGGATTTTGCCGCCTGGATCATCGCCGCCAGCATCAGACCGGCTGCCGCTTCTTGATCCTGCGAGGGTTCGATCTCTGGTTCGGGGGTGCTGGCAAACTGGGAATTGAGCACTGCACCAAAGCTTTGGTTATTCTGTGCAGGTCGCCGCTGCAGGGCCGCACCGGCACCGCCCAGCAGGCCACCCGCGCCGGCCGCACTTGCCAGACCGCCCAGCAAACCACCCAGTCCGCCGCCCGCCTGACCTTGACCGCTGCCGCCCAGTTGTTCAAGCAGGCCACCCAGCCCGCCAGCCATTCCGCCAGCAGCCCCGCCACCGGCACCGCCCAGCAAGCCGCCCAACATGTCCTCCAGCCCGCCGCCGCTGGATGCGCGACCTGTGGGTTGCGCGCCTGACGTCAGGCTGCCCAGCAGGCCGCCCAATCCGCCACCTGCGCCGCCACCGGCACCAGACTGACGCATCATCGCGCTGGCCCCTTTTGCAACCGCCACGCCAACAGCCACTTTGGCCAAAGTTTTCATCAAGCTCATTTGGTGATTCCCCTTATCTGAATTCTCCCCCACGATGACATGATATGATCTGCCCAAAAGGGGAAAATCCCCGCGTCATTGTCATGGCCCTTGGGTTTCGCATTGACATGAAGCCGCACCTCGGCGCTTTTGATCTGGTGGAACGCAAAGATCATATGGACCTTTTTGGTGCGACAGCGCTGATCGCCTTTGCGTTGCATCTGGCGTTCAATCAGGTGGTGATCAAAGTTACTTCGGGTGGGTTTGGTCCGATTTTTCAGGCCGGGGTACGGTCCCTGGGGGCTGTGATCGTGTTGATGATCTGGATGCGGCTGCGCGGTGTCAGTTTCAAGGTACCGCGCACTGCGCTGGCTGGGGGCATTGCATCTGGTCTGTTCTTTACCCTCGAATTCATGTGCCTGTTCACTGCGCTGGACATCACCACTGTCAGCCGGGCCTCTGTCATCTTTTATTCCATGCCGGTCTGGCTGTCGCTGATTGCGCATTTCTTTTTTCCCAACGAACGGCTGACCCGGCTCAAGCTGCTGGGGCTGATATTGGCCATGTCGGGGGTGGCGATCGCGCTGGCCGACCGGGGCGATGGCGCGTTCAGCTGGAAGGGGGACCTGATGGCGCTGACGTCGGCGTTTTGCTGGGCCGGCATCATCTGTTGCGTGCGCATGACGCCCCTGTCGCAGGTGCCGCCTGCACAACAGCTGATGTTTCAGGTGATGATCTCTGCCCCGATCCTATTGCTGCTGGCCCCCTTCTTTGGCCCCATGCTGCGCGAGGTTGAGGTGATCCATGTTGCGGGCCTGCTGTTTCAGATCATTGCCGTGGCCAGCCTGGGTTTTCTGGTGTGGTTCTGGTTGATGAGCATCTATCCCGCCTCATCCGTCGCGTCATTCAGCTTTTTGTCGCCGGTGTTTTCCGTGATCCTGGGCTGGCTGCTGCTGTCAGAGGATGTGGCCCTGTCGGTCTGGGGTGCCTTGGTGCTGGTGGCCAGCGGCATCTATCTGATCAACCGCAAGCCACGCATTCCGGCCTGACCCTCAGGTCCCGCATAAGGTGGCGGGCACGATCTGTTCTGCCGTTGGCGGGCGCATCAGCTCTGTGTCTGTCGCCTCAAACGGGGTGGCCAGCGCCTTCATCAGCCGCTCAAAGGGGGCCATGTCGCCCGCTACGGCAGCCGCTATCATTTCCTCAATGCGGTGGTTGCGCGGAATGATCGCGGGGTTGGCTGCGGCCATGACGGTGCGTGCAGTATCAACAGAGCCGATGCGTTGTTCCCAGCGCGCGGCCCAAAGGTCAAATGCCGCGCGGTCCGTGAACTGATCGCGGGCCTGATCCGTGCCAAGGGCGTAGAAGGTATTGGTGAAATCCGCACCATCCTTTTGCATCAGGGCCAGCAGATCTTCGATCAGTTTGGTGTCTTCGGCTTGGGGGGAGGCGATGCCGATCTTGGCGGCAAAGCGGGTCAGCCAGCCGTCTTCCAACAGCTGTGGCATGGCGTGGACGATCTCGGTTGCCTCCTGGACGGCGGCATCCCTGTCGTCGCATTGCTGGATCAGGCTCGTGGCCAGCTGCGCCATGTTCCACACGATGATGCCGGGTTGGTTGCCGTAAGCATAGCGGCCCTGCTGGTCAATTGAGCTGAACACCCGGTTTTGATGAAACGCATCCATAAAGGCACAGGGGCCGTAGTCGATGGTTTCCCCAGAGATGGTCGAATTGTCGGTGTTCATCACCCCGTGGATAAAGCCCACCGACATCCAGCGCGTCACCAGATCCGCCTGTCTGGCGCATACGGCGCGCAGCAGGTCCATCGGGCCCCGGGCCTGTGGATAGTGCCGGTCAATGGCATATTGCGTCAGGGTCTTTAGGTTCTCTATCTCGGCGCGATGGGCAAAGACCTGAAAGGAGCCGACGCGCAGGTGACTGGCGGCAATGCGCGTCAGTACGGCACCGGGCAATGCCCCTTGTTCGCGCCAGATGTTTTCGCCAGTGGCCACCGCCGCCAATGCACGGGTCGTGGGGATGCCCAGGGCATGCATCGCTTCTGACACGACATATTCGCGCAGCACGGGGCCCAGCCACGCCCGGCCATCGCCCATGCGTGAATAGGGCGTGGGGCCCGACCCCTTAAGCTGGATGTCACGGCGCGTGCCATCCGCAGCCAGCACTTCGCCCAGCAAGATCGCCCTGCCATCGCCCAGCTGGGGCGAATAATTGCCAAACTGGTGCCCGGCATAAAGCTGCGCCAAGGGGGCGGCCCCCTGGGGGATTTCATTGCCGGAAAAGACCGCCGCAATGTCATCGGGCGTTGCTGCCGCAATGCCCAGATCGGTGCTAAGACTTTCGTTAAATGCCAACAGCTTGGGGGCGGCAACTGATGTCGGGTGTAAACGCGTGTAGAACCCGTCTGGCAGTTGCGCGAAACTGTTGTCGAAGGAAATTTTCATAGGGTCAAAGCCGCCGTGACATGAACATGTAATTTTCGCGTGGGGCAAAACCCGCGCGGCGATATAGTTTGATGGCCGCTTCATTGTCGCGGTCCACCTCCAGGTGAACGGCCCGCAAGCCGCCCTCGCTTAATGCGCGCGGCAGGGCGATCAGCGCCTCAGTCGCAACGCCGCGCCCGCGCACACCGGGACGGATGTATAGTTCATCAATGATCGCATCCAGCCCGCCAAATTCCACCGACCAGCCGAAACAGATCACGATATAGCCAATCGGGGCCCGCGCGGGGCCGATCAGATAGGCCACACCATAAGGAGAGCCGTCCAGCAAGGGGGCAAGGGCCGCCTGACGTGCGGTATCGGTGCGGGTGATCCCGGCTTCGGCGTGAAATGCGCCGCACAGGGCCACCAGCCTGTCCAGATGGTCAGGCTTGGCCAATGTCAGTGCCGCGCTCACAGGCGGGCCAGACGGTCAGTCAGAAGGGCGAAAAACCCATCAGCGTCGATCTTGTTCATAAAGGTGGCGTTGGGCGCGCGGTCCGTGACGCCCCACCAGTCGGCGACGGTCATGCCCATGGTCAGTTCCGACTGGGTTTCGATTTCGACATTGACGTGCCGCCCCGAGAAAAGCTCTGGCTTGATCAGGTAGGCGGTGACGCATGGATCATGCAGGGGCGCGCCTTCGGATCCGTATTTTTCCTTGTCGAACCGTTCAAAGAATTCGGTCATTTCGGCCACTGCAATGCCCACCGGGGTGCGAAGGGCACGAAACGCGTCATTACGGGGCTTTGTGACCAGTGCTTGATGTGTTACATCAAGTGGCATCACCACTTTAGGTATGTCCGTTTTAAAAACGATATCAGCCGCTTGTGGGTCGACATAGATGTTGAACTCGGCGGTGGGCGTGATGTTGCCACCCTCAAAATAACCACCACCCATCAGCACGATCTTGGCCACCCGATTGACCACATCGGGCGCTTTTTGAAAGGCCGTGGCAAGGTTCGTCAGGGGGCCAAGGGGACATAGGGTAATGGTGCCTGGCGCGTGGTCGCGTAGCTGTTCGATTATGAAATCAACGGCATGGCCGTCGGCCAGCGGCATCACCGGCTCTGGCAGGTCGGGGCCGTCCAGCCCCGATTTGCCATGGACATGTTCTGCGGTGACCAGGGCGCGGCCCAGGGGGCGGTCGCAGCCTGCATAAACCTTTACATCCGTTTTGCCCGCCAACTCACAGACAATGCGCGCATTTCTGGATGTCAGGTCAAGCGGCACATTGCCCGCCACACAGGTGATGCCCAGCACTTCGATGTCTTCGGGGCTGGCAAGGGCAAGCAGGATCGCAACGGCGTCGTCCTGTCCGGGGTCGGTATCAATGATGATTTTCTTGGGCTGCATGGGATATCCTCTTTGCTTTTAGATAGGCGAAAGGCGCTGCAATCAAAAGGGGCCAGTCAGTCGCTGGTCTGCGCTGCGCGTTCCTCCGCCTTGACCGCATCCCACAGGGCATCCATCTCTGCCAGATCACTGTCGGACGGGGTCTTGCCCATGGCGGCCAGTCGCGCCTCGATCCCGGCAAAACGGCGGGTGAATTTGGCGTTGGCGGCCCGCAGCGCGGCCTCGGGCTCCAGCCCCAGGTGGCGGCCAAGGTTCGCCATGACAAACATCAGATCGCCGAATTCCTCTTCGACCTCCCTTTGGGTCAGGGTATCGCGGGCCTCGACCAGTTCGGCGGCTTCTTCGGTGATCTTGGCAATCACGTCGCGGGTGTCAGGCCAGTCAAACCCCACTCGTGCGGCCCGCTTTTGCAGCTTGTAGGCGCGCAAGAGCGCGGGCAGCCCCACGGCGACCCCGTCCAGCGCGCCCTGCTGCGCCTTGCCTGCACGTTCGCGCGCCTTGATCGCTTCCCAGTCGGCGGTCTGCTGTTCGGCGGATTTGTCGCGGCTTTCCGTGCCAAAGACATGCGGGTGCCGCGCCACCATCTTGTCAGAGATATTGCGCACCACGGATTGAAAGCTGAACAGCCCCGCTTCTTCGGCCATGGCCGTGTGATAGACCGATTGCAGCAGCAGATCGCCCAGCTCACCTTCCAGCTCTGGCCAGTCGCGGCGCTGGATCGCATCGGCAACCTCATAGGCCTCTTCGATCGTATAGGGGGCGATGCTGTCGAAATCCTGTTCGATGTCCCAGGGGCAGCCGGTTTGCGGATCCCGCAGGCGGCGCATGATCTCAAGCAGGCGTTCGATGCCTGCGTCTTTGTCGTGTATCAATTCGTCGGCCATTGCAGCTGGGTCCTGTCTGGTGTCAGATGGCAAAATTCATTTTCTTGGCCAAGGAGTCCACCCCATGCCTGTTGTCAACCGCATCGCCGATTTCAGTGCCGATATGACCGAATGGCGCCAGCATCTGCACACGATCCCCGAACTGGGGCTGGAGTGCCATCAGACCGCGGCCTATGTCGCGGCGCGTTTGCGCGACTTCGGCGTCGATGAGCTGCACGAGGGGATCGCCAAGACCGGCATCGTCGCGATCATCAACGGTCAAGGCGAGGGGCCCACGATGGGCCTGCGTGCTGATATGGATGCGCTGCCCATCACCGAAGAAACCGGCGTGCCCTACGCCAGCACCCATCCGGGCAAGATGCATGCCTGCGGTCATGACGGTCATACAGCGATGTTGCTGGGGGCGGCCAAATACCTGGCCGAGACCCGCAACTTTAAAGGCCGCGTGGCCCTGTTGTTCCAACCGGCCGAGGAAACCGGCGGCGGCGGCGAGGTGATGGTGCAAGAAGGGGTGATGGACCGCTTTGACATCAATCAGGTCTACGCGATCCACAATGCACCGGGTCTGGAGTTTGGCCGGTTTCACACCACGCCGGGGCCGATCATGGCGGCGGCAGATACCTTTTCGATCAATCTGACCGGTAAGGGCGGTCATGGTGCCCGGCCACATGATTGCATTGATCCGGTGGTTGCGGCCTGTGCGATCGTCCAATCCCTGCAAACGATTGTCAGCCGCAACACAGACCCCAAGGCGCAATTGGTCATTTCGACCACGCAGATCCACACTGGCACCACCGACAATGTGATCCCCGAAGAAGTCTATATCAACGGCACAGTGCGCACCTTTGACAAGGAGGTGCAGGCCATGGTCGTGCGCCGGATGCAGGCCATCGTGGATGGCCATGCCGCCAGCTATGATCTGACCGCAGAGCTGGATTTCGAATTCGGCTATCCGCCCACGGTGAATGATGCGGCCAAGACGGATTTTGCGGCAGAGGTCGCGGGCGAAGTCGCGGGCGAGGCCGGGGTGCAGACCGATTTCCCACCGGTGATGGGGGCCGAAGATTTTTCCTATATGCTGGAAGTGCGCCCGGGTGCCTATCTGATGCTGGGTCAGGGCGAGGGGGCAGGCGTCCATCATCCGCTGTATAATTTCAACGATGAGATTGCACCTATCGGTGCGTCCTTCTTTGCGCGGCTGGTTGAGCGGGCGCAGCCTGTGGCGGGGGGCTGATCCATGGGGTTGGAAGATGCAGCCGCCCAGGTCGATCATGCCTTTACCCGCGATGATCTGAAAGGGCCCAGCTTTGAGAATGCCTTTGGCGGGGCGACCTCGTTTTTGCGCCGCAAATATACCAAGGACCTGACCGGGGTTGATATCGCCGTCACCGGCGTGCCCTTTGACCAGGCGGTGACGAACCGGACGGGCACCAGGCTGGGGCCAAGGGCGATCCGCGAGGCCTCTAGCTTGCAACCCTATGATCCGCCTTATGGCTGGGATTTCGATGTGCTGAGCGAATTTGCGATTGCCGATTATGGGGATCTGGCCTTTGACTACGGTCATGTGTCGAAATTTCCCGCAGCTTTGACGGCGCATATCAAGGGGATATTGGATGCAGGTGCCGCAAGTGTCGTGCTGGGCGGGGATCACTATATCAGCTTTCCGATCCTCAAGGCCTATGCGGAAAAATACGGGCCCATCAGCCTGCTGCAGTTCGATGCGCATTCCGACACATGGCCGGATGACGATATGGATCGTATCGACCACGGCACGATGTTCTACAAGGCGGTAAAGTCGGGGATTGTCGATCCGGTGACGTCCGTTCAGGTGGGGATCAGGACCACGAACCCGGACACCCTGGGCGTGACCACCATCGATGCGCGCGAAGTGCACGAGAAAGGGCCGCAGGCGGCTGCAGCCAAGATCAAGAGCATCCTTGGCGACCGGCCCTGTTACCTGACCTGGGACATTGACGCGCTTGATCCGGCCTTTGCGCCCGGCACCGGCACGCCGGTCTGGGGCGGTCTGACTTCGGCGCAGGCGGCAATCATGCTGCGCGATCTGGCGGGGATCAACATCATGGGCGGTGATGTGGTCGAGGTATCGCCACCCTTTGACACCACGGGGGCCACTGCGATTGCGGGCGCGCATATTGCCACAGAGATACTGTGTTTGCTGGGCCACAGGATGCGGACAAGATGAGCGACAAGAACCAACCCATCAGCGGCAATGATCTGGCCCGTTTTTCGGGACCCAATACATTCATGCGCCTGCCTTCGGCCACCGATGTGACGGGGCTGGATGTGGGCATTCTGGGCATCCCGCTGGATATCGGTACGTCCTGGCGTTCTGGCACCCGGTTTGGACCCAAGGAAGTGCGCGCCCAAAGTGCGATGCTGCGGCCCTATAACCTTGGGACGGGGGCCGCCCCCTTTGACAGCCTGCAGGTGGCAGATATTGGTGATCTCGCGATCAACACCTTTTCGCTTAGCGATAGTTTGCGCATTATTTCAGAGAGTTACGACCACCTTCTTACAAATGACATGAAGCCCTTGGCGATTGGTGGCGATCATTCCATCACCTTGCCGATCCTGCGCGCCATGGCCAAGCGACATGGACCTGTGGCGCTGATCCATGTGGATGCCCATGCGGATGTGAACGACGAGATGTTCGGCGAAAAAGAAGCGCATGGTACAGTGTTCAGAAGGGCTTATGAGGAAAACCTCATCAATCCTGTGAAGACCTATCAGGTCGGTCTGCGCGGCACCGGGTATTCCGCCGAGGATTTCAGCGAGGCTGCCGGCTGGGGCTTTCAGCAATTTCTGGCGCAAGAGCTTTGGGGGCGCAGCCTTGCCTCTCTGGGTGCTGAGATCCGCCGCGATATCGGGGATGCACCGGTCTATATCACCTATGATATCGACAGCCTTGATCCGGCCTTTGCGCCGGGCACCGGCACGCCCGAGATCGGCGGGCTGACAACCCCGCAAGCGATGGAGCTGATCCGTGGGTTCAGGGGCCTGAACATCATCGGTGGTGATCTGGTCGAAGTGTCGCCGCCCTATGACACCACGGGCAACACGGCGCTGACGGGTGCCAATATTCTGTATGAGATGTTATGTGTCCTGCCGGGTGTGACATATCGCTAGGCGACAGGGCAGAAGCCCATTCGGCACAGGTTGATCTGGCCGGTGGTGATCAAGGACGAAAAGGAATGTGGAAAATGGTGATCTGGCCTGTTTTGACGGTGGTGGTTTTGGCTTTGGCCTATGTGCGGCTGGCCCCGTCTGATCCGTCGGTGTGGAACCGTGCATCATCTGTGCCGGGAACAGAGACACGCCAGCTTGATGGTGGCTATGTCTGGCGCAAGGTCATGGACAGCGACGCCACAGCCGTGCTGGAGAAACTGAAGGCCGCAGCAGAGGCGACACCGCGCACGGTTCTTTTGACAGGATCGGTGGAGGCGGGGCAGATGACTTATGTGACCCGGTCAAAGGTGATCGGTTTCCCCGACTACACGACCATCAGCCTGCGGCAGACGCCTGAGGGTCAGCCCTTTGTTGAGGTCTACGCCCGCCTGCGCTTTGGCAAATCAGATCTTGGGGTAAACGCCAAGCGGGTTAAATCCTGGGTCGGTACCATCGAGTGAGGAAGTGACACAGCCTTCTTGGACCTCGCGCCACATCGGCACGTTCAGCGACATCTGACATTGCGCCATGAACATGCGGCCATTGACCTGAAGGCAAATGGTCTCTCCCAGCTCAATCCGGTTGTGATTGCGGTCGGTGCAATAGCAATCAACCGTCTTGCCGCTGGGATAGGTGACATCGGCAGCAGCGGGCAGGGCCATCAGGGCGGCAATGAACGCAAGAGTTTTCATAGTTCCTTGATAGCATGAAAGGCCGCTTGACCAAAGCCTTTCCATCGGCGACATGAGACCACGATGATACCCATGGACCGCCTTGAACAGATCGCGCAGCGTTTTCAGTTTCTGGAAGCGTCGATGGCTGCCGGGTCGGATGGCGCGGATTTCGCGGCACTGGCCAAGGAATATTCCGATCTGAAACCCGTGGTCGATCAGATCAATGCCTACCGTGCGTTGCTGCGCAATGTGGATGAGGCGCAGGCGATGCTGGCCGATCCCGAGATGGCAGAATTGGCCCGTGAGGAATTGCCAGAGCTGAAGGCCGCGCTGCCCAAGGCCGAAGCCGCGCTGCAGGTGGCACTTTTGCCCAAGGATGCAGCCGACGCCAAGCCCGCAATGCTAGAGATTCGGCCCGGGACCGGCGGCGATGAGGCCGCGCTTTTTGCGGCCGACCTGCTGCGCATGTACCAACGCTATGCCGAGGCGCGGGGCTGGGGTTTTGAGCTGATCGAAGAGCAGATGACCGAATTGGGCGGCGTCAAGGAAGTGGTGGCCCATATCACCGGCAAGAATGTCTTTGCCCGGCTCAAATATGAGAGCGGCGTGCACCGGGTGCAGCGCGTGCCCAGTACCGAAAGCGGCGGGCGTATCCATACCTCTGCGGCCACTGTTGCGGTCCTGCCAGAGGCCGAGGATGTGGATATCGAGATCAACGCCAATGATCTGCGGATTGATACAATGCGGTCCTCTGGGGCCGGGGGCCAGCATGTGAACACGACCGATTCTGCCGTGCGGATCACCCATATCCCCACGGGCATCGTCGTCACCAGCTCAGAGAAATCCCAGCACCGCAACCGGGACAAGGCAATGCAGGTCCTCAAGGCGCGGCTGTACGATATGGAACGTTCGCGGATGGACAGTGAACGCTCTGCCGACCGGGCGGCGCAGGTCGGATCGGGCGACCGCTCCGAGCGGATCAGAACCTATAATTTCCCCCAAGGGCGGCTGACAGACCACCGGATCAACCTGACTTTGTACCGGCTGGATGCGGTGATGCAGGGCGATCTGGATGAGATCGTTGATGCCCTGACCGCAGATGCACAGGCCCGCCAGATGGCACAGATGAACCTATGAGCACCGCAGGCGAGGCGATGGCGGCCGCTGCATCACGCCTGAGGGCGGCGGGCGTGCCTGACCCTGCGCGCGATGCGCGGCTGCTGTTGGCACATGCGGCGTCGGTGGATGCGTCGCGCGTGACCCTGATCGCGCCCGAGGAAATCGCCCCCGAGATTGCAGAGCGGTTCGAGACGCTGATCGCCCTCAGGGCCATCAGGGTGCCGGTTTCGCAACTGGTTGGCAGCAGGGCGTTTTATGGCCGCGACTTTCGGATCAGCCGTCATGTGCTGGACCCTCGGCCAGAGACGGAAACCCTGATTGAACTGGCGCTTAGCCAACCATTTGAGACAGTGCTGGACCTGGGCACCGGATCGGGCTGCATCCTTGTGACGCTGTTGGCCGAACAGCCCGGTGCACGGGGTGTGGGCGTTGATCTGTCAGAGGACGCCTGCCTTCAGGCCAGTGCCAATGCGGTGTTGTTGGGGGTGCAGGGACGTGCCGAGATCTATCAATCCAATTGGTTTGACAAGGTCGGTGGACGGTATGATCTGATCGTGGCGAACCCGCCCTATCTGGCCGCCAGCGAAATGGCCGGGATCGCGCCAGAGTTGCGTGATCATGAGCCGCAGATGGCGCTGACCGACGGGCTGGATGGCCTGTCTGCCTACCGGATCATCGCAGCGCAGGCCCAAGGGTTCTTAACTGAAAATGGCCGCGTCATGGTTGAAATCGGCTGGCAGCAGGGTCAGGCGGTTTGTGACATATTCCACCGCTCTGGCTGGGCGCAGGTGGACCTTGCCGAGGATCTGGATGGTCGCCCAAGAGTTGTTTGCGCAGGCCAACCCGCCTAAATCCGCAATTCGGGCTCTTTTTGCGGGTCATCTGCACATTTGCCCTTGCCCAGAGGGGCCAGCCGTGCATATTCAGGGGTGTTGCAGCGGTGGATGCTCAGGCGGTCCCGCGCGGCGTTATGCCCAACAATCAAGCGACTGATGATACCTGCGTTTTTTGCGCGCATCGGTTCAATAAAGCTCACCAGCACTGAAGGCTGATACCTTTTCATGAAACCAACAAGATCACGGTCCCGGTCAAAGAATAACCGCAACCGCAACAATTCCCAGCAAGGCGGCAATGTCGTCAATCGCGTCTTTGACAGCTCTGGACCAGAGGGCAAGGTGCGCGGCACACCGCAGCAGGTGATTGAGAAATACAATCAACTGGCCCGTGATGCACAGCTGAGCAACGACCGTGTGGCGGCAGAAAACTTTCAGCAGCACGCGGAACATTATCTGCGCCTGTTGTCCGAAGCGCAGCGCGAGATGGATCAGCGCCGCGAAGAGCAAGAGCGCCAGAACCGCGAACGTCAGGAAGAACAGGACCGTCTGAACCGCGAGCGTCAGGCAGAACGGGACCGCGAACGTGCCGAAAGACAGGAACGTGATGCCCAACAGGGTGGCGGCGAACAGCCTGCGGCAGAGGGGCCCGGGGCCGTTCAACCGGCAGAGGGTGACGCGGCCAATGAGGGCTCAGATGAGGACAGCGGTCTGGTTGAGACACCAGAAAGCAAACCCAAGCCCAAGCGCGCACCCCGGCGCAAGCCCAAGCCCAAGCCGAAGCCAGAGGGTGAAACGCCCCAGCCCGGCGGCACAGGCGATCACCCAGAGGCCGCAGAATAACATCACAGCCCCGCTTTTGCGGGGCTTTTTGTTGGGGGTTAGTCGACCGGCGGCGGGGCCAGTGACCCTTGGCTGCGCTGGACATATCTGATCCGCCCCGTGCGGCGCATAACCTCTGCGCGCGGGTGCCATTCATAGCGGCGATCTGCGGTGACAGGGGACCAGAACAGCCGCCCGCCATTGCGCCAGGGGTCAATCACGATGCCGGCCTGCATGGGGGCCCCCTTTGGGGTGATCACGGCCGTGCTGTGATCAATCAGCAGGGCGTTTTCGGCATTTGCGATGGCGCGGGTGATGTCGAGGGTGACGAAGTCTTCTTGCAGCAGCCGCGCTTGCAGGTCCTCGGCCCAGTGATAGCACAGGCCACGCGGCTTGCGGCCCGCGTTTACCTTTGCATTGTGGATCAAGGGGTGATCGGTGATCTGGTAGGCCAGCGCCAGCCTATGGGTGGTCTCATAAGACAGGCGTGCGGCGCGCGCGGCCTCGGCGGGGTCCACTGTTGCCGACAGGCTGCGCAGGCTGGCGGCAAGGGCTGCGATCTGCGGCTCTGTGGCGCGCTGTGGTCCCTTGGCAGCACAGGCCGCCAGCAGCATGCTCAGCGCCAAAGCGCAGAGCAGCCTCATTTCCGCGCCACCTCGCGGGCAAGGGCACAGAACCCTTCAAGCGGGATTTGTTCGGCGCGGTCCGTGGGCTTGATGCCTGCGGCCAGCAGGCGGTCTTCGATATCGGGTGCAATCCCCTTGAGCGAGGCCCGCAGCATCTTGCGCCGCTGGTTGAACCCTGCGGCCACGACCCGCGACAAGACCGCTGGATCGGCGGGAAAGCGGGGTTCTGGCAATGCTGTCAGATGCACGACGCTGGACGATACCTTGGGCGGCGGTGTGAAGGCACCGGGGGGCAATTGCATGGCAATCCGCGCCTCTGATCGCCATTGCGCTAGGATCGCCAGCCGCCCGTAGGCCTTGGTGCCGGGTTGGGCCACGATGCGTTCGGCGACTTCACGCTGGAACATCAATGTCAGGCTCTGCCAGAAAGGGGGCCATTGCGGCGGCGTCAGCCAGCGCACCAGCAGTTCGGTGCCTACGTTATAGGGCAGATTGGCCGCGACCCGTATGGGCGGTGTCAGATGCGCCAGCGGGTCAATTTCAAGCGCGTCGCCCTCCATCACGGTCAGCTTGCCGGGATAGGTCTGCGCGATTTCTTGCAGGGCGGGCAGGCAGCGGCTGTCTTTCTCGATGCACAGCACATGGCGCGCGCCCTCGGACAGCAGCCCACGGGTCAGGCCACCGGGGCCGGGGCCAATCTCAAGCACGTCACAGCCGGTCAGATCGCCCGCTTGTCGGGCGATCTTGGCGGTGAGGTTCAGGTCCAGCAGGAAATTCTGCCCCAGCGATTTGCGCGCGGACAGACCATGGGTCGCGATCACTTCGCGCAGGGGGGGCAGCGTGTCGATCCCGGTCATTGGGTGGCCTGTGCCATGCGGTGTGCCATGCGGATCGCCTCTATCATGCTGGTGGGATTGGCAATGCCTTGGCCTGCGATGTCAAAGGCGGTGCCGTGATCGGGCGATGTGCGGATAAAGGGCAGGCCGAGGGTGACATTGACGCCCTTGTCGAAATCCAGCGTCTTGATCGGGATGAGCGCCTGATCATGGTACATCGCGATGGCCGCGTCATAGCGGGCGCGGGCGGCTGCGTGAAACATCGTGTCGGCGGGCAAGGGGCCGATCAGGTCGAAACCTTCCTTCTGCATCTGCGCCACAAGCGGTGCGATCCAGGCGATTTCCTGCTGGCCCATGGCACCGCCTTCGCCGGCGTGGGGGTTCAACCCTGCAATCGCCAACCGGGGCGAGGGGATGCCAAAACGCTCTTGCAGGCCGCTGTGGGTGATTTCAATCACACGGCGCAGGCTGGCGGGGGTCAGCTGCACGGGGACCTGGTCCAAGGCGATATGGATGGTGGCGGGCACCACCCTGAGCTGGTCGGAGGCCAGCATCATCACCACATCATCGACCCCCGCCAGTGCCGCAAGGTATTCGGTATGGCCGGGATAGGCGAAATCAGCGCCCTCGATCAGGGCCTGTTTGTTGATTGGGGCGGTACATAGGGCCGATGCGGCACCGTCACGCACCAGCGAGACGCCCAGGGCAATCATGTCAATCACATGTTGGGCATGGGTCGGGTTTGGCTGGCCTGCCACCGCTGGCGGGCCAAAGTCACGGGCCAGCACGGGCAGAACATCGGGACTGAGATCCGCTGCCTGCTGTGGTCGTTCGATCACCGCATGGGCAACGGTCGTGGGCAGGTGACGCGGATCGCCCAGCCAGACAAGGGGCACTTCACCGGCCAATGCCGCCCAGGCGCGGGCGGCCACTTCGGGGCCTATGCCTGCGGGCTCGCCGCAGGACAGGACAACCGGCAAAGATGCAGCGCTCATGGTTTCTGGATGCGGGCGTCAGCGCGCAGCTGCTCCATCAGCAGGTCGGCATATCCTTGCAGCTTGCGCTGGCGCAGGGCGCTGATCACATCCTCGCGGGTGGCTTCGGCATTGGCCTCGGCAGTGCGGCTGCACAGCATCAAAAAGACCAAGGTTTGCCCGTCTGCCCGCGTCAAAGCGGTGGAACTTTCGCCCGGATCAAGCTTGGCCAATTCGATGGCGATGTCCTGGGGGATGTCGCCGGGGGCCTTGCCGCCGCGCTCCAGCACTTCTTCGGGCTGGCCCTTGGCAATGCCGTAAAGGTCATCGCAAACATCTACCTTTGACCTGATCTTGGCGGCCTCTTGCAGGGCTGCCTCGCTGCGGCCACCGGGGATGTAATAGGCGGCATATTCGATCTGCGAGAAGCTTTGGCTCGGGGCACCGGTTTCCTCGATGCCGCGCAGCTGGAACAGGGCCACGGCATTCGTGATGGGCAGCGGGGCTGTCACGTCACCTGTGCCAAGGGCCAGAATGATCGGATGCAGGGCAGGCGGCAGGTTTTCAAGCGGGGTCCAGGGCATTCTGCCGCCCCGTCCGCGCGATGCGGTGGCAGAATACTGCCCGGCATAGCGTGAAAATTCGGCCTCTGACTTGGACTGCGCGATCCGCTCTGCCAAGGCCATCACACGGGCCGCCTGTGGTGGGGGGGCGGGGATGATGATTTCTGACAAAAGAACGCGGATGCCGGTGCCGTTTGAACGGGTGTTGCCCAGGGCGCGGTCAATATCGGCCTCTGAGACGGTGACGCTTCTGCCGTAACGTGCGCGCACCAGTTCGCGCCAGCTAAGGGAATTGGCAACAAAGTCGCGAAAGGTTTCGCGTGCGACGCCGGATTGCTCAAGCGCCTTGATGAATTCATCCGCCGTCAATTGCGCGCGGGAGGCAAAGTCCTCAAGACCGGCCTGCAAACCTTCGGGGGTGATTTCCAGACCCGCCTGGGCCACGGCCTTGCTGCGCAGGCGGTCATCGATCAGGCTGTCGATTGTCGCCTCTCTGCCGCTGTCGGGGGCATTGAGCAATTTCATGAAGATCTGGCGCTGTTGCACCTCGAATTCGGTCACCACGGAATCGTCCACACGGGCGACTGGCGCAAAGAGGTTCTGTGCCTGCACGGCTTGCCCCGTCAGAGCGATCACGCTGGCCGCCGCGAGGCCCCGGATCAATGCGGATAGTTTCATCTGGATCACCTTTGACATGAGCGAATGTATTGTTGATTGCCCGATGAGGCAGCAAAGCCCCTCATTCCTATGTTAAACCCGAAATTGGTCGTAGGCTCAACACTCGTGGACGAAGAATAGCTGCGCGCAACCGTCAGATCGACTGCGACGCATTCATTATTGTAGCTCAGACCGAAGCCCGCCGTGGCCGCGCGGTCATCGGCGACATTGAACCGCCAGTTCCCGCTTAGTCGCCAATGCCGGTTGATGTCGTAACTTCCGGCCAGCAAGATCTCTGAGACGGCGGCGGCGCGGTCTTCGACGGGGTCCGCGTTCAGCCAGACATAGCTGCCGCCAAGGCTGCCCTTGCCAAAGGCCCAGCCGCCGCGCAGCTCTGCCTTGGTCAGGCTGAAATCATTGTCCAGCAAGCTGCGCCCTGTCAACGAAATGCCGTTTTGGGTTTTGACCTGTGCGGCGATCAGAAAATCCGAAGACGTGCCGCGCAGGCCTGAGGAGGCGGAAAAGTCAGGATCGGCGCTGCTGCGATAGACCTGGCCCAGGCTGATGTGGGTATCCCAGCCCTTGGGGTTCTGGCGTGACCAGTTCAGCCCCACGGCCGCAACAGTGCCCCGCTCGCGGCGGTCGGGGCGGGGAAAGCGCGACAGGGACAACAGATTGCCTTCGTCCAATTCGATACGGGTGCTTTCATCATTGGGCACGCGCAGACGCGCACCGCCCACCCAGCCGATCTGGGCCAGCGGCTCCAGCAGTTGGGTGACACCGCCCGCACCGCGCCGCAGCATCGGATAGCGCAGGGACAGTGCCGCGCGGGGAACAATTTCCGAATGGTTCTGTTCAAAGGTCGCATCCTGGGTGATGTCAAACAGATGCGCGCCCACACCGGCCTGAACATCCGCAACCAATCCGTTGCTCCAGGTGAAACGCCGCATCCAATCGACGCGGCCATGCAGACGTGTGACATCACGCCCGTCTACCTCAAGATCGGGATCGGGGCCGTCGGTGGACAGGTCAGAGTTGCGCCGGTGGCTATGTGCCTCAATGGCGAAACGCAGTTCGCCGCCAAAGCGTTTGGGGAAAAAGCGCCGTTCATATTCGATATCCAGCACCACTGTCGCCAGATTGTCGTTGATGTCATCGGCCCGCAGGCTTTCGAAATTATACAAGGTGCCACGGACAAATTCATCCCGGCGCGCCCTTGTGATCGTGACATTACTTTCCAGCCGGTCCTCCAGAAGATAGCCGTATTCGTTCAGATAGGCGCGGTCGGTCGTGGATTCGATGTCAAAGCTCAGCGTGTAGCCGCGTTCAAGATTGAAATCCCCACGGCCAAAGAAATACCCCCGCAGCTGTCCGGGCCGTTGGTCATCGCGGGTGATGGCCCCGTCAAAGCTGATCCTGCCCCGGCGAAAGGCCTGGCGGTATCGCAGCTCAAGGGTGCGGGTCACGCTTGACAGATAGGGGGTGACGGTCAGGTCCCTGTGATCACCCAGCTTGATGAAATAGGGGATCTTGAGCCCGGTACCCAGTTGCGAGGTCGAGCGGATGGAGGGGACCAGGAAACCTGTCGCCCGCTGCAGACCCGGTCCCGGCAGACGCAGGCGCGGCAGGTAAAACACCGGAATGTTCAAGATGCGAAACTGCGCCTGATCAAAATAGAGCTGCTGCTCTAGCTTGTCATGGACGATCCGTCTGGCGCGGATCTGCCACAGGGGGGGGCTGCCATCGGTGCAGATCTGGCAAGAGGTCACAGAGACCTTGGACAGTTGGTCATACCGTCCGTTGACCCGGTCCACCTGTGCGGCGGCCATTTGCAATTGCTGCGCCAGAATGATGCGGGCACCGGTCAGAAGGCCATTGCGCAGGTCTGATGACAGCTCGGCCGCATCGGCCAGGATGATCGTATCGGCCCCTTCGGTCAGGGTGATCGGCCCCTCAATCGTCAGCCCGCCGGTGTTTTGATCATAGCGGATCGCGCGGGCCTTGATCCTTGTGCCGTTCTGAAAGGCTTCGACATTGCCCTGTGCCACCAGCAGGCGGTCTGCGGTGATGAATACTTCATCCGCGATCAGGATGGCAGGCTGCGGTGCTGCGGCCTCTTGCGCGGACAGGCGCAGGGGCAGCAGGACCAAAGCCAAAACCAATGAAAGGAAAACTGCGCGCATCCGTTATCCGTCCTCGGCGTGAAGTAACAGGCCAGTGGCCAAGAGTGTGGCCGCAACCGCAGGGGCCCAGGCCGCCAGCAAAACCGGGATCTGTCCGTTTTCCCCGAGGATCTGCGCAAAGCTGCGGACAAAATAGAGGCTGAAGCCCAGCAGCACAGCAGCGAGCACCGAAATGCCGGTGCCGCCAAAGCGGGTATGGCGCATGGTAAAGGCGCTTGCCACCAGCACCATCGCCATCAAAAACAGCGGGCGCGCGAATTCACTCTGCAACCAGACCTCATGGCGGCGGGTGGAAAAGCCAGCCTGCTCCAGCTGCCGAATAAAGGCGGGCATGTCATAGATCGACACCGCAGCCGGCTTGCCGATGCTTTCGCGGATACGGTCCAATGTCAGCGATGAGGGAATTTCCATCGTGTCAAAATACTGCGCATTGGCCTCAGCGTTAAGTCCTTGTTGCAGGGGCCATGATTTGGCGTTCCGCAATGACCATAAACCGTCATGCAACGCAGCACTACCCGCTTCGATCCGGCGCATCGGGCCGTTTTTGGTATCATAGGTCAGAAAGGTCACGTCATAGAGCACAGAGGCGTCATCGTTTGAACGCCAGGCCCGAATGACCGTCTGCCCATCCGCGCTGCCCTGACGCAGCCACAGCCCTTCATCGCTGATCGACAGGGCAGAGGCCCCCCCGGCGCGGTAACCTTCGGACAGTTGAAGATAGCGGTTTCCCGTGGCAGCCACGATCGGGTTCAGCATGGCGACGGCAACGATACCGATGGCCAGGGCGACCGACACGGGTGCCATCATTGAGCGCAGCGCAGACCGCCCGGCCGCACGGGTCACAACCAGTTCGGAGGAGCGGGCGAGGCTGAGAAACAGGCTGATGGTGGCCAGAATGATGATCAGCGGCAGGATCAGGTTGATCGTCTGCGGGGCATTCAGCAGTGTGAGCCCCAGAATTTTCTGCCAGCCAATATCAAACTGCGCAAATTTGCGCGCTTGCTCGACCGCGTCGATCAGCACCACCAGCACGAACAGCACACCTGTGATGGCCAAAAAGGTCATGGCAAAGCGGCGGGCAAAGTAGAAATGCAAGATCATGCCAGAGCCCCCTTGCGGCGCAGTTGCACCAGCCAGCCGGGGTTTGACAGATGCCAAAGCATGCCAAGCACCAAAAGCCCGCCCAAGGCTGTTGGGGCATAGATCACGGGCCACAGGATCGGGCTATCGCGCACGGTCTGCACCAGCGCCCCGCGGGCCCCGTCAATGGCGATCAGGATCGAAAAGGCGATGGCGATCTCGCGCCAGACCCCAAAGCGCGAAAAGCCGCCCATCAGAAGGGTGGTAAAGCCGATCATGGCGGTGACGATGCAAAACAGCGACTGGGCAAATCTGGAATGCAGTTCTTCGACGATCGCGCCCTTGCTGTCGCCGGTGCGCAGCATCAGCATTTCCCAATTGCTCAGCAGGCCGGGGGTGATGATATTTGGCACCGATAATTTGCTGTCCGGGCCGTCGCTGACCAGCGTCGAGATGTCAAAGGAGAAATCCCTGAATTTGGCCGTCGCCAGCCGCTTGTCGGTCTGGTTGAGCCTTTGGGCCAGCCCGTCCACCATGATCAGCGTGGTGCCCTCACCGTTGCGCACCAGATAGGCCTCTGCCGCGGTATAGATCACGCCTTCCTTGGGGTTGCGCCGGTCTGAAAGGAACACGTCGCGCAACACGCCATCGGGGTCGATCGCCCTTGTGTAGAATGTCACCCGATCCGTGGGATGCAAAAAACGCCCCTCGCGCAGCAGGCCTGCGGTGACATTTTGGGAAATTTCGGTTTCCCGCTGGGTCAGTTGGGCCTGTGCCATCGGCACCAGAAAATGGCTCAGGATGCTCATCATCGCCGCGACGCACAGCCCATAGAGGAATACGGGACGGGCCAGCCGCCAGGGGCTTGATCCGGTGGATTGCAGCACCGTCATTTCAGATTCGCCGCTCATCCTGTTGGTCACATAGACGGCACCGGCAAAGGCTGCAATCGGCAGCACGGTGGTGATCAGCTTGGGCAGGCCAAGCGCGGTGAATTCAAGGAAAACAAGCGCGGATTGCCCATCGCCGATCAAACGGTCGAACAGGACAACCGCCCGGTTGATCCAGAACAATGCGACCAGAATGAGCGCAAAGAAGCCGAACAGCAGTAAAAGCTGTGACAGCATATAGCGGTCTACTCTTGCCACTGCGATCCCCCAAGATGCCTGCCGAGCTTTAGTATCTCCAACTTCTAGAGCAAAATATTGTCGGGGAAAACTGCTAACTGGTCATAGGTGCCAAGTCGCGCTAGGTCTTGTGGCGAAACAGAACAAAGGCCCATGACATGACTGCACTGACTCCCATCCGATTTGCCGAAACTGACATTGAACAGATCGCCGGACACGCGGGGCGCGTGGCGGTTTTTCTGGATCCAGAGGGGCGGATGGATGCAGGGGCACGCAGGGTCAACAAACTGACCCGTGGTGCCTTGGCGCGACTAGTCGAGGCGGAAAAGTTTGCCAAATCCAAACCTGGCGATACGATGAGCCTGGCCTTTCCAACCGGCATGGCAGCGGTGGCTGTTGATGTGGTGCATATGGTGCGCCGCCCCACGGTGGCCGAAACCCGCAAGGCCGGGGCGTCGCTGGCCAAGCTGCGCGGGCAGGCCGATCTGCTGGTTCTGGCCGCTGGCATGCGCCGCACCGCCGACATGGCCTTTGGGCTGGCCATGCGTGACTATTCCTTTGATGATCACAAGACCGATGCCCAGCAGCGCAAGGGCGAGGTGGTGGTGATGTGCGCCAAGCCCGATCAGGCGCAGGCTGCCGCAATGCCGCTGATGGCGGTGGCAGAAGGTGCCTTCATGACGCGCGACCTGACCAATGCGCCGGCCAATATCCTGACCACCACGACATTCGCCGAAGAGCTGGCTGCGATGACCGCACTGGGGCTGAAGGTCGAAGTGCTGGATGAGGATCAGCTGGAGGAACTGGGCATGCGGACGCTGTTGTCCGTGGGCCAGGGGTCGGACAGTCCCTCAAAGGTCGTGGTAATGGAGTGGAACGGCGGTGCCAAGGGCGATGCGCCGCTGGCGTTGATCGGTAAAGGCGTGGTCTTTGACACTGGCGGTATCAGTCTGAAACCCGGTGCCGGGATGGAAGACATGACCATGGACATGGGCGGCGCGGGTGTTGTGGCTGGCACTATGCGCGCCTTGGCGCGGCGCAAGGCTGCGGCCAATGTTGTGGGGCTGGTGGGTCTGGTGGAAAACATGCCCTCTGGCAATGCCATCCGTCCAGGCGACGTGATCACATCCATGAAGGGTGACACGGTTGAGGTGATCAACACCGATGCAGAGGGCCGTTTGGTGCTATGCGACGTGATGTGGTATGCCCAAGAGCGGTTCAAGCCCGTAGGCATGATCGACCTGGCGACCCTGACCGGGGCCATCATTGTCGGTTTGGGCCATGAGAATGCGGGTGTCTTTTCCAACAATGATGCTTTTTGCAACGCCTTCCTGAAGGCTGCTGAGGCTGAGGGCGAGGGGGCATGGCGGATGCCACTGGGGCAGGCCTATGATGATCTGCTGAAAAGCCGGATTGCGGATATGAAAAACGTGGGCGGCCGGGCGGCGGGGTCGGTGACCGCAGCGCAGTTCCTGCAGCGGTTTGTAAAGCCCGAAACACCCTGGATCCATCTGGACATCGCGGGCGTGGCCTCGGTCAAGACGGATACGGCCTTGGCACCCAAGGGGGCGACAGGCTGGGGTGTGGCCGCGCTGAGCAGGTTGATCCTTGACCATTATGAGAAAGTATAAGCGCGCATGGGGGCGGCCTATTTTTACCATCTGACCCGGCGGCCCCTGGTTGACACCCTGCGGATGCTGTTGGGCAAGTCGCTGGAGAACGGCTGGCGGGTGGCGGTGCGTGGCACCGACCCCGCGGGGCTGGCCGATCTGGACAAGGCCTTGTGGCTGGGGCCCGAGGACGGGTTTTTGCCGCATGGTCTGGCGGGGGGCACCCACGATGCGGATCAGCCCGTCTTGCTGACCACCGCCCTCGAGGCCCCCAACGGGCCGAACTGCGTGATGGCCGTGCAGGGGGCAGAGGTGAGCGCGCAAGAAGTGGCTGCATTGGACAGGGTCTGCGTGCTGTTTGACGGCGATGACGCGGCCGCGCTGAACCGGGCAAGACAGCAATGGAAAGCGCTGAAAGACGCCGGGGCCTCGGCGCAATATTGGTCCGAAGAATCGGGGCGCTGGGAAAAGAAGGCGCAGACCTGACCCGCGAGCGGTGTCGGAAAACCGCTCAGCCCAGGACGCCGCGCCAAGGGACCGGCTGCTTGGCGGCAGGGGATATGCGATGAAACAGGTGTTTCAAGGAAGGCTTTAGCGGGTCAGGATCAATTCGCCCTGGCTGATCTCAATCCGGCCCCAGCGCTGCAGATAGCCCATGCCGAGCAAGGATTGCTGCATCTGCCCTTCGTTTACCACCGCAGAGACATCATGGTCCGTCACCGCACCCAGACGCACATCATCAAGCCGGACGAGGGCCGTGCGCACCTGGCCATTGGCGGTATTGGCGCGCCCGAGGTAGGACAAGGTCTGAAGATCAATGCCCGCGCGGCTGGCGTCTGCCTGGGTCAGGACCATATCGGTTGCACCGGTATCCACCACAAAGCGGACAGGC
The DNA here is from genome assembly GCA_017854855.1 of Sulfitobacter sp. Taxonomy (GTDB): domain Bacteria; phylum Pseudomonadota; class Alphaproteobacteria; order Rhodobacterales; family Rhodobacteraceae; genus Sulfitobacter. The sequence continues at coordinate 21,200 of JAFMGZ010000008.1, read as the reverse complement.
GTGTCGTTGATCTGAACCGTGAGATAGTAATGGCCGTCGCGGGCGCGCGGCACGATAATCTGATCGGTGCCCGAGAAACTGATCTGGGACTGGCGTGTATCACGGCTGATGTCTTGCCATAGCCCCACGGCGGCGGCACCGCCGATAAAGATCATCCCCCAGACCGCCGCATATTGCAGCGTCTTGTTGAGACCTTCGCGCGTTTGCATGAAGAACCATCCGCCCACCATCACCAAGAGGATGACGAGGTAGATCAAGTGTCCTGTATCGATATCGGCCATCTGTGTCCCTTGCGTTGCCTTCGGTCTATATAGGAAGGCATGCGCCCGATGTCAGCCAGGGCCGGGGCCGAATCCGTAAGCCGCAAGGCCGTCGAGCACAAATTGTACCGAAAGGGCGGCCAAAAGCATGCCCAGTACGCGCGTGATCACGTCAATGCCGGTCTTTCCGACCACCCGGTCCAGATAGCTGCTGGCCATCAGGATCAGCGCCATGACCAGCAAGGTCAGCGCCGTGATCAGCAAGACCGTGATCAGCCCTTCGCCGCCCGGTTTTTCACCGATCAGCAGGATGACCGAGGCAATGGCACCGGGACCGGCGATCAAGGGGATGGCAAGGGGGAAGACGGAAGGGTCATGGCCTTCCTCTTCGCCCTCAGTGCGGTCCTCGCGGCGTTTCGTGCGCCGTTCAAAGAGCATGTCGAGCGCGGTCAGGAACAGCAAGATCCCCCCCGCGATCCGGAAGGCCGCCATGGAAATGCCCACAAAACCCAGCAGCGCCTCGCCGAAAAAGGCAAAGAGGGCGAGCACCAAGGCCGCCGTCAGCGTGGCGCGAATTGCGATGCGGCGGCGCTGTGCCGGTGTCATGCCACGGGTCAGCGCCAGAAACAGCGGGGCGATGCCAATTGGGTCGATCACCACCAACATGGTGACCAGAGCGGTGATCATATAGGCGGTGTCGAGGGTCATGGGCTTGCTCTTTTTAGGTGGGCTGCGCCCATGCGATTATTCCGGCCCCTTTGGGGCCATGATTTGGGGCTCTGCCCCATCGGCCCTTGGCCGATTCCCCGAGGTATTTACGGCCAAAAAGAGGATCAGGCGGAGGCCTTTTCGAGTTTGTCTTCTGCGGCGACCCAAAGTGCCTCGGCGCGGTCCAGCGCGTCCATAACTTCGGCGTATTTCTTGTTCCAGACTTCGAGTTCACCGACCTTGGAGCCTTCGTAAAGGGCAGGATCGGCGAGTTTCTTGGCCAGTTTGTCGCGCATTTCGTTGATTTTTTCAACACGTGCCTCGGCTTTGCGGACTTCTGAGCGCAGGGCCAGGATTTCGTCTCGGCTGGCGCGTTTGGGTTTGGGGGCCTCTTTTGGTTTGGCGTTCTTGCTGATCGGCTTGGTCGGTGTCAGCAGCATCTTGCGGTAGGATTCCAGATCGTCCTCATAGGGGGTGACCGTGCCATCCGAGACCAGCCAGAGCCGGTCCGCGACCATGCTGAGAAGGTGCATGTCGTGGCTGACGAGGATCACGGCCCCCGAATAATGGGTCAGCGCCTCCACCAGGGCCTCGCGGCTTTCGATGTCGAGGTGGTTTGTCGGTTCATCGAGGATCAGCAGATGGGGAGCGTCCAGAGTGGCCAGCAGCAAGGACAGCCGGGCCTTTTGGCCACCCGAAAGGCGGCCGACCTCTGTTTCGGCCTGATCAGGGCCCAGTCCGAACCCTGCCATCTGTGCCCTGAGTTTGGAGTGCAGGACCCCCGGGCGGGCGGTGATCATATGCTGCAGCGGCGTTTCATTGACTTGAAGTTCGTCAACCTGATGTTGGGCGAAAAAGCCGATGCGCAGTTTATTGGCGTTGATCGCCCGGCCGTCCATCAGCACCAGGCGGTTGGACAGCAGTTTCGACAGGGTTGATTTGCCCTGACCGTTCTTGCCCAGAAGTGCAATCCGGTCGTCCTGGTCGATGCGCAGATTGAGGCGTGCCAGAACCGGGTTTCCGTCGGTATAGCCGACAGATCCGTTTTCGATCGAGATGATCGGCGGAGACAGCTCTTCGGGTTCGGGGAAGGTGAAGACGCGTTTTGCCGCCTGTTCCGGGGTGGCGATCATATCCATCTTTTCGATCATTTTCAGGCGCGACTGCGCCTGTTTCGCTTTGGATGCCTTGGCTTTGAAACGGTCCACGAAGCTTTGCATATGGTCGCGGCGCAATTGTTGTTTCTTGGCCATCGCGGCCTGCACCGCGCGTTGTTCGGCGCGCTGGCGGGCGAACTGGTCGTATGGTCCCTGGTAGAAGGTCAATTTGCGGTCTTCGAGGTGGAGGATGCCATTCACGGCCCGGTTCAACAGGCCACGGTCGTGACTGATGATGATCACCGTATGGGGATATTTGGCGAGGTAGGATTCGAGCCAGAGCGCCCCTTCGAGATCGAGATAGTTGGTTGGTTCGTCCAAAAGCAGCAGATCGGGCTGCGCAAACAGCACCCCGGCCAGGGCCACGCGCATGCGCCAGCCGCCCGAAAAGGCCGAACAGGGCATCAATTGTTCCTCATCGTCAAAGCCCAGGCCCTTGAGAATGGAGGCCGCGCGCCCTTCTGCGGACCAGGCGTCGATATCGGCCAGACGCGACTGGATATCCGAGATACGGCCCGGATCGGTGGCGGTTTCGGCCTCGATCATCAGGGCGGCGCGTTCGGTGTCAGCCTGCAGCACGGTATCGAGAAGCGATGTCTCTGAGGAGGGTACTTCCTGGGCCACGCCGCCGATCTTGGCGCGTGAGGGCAGGGATATCTCGCCTGCGTCCAGGCCCAATTCGCCGCGAATGATCTTGAACAGCGTGGTTTTGCCCGCCCCATTGCGGCCGACGAGGCCCACTTTGTGACCTTCGGGAATGACGGCTGATGCCTCCTCAAACAGGGGGCGGCCTTCGACGGAATAGTTGATTTCTGAGATGCGTAACATGGATGCGGTGTGGACCAACACGCGGGTGCCGTCAATCACGGGTTTTCATGTGCCCGGCCCCATGTTAGGGAGCGGCCAAATTAACACCCCATAGGAGCAAGCCACATGGCCCTTGAGCGTACTTTCTCTATCATCAAACCAGATGCAACCCGTCGCAACCTGACCGGCGCGATTGCCAAGAAATTCGAAGACGCGGGTCTGCGCATCGTCGCATCCAAGCGTATCCACCTGACAAAGGCGCAGGCGGGCGAGTTCTATAAAGTGCACGCAGAGCGTCCGTTTTACGACGAATTGTGTGAGTTCATGGCGTCAGCGCCCATCGTCGCGCAGGTTCTGGAAGGCGAAAACGCCATCGCCAAGAACCGCGAAGTCATGGGTGCCACGAACCCAGCAGATGCCGCACCCGGCACGATCCGCGCCGATTTCGCTGAAAGCGTTGGCGAGAACTCTGTCCATGGGTCAGACGCGCCAGAGACAGCGGCAATCGAGATTGCCTATTTCTTCTCTGGTCTGGAACTGGTTGGCTAAGACCTGGCGGTCTTTTTCAGTCAGGTAAGACAGCCGTCGACCGAGACATCATGCAAGTAAAACAGGGGGCCGCTTTTGCGGCCCTTTTTGCGTCAGGGCCTTTAGAGGCTTGCGTAATCGGTGATGATGGGCTGCGGGGCCGGGCGGGAAGGGGGGCGTGCTGCCGTCTGATGTCCGGTTGGTGCAGCCGGCACCGATGCGGGCGCGGGCTGTGCGGGGGTAGGGATGGGACGTGCCATGTTCTGCTCCTTGTGGGGGCCAGACAGGGTTTGGGGCTGGCCGATCACAAAAGCCTGCGCCGGCAGGGGGGCATTCCAAGGGCGCAAATGGGGCAATGCAAGGGTATTACAGTGCCGGCGTAAGGCGGTATGTGGTGATTTGCCGCCAGATCTGGCCGGGATAGAGGGTGATCTGTGGGAAGCCGGGGTGATGCGGTGCATTGGGCCAGCCCTGCGGCTCAAGCGCAATGGCTGCATATGGGCCAAGGTCACCGCCGTCGTCGCGGCACCCGTTCAGCGCCGGGATGAAGGCCCCGTTGTAGACCTGCAGCCCTGGCGCGGTGGTGGCGATTACCAGCCTCGTGCCGTCCTGACCCGTAAGCTGCGCAGACCTGAGCGGTGTCGGTCTGTCCACTGTGGCCAGGCAGAAGTTCACATCCAGTGCGGGTGTCAGCGGCACCAGACGCGGCGTCGTGAAATCAAAGCCTGTATTGGCAACCGGCGCAACCTGTCCTGTGGGCAGGTTGTCTGCATCGGTTGGGAGGTAGTGCGTGGCCATCACCTGCAATTTTTGGCCGGAAATATCGGGGTGTTCATCCAGCCGCCAATAGGGATGTGCGGCAATGTTCATCGGGGTGGGCCGGTCTGTTGTGGCACTCAGGTCCAGGGTCAGGCAATCGCCTTTCAGCCGGTAGGTGGCCGTGATCTGTCTGCGCCCCGGCAACCCTTGATCGCCATCCTTGAGGGTGATCGCAAGGTCAAGGTGATCATGCGCATGGGCGAGAATATCCCAGTCCTGCGCATGTAATCCGTCTGGGCCGGAATGCAGAGCGGTGCGGCCGCCCTCATTGCGTGCCATCTGATGGCGGGTGCCGCCCAGATCAACAAGTCCGTCCTTGATGCGGTTTGCGATGGGGCCGACCAAGGCACCGGCATAAATCGGGACGGCAAGATGGTCCTGCGTGTCAGCAAAGCCGATCACAAGGTTCCGCTGATCTTGTCCAAAGCGCACCGCAGCAAGGGTGGCCCCGCGCGGCAGAATACTGACATGCAGATGATCGGAGGACAGGTGCAGGGGGGCAAGTGGGTTCATGGATTACAGACTGACCAGCTTTGTCGGGCGGTTCAAGGGCGCAGGGGTTCTTGCGGGCCGGTCCGCTATTCGAATCCGGCCCTTTGCAGTGCTTTCAAAACATTCTGCTGGTATTCTTCACCCCCGACGATTTGCGCCATGCTCTGTGCCCTGACGAAAGGGTAGCGGGCCAGCGCCTTGGCCTTGAATTTTTCCGCCTGCTCGGTCTGTCCCAACATTGCATGCGCCCCGGCGCGAAAAATCAGGCTGGCCGGCTCTTCGCTTGTGCGGTCGGGGAACTTGTCGAAGACGTCCAACGCGGCCTCATATTGCTCCAGCATCAGGTTCGCCCCGATTGGGCAATTCAATTGGTCTCCGCGCGGATAGGGATCAATTCTCAATGCAAGGTCTGATGCTTTCAAAGCGTCCGCTGGGCGACCGGAAAAAATCAGAATACTGCACCGCTCCGCATGGCTCATGGCGTCGTTGGGATTGAGTTCCAATGAACGGTCGATCGACCGTTCCGCCTCTGAAAGATTGCCGGCATACTTCTGAGTTGAGGCCAGCAGTGCAAAAGCACCCGAATTGAAAAGGTCGAGCTTTATGGCTTGGTTTGCCAGCTCCACCGCTGTTGCCAGCGAATACTCAGGGCGAAAGGTCCATCCGAACGCCAAATCGTTGATATGCGTGTTTGCCAATGCAACAAGCGCGTCGGCATATTCCGGGTCCTCCGCCAGCGCTTTTTCAAACATGTCGCGCGCGGCTTGGTTTGACTCACGGGCAACCTGCCTGAGCAGGTCACGGCCCTTGAGCACCAGATCATAAGCCCCAAGGCTCTCAGTCGGCGTAGAGGCGACGCGGGTTTCTTCGTGCAGTGTGACACGCACCGACAGGGCCGCCACAACCTGCCGGACAAGACGATCCTGCACTTCGAACAGGTCGGTCAACTGCTCATTGTATCGTTCGGACCAGATCAGCACCCCGGTCGAGGCATCGCTGAGCTGTACAGTAATCCGGATCTTGTCATCTGCACGCTGAATCGATCCGGTGACCACATAATCGGCTCCAAGATCAGATGCGAGCTGCGTCACCTCCACGGGCTGATCCTTGTAGGGCGACACGGCACTCCAGGACAGAACCAAGAGATCCGAAAAGCGGCCCAGTGATCCAATAACGTCCTCGGTTACGCCATCCCCGAAATAGCTGTCCTCGGCCGCGTCACGGCTGCTGAAGGGCAGAACAACGATGGCCGGTTTTTGCAAGGCTGTCGCGACGTCTGCATCGCTGTCTTTTTGTGCGGCCGGATCGCCGCTGCCGCCGATGTTGATAAAAAATGCAGCCACGGCGATCGTGCAAACCGCCAAGGCGATGAGCGCAGGCATCGTGATCCGGCGGCGCAGCTTGACTGGTGTGGGACGGTCCGGTGCGTGCCCTTCGGTGAAAACGGCAAAAACATGCAACGGCACGTCGATGTTCTTTACCGCATGCAGGCCACGATCCTGGAAGGTGACCTGCACCCTGTTGCCCACCTGTTCCTTGAACGCGGCGGACACCGCTATGCCGCCTGGATCGGCCAGCGCCTCTGTGCGCGCCGCAACATTGACGCCGTTGCCGAATATGTCATCGCCGTCCAGGATGATATCGCCGATATTCAACCCGATGCGGAATTCGAGCCGCTCGTCCTGCGGTAGATCCGCATTCGCTTCGCTGAGCTTTTCCTGAATAATGAGCGCTGAGGTCAGCGCATCAACCACACTGTCGAAAATAGCCAGAACTGCGTCTCCGGCGGTACCCACGACGCGGCCATTGTGCAAACGCAGCGCAGCGTAGAGCACGTCCCGGTGGGCCATCAGCCTTGCATGGGTTCCCCCTTCATCCTTCGCCATGAGGCGGCTGAAACCCACAACATCCGCATGCAGCACTGCCGCCAGTCGCCGTGATGATGCACTGCCAGGTCCAGGGGGGTCGGGCCTTTCGTCAATCATCCATGTCGCCTTTTTTCATAACGCTTCGCATCTAATCATCATCACTTTATCATGACCGGCCAAAATAACTCTCGCGGTACACGCAAAATCCGGTAAGTTTTCGTTTCAACAGCATTCGCTTTTCAGGAGATTTGACAACATGCCAATGATTATCAGACATTTTGTGATCGCCGCCGCCTGCGCCGTTGTGCTTTTTTCGTCTTCTGCAATGGCGGATCAGGTTAACACCAACAGCGAAAACGTTGCAATCGAAGGCTATGACCCGGTGGCATATTTCACCGAGGCGCGCCCCGTCCAAGGCGTGCCGGATTTCCAGTCAGTTTGGCAAGAAGCGACCTGGCAGTTTGCATCGGCCAAGCACAAGTCGATGTTTGAAAAGAACCCCGAGAAATATGCACCGCGCTTTGGTGGCTTTTGCGCAGGCGCTATGGCGGTCAAGGGGCACAAATCTGAGATAGACCCCCAGTATTGGGTGATCGTCGATGGCAATCTTTTCCTGGGAGGAGAGCAGCGGGCGATTGATTTATTTGACAAAGATGCCGGTGCCAAAATTGATCAGGCTGACCAAAACTGGAAAGCCCTAAACTGACCTTGATGCACATCGAATAATCTTTGGCGGCGTGACCTGCTGCGCAGAAGCCGTTTGTGGGCGCGTGCATGACAGGTCCGGGCTGTTCCTGACGGCGCATTCCGCCGTGAATTCTGCTAACCGACGCAAGGCCGGAATGAGCCCCTTTTACAATGGCAGACTATTCAAGGGCTTCGCCTTCGAACAAGTACGTTGTCCAGGACGGTCAGCACAACTTGACCATCTTGGTTGATCAGAGTTTGGCGTAAGGTTACGATCCCTCTGTCCGGCTTGGAGGATGATAAACGCTTATTCTCGAAATCAAGAATGAGAGAAATCCTGTCGCCAGCGTGGGCGGGGGTCTTGAACCTGACTTCGTCGTATCCAAAAGAGGCAATGACGGCAGGTTGGCGATCCAGTCGATGGATCAGACGGATACGGAAAGCTAAAAGATAGGGTCCAGACGCCGTAATCCCCCCATATTCACGCGCAAATTCTTCATTTAGATGAATTGGCAGTGGGTCCCAAGTCTTTGCAAAATCGACCATTTCTTCCCGATCAATGGTTTGACTCGGCCCTTGAACGCTCGACGGAATTTCGATCTCGTCAAAAAAGATCAGCTCCATATCAGCTCCTTTTCTATCAGTCCCAATGGCAGTGCGAAAATAGGATGCCCGTCATTTCAACCTCTGCCCAAGAACAACAATTTCATCGTCCATGAATACCCTAAAGGCTTAGGGCAAAGAATGGCAGCGCCGTATTCCGCTGGCCAAATATTGCGATCAGACGAAGGTCTGAAAGGTCGCGCGAAACTGCTTTTCGCCCAATCCCCGATTGCCTCTTGGGCATACATTGGGCTGGGCCGTCCAAGAAGACGCAGCATTCACCGGCCCTTTGCGTAGAACTTGAGCAGGCGTTGCCAGGGGCACAGGGCAGGCCCAAGATGCTGACGGATTATCTTGCATAAGCGAAAACCGCGTTGCAAGCTGAGGGCTGGGGGTGCATGGATTGAACAATAATATCGCAGTTGACGCGCGCAATATCGGCAAGATCTACGGGACCGGAAACGAAGCTGTTATTGCGCTTGGGGACGTGTCCATATCCATTGAAAAAGGCGAGTTTTTCACCCTTCTTGGCCCATCAGGCTGTGGCAAGACCACGCTCTTGCGCTGTATCGCGGGGTTCGAGACGCCGACATCGGGCAGCATCCATTTGTCGGGCACCGATATCACTTACACGCCGCCCAATGAGCGGCCCGTGAACACCGTATTCCAATCCTATGCGCTGTTTCCGCATCTGACTGTCGCGCAAAACGTGGGCTTTGGGTTGAAAATGCTAGGCAAGCCTGCTGCAGACATTGCAAAATCCGTGGCGCGCGTGCTGGCCTTGGTCAAGCTGGAAGACTTTGCCGACCGCCTGCCTGCACAACTGTCGGGCGGGCAACAACAACGTGTCGCATTGGCACGTGCGTTGGCACCGGAGCCCGAGGTTTTGCTTCTGGATGAGCCGCTCTCAGCGCTGGACCTCAAACTGCGCAAGGAAATGCAAAGCGAATTGAAGCGTTTGCAGACCGAGACGGGGATTACATTTATCTTTGTGACCCACGATCAGGAAGAGGCGCTGACAATGTCGAACCGCATCGGCGTCATGTCGCAAGGGGCGCTTTTGCAGGTAGGCACCCCACACGAGATATATGAACACCCCGTGAACCGTTTTGTGGCTGATTTTATCGGCGAGACAAACTTCCTTGATGGTCAGGTTGACAACGCACAGGTACGCATCGGCACGGGCGACTTGCTGGATGTGCCACTGGGGGATCACAAGGGGTTGGTGACACTTGCCATCCGACCCGAGCAAGTCAGCGTTGAGCCTCAAGGCACAGGCATTGCCGCCACAATCACCGAGACGACCTATATGGGCACCGATACGCATTATAAGCTGAGCTTAAGCGACGGCAGCCTTATCGTCGCACGGGTACAGTCGAATTCAGCCGGTGCGCGTAGCGCAGGGGATGTGGTTGGGATCCGCATCGATGCCGCAGCGGTTCAGGTGTTGAAATCATGAGCCAGCGCCGCAGACAACGCACTAAAGGTGCCAACGGCTGGCTTTTGTCCACACCTGCTTTGATTTTGCTGGTTTTCGCGGCCAGCGGTCCGCTATTGATTGTCGCGATCTATTCAGTGCTGGAAAAGGGCGATTATTCCGGCGTGCGCTGGATATTGTCCGGAGACGGCTGGTTCCGCGTGCTGTTTGAGAGGGACATTTTTGACCAGACTGTCAGCCTTGCGGATGCAAACCTGTCGATATTCTGGCGCTCGGTGAAACTGTCTGTCGCTACGACGCTGATCACCTTTGCCCTCGGTCTGCCGACGGCGTGGTTCATCGCTACCCGCCCCGCTAAGGTCCGCGCATTTTGGCTGTTCCTGATCACCATTCCGTTCTGGACCAACCTGCTGATCCGCACCTTCGCGATCATGGAGGTGGTGCGCAACGAGGGCATCCTGAACACGGCGTTGATGAACATCGGCCTCATCTCGGAGCCGATCCAGATCATGTACACGGATACGGCTGTGCTGATCGGGATGGCCTATGTCTACCTGCCGCTGATGGTGTTGCCGCTATATGCCGCCATCGATCGATTTGATTTCCGCCTGATCGAGGCTGGCTATGACCTCTATGCCAGCCGTTGGCAGGTGTTGCGCAGCGTGATCCTTCCTATCATCAAACCGGGGATCATCGCGGGGTCCATTCTGGTGTTCATTCCTAGCCTCGGTGCCTATGTCACGCCGCGCCTATTGGGCGGGGGCAAGAACATGATGATCGGCAATTTTATTGAATTGCAATTCGGTCAAGGGCAAAACTGGCCCCTGGGGGCGGCGCTGTCCACTGTGCTATTGCTGATCGTTCTGGTGTCGCTGGTGGTCTATACCCGCGTGTCGTCACGGGACAATCCCCATGGCTAAGCAGCGCGCATTTGATGTCACGACCTTGCCGGGGTTCACTTTTATCGCGATCCTGTCCTTTGTCCTGCTCTATGCACCCATCGCGACATTGGTGATCTATTCCTTCAACGGCGGCAATTCGGTGAACCAATGGGGTGGTTTTTCGCTGCAATGGTACGTCGTGGCCTTTAACAACGAGGCGGTGCAGGACGCCGCGGCACGCTCGTTGATCATCGCAGTTTGGGCCTCGGTAATCTCCACCGTATTGGCGACGATGGCAGCCCTTGGCACAACGCGGCGCGGCAAGTTCAAAGGTCAGACGGTGATCTACATCATCCTGAACCAGCCCCTTATGGTGCCCGAGATTGTGACGGCCGTTGCGCTGCTGATCTTCTTTTCCTCGGTCAAGGTCGTAACGGGCTACACCGGCCTGGGATATCTCATCCTCGCGCATTCCGCATTTTGCATCCCCTTCGCCTATCTGCCGATCAAGGCGCGCCTTGAAGGTATGGACACCGCGATGGAGACAGCCGCCGCTGATCTATACGCAACGCCGTGGCAGACGTTTCGGTATGTCACGCTGCCCCTGCTGCTGCCCGGTGTGATTGCAGGCGCGATGCTGGCGTTCATCATCTCGTTGGACAATGTGATCATTACTGAATTTGTAAAATCGGCAGGGCAAGATACGCTACCCACCTACATGCTGGGCCAGCTTCGCCGTGCGCTGACGCCTGAGGTGAATGCCATCTCGACCGCGCTTCTCGCGCTGACTGTGCTGATCCTGATTGTGTTCGTTTTCGTCACCAAGAAGCGGGAATAGCCCGCGTAACCACCAAGGGAGTATCATTATGAAGACCTATCTACTTGCAACTGCAGCAGTGTTTGGCACCGCATTCGGCGCAATGGCCGAAGGCGAGTTGAACCTGTTCAACTGGGGAAATTACACAAGCCCGGAATTGCTGGAGAAGTTTACTGAACAGACTGGTATCACCGTAACCGTTACCGATTACGACAGTAACACCACCGCGCTCACCAAAGTCGAGGCAGGCGCGTCAGGCTTTGATCTCGTTGTACCATCGGCAAACTATATCCCCGTCTATGTCCGCAAGGGCCTGCTGACGGAGCTGGACCATTCAAGAATCCCGAACATCACCAATATCGCGCCTGAATGGAAAGATGTGCCATGGGACCCGATGCGCGCGCACTCTGTGCCTTGGCAATGGGGCTCCGTTGGTATCGCTGTGAACACAAAAGTCTATAGCGGCGATCCAAACACTTCTGAATTGTTCTTGGACCCGCCAGAGGAACTGGTTGGCAAGATCAACATCGTGCCTGAAATGAACGACGTGCTGAACATGGCAATTTTCAATGCAGGCGGCGAGGCTTGTACCGAAGACCTCACGATCCTCAAGACCGTGCGCGACCGTCTGATGGCAGCCAAGCCCAAGTGGCTGTCCATGGACTATGGTACCACGGACAAACTGTCCTCGGGTGATTATGCAGCGTCGGTAAACTGGAACGGTTCAACCATGCGTGCGCGGATCAATAACCCCGATGTGGTTTATGGCTACCCCAAGGAAGGCTATCCGTTGTTCATGGATTCCGTCGCACTTCTGGCCGATGCCAAGAACGTGGATGAGGCATATCAGTTCATCAACTTCATCCTTGAGCCCGAGAACGCCGCGATGATCTCCAGCTTTGCGCGTTACGCGAATGGTGTCGCAGGATCAGAGGAGTTCATGCCCGAGGACATGAAGACAGCGCCCGAGATCGTAACACCGGCTGAATTCGCAGCAGCGGGCAAATTCCTGCCCACCTGCGATCAGTCAGCGGTTGATCTCTACACGGCGATATGGACAGAATTGCTCAAGTAAAACGACCCTGGCGGGGCTGCTGTCGCAGCTCCGCCAGCCTCAGGATTTGGATCCGTCCAGGCCTGCCAGCACCCCGTATAAATCCACACGTCGATCGCGGAAAAGTCCCCATGCGCGCCGCTCTTCTGCTGCGCGGTCCAGATCAATCGTGGCTGTGATAACTTCCTGACGCTCGCGCGTAGCCTGTCCCAAGATCTGACCTGTTTCCCCGACGATGAATGATGTGCCGTAGAAGGTGACGTTGCGGTTGTTCTGCGCCTCTGCTCCGATGCGGTTGGACGCCATCAGCGGCATAATGTTGGCGGCCGCATGCCCGCGCATTGTCATCTCCCAATGCGGCTGGCTGTCGTAACCGGGTCTGTCAGGCTCCGATCCGATTGCGGTGGGGTAAAGCAGCACTTCGGCTCCCATCAGCGCCATGGCACGGGCCGCTTCGGGGAACCATTGGTCCCAACAGATGCCGATGCCCAAGGTACCAAAAGAAGTTTCCCAAACTCGAAATCCAGTATCCCCGTTCGAGAAATAGAATTTCTCCTCATACCCCGGCCCTTGGGGAATATGCGATTTACGGTAGAGGCCCAGTTCGGTTCCATCCGCGTCTATAACGACGAGTGAATTGAAGTAGGCTTGCCCTGCACGCTCAAAGAACGAGATTGGCAAGACCACGCCCAGCTCTTTGGCAAGGGCCGCAAAGCGGGCGAGCATTGGGTGGCCGTCGCGCGGCGCTGCCAGATCGAAATGGGCGGGGTCTTGGGTTTTGCAAAAATAGGGGCCAGCAAAAAGCTCTTGGAGCAAGATAACCTGCGCACCCTGTGTCGCGGCCTGTCGTACCAATGTTTCTGCAGTATCTAGATTATGTGCGGTATCTGCATCTGCCGCAAACTGGGTGACCGCAAAGGTGACATTACGCATCCATGAAACCCTCAAGGACATTGACCGTATTCACACCAACCGCCTCGATGGCATAGCCGCCCTCCATACAGAACACGGTGGGCAGTTTCATACGCCCGATACGGCGGCCTGCATCCGTGAAATCATCGCTTTCAAGTTTGAAAAAGCTGATCGGATCTTCCTTGTAGGCGTCCACACCCAGCGAGATGACCAATGCTTCTGGCCCCCATGCCATGATCTTGGCAATGGCATCGTCCAGCGCGTGCGACCATGCGCCGTATCCTGTGCCTGCGGTCATCGGATAGTTCAGGTTGAACCCTTCTCCCGCTCCTTTGCCCGTCTCGTCTGCGTAGCCAAGGTAGTAGGGATAGGTTTCTTGAGGTGCGCCGTGCAACGAGGCAAACATCACATCTGAACGGTCATAAAACAAAGACTGCGTGCCGTTGCCGTGGTGAAAATCAATGTCGAGAATAGCCACGCGACCGGCACCGGATGCGCGAAACATTTCGGCCACCACCGCCGCGTTGTTGATAAAGCAATAGCCGCCATACTGATCCGCAGTGGCATGGTGACCGGGGGGGCGACACAGGGCGAATGCACTTCCTGCACCCGCTGCCACATGCCTCTGCGCGGTTTGTGCGCAAGCCAAAGACGAGAGCGCCGCCGTCCAAGTCCCCCGCGTAATCGCGGTCTCGGAGGCATGGCAATAATATCCTACCTTGCCGTCTATGTTCTCGGGTATCCGGTCCATATGCATGCCGCGCGCAGGCACGTTTGCCGCTATGATCTCGCCTTCCATGCCAGCGGTTTTCCAGTCATCCCAGGCGGTTTCAAGGAACGTCAGATAGCCCGGATCAAGCAGGGCCTGCACCGGGCGCATATCGACCGCAGCCGGTGGCACGATGTCAGTCAGCTTACGCTCGCGCAACCGGTTGAGTACGTACTCAACCCGCGAAGGGCGCTCAAATGGGGTGACAAACTGGCCGCCAGACAGTTCTGCCTGCGGAAAGTGAAGCCGATGATCTTCGCTATATATTGTTCGCATTTTTTGAACCTGCCTTGAGTGTTCGAAGAATTATGATGCCTTCAAAATGTCGATTTATCCAGCAATGCGCCAACCCTTTTTGCGGTAGGTTCAAAGTATAGGTGCCCACCGTCGCAAGCTTTCTTGAAAAGGCCCGAGGCACATATGGAAGTGGGACCACTTCGGATTTCCATATACTTCAAGACAAGGGCCTTGTTGCGCATTTTGGGGCGGCTCGAAATCCGTTCACCGCAACCAGCTTTGAACTGCTTGAACGGAAAATCAAATCTTTGGGTTTGTCAAATATACAACCGCCTGGAAAATCTGGATGATCTATATCGGAGCGCTGTCCAGAGCTGCGGCGCAATGAGAGAATAGAAGGTATCCTTGTTTCTAAGCGATATTTGTCAACGCCAAGGAATCGCGGCCACGCTAAGGCCGCCCGACTGGCGTTAGGTCGTCAAATGCGATGCCAGTGGTGTCTTCATATTCCTTCTCATCCCAGAAACCGATCAGAATGCCTCCTTCAGCGGCCTTTTTTTGGCGTGCCAAGACGGCAGGCGTTGCTGTTATCCTTGTGTGATGACGCGTCGCCCAATCCAGAAGAGCCGCTTGCATACGGGCGCAAACGGCGGCGTGCTCTGCCGTCTGTGATGCGCCCAAATCCGTCAGTTCATGCGGATCAGAGTGCAGATCAAACAAAACCGGCCGGAAGCCTTCGCAGCGGATGTATTTCCAGCGCCCATCAAAGATCATCGTCGTATGGGCATGTTCCTGCGGTTGGTCCAGCAGACGGGCCATATCAGACCAATGATAGTCATGCTGACTGATGGCATAGCTGCGCGAAAACCCATCCGTTCCCTGCAAGATCGGTGTCAGGTCGCGCCCCTCGATTACATGTGGTTTGGGCGCGCATCCAAGCGCGTTCATGAAGGTCGGAGCCAAGTCGATCATCTCAACAAGCGCCTCTGAGACAAGCCCACGTGTGGCGTCCGCGTCCCGGCGCGGGTCGGCGATGATCAGCGGTACTTTCACGGCCATCTCATGATAGAAATCCTTATCACCCATCCAATGGTCGCCCATGTAGTCGCCGTGGTCCGAGGTGAAGGCGATGATCGTATTGTCACTCAGGCCTGCCTCTTCCATCCACGCAAACAGGCGTCCAAGATTGTCGTCTAGTTGTTTAATGAGCCCCATGTAGGCGGGGATCACGTGTTCGCGCACCTCGTCACGCGCGAAGCTTTGGCAAACCCGTGCCTTGAGGTAGGCCTGCATCAGCGGGTGGTCGGTGTCATGCTCTGTCGCAGACCGGATCGGCGGCACGATATGACTTTCGTCGTACATATCATGATAGGGTGCTGGCACGATGTAGGGCCAATGTGGCTTGATATAGCTGAGATGGCACATCCACGGCCGCCCGTCAGCCTTGGCCTCTTGCATGAAGGCGATGGCGCGGTCGGTCATATAGGCGGTTTCTGAGTGTTCTTCGGGGACATTTGCCGCCAGACGGGAGTTTTTCAAAAGCCACGCCGACAGCAAGTCGCCTTCTTCTCCAACACCTGAGTTTGCAAAGTCTTCCCAAGGATTGTCAGACGCATAGCCCTGCGACACAAGGTAATCGTCATACGCAGACCAGTTTTGCCGTGCGCTGTCGGGGTGAAGGCCGTCGTCACGCTCATATGGCTCGAACCCACATTCAGACACGCGCACCCCAATCTCGCTGGCTGGATCAATGCCAAGCCAAGCCATCCCTTCGGCGTCAGCCGTCATGTGGGTCTTGCCCACCAGCACGGCCCGCGCACCCACTTCGCGCAAGTGATCTCCTAACGTAGGCTCTCCGACGCGCAAAGGCATACCATTCCATGTCGATCCGTGGCTGCGCACATAGCGCCCCGTATAGGCCGACATCCGCGAAGGACCGCAGACTGGTGATTGCACATAGGCATTCGTGAACCGCACGCCACGGGCAGCCAATGCATCAATGTGGGGGGTATGCAGATGCGGATGGCCGTAGCAGCTGAGGTAATCAAACCGAAGTTGGTCTGCCATGATCCACAAAACGTTGGGGCGGTCAGTCATTATGTGTCCTCTTGTGTTTTTCGGTGCGCCAGAAGGTCTGTTGTGGGGATCCGCAAAAACTCTTCAAGCCGGTCGAGAAACCCGGCAAATGCGTAAATTTCATCTTGGGAAAAATACTCTCTCAGGGCCGCGCGACGTTGGGCCATGACGGGGGCGGCCTGGTCATATGCAGCACGGCCAGCGTCGGTCAGGGCAACAACCGTTTGGCGGGCATCCCGCGTGTCCTTGTGCATCGTGACATAGCCTTTCTTGCGCATGTCCGGCAGGGCACGGCTGAGCAGGGAATGGTCGGCCCGCTGGATCGCTGCAAGGTCGCGTATTGTCAGAGGTCCGGCCTCTGCCAAATCCCAAAGCGTCCGCCATTCCACGACCGACAGACCACCGGCGATTTCAAGGAAGTTGCGGCTTTGCGTACGGGACGCGGCGTAGACGGCGGGCAGGCGCGCAAAGATGTTGAAACCTTCCCGTTCCATGCGGGCACGTATTTGCTCGGCGTCCACTCTTGGATGTTCCGTCATTGGCTGTCCTCCCTAGGGTCCCATAATGGGCATAAAAAAATTACGTGACAAGTCACATAATTTCTGCAAGCCTAAAGGTGGGCCAGCCAGTTTTGGCCTGCGCGTCTTTGGAGGAAGGTGCGGGATCAAGGGAGGATATCATGATCAAAACTGTAATTTTTGGTGTGGCCGTGGCACTTGCTCCACTGGCGGCATCTGCTCAGGCGACCCTGACCGCAGAAACCACCACACCGGGGTCGACGCCCCATTACATCGACACAACACTGGCGGCGATCCTTGATAGCGCGGGGGTTGCCACGGTGCAGATTACCGAAGGTGCGACGCTGACCAATTCGGTGCAGGCGGTTGCCGAAGGACGGTTGGACATGGCACCTGCGCCTCTGATCTTGCCGTTTCTTCTGTCACGCGGCATCGGTCCCTATAGCGGTGTCGGCGCTGAAGACGGCGCAAACATGGCTGGCAATTTGCGCGTGCTGTTCTGGAACTCTGGCTCGGCTCAGATTTTCGCGTATTACAACAATAATCCCGTCGAAGACATCCGCTCGCTCAATGGATTGCGTATCTGGAACGGCCCGCCTCGGGGCGCGGCGCTGACCTCTGGTCGTGCAATGATCCAACTGTTGTCCGGCGCAAAGGACGGTGAGGATTACGAAGGCATTCAGACGCCTTGGCCTGATACAGTGTCGAGCATCACCGGCGGTGGCGCAGATGCATGGACCATCCCCGAAGGCCTGCCATCCGGTCGCGAGATCGCAATTGCTGCCGCAGGCGGGATCACCATGCACGACGTCCCCTCTGACCTTCTGGCCAGTGAACTGGGCCAGCAGATTCTCGCGGCACCGGGCCATGCGCCATATTCCGTACCAGTCGAGGCGTTCAGGGCGGCCTATGCGGGCAATGACATCACCATCGTCACCGACGATGATACCTTTGACAGTTTCGCCACGGCCTTTGGCCAGATTGTGAATGCGTCGATGGATGAAGAACTCGCCTATCAGATCACCAAAGCCTACCTCGAAGGCGAGCAGCGCTTTATCGAAGGGTCGCCGCGCGGTCCTTTCGCCATGCTCAGCTTTGGTGACATCGACGGTGTGTCGCAGGGGGCCTGCGGGGCGGTTCAGATCAAAATGCACGAAGGTGCGATCCGAGCCTTCGAAGAGGCCGGCCATAGCGTGGCCGACTGTCTGCGCCCTTAATACCTGATCACGGAAAGGCCAGAGCTTTGGCCTTTCCCATAGGGAGGCTCTATCCGTGACATCGCACGCGTCTAATCTGCCCCTTGGCCGGCGTATCGCTGTGTCCCTCGCTTTGGTTCTGGTGTTCTTTGGTATGTTGAACACCATGCCCGAGATACCAGGGCTTCAGGACTTGGCCCGTGATCTGACGGGGCAGCAGTTTTTCAGGGTGTCAAACTTCCCACCTGAATTTTTCTACCCCCCGATATTCCTCTTGATGATGACGATCGTGGCGCTGGATGCTTCGGTCTATCGGGCATGGCGGACGGAAAAGCCCCATCTGGCGTGGCTCGGGCTTTTGCTGGATGCGGGGCTATTGCTTGCTGCATTTCTGGCGGCCTTCGGATACCTCGTCGAAATCGATTCTGTCTGTCTGATTGACCAGATCACAGGCGAAAGAGCACGCCTTATTCAGGACGCAGCCGAACGATCTGCCGGCGTCATCCCCGGCATGTCCTTTGACGCCGAGGTGCCCGCCTGTCAGGCCCGTTTCGGGATCTGGATCATTCCCCTGCTGTTCACCATCATCACATTGTTCTTCCTCTATAACATCCGTGTCTGGGGGCTGCCCTTGGTGGCCGTTGCCAGTGTCGTGGTGCTGTATACCGTTGGCACGACAGTGATCTGGATCTTCGATCTGTCAGACAACAATTTCCTGCTGACCAAACTGGGGGCAGATGGGGGGGATGTCACTGCGGCAGCGATCCAGAAAGCCACGAACATCTTTGTGACGCCTGACGGGTTTATGGGCCGTTTCATGGATATCGTGGTCAATCAGGTCTTTCCCTATGTGGTTCTGGGCGCGCTGTTTGGCACATCGGCGGGGGGCACCTCGCTGATCAAGCTTGCCGTACGCGCAACGCGCAACCTGCGCGGCGGACCGGCCCATGCGGCCATCGTGTCCTCGGCGATGTTTGGCACCATCACCGGTGGGCCCGTCACCAATGTGCTGTCGACAGGTAGGTTGACGATTCCGATGATGCGACGGAATGGCTTTTCAAAGGAATTTGCAGGCGGTGTGGAAGCGGCTGCATCCTCGGGCGGGCAGATTATGCCGCCGGTCATGGGGGTTGCGGCCTTTGTGCTCGTGGCGCTGACGGCGGTGCCCTACACCAAAGTCATCACGGCGGCCTTCCTGCCTGCGATGTTCTTTTTCTTCTCGATCTTTCTTGCGGTGATGTTTCAGGCCCGCCGCGAACGCGTGGAGGCCGTCGGCGAGGTGCCCGAGGACCTTGTGATGGCGCGTCAGGACTGGCTGAACCTGATTATCATCGTGGTGCCGATCCTCACGATCCTGTTCCTGCTTCTGGGCAGCAAAGACGCCAGCGGCAGCGGGTGGATCGGGGCTATCATGCCCGATGCGGTCACGCGCACGATCATCAATTCCACAGGGGATGCGGTATCCGCCGGTTGGTGGGCGGTTGCAGTTCTGATACCCCTGCTGCTGCTTGACCCTGAAACCCGTGCCAAACCTTCCAAGATACTCGCCTCACTGGCCGATGGAGGGCTGCTGATTTCACGACTATTTCTGCTGCTTTTTGCGGTGTCGATCATTTCCGCATTCCTCAACGAAAGCGGTCTGACCGGGGAATTGACGCGCGCGGTGACCTCGTGGCTGGAACAGGCGCAAAGTATCCAGCTTTTCGGCTATGAGATGCAGATCGTCGGGGGCGTCTATCTGATGCTGGCCCTGACCTGTGCGATGCTCTGCGCGATCGTGTTGGGCATGGGAATGCCGACAGTTCCGGCCTATGTGAACGTCGCTTTGTTGCTCGGCCCCTTGCTCGCCAACCTTGGTGTCAGCTTTTTCACCGCCCATATGTTCGTCTTCTACTTCGCTGTCGCCTCCGCGATCACGCCGCCCGTGGCGGTCGCCGCCTTTGCAGCCGCCTCAATCACCGGAGCCGAGCCGATGCGCACCGGTGTTGCGGCCGTGCGCGTGGGCATTGTGATGTTCACGATCCCTTTCATCTTTGCTTGGTACCCCGAGCTTTTGCTGATCCCCGAAGCGGTTACAATTACCGACGAGTCAGGTGCCAAAGCCTTGATCGAAGGCTATAGCGGTGAGGTGGAGATCGCAGCACTTGCAATGCTATCGGCCCGGCTGATCCTTGCGCTGTACCTGGTGGCGTCGGCCTTGGCGCGGTATGACCGTGGCCCCATGGGGGCTGTGGAAATCGCGGCACGCCTTGGTCTGGCGGTCCTGATCATGTGGAAAACAGAACCGGTCATGTGGTTTGGTATCTGCGTCGGACTGGCCGTGATTGTTGTGCACAATATTCTGGCAAGAAGAACCCAAGAACGCGCCACAGCTTGAATTCGCATTCCGTCTTGCGGTGAACCTCGGTCCGATCCGCGAAATGGGTACCGGGCGTGGCGGCCATCGGCGGATTATCTGGAATATTGGCGGTACGGTGAGCGGCCCAAGAGCGTCAGCAGCTTGTCAGAAGAAACAGGCGTGAAGCGGGCAGGGCGGCCTCTGAGCCTTTGCTCATGACAAAACGCGACCCTTTCAAGTACGGCTCACAGTACCCTCGAAGCTTTCCGGCGGGCTGCCATGATGTATGTTGGCTTTCCACTATCGCTCCGCCACCTCGATGATCTACTGCACGAACGCGGCATCGACATCAGCCGTGAAACAGTGCGGTATTGGTGGAGCAGATTTGGCCCGATGTTTGCCGCTGAAATCCGCCGCAGACTGGACGCTGGCAGAATAATCGGGCGGAGAATGTGAACCTGCCGTTTCGACGACGAGAACGCCCATGCAGCGGTTCCGCAGCATACGAAATCTCCAGAACTTTGCCGCCTTTCACACCTCCGCCCTAAATCATTTCAACCACGAACGCAGCCTCTACTCCGGAGTCAATTTCAAGCTGAACCGAGCGGCTGCTCTGTCCGAGGGGCGTCAGCGCGACGCGGCATAAAGGACAGGGTCGCTGTCCTTGCACAGACTGGTTCGAATGAGTCCGCCAGCACCCTTTGATTTCCCAGCACCCTCTGGTTTCATAGTGGGTGACGAGACTGCACTTTTTTTTGAAGGAGGCGAAGGAAAGCTCTTAGCGTTCAGTTTTTTTCCGTTAAGTCTATGATTTTATGAATATCCCATATGGGCACGAACCGCGAACCCACCGCTTGAAAAGCTGCTATTCACTAAGCGGAAGACTACAACATTCGTCTCAGTCACTTTTTGCGCGGTTTTGGGAGGCCAAAGGAGACGGGCAAAATAAAAGGGCTTAGCGACTGATCGCTAAGCCCTTGAATTAATTGGCTCCGACGGTAGGGATCGAACCTACGACCAATTGATTAACAGTCA
>JAFMGZ010000047.1 GCA_017854855.1 Sulfitobacter sp. | reverse complement strand
TGTCGTCGTGTTCTGGGACATCTTCTGGGGCATCCAGTCCGGCCAGTATCGCGGCCGCGTCATCTGCTGGATTTTCCGCCGTCTGTGGCACCTCGGCGACGCGCAAAGCTTCCAGGGCGCTGCTGGCATCATCTGGGGCCGCATCGGCGGGAATTTCAATGGATTTCAGGGCATCAAGTGCCGCTGTGCTGTCGTCTTCTTCTGCAACCTCCAATTCGACGGCACGCAGGGCATCCAGCGCAGAACCGGTGTCATCTGTATCTTCGGCATCAACAACCTCGGTCGCACGCAGGGCATCGAGAGCGGTGTCTGTTTGATTGTTTTGTTCTACTTCGATCTCGACTGTGCGCAGAGTGTCCAAGGTGTCGGCGGTCTGATCAGTTTGCGGGCTGTCTTGGACCTCTAACGCGCGCAGGGCTGCCAGTGCTTGATCTGATCCGTCCTCTGTGGTCTCGTCGACCGGGGCATTGCGCAGGGCTTCCAAGGCAAGCGTGGCACTATCATCGGGCTGTATTTCGATCTCTACCGCGCGAAGGGCGTCCAAAGCCGCGTCGCTTTCATCAGGCGCATCGGGTTCTGGCAGATCGGCCGCACGCAGGGCGTCCAACGCAGCAGCGCTGCTGTCTTCTTGCGCCGCCTCAGGCACATCGGCGGCGCGCAAAGCGTTCAGCGCATCCTCAGTTGATGTGTCTTCGACCTCTTTAACCTCTACCGCGCGCAGGGCGTCCAGCGCTGCGGTTTGTTCGTCTGACCTGCCTGCGCCGCCTGCGGCCAAAGCCCCCAAAAGCGCGGTATCCCCTAGGATCTTTTCGATCAAGGCTTCGGCACCTGCCTTGCCGTCCATGTAGGTCATCAGATTTGACAGCTGCTGTCGTGCCTCAAGCAGTGGGCGCAGGGAGTCCACCTTGGCGGCGATCGCGCCAGGTTCAAAATCGGACATCTTTGTAAAGGTCAGATCAACGGGCAAAGACCCTTCGCCTGTCAGCGTATTGGGCACGGTAAAGGCTGCGCGTGGGGCGATGCTGGCCATGCGGTCGTCAAAGTTGTCGACGTCAATCTCAAGGAATTTGCGGCTGGAAACGGAGCCCTGATCAATCTCGGATTTCCCGGCGAGATCGCTCATCACGCCCATCACAAAGGGCAATTGCACCTTTTTTTCAGCGCCATAAAGTTCAACATCATATTCGATCTGAACACGGGGTGCCCGGTTGCGGGCGATGAATTTTTGCGAACTATCGGCCATAGATTACGCGGAGCCTCCCTTGTCTTGTGCTGCGTTCAGTTCGGCACGCAGGGCTTTTACCTCTTCCAAAAGGGCCAGAACATTGCGGTCCACAACATCTGTCTCACTGCGCACCAGCTCTCGTAGGTTTTCAAACTCTGCTTCGGTGTCTTCTTCCACGGCACCCTGCATCGTGTTGACCAACAAACCGATGAACAGGTTCAACACCGAAAAAGCGGTGATCACGATAAAGGGCACAAAGAAGGCCCAGGCCGACGGGTATTCAACCATCACCGGTCGGACAATGCCCATGGACCAGCTTTCCAAGGTCATGATCTGGAACAGGGAATAGAGTGATCGTCCGAGAGTGCCGAACCATTCCGGAAAGCTGGCCCCGTACATCAGCGTGGCCATCACGGCAAAAACGTAGAACACGATGGATATCATGACAATGACCGCACCCATGCCTGGCAGGGCATCCAAAAGCGCCTGAACGACCGCACGCATCTGCGGCACAACGGACAGCAGGCGCATGGCGCGGATCACGCGCAGACCGCGCAGGGCCGACAGGCCTTCCTGACTTGGGAACAGGCCAAGGCTGACGACCAAAAGGTCAAAGATATTCCAGGCGCTGCGGAAGAATGCCATCCGGTAGGCATAGAATTTCAGCAACAATTCGGCGACAAAGATCACCAAGACGATATTGTCCAGAATCGACAAGATGCCGCCGATATGTTGCATCAGATAACCGGACGTAGACATGCCCAGGGTAATCGCATTGAAAATGATCACGCCCAGAATGGTGTTTCTGAACGTGGCGCTTTCTACCAAATTATAGGCCCAAGCGCGGCTGCCGCCCAAATTTCCGATGTCGATTTCTGCCACGAACATGGTCTCCGTTGATTTGTCTGGTCCGACTTGGCAGGGCCTGCGGTGTGTCGCAGGCCCTGCTTTTGGTTTTCGATTTCTTATTTCAGCTTTTTCAATTGTTTGGACGCCAATGCTGCAAGCTTGGCAAATGTACCCAGCTTTTTGGCGGCATCTTCGCCAAAGGCCTGATAAGGTTCGCCTTGAAGGTCTCTGACCAGACGGCGCACGTCGGTCAGTGATTTTTCAACATCTTTCGAGCTGTAGTTGGTCATTCTCTCGATCGACTTCATCAGATCAGCGAGCTGGTTTTGAGCGTCTTTCAGTTCCTTGTTCTGCCCTGTCAAAGCGGCACCGGGGTCTTCCTTCTTGATCCGCTCCATCTGCATCTCGATCTGTGCTTTCTGGACGCTCAGCACATCGAATTTGGCCTCGCAGGCCCGCGCGTATTTGATGGTCTCAATGATCTTTGCGTCCAGTTCGCCCAGGCTTTTGTTGTAGCTTTTGTAATTGCCTATGAATTCCTGTGCGATCTTGATGCAAGAAACGCCTGCTGTCGCGGCTGCACCCAAACATGATGCCACGGCGCTTGCGATCAATGCCGCACCAACGGGCGCAGCAACAACTGTCGCTACAACCGTAACGACCAAGCCAACTACAATTTTGCCGGCCTTGAATATCAGCTTCTTCTTATCTTTCAAAACGGCCTTGGCCGATTTGTCCATCGCACTCAATGCGCCAGAATGGGCTCCGCCAACAAAGCCATCCATCTGTTTCTTGAACTCATCCTCGGCCAATTTTTTGAATTGGGCGTTTTGTCGGTCTACGGCTGCCTTCAGCTCTGATTGGCTGACAGACTTGGCCATTTTCTCAAGGGCTTTTTCTGCTTTGTCCATCGAAGAGGTAAAGCTCTTGATCGCTTTCTCTTCGTACTTCAACCAGCCCTTGGCGATCTCTTTGCCTACGTTGACCAGATAGCGCTCAAAAATGTCTTTTTCGAGCTTCTTATCCAAAGTCCCTTCGACCTTGAAGACTGCGTTGTAGTCACCTTTTACTTCCAGCAATTTATGCTTGGAAGTCAGCCGGATCATTCCAGAGACTTTTGCCCCATCTGAGGTCATTTCATATTGCATTTTTCATGTCCTTATTAACTTCAAATCCGAAATTTCATTCTTGAAAAAGAGGTCTGGAAAGCGCCGAAATTCCTTGTCAGCCTGCATGGCTTGAACCGAGCGTGGCTCAATCCTTCGCAGAGGTGGCTGCCAGCACGCGCGCCCAGATAGGCAAGCAAGCCGGTGGATTTTGCGACAGCTGGTCTTAGCCAACAGCGTTAGTCACGTTGTCGACCAGATTTTTCCCGCCCTTCTGGCGTATCAAGTCGACAAAAAAACAGCTGCAGTTCGCCAGCGGCCTACTTGCCATTATGGTTTTTCCCCCTGTTAAGGTTGTCAAAATACTAGAGATGCCTAATCAAAATTGTAGACAAAATTTGATGCCTCGACGTCGATGTTGACGGCGTTGACGGGTTTGCCTTCCATCATCCGGCGCAGGAATTCCGCGGAAATGTCGGGCAACATCGTGTTGGTCACGATGGCATCAATCATACGCCCGCCGCTCTCGATTTCCTGGCAGCGGTCAACGATCAGATCGACCACGGCATCGGAATAGTTGAACGGCACGTCATGTGTGGTTTCGACGCGCTTCTTGATCCGGTTCAGCTGCAGCTTGGTAATTTCAGCGATCATATGCGGGCTGAGCGGATAATACGGGATCGTCACAAGACGGCCCAACAGCGCTGCCGGGAAAATCTTGAGCAGCGGATCGCGCAGTGCCTTTGCGATGCCTTCCGGTTCTGGCAGCAGTTCAGGGTCGCTGCACAGGTCCATGATCAGATCAGACCCCGCATTTGAGGTCAGCAAGATCAGCGTGTTCTTGAAATCAATCACGCGGCCTTCGCCGTCCTCCATGACGCCTTTGTCGAACACCTGAAAGAAGATCTCATGCACGTCAGGATGCGCTTTTTCCACCTCGTCCAGCAAAACGACAGAGTAGGGTTTGCGGCGCACCGCTTCGGTCAGCACCCCGCCTTCGCCATAGCCCACATAGCCCGGAGGAGCCCCTTTGAGGCTGGAGACGGAATGCGCCTCTTGGTATTCGGACATGTTGATGGTGATGACGTTTTGTTCCCCACCATACAGCACCTCTGCCAGTGCCAGCGCTGTTTCGGTCTTGCCGACACCGGATGTACCGGCCAGCATAAAGACACCAATCGGCTTGTTCGGATTGTCCAGCCCGGCACGGCTGGTCTGGATGCGTTTGGCGATCATCGCCATGGCGTGATCCTGGCCGATGACACGTTTGCCCAGATGTTCCTCTAGGTTCAGAACCGTGGCCAACTCGTCGCTGACCATGCGGCCCACGGGGATGCCTGTCCAATCGCCGACAACGCTGGCAACGGCCTGCGCATCGACAATCGGCAGGATCAGCGGGTTTTCACCCTGTGCCTCTGCCAGCCTGGCATTCGCAGCCTTCAGCTTGGTCATGACTTCTGCACGTGCGGCATCGTCCAAAGCATCATCGCCGCCTTCCGGTGCCAGCTCTGAACCCTCCTCGATGGGCGCACCGCCTGCCCTGAGCTGGGCGCGCAGATCAAGGATTTCGGTCACGATCTCTTTTTCGGTGTCCCAACGGGCCTGCAACCCTGTCAGACGCTCTGCCACTTCGGCCAGTTCCGCTTTGACCTTGGCGCGGCGGGTATCCACGTCAAAGCCTGCGGTTTCATCGCGACCGATGATCTCAAGTTCCGTGTTCAGGGTTTCAATCTTGCGCTGTGCATCGTCTACCTGTGCGGGCACCGCATGCTGGCTGACCGCGACGCGGGCGCAGGCGGTGTCCAATACGCTGACCGATTTGTCAGGCAGTTGGCGGGCGGGGATATAGCGTGCAGACAGCGATACCGCCGCCTCGATCCCCTCGTCCAGCACCTGCACCTTGTGGTGGTTTTCCAGCATCGACGCGATGCCGCGCATCATCATGATGGCCTTGGGCACGTCAGGCTCTTCGACCTGGACAACCTGGAAACGACGGGTCAGGGCCGGGTCTTTTTCGATGTATTTCTTGTATTCTGCCCAAGTGGTCGCGCCGATGGTGCGCAATGTGCCTCGCGCCAGCGCAGGTTTCAGCAGGTTGGCCGCATCGCCCGTGCCCGCAGCACCGCCTGCACCAACAAGGGTGTGGGTTTCGTCGACGAACAGAATGATCGGTGTCGGGCTGGCTTGAACTTCGTCAATGACGGACCGCAGGCGGTTTTCGAATTCGCCCTTCATTGATGCACCGGCCTGCAACAGGCCGACATCAAGGACCAAGAGCCGCACATCTTGCAGCGCAGGGGGCACATCGCCGCGTGAAATGCGCAGCGCAAAACCCTCAACGACGGCGGTTTTGCCAACGCCTGCCTCACCGGTCAGGATCGGGTTGTTCTGGCGGCGCCGCATCAAGACGTCGACAATTTGCCGGATCTCTTCATCGCGGCCCACGATCGGATCAATCTCGCCTTTGCGCGCCTGCTCTGTCAGGTCCGTGCAATATTGCTCAAGCGCTTCGCCCTTGCCCATCTGTGCCGGAGACATGGCGTC
Organism: Sulfitobacter sp.; assembly: GCA_017854855.1. Classification (GTDB taxonomy): domain Bacteria; phylum Pseudomonadota; class Alphaproteobacteria; order Rhodobacterales; family Rhodobacteraceae; genus Sulfitobacter. The sequence goes on along the minus strand of JAFMGZ010000047.1, from coordinate 23,118 downwards.
GGACGCCTCTCCCGGGACGGCACCGCCCCCGGTCTGAGAGCCATCTTGCGCGCTCATCCGCTCTTCTGGCGAACCGCCGGTGATGTCCATGAAATTCTCTGCCAGATCATCCGGCTTTACCTTTGCCAGTTCGGCAGAGATCGAGGTCAGGATGTTCTTTAGCGCCGGGGTCTTGAGCATCCCCAGCAGCAAATGACCGGTGCGCACCTGATTTGAGCTGAACAGCAGCGATCCATAGACCCAACCGCGTTCCATCGCATCCATCAGATGGTCAGACAGATCAGAGATCGTGCTGGCGCCGCGCGGAAGTCCGTCCAGATTGCGGGTCATTTCTGCGGCGATCTTGCCCACGTCCAGATCATAGTGATCGACGATCCTGTGCAAATCGCTGTCCTGGCCCTGCAGGATCTGATGCATCCAATGGACGACTTCGACGTAGGGATTGCCGCGCATCTTGCAGAAGACTGTGGCACCCTCGACTGCTTTATATCCCAGACTGTTCAGCTTTCCGAACAATGCGATCCTGCTGATCTCACTCATGCGGTGTCCCCTTTTATATTCATCATTTACGCGACCCTGCGCCGCGGTGAGAGAAACAGATCCCCCGCATCCGGCCGCTTTTCATCGCTGTCTTTTCTCATATCCACCCAGGATGTCTGACCCAGACGGGTCTGCCCGCCCAGAACTGACCTTGGGACGTCGTTGCCTTTCAGGATCAGCTGTACGTCCCAATCCAGACTGTCGCCGACATAGTTCCGCACGATGGCCTCAAGCCGGTCGAAACCTTCGGTGCCGGGCAAGAACCGCTCATACCGCTCGCGGCTGAGGGGTCCGATGCGCAGACGAAATTTTGCGGCCCTGCTCCAGACACGGCTGCCGATGCTGGTGGTCTGCCCCAGACCGGCCATGCCGCCCAGTTCCCAGCAATCATCCGGCTCAAGCTGGAGCCAGCTGCCCACGAATTGCTCAATCTCAACTTCCACGTCGAAAAACGCGCTGATGACCGAGATCAGTCCATCCGGGTTCTTTGAACCTTGGGCAAAATGCGCAGCAAAATGACGGCGTGCCATATCGGGCATCGCGTCACGCTGTTGCAGATGCTGGCCGCGATAGCCGCCCAACGCGGCCACGCGACGTTCAAACGCATCATCCCCACGGTCAAAACTGGGTGCGGGCTGACCGCTGCGCCACGCCCGGTAAAGCAGGCTCATCATGCGGTGGGTCAGCATATTGGCAAAGCCGACAAAGGTGCTGTCGCGATGGTTGCGCAACCTGTCGCGGGCAAATTCGGTCATATGCAATGGCAATGGGCCCTGCGGGCCGAACAGACCGAAAAAGCGGTTGATCAGCTTGCCGGGTACCTTGTCAGTGCCGGGCTTGAAACTGGCGATGGTGGAGGGCGGGAAGGCCAGCTCTGCCTCTTGGCCCAAGCGCACGCGGTCCTCGCGCGGTCTGCGGCTTTCGCCCAGGCGGGGCGTGTCGGGGTAGGTGGCATCAATAACCCGCATCGCCTGAAAAACGTGATGTTTTTCAGGTTCTTCCGCAAGCTTTGCGAAATGGCTCAGAGTATCTGGCCCAGCCCGCTTGTCGGTCGCCATCTGGCTATTTCCCCCCGTCGTTCCGTCTTTAGGACAGTTTCGGTAAAACTATTGATGGTCGCATATTTGCGAAAGAATTGTTCCATCACGGCACCCAGCACATAGACACTGGTGCCTTCAAAAAAGGTCTCGTCAAATTCAATCGTGATTTCCAGGCCGCGCACCGCAGTTGAGAGGACTTCGTCACTCATCCGGCGCACGATGGGGCGGCTGGATACTTTCGTGATCCCTTCCAGCTGCTTTTCGGTCACACGGTTGCCCAAGGGGGCATAGATGCCGATCAGCTCGCGCAGGGCCTCGGCAGAGCTGCCGTCGTTTGTTTGCGCAATGGACAGATAATTCAGCGACAGATGGCTGATCAGGCGCCATGCGGTATCGCCCTGCGCCAATGTCGGATTGGGGCGGGTCGGTGACACCGGTGTGCGGATTGCCTTGACCGGGCCGCCATCGGGCAGATGAAAGACATTGTCGTCCCCGACCGACAACAGCATGGGCAGGTCCCGGTTGGTACACAGCGCGGTGACGGCCAATTGGTCCAGTTGTGCTGAATAAGGCGCTTGTTTGCGGTCCACCAGGGTCAGATAGACCTCTGATCCCAGATAAGAGGTACGCACACCGCGCAGGCGTTCTTTTTCACTGCGCTGCCGCATCTTGCGGCTTTGTGTGTAGTAAGAACTGTGCACATCCCCGGCGGCAGTGAAATCCGTCGCAGAATAAAAGGCACGGAATTCGACGTCATCTGCGCCGTCCCCACTGATCCCGGTGACGGTATCGATGCTGTATATTTCAAAATCCAGACCTGCCGTACGGTTCGGCACGACATGCTGTTCTGTTTGCCGTGTGTCTACATGAACGCGGTCACAGCGTTTGCGGAACAGGTTGACCGCAGGCACGGCATTCAGGCTAAAGGCCATTGGCGTCACGGCCGGAGCAAGGTCACGGTTTCCGTCACCCAACAAGATATAAATGTCGACTTCGCTGCCCTTCGCTTGCTTCAGGGCCTCCTGCAGCCCCTGCAGTTTGACGAACAAGAACCGTTCAGGCATCGCGAAATATTCTTGCAGAAGTCGGTAACCATCAAAGGACCGCCGTGGCGTGGGCAAGAGCGCCTCTTGCGGTGACAACCCTACTTGGGTCAGTTTCCCCTTGGACAAAGGCCGCGTCCAATCTGCACGGCGGTCAGCGGAACGTCCGGCCAAACCAACAGTCTGGGTGCATAGCAATTCGTGCAATTGCCAACTGCGGCCTGACTGGCGGTCCAGATAGATCGTCAGATCATCCATGCTGAGCTCTGAAATAGGGTCGCTGTCCAACCGCTTGAGCCGCAGCCGTATACCTGCGCGCGCAGTGGTATTTGCCCCGACCCCGGCGGCAATCAGCCCACCACGGCTGTCGATATATTCGGCTTCCGATATCTCGACAGGCCACATGGTCATGTCATGTGCGGTCCTGAATTCGCAGGCGGTCTGTTCCCCGTCCATCAGGCGGCTGCGCAGTTTGGTGTGGCGCGGCAGGACATATCCCGTCTTAAGACCCGCATTTTGCACATCAGGCTGCATCTGCGCGATCATCATTGACGGCGTCGGCGCAAGGTAATGGGGATAGACGATTTCCAGCAGATGCGAGGTAAAGACCGGGAACTGCATCTCCAGCTCCAGCTGGACACGGGCAGACAGGAACGCCACCCCTTCCAGTAGCCGTTCCACATAGGGGTCCAGAACCTCGACCCCTTCCATCCCCAACCGGGATGCAATCTTGGGATAGGCATCGGCAAACTCCGACCCCATATCGCGCATATAGGCCAGTTCGCTTTCATAATGTCGGAGAAGCCGGGTATCCATCTTGTGTCAGCCCACCCTGTCGAGGGTTACTTCGCCTGTCGTGACATCAACCTTGCTGCGCAGGAAAAGCTCTAGCGGGACAGGCTGGGCCCACATATCTGCATGAATATCAAAGGCAATTTGCGTTTCACCCTTGTTGTCTTCTTCGCGCAATTCAACGGCGGCAGAGCCCGTGATGATCCGTGGCTCATGAATTGAAATCGCCCGGTGGATGGATTTGCGAATAAGTTCCGCACGCTGAGACGTGGAATATTCGCCAGCGACCTCACCCACCCCGTAGTTCAACACAGAGCGCGTCACATTGGGATAGGCCTTCGTATCAATCATGTTTTCGATGTTGTTCGTATTCAGCAACCACGCAAGATCACGTTTGATGATCTCGCGCAGACGGCTGATATCAATGGCCCGATGGGCACGTGTTTCCTGCCGTTCGGTTGGCGCATCATCGGTCAACCTGTCCAGCAGCGATGGCTGCAACCGCTCCGTCAGCATGTTATCAGCCATCCTGAACAGCCTCTTGCGGCCCGGGCCCAAGGATCAATTCGCGGATATCCAATAGGGCGATGTCTTCTTTGTCAGTGGCGAACAGGCGCTGGCCGATGCCGCAGAATGTCTCTGCACCCGCATCGCGCCAATCGGTGGAACGGGCCAATTTATCACTGTCGCTTCCCTGTGCCGGGGTGTCGGCATATCGGGTCGGGATCAGTGCCACGACCTCACCGCCATTGCGCAGGGTCAGGGTTGCCGCAGTCCAGACCGCATCGCGCAAATCCGCTGGTGCTTCGATCTCCAACTTTGCGATCTGCGCAAAGGGTAGCCAAAAATATCTACCGTTTACAATGACTTCCAGAACAGGACCCAGGCGCATATCCGCATCTGCAATCCATTCAAAAGCCGTACCATTCACCGTGCCAGAAATGGCAGGAGCCTGATCAAATGCCTGGGCTCGCAGCTGTGCGGCCTCTGCGGTCTTACCTTGGGCAAGCAGTTTTTGTGCCTCTATCAGCAAGGCAAGCCATGGTTCGGGCTCGCCAAAAATCATCGGGTTCTTTTCGCCCTTGAACACCTTTTCGCGGTACACTTCGCAAATGATACCCTCGCGGTAGGTCTGGGCCATCATCAGGGCCAGCGGGTCCATTTCCGCACTCAGCTTGAGCTGGGTGATCGCGCGCTTCCAGTCGCCCAACACGCATAACAGCTGAAACAAGAAGATGCGCAGCTTAGGGTCTGCGGGGTCCGCCCTGACCTTGTCCTGCAGCGTTTTTAGCGTCGCAGACAAATCGCCGGTCTTCAGGTGCTCTTCGGGCGTCATGAGGCAGTCTCCGCTCGTATCAAGGCACGAGGAGTTGAATTGAAAAACAGATGGAAGGCCGCGCGCGATTGCCCGCGCGCGGCACGGCTAAGTGGATTATTCCACTTTGCCTGTACGCAGGTTCCACTTGAAGGTGTTCTTTGTGGAAAGTTTCCCGGTCTTTTGATCGGTTTCTTTGTACTCATGTTCGATCGCAATATATGCGAGCGTCCATGTCTCTTCAGGAATGCCATCTTCGCTGTAGGAGATGCTATATTTGTCGATGATCACATGCTTCAGCGTCCAGACGGAAAATGCGTCCAGGCCTTCGGATGCGCTTTCGCCGGAACGGCAGAAGTGAATCTTGATTTCCGGGCGTACTGTGCCGTTGGCGACAGATTGGGCCAATTTGTTCGATGCGATACCGATCTGGCTGGTTACTTCCATTTTCTGGAAGTTAGTATTGGCATGGGCGCGTTGGTTTGAGCCCAGATCCGTCATATCGACGGCGCGCTCCAGTTCCCAGCTGGCGCTTTGGATCACGATCCATTTATCGTGCTTTGCCTCGGTGGCATCCCCTGGGATGTCCGAGATTTGAATGAACATGTTTGCAGCCATTGTGCAATTCCTTTCAAAAAGAGAGTTTAGTTAACTTATATCGACCGGGCTGGCCCCAAGGTAATTCGAGGGATCAAGCGCCTTTTTCAGAAGGGAGCTTGGAAACAAGCCGCAATGAAACGGAAAGACCTTCCAACTGGTAATGTGGCCGCAGGAAGAACTTTGACGTGTAATAACCAGGATTGCCTTCGACCTCTTCAACCACGACTTCCGCCGCCGCCAGAGGTTTCCGCGCCTTCTCGTTTTCCGACGAAATGTCGGCATTGAAATCAACGTAATTGTTGATCCACTCCTGCAGCCAAGCTTCCATGTCCTGCCGGCTCTTGAAAGAGCCAACTTTGTCGCGCACCATGCATTTGAGGTAATGCGCAAAGCGGCATGTCGCGAACAGATATGGCAGACGGGCTGCAAGATTTGCGTTGGCTGTCGCATCAGGGTCGTCATATTCTGCTGGTTTATGCAGAGATTGAGCGCCCATGAACGTTGCGACGTCCGTATTTTTCCGGTGGATCAGCGGCATCATGCCATTCTTGGCAAGCTCCGCCTCGCGCCGGTCATCAATGGCGATTTCGGTGGGGCATTTCTGATCCACGCCGCCATCTGTTGTCGGGAATGTGTGGGATGGCAGGTTTTCCAGCGTACCACCTGATTCAACACCGCGGATACGGCTACACCAGCCATATTCCTTGAACGAACGGTTGATGTTGACCGCCATACCGTAGGCGGCATTGATCCAGCCATATTTGCTGTGATCGGTCCCGTCGGTATCCTCTTCAAAAGCAAAGGCTTCTACCGGCTCGGTCTTGGACCCATAGGGCAGACGGCCAAGGAAACGGGGCATCGCCAGACCGACATATTTTGAATCCTCAGATTCGCGCAGGGATTTCCAGGATGCGTATTCGGGCGTCTGAAAGATCTTGGTCAGGTCACGTGGATTGCTCAGCTCTGACCAGCTGTCCATCTGGAACAACGTAGGCTTGGCACCTGTGATCAGCGGCGCATGACCTGCAGCGGCGATCTTGGACATCTCGCCCAGCAGTTCAACGTCCTGCGGAGTATGATCGAAATGATAATCCGCCACCAGCGTGCCATAAGGCTCGCCGCCCAGTTGACTGAACTCTTCGGTATAGAGCTTCTTGAAGATCGGCGACTGGTCCCAGGCCGTCCCTTTGAACTTGCGCAATGTCTTGTGCATGTCCTTTTTTGAGATGTTCATCACCCGGATCTTCAGCATCTCATCTGATTCAGTGTTGTTCACCAGATAATGCAGACCCCGCCACGCGCTTTCCATTTGCTGGAAATCCTCGTGGTGCAGGATCAGGTTGACCTGTTCGGTCAGCTTTTTGTCAATCTCGGCCACGATGCTCTCGATGGAGCGCAGCGCATCATCGGAAATCAGGGCGGTGTTTCTAAGCGCTTGTTCGGCAAGTGTTTTTACGGCGGACTGAACGGCTGTCTTTGCCTGATCAGATTTGGGCCGGAATTCCTTTTGCAGCAGGTTTTCAAACTCGGAAGAGCCGAAAGCCGTTGCTCCACCGGCGGCTTCCGCTTGGACGTCTTGTTCAGCCATGGATTATTCCTCCTCTTTCGCGTCAGGCTTGGGCTGTGCCGCAAGCGTCTTGAGCAATGTCGGGTCCTGAATGATCTTGCTGATCAGGTCCTCGGCACCGGTCTTGCCGTCCATATATGTCATCAGGTTGCTCAGCTGGGTGCGGGCATCCAAAAGCTCGGCCAGCGGTTCCACCTTGGCGGCAATCGCGGCGGGGCTGAAATCATCCATGCTTTCAAACGTGATATCGACGGCCATATTGCCCTCGCCCGTCAGGGTGTTGGGCACGGTAAAGGCCGCGCGCGGTGCGATCGACTTCATCCGGTCGTCAAAGTTGTCGACGTCGATTTCCAGGAATTTGCGGTCCGCGACTGCAGGTTGCTCGATCTCTGATTTGCCTGCAAGGTCGCTCATCACGCCCATAACAAAGGGCAATTGCACCTTTTTTTCCGCGCCATACAATTCCACATCATATTCGATCTGGACACGAGGTGCCCTGTTACGGGCTATGAATTTTTGGGAACTACCGGCCATGAAGGGCTCCTTGGTATTGAAAAATGAAATGCGGGGCGAGCCCCGCGGTGAAATTAATTAGCGGTTGTGTCAGATCAGTAGCCATCATCGTCTGGAATACCTCCGACCATGTTAACCTGATCAAGGCCCTGTGGGGCAATATCTTTCATGATTGTCAGGAAATCTGCATTTACCAGCTTTTTCGCACGTTCCAGCAAGATAGGCAGCGGGCTGGAGGGTTCATGGCGCTGATAATAGCCGATAATCCGTTCCAACGCGTTCGTGACGTCACTGGGAGAGTTGATGCCGCCGACAGCCCCGCCACCCCCGCCGCGTGACGGGGCGGGGGTGCTGCCACCCTGGGGCTGGTCAGCACTGTCATCTTGCGCCTCTTCAACCTCACCGCCAACGGCATCTGACAGACGGCGCACAATCTGGTTCAGAACCTTTTGTACATCGTCAAGGTTCGGGCCCTGCCCCGGTGTCTTATCGACAAATACCTCGTCTATCGCCTTCATATCGGCCTTGGCGCTGATCGCCGCGGCCAGGTTGGCGGATAGAATTTCGTCATCCGTGTCCTGGAATGCCGCGTGGATCGACGCGGTATCTGGGATATCGGACATATTTGCCGGTGCCGGAATGGAACCATCGGCAATTTCCATCGCACGCAGACTGATCCGCCCGAACATGCGGCTGTCGGTCAGTGCTGTCTTGCGCAGGGCCCGAACAACCGTACTGGTCCCGCCAAACCCCTGAACCGCGTTGATCCGCATTGTCGGATCATTGTCGTCATCTTCATCCAACTCAGGATGGCAGGTGTCCCAGTATGTCTCAAGACAGCCGCGGGCATATGCCGTGGCTTCGGCAAAGCCGGTAAGTCCGCGGGTATATAAAACAGCCTCCGCCAAGAAAACGGCCGCTCGCAGATCATGACTGCGGGCCAGAACTGCCTCGGCCTTGGATACAACATCGCTCCAGTCAGGATCCTCTGCCTCAAGGATCTTGTCGCCTTCCTGGCGCTCTTCGCCGGGTTGGGCGATAAGCTCCATTTCGACGAAAGCTGGATCATATTCCAGGTTTTCACCGCTTGTTGCATCGTCCCCAATGGGTTCGAGCAGTTTCGCAACGTCCATATTACCCCCTATGGATCAACAACTTTTGAAACCTGGACGCGGATCAGACACAATAAAGAGCCGCGAAATCATAACTACTTAATAACAATATATAAAAATGGAAAACCTAACAATAATTCTATAAAACCCAAACAGCGAGCTTGACCTACAGTCAGCCTTATCGTCATTTTGATGTCAATGACTTTTCAAGAAATATGCTAGGATTTTCATGTGGCATATGCTCCGATAAAAACAGACGAACTCAAGAAATTGGTGATGTTGGGCAAGCGGCGCCCGATGAATTTTGCCTACAATCCCGGCCCGAAAGATGACGACCTTCTGATTGTTGATCGCAAGAAAGGTCCCGATGTCATCGGCCGGACAGCGAAAAAAGAAGGGGAAGGCACCAAGGTTGCCTATGGCACCTTTGTGATCGATGCCAAGAAAATGCAGCTCACGGCAGAGCAGGCCCTTCCGGGCATGTCAAAGAAGCTGCGGAAATACATGAAGAAAATTGGGTTTTCCTTCAGTATCGAGGTGCTGGATTCATCCGGCAATCTGATCGACGCGGATCAGGATGAAGCAGAGGCCGAAGAGGTCAAAAAACCCGATCAGACATCAGCGCCCCAGGCAGACGGCCAAGAAAAAGAAGCAGTCAAAGCGCCCGATACGACAGACCTGAAAGAGCGCATGCGCGCGGTTGCGGCCCCCATCTCTGCACTTGGGCCCAAGGCAGAGCCGTTAAAGCAGGCATTTGCCCAGGCGCTGGCGGACTTCAAATCAGGCAAAATAGAAAAGTCAGACAAGCTGTTAGGCAAGATCGAAGACAGCCTGGCCATGGTTGATGCCAAGAAGGCAGAAGCCAGCAAAAACCGCAAGGAAGCCAAGGAGAACGGGGGTGCCCCGTCAGTCGATCCCAAAGCGATCATTGCCCGCGCCACATCGATCAAGAAAGATGTAGAAACCCTGCAGGGGAAAAACGTCCAAGAGATCAAGATCGCCCTTGCGGCCTCTCTGACCTTGCTCAAGGCGGGCAAATTCGCTGCGGCGGATGAAAAACTGACATCGCTTGAAGCCGTGATAAATGCCCTGCCCCCGCAGGAAAGCCAAACAGAAGATAAATCCCAAGGCCCAGATGCCAACAACGAGGCCAGCAATGAGGCAAAGGCGGCGGACACCCCGGACAAAGCCGAGACCAGCGACGCGGCGCAGGACAAGACCGACAATGTCATCGACTACACCAAGTCGCGGCAGGCCTGGATCAACACCCGCACAGGACTGCAGGCAGATCTGGTAAAGCTGAAAATCGCCATCGACGCGCAGACACGTGGCGTAGAGGGGCTTGAGGACATATCGCAGAATACGGATGTCTTGCTTGACTATATCGACGAACTTGACGCCTCCTTGGAAAAAACGCTGACCCAACTGACACAAAGCGCGCAAGGCCCCGAGCGTGACAAGCTGAAAGCGGAAGCGATCGGCATCATCACCCTGTACCGCAACACCCTGGACACGGATTTTTTCAAGGCTGTGGACGGCAACGGCTTTACCGACACAAGCATCCGCAGCACTGCGCTTGATGCGCTCAAAGGGGTAGAAGCAACCCTGGCAGCCTAATTTCAAAGAGGATAAGAAACATGGTTTTTCAACATTTTAGGTCACTGATCGCTCTCGTTGCCCTATCGCTTGTCCCAGTTACGGGGCTGGCACAGGATGCCAGCGGCCTGACCGTTGAGCTGAACAAGACCGAAGCCTCGGACAGTGGCGGATGCAGCGCCTTCTTTCTGTTTCGCAATGACACCGACAACAGCTTTGACGGGTTTGAAATGTCCTTGGCGATCCTCGACACCCAAGGGGTAATTGACCGGTTGCTCTCGATTGACGCGGCCCCCTTGCCAGTCAGCAGAACGACGCTCAAGCTGTTCGAGATACCTCAGATCAGCTGTGGCGATATATCGGAGATCCTGTTGCACGATCTGACCTCTTGCCGCCCCCAAAACGGTGAGGAAATAGATTGCTTTCCCATCCTCACCCTGCGCAGCAAAGCTGCCGTCGCATTGGTCAAATAGACATGTCTTTTGATCTCAGTTCGATGGGTGCCGGTGGTCCAATCATCATGGTCCTTTTGATTTTATCCGCCTTGTCGCTGGCGCTGATTGTCGTCAAAATCATTCAATTGCTGCCCTCCCGGTCCGGTGCTGCGGCGCGTGAAAACGCCGTGATGCTTTGGGCCAAAGGCCAAAGGGATCAGGCCCAAGCCGCTGTATCATCAGGGAAAAGCCCGGCCGACAGGGTCATGTCCTATGCGATGAAATCCCTTGCGGGCGGCTTTAGCGGTCCTGCGCTGAACGCAGAGCTGCTGCGCCGTGGCAACGAAGAATTCGCGCGGATGAACAGTTTGATCCGGGTGCTGGAACTGATCGCCATGATCAGCCCGCTTTTGGGGTTGCTGGGCACGGTCATGGGAATGATCCAGTCCTTTCAGGCGCTCGAAATGGCGCAGGGCTCTGCCAATGCCTCTGTCCTTGCCGGCGGCATCTGGCAGGCGCTTTTGACCACTGCCGTGGGCCTTTTGGTTGCCATTCCGGCAGCTGTCGGTGCCACGCTGCTTTCAGCACGGGCGGAAAGTGCGGGACAGATGATAGAGAACAGCGTCGGACGCCTGATGCTGGTGGAGGAAAACCCAAACGCGGCCTGACCCTGCCTGATAGCGGACCCTGATCCATGACTGATGCCACCACCTTGACCCTCAAACGCCCTCGCCCACCGCGCGCGCTGATCTCGCTGGTGGCGATGATCGACGTTTTGTTGATCTTGCTGGTGTTCTTCATGGTTACCTCCACGTATCTTGATCTGGATATGATCCCCGCCGTGTCGCAGAATGAGGAAAACAGCAGCCCGCCTGAGACAGCAAAGGCTGATGCCCAGCCCATTCTGGTCCGGATCGGGGCAGATGGTCAGCCGGTGCTGCGCGGGCAACCCATTGATTTAGAACAACTGGATGCGCTCTTGCGGGCACGGCTGATCGGCGCGCCCGGCTTGCCCGTCATGATCTTGCCGACAGGTCTGGCGCAAACGCAGGCCTTGGTTAGTGTGATGGATACCGCAACCCGCGCGGGCGTACTGAATGTGCGTGTTATTCGGCTTGAGGGGCGTCCATGAGGCTGACCCGTCCCCCTGCCCGGCAAGCGCCAGAGACGATCATCGCCCTTATCGACGTGGTGTTCTTTTTGCTGGTGTTTTTCATGTTGATCGGCCGGATGGACGCGACTGCCCCCTTTGAGGTCACGCCGCCCCTGGCATTTACCGGCGCTGACATGCCCGCAGGCGGCATCACATTGTCCGTGAGCGAAAGCGGCGAGATGGCGGTTGACGGTGTTTCAGTGACCGACCCTCTGCCGCCGCTTCTGGCCCAGATCGCACAAACGCCCGAGGTCCTTGTTCGCATTAACGCCCATCACGCCGCTGAACTGCGCCATATCCTGCCCTTGATCGCGGAATTGGAAGCGGCAGGCGCGCAGGATGTGGCGCTTGTCGTCACACCGGCCGGCCGGTGAGGTCTGGCATCGGCATATGGGCTTTGGGGCTTGTGGTCTCTGCCTTGCTGCATCTGGGTGCCGCAGTTGGGCTGATGGCGGCACTGCAGCCCGAACCCCTGGCCGATCAGCCGGTACCGGAAAGCCGTCTGAATGTTGAGGCACAGCAAGTCGAACGCAGTCAGGCCTCCGAACAGAAACCCGCGTCAGAACAAGCGACGAGCGAGACCACCACTGGCACCGCCCTTGGCCTTGGGGCCATTGCGCAATCCGTGGCACCGCCCTTGGCCGCACCCAGTGAAACGGCAAGGCCCAAGGATGCAAATGCGCTGGCTGAACGGACCCGGCCACAGGCACCCAAAGCCACAATCGCCCCTGTCGCGGAACCCGCAGCGCAGAAACCAGCGCTCAGGCTTCCCCAATCCACCAAAGCGATTACCGCACCCCTAACCCTTGCCGCAGTGGCATTGGACGTCCCCGCCGCCGCCCCATTGGCACCCAGCACGCCACAGGTCACGCAGAGCGGGCCGCAGGCCACGCCCAGCCTTGCCACACCAGCGCAGGAGCCTGAGGTCACCGCATCCAAGGCCGTCTTGGCCTTTCCTGCCGGAGGCAGCGTTGATCCCGTGTCGCTGGCCGCATTTCAAAGCTTTACACAGCCCGATGCGGCACAGGGTACCGATCTGCGCGACAGCCTGAGTTCTGCGCTGGCACTGCCCTGTGCGCGGATGCAGGTCACCTTTGATCCTGATACGACGACCTTGCAGGTCACTGGCCATGTGCCTGACGCCAGCCAGCGTGGCCCGGTGCTGGCCGCGCTTCAGGCGCAGATGGGTGCTGATATCGCCGTCACGGAAAACCTGCTGATCCTGCCTGCCCCGCAATGTGGTGCCCTGTCCGGCATCGCCGAGGTGGGTCTGCCGCAATCAACCGACCAGATCACAAATCCGCTGATCGTAGGTGCGGACACCCATGCGCGCGCCTTTCGATATGTCACGGGCGACCCTCTGGTGCTGGAGCTGACAGCCCCCGATTATCCCGCATATGTCTATGTTGATTACTTTGACGCGGACGGCAATGTGATCCACCTTAGCCCGAATGAACGCGCACCATTGCAGCTTGCCGCAGAAAAAACCGCGCTGCAGATCGGCGCCCGCAGTCAGGATGCGCCTGGCCTGTTCGTGACCATCGGCCCCCCGTATGGCCAAGAGATCGCAGCGGCCTTTGCTGCTTCTGTCCCGCTTTATGACGGGGTGCGGCCGTTAGTCGAACCGGCCGATGCCTATCTGCGCTGGATGCAGGAACGCGTGGCAGAAGCGCGGGCAGAACACCCTGATTTCAAAGGGGAATGGGTCTATTTCTTTGTGACGACTGCGGCCGAATAACGACGCGTCAGGCCGCGTCCTGACCCAGATCCAGATATAGCTTTTGGATATCTACGAACATGCCAGCGGTCAGATCGGTCCGGACTGCTGCCCAGCCTTCGGCGTTTGCTTCGATTTCCTGCAGCAGCTGCCTGCTTGCCTCGAACTCCTGCAGGATCTCTTCGGTATCGGCCACAGTCCAGACAAAGCTCAGCATCTCTTGGTTCACGTCCACAACGCGCAATTCAACACCAGGTCTTAAAGGTGCCTCTGGCAGACGGCGCAGCAAGTCCAGCTTCAGCATTTCAATGGAAACGTCATCCAGATCGTTTTGCCGCAACAACACCTTTTCGCGCGTCGCGGGCCAGCCAAAGGTCAGCCGGGCGTTCAAAATATCGCCAACGCCCTGCGCGGCTGGGGTGGCATTGGTCCCGTAGCTTTCATCAAAAAGCGCCTTCACTTCTGTTTCAATCGCCACAAGATTGCCCATCGCACCAGGAGGATAGGCCGCCAGCCAAAGCGCTGATGCCACATCCAGATAGTTGAACAAAGGCTCAAGCCGCGTAGAGGCACCGCAGGACGGGCAGACCACAGTTTGAAAGCTGCTGTCCAGGATCGCATCGCGCAGTTCCGGTCTGCGGTCGGCATTGACGCTGCCTGCCGCCTGAAAGTCAAAAACCGCCTGACAGTCCGAACAGTCGATCGTCGTTGTCGTAAACAGGGACATCGGCCCTTCCTTTCTGGATCACAGTTTCTCGAATTCGGGGCGGTGCGGGTGATTGTCGTTCAACCGGCCAGAATGCAAAGCGGCATAGAGCTCTGAAAACCACTCTCCCGGGGCGCGGAACTGATAGCCGGAGACTGCGAATTTTCGCTGATCCGTCCGGTACCTGGCCCAGCTTTTTTCATAGCTTTCGACATAGGTGTAATTGCCAATAGCGCAGGCCGCGGCAACACTGGCAGATGACCAGGGTTTATTGCCCACGCGCGCACGGTCCACAAACATCCGGCATTCTGACATGCGGCGTTGCCATTCCTCAGCGTCGCACCCCACAGGGTCCGGCGCGGGCAATTTACGGCCAGCCGAGCTGAGCATGTATTGGGCGACATAATCGGCATCAAACTTGAAATGATCGGCAATTTCCTTGGCCGCCTCGCCCACATTGCCGCCATAGACCGTCCACCCCGCCAACCTTTCGCCATGCGCTTTCATAAAGCCCAGTTTGTCATCGACGGCATGGCCTACCTCGTGCAGCGTGTTCCAGCTGAAATTGGTGCGTTCTTCGCCCTCTTTTGGAACTGCCTTTGGATCGACCTCGCCGATTTCATGCTCAACCGAAATGGCATAGATGCCCGAACTGCTTTCGTCGCCTTCGCGCATTTTGACGGTCTTGCTGCCAGAGTTATACGCCGATCCTTCCTGCTTGCCGCTTTTTTGCGAGAAATTCAGCATGCTGTCGTTATCAAGCGTGTCGCTGGGTGGCAGCTTGGACATCTCATCATAGAATTTGCGGATGTTCACTGCGGCTAATTCCAACGCGTCATCACTGGTATCAGCACCGTCAGCGCCGGGTTTCAGCAGTTCCAGCTTACAGCCAAAGCGGGCCTCGAATGCGACCGCCATCACCTTGCGCTGTGCTGACGCCTCAAGGTTCTTTACAATCTCATCCAGGTTGTCGATGCCGCCGGGGGCATTTAATATTGCTGACACATCCTCGGGTCTAGTGTCCGCATTCGTGGCCAGTTTCGTGCGCAATCGGGCCATCTCAAGCTGCAGCCCGGCAGCCTTCAATTCTTGCATGGCAGAGGCATGATTGCGGTCTGCCGCACGGGTGGCAGCCGTGTCCAGCAGCTTGCGTGCTGCTGTCAGATCATCGCGGATCAGATGGCGGTGTTCACCTTTCTCCAGCTGCGCCAGACTATCCTCGACCGGCACCCGATCCTGCGCGTATTTCAGGTGTAAATCCAATACTTTACGCAGATCACGCAGGGCTGATATTGTTTCTTCTATCTGGGTCTGCGTCTGAGCGCGGTTTGACTTGGACTTGCGCGCGGCAATCATGCTGGTCTCAAGCGCGGAAAGGCGCTGTTCAATGTCATCACAGGCGTATTTTTCATGGTCCTTGATGGCCCGCAAAGGATGTTTTTCCAGCAGGTTCCGTCCCAGTTCACGGGCCACGTTCGAGGAATCGTTCAATTGATCATATTGCCCCATCAACAGGCGCATCTGAACGCAGCCATCGACAGCCGCCTCCAGATCTTGACGCGAGGCGTCAAAATCATCATCCAGCAGATCGTTTGCATTCTTGAGGCGCGCCCGGGTCTGCACGATCTCTTGATGCACATACATTGCGGATGGCGCGCTGCTCAGCTCTGTCAATGTCGCCTCGGCCTTGGCAATCGCGGCTTTCAAATCGTCCTGATCACCTTCGCCGATCCCCTTGATATCTGAGGTGACCTTGGCAAAGTCGATCACCGCATCCGCTGTATCCTTGGCGGTTTCACATTCTGTCGCCAGTTCCGCATAAAGCGCCGATGCCAGTTCAAAATCAAAGCCTTCCGCCTTGCGCTGCGCGTTCAGATCCTTGCCCTCAAGCCGGGCCAAAAGCGGCTCAATCGCGGGGGATTTGACCTTGCGCACCACCTCAAGCGCCTTTTGCGCCTTGGTCTTGTGCAGAATGTAGCGGTCGTATTTGTCCAATTCCAACCCCGCCTGATCACAGGCCACGGCAAAGCCGTCCAACTGCTTTAAAGCACCGGAAAAATTGTCCAGTTTCTCTTTTTCCAAAGCCTTGTCAAAGGTTTGCCTTAAGGTGACGACAGCATCATATGCAGGGCCTGCCGCCGCCACAGACCGAACTTCCAATGCATCCAGCTTTTGCTCTGAAGTCAATTTGACCGGCAGGTACAGATCGAAATCCCCGGCCTTCTTGCGGGCCTGGTTCATCAGCCAATATGCCTGTCGCCCGGTATACTTTGCGGTCAGAAACTGACCTTTGTCCAATTCTGCCTGCATCGTGGCCAGAAACGCCGTGATTTCGGCTGCTTCCTTGATCGTCGTGGCATGGGTCATTTCAATGCCCGTTTTGCCGATCACCCGTCGGTTCAAAAAGCGCAAGGCAGACCTGCAATCGGCCAGGACCAATGCGTAATCATCGCATAATTCGTGGCCTTTGACTGCTTGTGCGGCGACCTGCGGCAGTTTGCGGGCGTCAAAGTCATCATTCATTTGGTCCAGAACCGATTGAAGCCGCGCCGCGTGGGGTTTGACGTAATCAGCGACCGCAGCATGTCCCATTTGACCAAGCGAAAGCGCGATCTTATCCCGGGCCGCTTTGACCGTATCATCATAAATCGCCATCACATCAAGGCCCAGACGCGCCTTGGCCTGCCCTTCGGCCAGCAGGGCGATTGCACCGGCAAAATCCATCGCCGGGGATGTTGCGGCGGCCTCTGCCTCTTGCAGCGCCTTTTCCGCATCTGCAACTTCGGGATCAATCACGTTGGCGGCGTTGGTGGCCTTTGCCTCGCCGATCAAGGCGACCATCGCCGTTTTCTGCGCCGAATAGCTGGCTGCCGCCGTCAGCTTCAGGGCGACATCCTTGCAGGCGGCGGTTGCGGCATTGAAGGTTTCTTGCGCCTTTGCCAGATCCGCAGTTATCAGCCCCTCAACCGCGCGCGCGGATGTATCGGCGGCCCTCAGCTGCGCCTCAAAAAGACCATCCTTGTCCTGGACCCGCACGTGATCCAGAATTTTTGCAAAACCGGCATAGGCATCCTTGAAATCCATGGTCGGCGTCAGAATGATAGCGTCTGGCCCATTTTGCAGACCATCAATCAGCGCAGCGGTTTCAGCATCACTTACGGCCCGTTTTACCTCAAGTATCGCGTTCTCAAGCAGGTTTTCACCTGCCATCCAATTGGCCCTGCCCGTTGCGGCAACAGCATGGACCAGCATCTTTTCTGCCGTGGCCTTGGCCTCCAGCGCATCGGCTGATTTCTTGCCTTTCAACTTGGCCATTTCGACATCAAATTCGGTCTTCCTGGCCAGATACGCCTTGGCTTGATCGGCCAGCTTCATCATTTCGTCATGGTCGTTCTTGGCCCGCAAGCACATGGCATTGGCCAGCTTGAAATCCCCTGACGCCTCTGCACCGGCGCGTTTCGCCTCGTCTGCGACCAGCGCTTGGTAATAGCTTTCGATTGCCACGCGCCCGTCAGGCCCCTTGCGGTCTTTTGCGGCCTTCAGGCGGGCGCCAAAGGCTGTTTTTTCCAGCAGATAAGCCGCCAGGTATTCTGCGTCTTTCTTTAGCAAAACCTGATAAGAATAAAGCTTGACCAGCTGACCATAGGCACTGCGATAGGCACCACGGGCCGCGTCGGCTTCTGCTGCCGCAAGCGCTTTGAGACAATAGGCCATTTCATCTTCAAGCAGCGCCTTGACCTCGGCACTCAGGGCCGCGTGTTCGGTGTTCTTGGCCGTGCAGGCACGCTGATAGCGTTTGAAATTCCTTGCGTGTTTGTTTTGGTCAATGATGTCGGCCACGGCGGTTGGGATCTGGTTCAGAACTGCCAGCGCCCCGACCATCTGTCGCGCCTCCTGCGCGGTACGGGCATCGTCCAGCAGTTTTTTCGCGGCAAGGCGGTCCTGTTTCAGCTTGTCCAGCTGGCATTGTTCCTCTGTTGGCAAAGTATCCAACAGCGCCTTTCGTTCATCAAAAAGAACTTTGTAAGTTGCGCAGTCGTCCGCGAAATCAAGCGCATCCTTCAGATCGTGCCGCACCACGGCAATTGCGCGGCTTGCCTCTGCATAGTCATGCGTGGCCGCCTTTTGCCGTGCTTCGGTATAGGCCTGCGTGACCTTGTCAAACTCAGGTTTGACCAGAACAGCATCATTGCGCATCGCATGGGCCTGCATAACCGCATAGCGCACGCGAAATGCCTCGTGATCCTGCGCCCATGTCTTGGCCTCAGCGATCAATGCAGCGCCCGATTTCTGTGCATCGCGGTAGCCGGCTTCGGCATCATCCGCCAAACCAATCAGCTTGGCCGGGGCGGCACCCACGGCCGCATCCAGTTTCTTTTGCGTCGTCGAACATGCGATCCGCAAGGCCAGGGGGACCTTGTCTGCACCAAATTGCGTATTCAACATCTCGCGCAGCGCAGAAAGTTGATTATGTGTGTCCAACAGTCTGCGACGGGCATCCAGAACGGCAGGGTCCAGTCCTTCGCGGGCGGCATCGCCCACCCCTTCCATTTCAGCCACCAAGGATTCAAAAGGGTTTTGTGCTGCCTTCTGTGCGGTGCGGATCATGACCTCCAGCCGCGCCATCGCCTTGATCGCGGCGACCAGATCATCGTGACTGCCCCCTTGGGTACCTGACTGGAATTTTTCCTGAACATAGGTCCAGGTCAACGCAATGTCGCTTTGCCCGTCAGCGCCGCCAGATTGGGCGATCAAAGGATTTTCCTTGCGCATTTCCTCGATGGTTTTTTCCAGCGCTGCATAGACCGCAGGTGCCGTGTCTTCTGCGCGGACCTGCCGAACAGCGGCCTGAACCTGCTCCAGGTGATCGTGGCCCCCCTCGAAATCAAGGTTCTTGGGATCGCGTTCGATAACCTTTTCTGCTGCTGCCAATTGCCCGCGCAGGATCGACCGCATCTCGGGGTCGTTCAGCTGCGCGATGTCATCGCTGATCTGCTCAAGTTCCGCGTTAAACAGACGAAACTGTTCTGCTGCCTCGCGCCGCTTTTGCTTCATGGCCTTGCGGTTGAACACTTTCGGCACTTTCAAAAAGCGCTCGATGAAATCACTTTGCTGCGGGGTCAATCCTTCGATTGCCATTCGACAGACCTCCAAAAAGTCGTTCCAGTCCGGCGGCCGTTAAAAAAATGATCACGCTAAAATATGAGAGCCACCCTGTCACAATTGGAAACCAGCCAAAACAGCATTGCAAGGGATTTCCAGCAGAACCTGCACTGCTGGCCATAGTATCGCCACATTTCCGACGTATTCCTGCCAGAGGCCCGGCTTGCAAAAAGCACAATTAAAGGGCATAACATCTTGACTTTAAGTAGTTTTGCGGTGATTTTATTCTATTTTGGCGGGGGTTTTTAGATGCCAGAACTCAAAAAGACCTATGATCGACAATTCCCTATGAGGTCAAATTCAGCACGAAACCTGTCTGCGCGCGCGATTGTCGCGGCCGTTGTTTTGGGCCTATGCGCGCAATGGACTCCGGCAGATGCCCAAACCGCAAGCGAGGTGACACCGTCGTCTTTCGCGCCCAACGCGCAGCGTCTGACCGGGGCTGTCGTGTTTTCGGGCGAACGTGGAACACAGGCTCCAGAAGGGGCCGCAGAGCTGCTGATCAACCTCTCGGGCGTTGTTCTGAACGGCGCGCTGCCACAAATGGCGCAAGTCAACCAAGCGACGCAGGCGCGGCTGACTGGAAAAACCATCACCGTCGAGGAAATCTTTAACGCCACCGCCGACATGGAAACCGCCTATGCGCAGGCAGGGTTCATTCTGGCCCGCGTGGTTTTGCCTGCGCAAGAATTACGCGATGGCGGCAGCCTGCAGATCGAAGTCATCGATGGGTTTGTCGAAGCCGTTGACACGTCAACCGTGCCTGCGCCCGTCCGGGACCGTGTGACAGGGCTGACCGCGCCGCTGGTGGGCAAACGCGGCCTGCGCCTGCCTGAACTGGAACGCCAGCTTTTGCTGGCCGGCGATACCTATGGGATTGCGCTGGGGTCTGCCTTGGCCGCAGGGGCCACACCGGGCGGCACATCGCTGATCCTGCAGCCTGAATTCCGGCCCATCACCGGATTTGTGGCCTTTGATAATTTCACCTCAAGCGACCTGGGCCCGGTAAACCTCAGCGCCGGTGTCGAATTCAATTCGCCCTTCAACCTAGGCGAAACAATCTACGCGCGGCTTTCCGGCGCTCCGACCGGGAACCATACAAATGATGTGGGCTCTTTCTTTGGCAGCGACCCAAGCCTGCGCACATTGTCTCTCGGCGGGGTTGTACCGCTGGGCTATGATGGTCTGACGCTCAACATCGAAGCGACCGACAGCCGCACCGCCCCCGACAGCCAGATCGCGCCCAGCACCAGTCGCTTTGCCCGCAGTTCGGTGCGTCTGTTTTATCCCTTTGTCCGCTCTCGCAACCGCAACATCTCGGGGCAGCTGACGCTGGACCGTCAATCGGATGAACAGTTCCTGATCGCAGCTACAGGCAGCCGTAGCCCCATCTACCAGGACAAAACCACTGTCTTGCGCTTTGCGGGTGATGGGTTCTGGCTGACCGAAAGCGGTGCCTCAATCGAAGCGGGTGCCGTGCTTTCACAGGGGCTGGATGCGCTTGGTGCACGGACCGCGGCAGATGCCATCGGCGGCACGCCCATGTCACGTCAGGGTGCGGATGCCAAATTCACCAAGATGGTGATTTCAGGCCGCTACCGTCGGCAACTTGGCGATACATATACATTCTCCCTGTCCGGCCGCGCCCAGTCATCCTTTGGCGATGCGCTTTTGACAGGAGAGCAATTTGGCATTGCCGGGGGTCAGGAGCTGTCAGGCTTTGACGCTGGCGGCGTCAAAGGCGATAGTGGTTTCGTTACCCGGGCAGAACTTTCCATGCCGCAGCAGACAGTTTTTGCCGATCGTCAGCTATTGCTCAGCCCTTATGTTTTTGCCGCCTATGGGGATGTGTCCCTCGAAAAGCCAACCGCACAGGAACGTGGAAATGTGTCCGCAACCTCTATCGGTTTTGGTATAGAACTGAATACATTGGAGAAATCGAACTTTTCTTCGGCAACCATGCGTATCGAATACGCCAAAGGAACCCGCGATGACGACTTGCCGGATGGCAACCGAATCAGCATCCAAGGCTCCCTGCGTTTCTAGAACGCCCGGGGGTCAGCGGCTTGCCCGACTCGCGCTGATCCTTGGGACAGCGCTGACGCCCGTTTGGGCGATGGCAGATACTTTGCCCACAGGCAGCAGCGTTGTGCATGGCAGCGTCGCGATCAGCACGACAACCTCTTCGACGATGACGATCACCCAAAGCAGTGACAGGGCTGTGGTGAATTGGGATAATTTTTCCATCGGCGCAGGCAACCGTGTCGACATCCACCAACCAAATCGCGACTCCGCTATCCTAAACCGCGTCACAGGTGACACCACCAGCCAGATCCACGGCCAGCTCAACGCCAACGGACGCGTGTTTGTGGTCAATCCGAATGGTATTTTTATTGGCCCAACCGGCAGTGTAAACAGCGGCAGCTTTGTCGCCTCGACGCTCAGCATCCGAACCGATGATTTTGTCACCGGCAACACGGTATTTGAAGGCAACGGTGCGTCGGCCACAGTCAGCAACGCGGGCACAATCCAGGTCGTGACCGGCGGGTATGCCGCCCTTATCGGCGGCAAGGTCCGCAATTCGGGGACCATTCAGGCACCTTTGGGCTTTGTCGGTCTGGGGTCTGGTGAACGGATTACTCTTGATCTGGCCGGGGATGGTTTTCTTCAGGTGGCGGTGCCCACAAATTCCGATGATGACGGGCTTGAGGCGCTGATTGAAAATTCAGGCACAATTCAGGCCAACGGCGGCACGGTCCAAATCTCTGCTGCGACAGCACGAAATGCAGCGCGTCATGCAATTAACATGAGCGGCGTTGTTGAGGCGCGCACAGTCAGTGGACGCAACGGCCGCATCACATTGGGCGGTGGCGGCGGTGGTAAGATCACAGTGCGCGGCACGATCCGCACCTCATCGCGCCGACCCGCAATTCAGGTGACGCAATCCGCCCGCCCCACCGCACGCCCCGAACGCGGCGGCGACATCACAATCACGGGCCGTGATATTGTACTTGCTGGGGCACAGATTGACGCCAGCGGGACCCATGGCGGCGGCCTGATCCGTATTGGTGGCGAATATCGCGGCACAGACAGCCTGCCTACTGCCGAAACCCTGACCGTCGATCGCGACACCTTTATTCAGGCGGATGCCCTGACCCAAGGCGACGGCGGACGCGTTATTCTATGGTCTGATCTTGCGACTGAATTCGCAGGCAAGATTTCTGCACGTGGCGGTGCCGAAGGCGGTCACGGCGGTTTTGCAGAGGTATCGGGAAAGATTGACCTAACCTACCGCGGCAACGCGGATCTACGTGCGGATGCGGGCAATACCGGCGAACTTCTGCTGGACCCCACAGATATTGAGATTGTAACCACCGCGACGGAAGTCAACCAGATTGAGGCGGCAACTCTCATCTCGCAATTGGACAGTGCATCGGTCAGCATCGAAACCTCACCTGCAGTTGCTGTCGGGCCCGATCCTGTTATCTCGTTTGCTGACGCAGGTGAGCTTGGTACAATCACAATAGATGCAGCCCTGAACTGGACCTCAAATTCCACCTTGTCTCTCGTGGCAGACAGGACAATCACGATCAATCAGTCCATTACTGCCACGAATGGTGGACTGACGTTGACAGCTCTAAACAGCGTGGGTGATCCCATTTCAACCGGTCCCGAAGGCCATATCGATGTTGGCACTTTTCGACTGCAAGAAGGGTATTGGGAGCAAATAGGCGACCCGCTTCCTTCCTTCCGCGCTACAAATTTTGTGCTCGACACAGGATCTGTATCAGCTTCATTCTTGCGCGTATTGGGCGGCAGTTCGACGG
>JAFMGZ010000046.1 GCA_017854855.1 Sulfitobacter sp. | reverse complement strand
TGGTGCGGTCGGAGAGACTCGAACTCTCACGGGTGTTACCCCACAGCGACCTCAACGCTGCGCGTCTACCATTCCGCCACGACCGCAAGCCATGGTTGGTTTGGGCGGTTTAGCGGGGAACGCAGACCTTGTGAAGAGCAAAAAAGCACGAAATGATCAAACCGCTTGGCCTGTCGGCCTGCCCCGGGTCCGGGCGGGCGTGGCACGCGTGACGAAACCGCGAACTGACGTGACATCATCGCGGCAATGGGTGCCCGCCCCCTTGAAAAACCCGCTCTAAAAGCTGAGGTTTTCACCATACCCTGATTGAAAGAGGCTCTTGCATGTCCGAATCCACTCCGCCAAACGATGGCCCCGTCGTTCAGATCGACATCGTGTCAGACGTCATGTGCCCGTGGTGCATTGTCGGCTACAAGCAGCTGGAACAGGCATTGGGCATGGTCGGGGTCGGTGCTTATATCCGCTGGCATCCTTTCGAATTGAACCCCGCGATGCCGCCAGAGGGGCAAAACCTGCGCGAACATATCACAGAGAAATACGGCAGCAGCGCAGAGCAATCTGCGCAGGCGCGCCAGCATCTCAGCGCATTGGGTAAGGAGCTGGGTTTTGAGTTCAACTTCAACGATGACAGCCGCATCGTGAATACCTTTGCCGCGCATCAGCTTTTGGGTTGGGCGCAATCCAAAGGGGCGCAGCACCCCTTGAAGATGGCCCTGTTCGCCGCGCATTTCCAGCAGGGCAAAGATGTCTCCGACACGGATGTGCTGCTCGATGTGGCAGAAACCGTGGGGTTGGACCGCGCTGAGGCCGACCAAGTGCTCGTCTCTGGCAGCCAGGCCGAAGAGACCCGCGCCCATGAACAATTCTGGACCTCGCGGGGGGTATCGGGTGTGCCATCGATGATCTTTGACGGCCGCTATCTGCTGACGGGGGCGCAGGGTGCGCCGACCTATGCGCAGATGCTGCAAAAGGTCCTGAATGAGAAAGACGCGGCCTGATCTGGATAGCGCGCCGAACGCCGAAGACATCCCAGCCCTTGCCGTGGGTCACAAGCCTGTCTACATCGCGCCTATGGTAGAATGGATCACAACAGACGGTCTGACCGATTATCGCCAGGCCGAAGCATGGATGGAAGCGCGCGTCGCGGCCATTGCGGCAGGTGAGGCCGATGAATGCATCTGGCTGGTGGAACATCCCCCCCTGTATACCGCAGGCACCTCCGCCAAGGTGCAGGACCTGACCGATCCAGAGCGGTTTCCCGTCTATGACACCAAACGCGGTGGGCAATACACCTATCACGGGCCGGGCCAGAGGGTGGCCTATGTCATGCTGGATGTCGGCAAACGCGGCCGCGATGTGCGCTGTTTCGTGCGCGACCTTGAGGCTTGGGTGATTGCCACGCTGGACCAGTTCAATCTGCGCGGCGAAATCAGGACCGGACGTGTTGGGGTCTGGGTGCAGCGGCCTGAAAAGCCTGCCCAAGCGGACGGATCAGCCGCCGAAGACAAGATTGCCGCCATCGGTATCCGCCTGCGCAAATGGATCAGCTTTCACGGGATCAGCATCAATGTGGAACCTGACCTCAGCCATTTTGAGGGGATCGTGCCCTGCGGCATTCGGGATCACGGCGTCACGTCGCTGGTCGATATGGGCCTGCCCGTGACGATGGATGATCTGGATGTCGCTTTGCGCGCGCAATTCGATACGGTCTTTGGCGCGCGGCCCTAACGCAGCTGCCGCAGCAATGCCCCCCCTGTGCCGACGAGAGGTGTCGCGCGACCTTTGCGGATAGAATCGTGGCGCTCCTGCATCACAGCATTGCCAGGCAAACCGCAGAAATACTGTGGCGCAAGGGCGGCTTTTGCCGACATTTGATACGCGGTGTCGGCAAAAACCATTGATCGCGCGGCAAATGCCCCGGGTCAGAGCCGCACAGAGCCGAAATTTAGTGCAGTTTTCTCCTCCTGCGGCAAACGCGCCCATTGCCCCTGCGCAGTCAGCGGATTAGAACAAAATTCACATCGCTCTGCGCATAGCCAACAGGCGTGGGGTTCAAATATCTATATCGAGGAGGCACCGCATGGCAGACGCAGCCATTCACGGGCACGATCACGAAGACGAACGGGGCTTTTTCACCCGTTGGTTCATGTCCACAAACCACAAAGACATCGGTATCCTGTATCTGATCGTCTCAGCACTCGCGGGTTTTGTATCCGTTGCTTTCACCGTCTACATGCGGTTGGAGCTGATGAACCCCGGGGTTCAGTACATGTGTATGGAAGGCGCGCGTCTGATCGCCGATCCGGCCACGGTCTGTACGCCTAACGGGCATCTTTGGAATGTTTTGATCACCGGTCACGGCATTCTCATGATGTTCTTTGTTGTTATTCCTGCCCTCTTTGGTGGTTTCGGCAACTATTTCATGCCGCTTCAGATCGGTGCGCCGGATATGGCGTTCCCGCGGATGAACAACCTGTCCTTCTGGCTTTATGTTGCCGGTACGGCGCTGGCTGTTTGTTCGCTTCTGGCCCCTGGTGGCAGCGGTCAAGCTGGGTCTGGCGTGGGCTGGGTGCTGTATCCACCGCTGTCCGTAAAAGAAGGCGGCATGTCCATGGACCTCGCCATTTTTGCGGTGCACGTCTCTGGTGCGTCTTCCATTCTGGGCGCGATCAACATGATCACGACATTCCTGAACATGCGTGCCCCCGGCATGACCCTGTTCAAGGTGCCACTGTTCGCCTGGTCGATCTTTGTCACAAGCTGGTTGATCCTGTTGTCCCTGCCCGTTCTGGCCGGCGCGATCACCATGTTGTTGATGGACCGTAACTTTGGTTTCGCCTTCTTCGACCCGTCGGGCGGCGGCGATCCGGTTCTGTACCAGCACATCCTGTGGTTCTTTGGCCACCCGGAAGTGTACATCATCATCCTGCCCGGCTTTGGTATCATCAGCCACGTCATTGCCACCTTTAGCCGCAAGCCGATCTTTGGCTATCTGCCAATGGTCTGGGCGATCATCGCCATCGGTGCATTGGGTTTCGTCGTATGGGCGCACCACATGTACACGGTCGGGATGACATTGAACCAGCAGGCCTATTTCATGCTGGCAACAATGGTCATCGCGGTGCCAACCGGGGTCAAGGTCTTCTCATGGATCGCGACCATGTGGGGCGGCTCTGTTGAACTGAAGACACCGATGCTTTGGGCCTTTGGCTTCCTGTTCCTCTTCACCGTTGGTGGTGTGACAGGGATCGTGTTGTCGCAGGCTGCCGTGGACCGCTACTACCATGACACCTATTATGTTGTGGCGCACTTCCACTATGTAATGAGCTTGGGTGCGGTATTCGCGATCTTTGCGGGGGTATACTTCTACTTCCCCAAGATGACCGGCCGCATGTACCCTGAGTGGGCAGGCAAGCTGCACTTCTGGGCGATGTTCATCGGTGCAAACCTGACCTTCTTCCCACAGCACTTCCTGGGTCGTCAGGGCATGCCACGTCGCTACATCGACTATCCAGAGGCATTCGCCTATTGGAACCTGTGGTCAAGCTGGGGCGCGTTCTTGAGCTTTGGGTCCTTCATCTTCTTCTTTGGTGTGATCGCCTACTCACTGCGCTGGGGCGCACGGGTGACACAGAACAACCCATGGAACGAATATGCGGATACGCTGGAGTGGACACTGCCATCCCCACCACCAGAGCACACATTCGAGATCCTGCCAAAGCAGTCCGATTGGGATAAACAGCCCGGTCACTAAGATCCGGCTTCTATAAATCAAAAGGCTCCAACGGCGGTTGGGGCCTTTTTTCGTTATGGCCGCCTGCCTGCCTGCCGTCACGCGGTACCGCTGGTGCCTTTGGGACTGCATGCTGCTATTCTGCCAAGGCAGGCAGCAGCACCCGGCCTGCGGCCCACCACAATCAATGAAAGCGTCCCCATGCCCCTGCCCCTTACCTCTGTCTATGCCGGATTGATCACGCTGATCTTCCTCACCCTGACCTGGCGGGTGATCATGTACCGCCGCGCCAATACCATTTCCTTGGGCGACGCTGGCGATAAGAACCTGCTCAAACGGATGCGCGCGCAGGCCAATTGCGCTGAATATGCCCCCCTTGGGCTGATCCTGATGGCGTTGACAGAGCTTTCTGGCGCGCCTGGATTGGTGCTGCATGTGATGGGCATCGCCTTGCTGGGGGGGCGGGTTTTGCATGCCTTGGGTTTTGCCGCCACACCGCAAAGGATCATTTTGCGGCAGCTGGGCACAGGGCTGACGCTGTTGATGTTGGGCGCATCCGCCCTTGCCCTGATCGGTCACGGCCTGTTGTCATGACCCCAAATGCCGGTCAGCCCAAAAATTGCAAAAAACTTTGCGCTGCCTTCGATTTCCCTCTTGCACGGGTCGCGGTCTATGGGTATCTCCGGCCTCACCAAAGGATGCGGGCGTAGCTCAGGGGTAGAGCATAACCTTGCCAAGGTTAGGGTCGGGCGTTCGAATCGCCTCGCCCGCTCCATTTGGTCCTACCAGCCCCGGTAGGAAATCAAACGAACCGCCCATTGGGCGGTTTTTTTGTTTCAGATGGCCGGTCGGCAATCTGCGGTGCGGACTATGCGATGGGTCGGTCACCCCTCGCCTGTGTACGCGAAAACGGGACAATCCGGGCCTGCTGTGGGCATTGATGACAGAACTGCCCTTTTTAGTCGCATCCGCCTTCATTGTTTTCAAATTTGCCTTAATCTTGCCCAGATCTCGATATTTAAAGGTTTCAACCCATGGTTCGCCTACCATGGTTCATTGGGACGAAGCACGAGGTACGTAATGAGATTGCTAGCTGTTGATGACGATCCGGTCATTCTGGACTTGCTGCCGATCATTTTCCGGCAGGCCGATCTGACGGATATGGTCACGGCAGACTCCAGCGCGTCGGCCCTTCAGATCCTTGAGAACCAAAGCCGTCCCTTTGAATGTATCCTGCTGGATATCGAGATGCCCGGCATGACCGGGATTGAGCTGTGCACCAAGATACGCCAGATGCCGCAATACCGTCATACACCGATCCTGATGCTGACATCGGTGACAGACAACACACGGATCGAACGGGCCTTTGCCGCCGGGGCGGATGACTACATCACCAAGCCCTTTGACGTGAAAGAAATTGCCACCCGCGTGCGTGTCGCGCAGCGGATGACGGAAAAATCGGGCAATGCCCCGATACTGGACACCACCAAAATTGATCAGACCCTCGACAAAGGCACCCATGACTTTGCGCTGAGCGATCCGGTGCGCCTGCACCATGCCGCGCAAATGATCCTGCCCTTTGCCCTGGGCAATTACCTGTCACAGCTGTCGCGGACCCGTCTGGACAGCTGCACGATCTTTGCCGCCCATATCGCCGATGTGGACAGCCTGTTTGCCAATAGCAAGCCGCATGAATTCGCAATCGCCCTGTCCGAGACGGTCGATTCCATTGCCGAAGTCGTCAATTGCCCCAATCTGCTGATGGCCTATGAGGGGGATGGGACATTCTTGTGCATTCTTCAGGGCGCAGAGGCCCCCGCCTGGCCCGATATCGAAGACCAGATCCTCGAAGTTCTGGAAGAACGCGCACCGGTGTTCGATGATGGCCGCCCGATGAACCTGGATGTGTCGGTCGGCAATCCGGTGATGCCCAATGCCAGCAGAAACCAAAGGGTCAAGAAAACCTTTGACCGCGCCCGTGCCCGTGCCTTTAGCCGCGCCATGTCAAAAGAGAAATTGCGCGCAAGGATAGCCCGGTCTCAGGCACCGATGCGCGGCCTGCCACGCAGCCTTAGTTGATCGGGAACTGCGCCAGACAGCGCGCGGCGTTCTGCTGGTAATCCTCCAGCGTCTCGGTCACGGACCGGCGGTCCCGCATCACGGCAAGAGCTGCTTTTTTCTGCGCCCAGGTGCCCTGGACATGCCGTTCCAGAATCAAGACGGAAATGCTGAGCATCACTTCCTTTTCGGCCCGATCCATCAACTCGGCGCGTGACAGGGCGACCGCGGTCAATGCCAAAGTATTGGCGCACCTGAGTGCGGCGGCCTCCTGCCCTTTGTAAATACGCTGGTTTTGTGCCGCCACGGGCAAGGCCAGTGAAAGGCACAGGGCAATCGCGCAGGCCCGGACGAGAATGATCAAAAGACCTTGAAGGTCATCGTGGTCAAAGACCGCTCGATCCCTTCGATGTCCAGCAGATGGTCATTGATAAAGACCCCCACATCCTGGCCCTTGGGCACATAAAGTTTCATCAACAGGTCGAAATCGCCTGAGGTCGAATACAGCTCAGAATGGATTTCACGCAGCGCGATGTCTTCTGCGACGCGGTAGGTGGTGCCGGGTTTACACCGGATCTGGATAAAGACACATGTGCTCATGGTGGCCTCTTTGACTGGTTGGCCCAAGGGTCGCACAAGGCCCCCGCCCCCGCAATGGGTGAATGACATGCGCCCGGGCTTGGCCTGCCCGCCGGTGCTGTTATAAGGACACCAACCCAAAGCCCCGTGAAAGGCCCCCTGATGCGCAGCACGACCCTGACCCGCAGCACTGCCGAAACCAACGTAACCGTTGAGATCAACCTTGATGGCACGGGGGCATATGACAACCAGACCGGCGTTGGCTTTTTTGACCATATGCTGGACCAGCTGGCGCGGCATTCGCTGATTGACATGACCATCCGCGCGACGGGCGATCTGCATATCGACGATCACCACACGGTAGAGGATGTGGGCATCACATTGGGACAGGCGCTGGCCAAGGCCCTGGGCGACAAACGCGGCATCCGCCGCTATGGATCGTGCCTGCTGCCGATGGATGATGCGCTGGTACGCACCGCGCTTGATCTGTCGGCCCGTCCCTTCCTGATCTGGAACCTTGATCTGCCCACGCCCAAGATCGGCAGCTTTGACACCGAATTGGTCCGCGAGTTCTTTCAGGCGCTCAGCACCCATGGCGGGATCACGCTGCATGTGGATATGCTGCATGGCATCAACAGCCACCATATCGCAGAGGCGGCCTTTAAATCCGTGGCTCGTGCGCTGCGCGAAGCCGTCGAAGTGGACCCGCGCAAGGCCGAAGACATTCCCTCCACCAAGGGTGCCTTGTGAGCAAAGCTGAACGGGGGACCTGCCGGTGCTGACCGCGATTATAGATTACGAATCAGGCAATCTGCATTCAGCCCAAAAGGCGTTTGAACGCATGGCGGGCGAAGTTGGAGGGGGCGATGTGATCGTCACCTCTGATGCCGATGTGGTCGCGGGCGCCGACAGGATCGTGCTGCCCGGTGACGGTGCCTTTCCGGCCTGTATGGCTGCCCTCAAGGGCTCTGGCGGGCTGTATGATGCGATGGTCGAGGCGGTTGAGGTCAAGGGGCGTCCCTTCCTCGGGATCTGCGTCGGCATGCAGTTGATGGCCAGCATCGGGCGCGAATACCAAGATACCCCCGGTCTGGACTGGATTGCCGGTGAGGTGACGCGCATCACCCCCGCTGATCCGAAACTCAAAGTGCCCCATATGGGCTGGAACGATCTGATCATCGACCATCCGCATCCGGTTTTCGCGGATCTTGTGACCGGCGATCATGCCTATTTCGTGCATTCCTATCATATGGCCGTCACCCACCCCGCCGAACGGCTGGCCCATGTGGATTACGCCGGCGACGTGACAGCAATCATCGGTCGTGACACCATGCTGGGCATGCAATTCCACCCCGAGAAAAGCCAGGCCACGGGTCTGCGCCTGATCGCGAACTTTCTGACCTGGGCCCCCTGACCATCGCAGGCGGGCCATGCCCTCCAGATGTTTTCGAAAAGACCCTACCCGCTGCCTGAAGTGATGTATTTCAACGGGTTAAGCGATAGATGGCGGATCAGATTATCCGCAAAACGCTTTATCTGATACGTTTCCAGACAAGGCTTTTGCAGCGCGTGTCATTACAGGCCTCAATCCGCATGTCGCGCCCAAACACCTGTGCGCGTGAATTCAGATATTGTTCGGCAGAATGGTCGCGGTATTCGCCCCAAAAACTGCCATCCGGCTGCGGCCGCATTTCCCACAGCACCTTGTCACCGACCGCATTTGACGGCGTGTCATAGCCCTGACGGTTCTTGGCCCGCTCAACCCGACCGCACAGCGACCTGCCGCAGCGCCTGGTGCGCACATGCAAGACCACCCCCTGCACATCCGGCTGGGTTTCCCACAGCCCGCGCGGCACTTCGGTCTGGCCGCCCTCCTGTGCCCAAGCGGCAGATGCACAACAGATCAAGATCAGCGCCAAGCCATGGCGTAGACGGCCCATGTCCAAGTCTCCTTCATCCTATTTGCCCATGGCAGAAACCCGGTTTCACTTTCCAGTCTATGAAACCGGGCCGCCACATTCAACGCAGTGATCCTGCGGGGAGCTTCCTGCAGACCCGGATTACTTGACCCGGGACCATTTACCACCACTGCGGCAGATGCCCAGAACGCAGCCTTTGACATCCAATGCATTGCCAGACAGGACCAGCTGACCACTATAGGTCTTGTCCCGGTCCGGTGAATACACCTTGCCACCGCTGTATTTGCCGCCGCCCTTGTTCTGCATATCCCAGATCAATTTGCGCCCCTGGTTGGCCGATTTGAACGCCTTGCCCGCAGAATCGTAGGACTTCACCAAAGTGCCGCAAAACGCAGCACCGCAGGGGGTGATCTCAATCTGTCCCGAATTGCCATTGTCGTCCTTGATCGTCTGCCATGTGCCCACAATCGGGTCTGCCGCCCAAACAGCACTGCCCAGGGCAAAGCTCAATGCGACCGCTGTCATAAGTGTTTTCATCATATTCCTCCCATTTTCTTGCTACTTTGTGCCAGCTTGGTCCTTTCTGGCAAGCCTAACCTCAGGTCGCGTTGCAAATCCCCGCCCCCCGTGCAAAACCATCGCCAATCAGAACCAGAGGCCCCAGATGATCCTTTTCCCCGCCATTGACCTCAAAGACGGCCAGGCCGTGCGCCTTGTTCACGGCGACATGGCGCAATCCACCGTCTTCAACGACGATCCCGCAGCCCAGGCACGCAGTTTTGTCGATGCTGGATGCCAGTGGTTGCATCTGGTTGACCTGAACGGTGCCTTTGCCGGTGCGCCTGTGAACGCAGCCCCCGTTGAGGCGATCCTCAAAGCCTGCCCCGTGCCTGCGCAACTGGGCGGCGGCATCCGCGACATGGCCACAATCGAGGCTTGGCTTTCCAAGGGGCTGGCGCGGGTGATCCTGGGCACCGTCGCCGTAGAAAACCCCCATCTGGTGCGCCAGGCGGCGCGCGCCTTTCCCGGTCAGGTCGCGGTGGGCATAGATGCCCGCAATGGACGCGTGGCGACCAAAGGCTGGGCCGAAGAGACCGACGTCATGGTGACCGATCTTGCCAAATCTTTTGAGGATGCAGGCGTTGCGGCGATCATCTATACCGACATCCTGCGTGACGGGGCCATGGGCGGGCCCAATATTGACGCCACGGCCGCCCTTGCCCGTGCGGTCTCCATCCCGGTGATCGCCTCTGGCGGTGTCTCCTCGCTTGCCGATCTGCAAGCACTCAAGGATACAGGCGTGATTGAGGGCGCAATTTCGGGCCGCGCCCTCTATGATGGCGCGATCGACCTCAAAGAGGCGCTGGCGGCCCTGGCTGACTGAGACTGATATTTGAACAGATTGGGGTGACCCTCATCCATGCTGAAAACCCGTATCATCCCCTGCCTCGACGTGGCCGACGGCCGCGTTGTCAAAGGCGTCAATTTCGTCGGTTTGCGCGATGCGGGCGATCCTGTCGATGCGGCCATCGCCTATGATGCGGCCGGTGCCGACGAGCTGTGCTTTCTGGATATTCACGCCACACACGAGAACCGTGGCACAATGTTTGACCTGGTGCGCCGCACGGCGGAACATTGCTATATCCCGCTCACCGTAGGCGGCGGCGTGCGCAGCGCCCAGGACGTGCGCGCCCTCTTGCTTGCCGGGGCGGATAAGGTCAGCTTCAATTCTGCCGCGGTCGCCAATCCCGATGTGATCGCACAGGCCGCCGATCAATTTGGCAGCCAATGCATCGTCTGTGCGATAGATGCAAAAACGGTCTCTCCCGGCAAATGGGAGATATTTACCCATGGCGGGCGCAAACCCACCGGCATCGACGCGGTCGAATTTGCCCGGACAGTCACCGCCAAAGGGGCCGGAGAAATCCTGCTCACCTCAATGGACCGCGACGGCACCAAACAGGGGTTCAACCTGCCCCTGACCCGTGCCATCGCCGATGCGGTTCCTGTCCCGGTGATCGCCTCTGGCGGCGTCGGTACCCTTGATCACCTCGTCGAAGGGGTGACCCTGGGGGGGGCTTCCGCGGTGCTTGCCGCCTCCATCTTCCACTTTGGCGAATTCACCATCGCCGAGGCAAAGGCCCATATGGCCGCCGCCGGCATCCCGATGAGGCTGACATGACCCTTGAAGATCTCTACGCCACGATCCTGTCGCGCAAGGATGCCGACCCCTCCAGCAGCTGGACCGCCCAGCTTTTGGCAAAAGGTCCAGAAAAATGCGCCGAGAAATTCGGCGAAGAAGCCATAGAAGCCATCATCGAAGCCATCAAGGACGACAAGGCGGCCCTCACATCAGAGGCGGCCGATGTGCTCTATCATCTCATGGTGATGCTGGCCTGCCGCGACATACCACTTGGCGACGTCATGAACGAACTCGCCCGCCGTCAGTCCCAATCCGGCATCGCAGAAAAAGCGGCCCGCTAAATCACATCCCAAACCCCGCCCGCCGAAAAGGCACCTTACCCCCGCCCCCTCTTTTTGGCCTCAAATACCTCAGGGAGTTTGAGGGACAGCGTCCCTCATCGCCTCACATCCTCATAGCCTCACAGCTTGCTGGAAATCACGCCGGTGGCGAATCCCCCCATGCGCAGTTCCCCGAACAGCCGCTGATACTCGATTTTCGGACAGCGGTTCTGGATCACGGTCACCCCGCGGGCCTGTGCCTGTGCGGCCGCCTCAGCGTGTTCCACCCCGATCTGCATCCAGACCGTCTGAAGCTGCGGAAAGGCGGCCAGCGCCTCTTGCACGATCTCGGGCACGGCTTCAGAGCGGCGAAAGATATCGACCATATCAACGCCCCCCTCGATCTCGGACAGGGACGCACGCACGGGCTTGCCAAACAGGGTCTCGCCCGCGTGGCGCGGGTTCACCAATTCCACCTCAAACCCGCGCAGTCCCAAATAGCGCGCCACGAAATAGCTGGCCCGCACGGGGTTCATCGACACGCCGACCACGGCCACACGTTTGGCACGGGTCAGCACGTCGCGTAAAAGAGCATCTGAATATGTCATGATCCCACCCTAGCCTGCTCTTTGAACAAAAAAAAGCGCCCCTGGACAAGACCGAAGGGCGCAGAGTGCGGAACGAGGGAAAATTCAAACGCGGCATTGTTCCGGACTGCGGCGTCATGGCGCAAAAGTGGGGATCTCTTTACGCCTCTTCAATGGCTATGCCAAGGATGTGAACAACATGTTAAGCCCATGGTGAGGTCAGGCCAGCTGCCATCCCTCGATGCCGCTTAGTCAAAAATATCTTCCACAAAATCAAAGACATCCTCCGCCAGATCCTTGAACCAGCTCTTGCGCTTTTTCACCTTGCGCGGTTTGCTCTGCTTATAGGCCAGGGCTTTGGCTTTTTGCGGAAAATGCCGCAAGGCAGGCTGGTGACTGACCGCCTTTGGGGCAGCAGCGGCCGGTTTGGGCAGCATCTTGAGGTCGCGCAGCGGTGCGCCGCAATTTGCACAGCTCAGCTCATGACGTCCTGCGTCCAGTTTCAATGCAGCCTTGCTGCCACAGTGACAACAGGTGGCGATTTTCGTTGGATGGCCCATGAACCCTGCCCTTATGCGTTGCGTCTGACTGCATATAGGGCGATTGCCGCCGCATTTGAGACGTTGAGCGATCCAAATTGCCCAGCCGCGTCAATCCGCACCAACATATCGACGGTTTCGCGGGTTTTCTCGCGCAGGCCCGGCCCCTCTGCCCCCAGAACCAAGGCCACGGGGCGGTCCCTTTTGCCCGCAACAGCCTCTTCGACCGACATTTCGGCCTCTCCATCCAGCCCCAGCACCAGATAGCCCATGTCCTGCAGTGCACGGATTGCATCTGACAGGTTGCGCACCCGCAAATAGGGTTGCCGCTCCAGCGCACCCGAGGCGGTCTTGGCCAAGGCACCGGTTTCAGGCGCGGAATGGTGCCGCGTCCCGATGACCGCAGAGGCCCCCAGCACCTCGGCAGAGCGCAGAATCGCGCCGACGTTATGCGGGTCTGTAACCCGGTCCAGCAACATCACGCGCGGGGCTTCATCACCGATGCAGACATCCTCCAGCCGCCCCCAGTTCAAAGGTTTGACCTCCAGCACGGCCCCTTGGTGCACAGACCCCGGGTCGATTGGCGGTTTGAACTTGCGTGGGTCCACCACCTCGGGGGTTACACCAGAGGCCGCAATGGCGTCTTCCAGCTTGGCTTGCGCATTGGGGGTGACCAAAAGGGTCAGTTTTTCGCGCTCAGGGTTCATCAGCGCATCGCGCACGGCGTGCAATCCAAACAGCCAGACCGTGAGATTTGCCTCGGCCTTTTTGTCCTGTTCTTTCTGCACCACCCACTTGGGTTTCTTCATGCGCTTGCCCTCATTCACTATGTCTTTGTCCATGTCGTCAAAAAGCCAAGCATTTTGGCTTGACGCCCCTTAGGGTCGCTTGTAATCACGCCTCCACGTCCAGCGCAATGCGAAGGACGTAGTGGGCGACAGGCCGCAAGGTGTGGCAGGGGACTGTAACTCCCTCGCGGAGACGCACGCCTGGTTCGATTCCAGGGTCGCCCACCATTTTTTCTTCATGTGATGTCGTTGTCGGATGTGCACCTTCCCAGAGATTTGGGGTTGGTCCATAGCCGCGATTGGGCCTGTCCGGACCATCGTCATTTTGTTGCGGTGCATGCGATCAAAAGACCAGCACCAAGCCCTGACCGGGCTACAATTTATGATTTAACTGTATCAAGCACAGCTAACCTGTGGTAGTTTCCCCCCTAGTCCCAGATAACGTTCTCTTCTGCCCAACGGTACCAAAAGATCATGAATGAACTGAACGAAATTCTGAACGACCTTGGGCTGGCGCAATATATTGCGGCCTTTGAGGCCAATGATATCGATATCACGCTCATTGGTGAACTGACGATGGAGGACCTCAAGGAAATTGGTGTGAGTTCTCTTGGTCATCGCAAGAAGATCTTTGCGGCACTGCAGGCGGCCTCAGAAGACCAGGGTTCTGACGCAAATACGCAAACCGCCGAGACCAGCCATGCCGAACGGCGGCAGGTCACGACAGTTTTCGCAGATCTGACCGGTTATACGCAGCTTTCCAGAGAATTGGATAACGAAGACCTGCATGACGTCCTGTCTGAATTCTATGACCGGTTTAATGAAATCGTTACCCGGATGGGGGGGACAATCGACCGGCATATCGGCGATTGTGTGATGGCGGTTTTTGGGGCTCCCGTTTCTCATGGGAATGACACAGAGCGGGCTCTGCGCACGTCGATTGAGATGCACCGTGCCATGGAGGAATTGTCGCGCCGCTTTGGTCGTGAGCTGAGTGTGCATATCGGTGCCGCGACAGGAACTGTGCTGTTCTCAACCAAGGGTTACGGCCAGCGCAAAGATCGCGATTTCAGTCTGACTGGCGAGACGGTCAATCTGGCTTCGCGTTTGGCGGATCAGGCCAAGGGCAAGGAAACACTGATAGACGATCAGATTTTCCTTTCTTTGAGCCATATGATGGATTGTGACGCCCCCGTTACGCTTGAGGTCAAAGGGTTCGACACCGCAGTTCTGGGCCACCGTTTCAAGGGGTTCAGGAAACGGGGCACCCGCAAGGCCTTGATCGGGCGGGACATGGAAGTTGATGCACTCGAAAAGGTCCTGAAACGGACCCGCGCAGAGGGTGCTGGCGAAACGATCTATGTTTGCGCGGATGCGGGCATGGGCAAATCCCATATGCTGTATGAATTTATCGACCGCGCCCGTTTGCAGGGGTTTGATCCGCATTCAACGCTGGTGCTGGACTTTGGTCTGGGGGATGCACAAAGCCCGTTAAACAAAATGGTCAGCAGCCTGTTTGGTCTGGGTGAAAACGCGCAACGCTCGGCCATTCGGGGCGTTGTGAATGATCTGGCTGTGGGGGACAGATTTGACGATGTTTCCGGCGTTTTTCTGTCCGTGCTGTTGGGCGGGGAACCGGACCGGGAACAGGCGGTCATGCTGGCCGCGATGAGCGATCAGGCCCGTACCGATGCCCAGAAAGAGACATTGCGCCGGATCGTGCGGCATTTCTCTGGGCAAAAGCCCTTGTTCTTGGTGGTCGAAGATATTCACTGGGCTGATCCGTCCATTCTGCCCAGCATCGAAGTATTGATCGAAGAGAGCCAGACCAACCCTGTGGTGCTTGTCATCACATCGCGGCTTGAGGGTGTGGTCACGACTATGGACCTGCCGGATATGAGCAGTGACGCAAGGGTGCGCCAGATGGTTTTGCGTGCCCTGAGTGTTGAGGAGGCAACCAAGCTTGCCTATGGGACAATCCATCCCTCAGAAGAGATCATTCGGCAATGTATCGAGCGGGCGCAGGGCAACCCGCTGTTTTTGGAACAGCTTCTTAGTCATGCGCATGAATCCGGTGAGCAGATTCCAAGCTCGATCCAAAGTCTGATCCAGTCCCGATTTGACCGGTTGGCACCGCTGGACAAAAAGATCCTTCATGCGGCAGCGATACTGGGCCAGCGGTTTTCCATGCCGGCAGTGACCCAGATTGCGCAGGTTGATGTCTATGATGAAAACGTGCTGCTGCAGGCTGGGCTGATCAAACAGATTGATGATGGCTACCTGTTTGAACATGCCCTGATCCGGGATGCCATCTTGGGGACCATCCTGAGGGACGAATTGCGCCGCCTGCACAAGATGGCCGCTACATGGTACGCAGGTCGGGATCTGGTGTTGCATGCGCAGCACCTGGATGCAGCCGGTGATGAACAGGCGGCGGAGGCCTATCTGGCGGCAGCACAAGAGGCCCGTGCCAGATACCTCAAGGATGCGGCACTTGGGTTTGCAGAAAAAGGATTGTCGAACGACCCGGATGCGCAGACACGCTACCGCCTCTTGCATATCAAGGGGGACGTTCAGCGCGAGTTGGGCAAGGGCACCCTGTCCATCGACACATTTACCCTGGCACAGCAGGTGGCCGAAACAGATAAGGACATTTGCCGCGCACAGATCGGTATTGTCGCCGCGATGCGCATTCTGGACCGGATCGACGAGGCGTTTGATTTACTCGATGTGGCACAGAAACGCGCTGAAAGCGCTGGTTTGCTGACTGAATTGAGCGAGATCCATTATTTCCGTGGCGCGCTGCATTTCCCAAAGGGCAATCTGGATGAGTGCAAGCAAGATCACACAAAATCGCTGGAATATGCAAAGCGGGCCGAAAAACCAGAACGTCAGGCTCTTGCGCTGAGTGGACTGGGGGATGCCGCTTATGCGCGTGGCCAGATGTTTACGGCGCATTCGGTGATCGAAGAATGCCTCGAACTATGTGACCTGCATGGTTTTGGTGCGGTCGAAAGCTCTAACCGGTTCATGCTGGCGACTGTCAAAATCTATATGAACGAGACCGAACAGGCCCTGCATCATGCGCTGCGGTCGGCTGAACTGGCGGCGCAGGTTGGTCTTAATCGCCCAGAAATCGTGTCCCGGCTGACGGCGGGATGGATCTTGACGTCAATGGCCCGGTATGAAGACGCGCGGTCGCAAATCGCAACCGGTTTAAACCTGGCCGATGCGTTGGGGGCCAAACGGTTTGAACCCTTTCTCGAAGAAACCCTTGCCCGGATCGAGTTTTATCAGGGCAATTGGAAACGTGCCGCTGATGTCGCCGAAGGGGCGTTGGTCAAACTATATGATGTGGGGGCGGAATCCTTTATCGGCCCATGGGTCATGTCGACGGTTGCATTGACAACCCCTGACCAGGATCGCCGCGGTGCCATGTTGGCCGAGGCGGAGGCGCTTCTTGCAAAGGGCTGTGTGGGACATAATTATTTCCGCTTTTACCGCAATGCCATTCAGGCCTGTTTGAACGCGCAGGACTGGGACGCAGCCGAACGTTATGCCGGGGAACTGGCCAGATATACCGCACCAGAACCGACCCCTTGGTCCGATTTCCATATTGACCGGGCGCGGGCGATGATCGCGCAGGGGCGCGGTGAGAATGTGACACAGACGCTTGAGGAGCTGCACAAACGGGCGCGGGACGCGCATTTATTGAACGCGCTTCCGCTACGCACATTGAGTGTCGAAGTTATTGGATCATAGGGTGCGCAATCAGAACGAATTGTATCGGACGTAGTTATCAAAATGGAGATAAGATAATGGCAGTTGTTGGAATTATTGGCGGAGGTATCGGCGGTCTGGCCGTGGCCTGGAACCTGGTCGTTGAAGGGCAAGATAGCGGTACAATCCCCGAGATACATATTTTCGAAAAGAACGACCGCTTTGGCGGCAATGCCAATACCAAGCAATTCGATTTCGGCAAAGGGCCGGGATATGAGGATGCGCCCCTGATGCGTTGGGCCGATATGGGGGTGAATGATTTCAACACCGCGGCCTATCAGAACATCGTCAAGGTAATGGATCAGATCGGCTTTACCAAAGAGAATGGCTCTTACAGAAATCTCGAAGATTCAACGACGTATTTCAACACCAAGGGCCATGCCGTAACCTCCAATGCCTATAAGGACGCCAATGGGGCGGACCAGCTGGACCCGTGGTGGGGAACTGCGATGGCCCCGGACCTCTATGCCAGCGTCACCAGCTTTATGGAGATTGGCGGCAAGGACGCGGAACTGCCAAAGTTTCATGACTATACGATGGAGCAATACATCCAAGAGCAAAGCCCGGTTCATAACTGGGTCCCCGAATTGGGCCCCGAAGTTATTTACCCCAGGGTGAACGGGATGTATTTCACCAGCGGCCCCCTGGGCCCAAGGTCCATGCCCTTTGCCGCGGTGATGCATTACTACAAGATCCAGGAGGGTGCAGGCGGCATTCCGGCTGACCGGAACTATTTCGTTGGTGGCGCGGACAAATGGATCGACGCTTTGGTAGGCTACATGGCCGACAATATGCCACAGATCACCTTTCATACAGGGTGGGATGCGCGGATCACGCGGGACACGGCCTCTGGTGGGTATAACGTGTCTGATGCCTCGGGCAAGAACGGGCCGCTGGCGGTTGGTTCCGTCGTGCTTGCCACCCCTGCCGATATCGCGTTGCGGATCTTTACGGACGGGCTGCCAGCCAAGGCTGCCAATATCATGTCGCAGATCAAATACGAGGTCGCAGTCAGTGTCGCCCATACCGACACGCGCCTGATGCCGGTCAACCGCAATGCCTGGAGCACCTATAACATCGTGATCCATGAGCCCGGTTCTGTTGCCTTGAAACCCTATACGATTCACTATGTCGCCAACCGCCATCAAAACGACAAGGCCAGCAACCAGTTCAACAAATTTGGCGCGCCTGAGTTCTTTTTGTCGATAAACCCGCATATTCCGGTCAGCCCTGACAAGGTGCTGAAAGATGCCGAAACCGGAGAGCCTGCTGTCGCGAACCTCAGTCACTTTGTCTTTGATTTTGACTGTATGGCGGCCCAACACGCTATCGAAGGGCAACAGGGCGCGCAGGGTATCTATTATGCCAGCGGCTGGACCCATGGGTCAGGCTTGCACACCGAATGCTGGAGCCAGGGCGAGGATGTCGCGGCGAAACTGATTGCCGCTTTGAAAACCGGTGTGCATGAAGCCAAGGCACCTACGAAGAGCCAGGGAGAGCTGATTACGTCACGCCTTGCCAGATCTTCGGGCAGTATCTAAGCCCTATGCCCTTGCTGAATTTTATCATTCAGCAAGGGCGATCAGACTTGCAAGGGGGGGCAGCCCCCCCTTTTCTTCACTCTTCCACAGTCATTTTGTAACTTACGGGACCTTTGGCGTAATTCGTGCGCGCCAGCCAAGAGGCGGGATAGCCGATAGGAATTGCCATTTCGCGATCCTCTGCACTTCGGTTGATAAACCCGTCAGAGTATTTCGCGATCAACTGCCTGCCCAGGCTGGTCCAGTCCTTGAGCAATTCGGTTGCTGTCGTCTCACAAAATTCTGTCATCGCGGCAACCGGGTCTGCGTGACCGGCAATATCCTTATCCAACTGCGCAACACGCGCGATCATTTCCGCCTCCAGCGCTTGCTGTTTGGGGATGATATCCACAGTGCACATACGTTGAAAGTTCAGCCGCGACCAATTTGCGACGAAATCAAAAACCCACCATGCAACGCTGTCATCATATTCGCGTGGATTGCCGATCTGATAGCTTTTGGGCAGGTCCGCAACCTTGGCATAAAATGGTGCAAATACCGACGTATACGACACATCCGGTGCCAGCCACATGATCGCGCGGGCCTCTTCGGGCAGGTCGGGCCGGCTTTGCAGCACAAAGGTATAGCCCTGATAGAAAACGGAAATCGCGCGTTCCCATGCACCGTTGCCGATCCGCGATGAGGCGTCGTTCTGTTTGCCATCATAGGGACCGGTAAAGCGGTGAGGATCGCCATATGGCCCGGCAGCAGTGCCGCGTGTCAGGTCAAATTCCGTGCCCTCATAGTGATCGCGGTAAAGCGAGAAGACGTCTTTGAGCGCCAGTGGCACCTTGGGTTTGATTGAGAAGGGATAATAGGTCGTATAGGTCCCCTCGACCCATGGGCTGAGCCCCAGATCAGGGTTCACACGGTCGAAAACCCGCCAGATCCGGCGCAAGGAATAATAGGGGTGATTGTATTCGCCCGGGCTGATCGCAACCTGCCAGTCCAGCGGGCCTTTGTCCGGGTCAAAATACCCCACGGCGCTCAGCTTTTTGGCCAGATCGGGGGTGTGAATTTGACGATACCTTGGATCGGCATGTGGCACGTCACGGATGCGGAAACTATTGGCCGCGACGAATACCTCGCCATCGGGGACCAATTGCGCGATCCATGCGGAGTGATTTGTTTCATCCGGCAGGGCGCACATCTCGAACACCCAAGCTTCGGTTTCATCGGCCACCAGCAGGGTCTCGCCTTCGCCGTAATAGCCGTAGGTGTCGATCATGTCTCCCATAAGATGCACCGCGTCATTGGCGGTCTTGCACCGCTCCAACGCGATGCGAGAAAGTTCGGAGCTGTAAAATAGCCTGATATGTTTTCCGGTCTTGTCTGCCTCTTCCTGCGTCACAAACCTCGGTTGGTAATGCGCTGCATTGGTGCATTCCCCCATCATCAATCCGTGTTCGTTCATGATACCGTAATTGCCATCAAAATAGGCATAGGTCGGTTGGTCCTGGTCAATTTCACCGATCGCCTCTGTGATGGGCTGATCCGGCAGGCTATACCACGGGCCCCGGTCCGGGCGGTTGAAGCGCGGATAGGGATAGGACTCAGCCATGATTGCGCGCTTGTTTCCCGTCATGCTTGGAACGCGAATGACCCTTTGATCCGACAATTCGTCATCATCGGAATGGCCAACGGTCATGGCCTTGTTCGCGCTGGCACCGGGGGTGATGATCATGGTCGTGCACATATTCGATAGGCTCCTAAATGGGATTGGTGTCTGAAATGCTTGGGTCGGCTGGAAAATAGATGTGTGGCCCGGCAGGCCTTTCGTGTTTTCGATTATGAGGTTTGATCTGGAACTGGCAAGCCTCGATGGCACCATCATGCGCTTTATGGTTGTTCATTTGATCGCACCTCTAGCATTGGCTGATGCGCCATTTAGCCCTTAACGCATTGAAATTAATTATTTAATTTCGCTGTGAGGGGTCAGCGCAC
Source organism: Sulfitobacter sp. (assembly GCA_017854855.1). Taxonomy (GTDB): domain Bacteria; phylum Pseudomonadota; class Alphaproteobacteria; order Rhodobacterales; family Rhodobacteraceae; genus Sulfitobacter. The sequence goes on along the minus strand of JAFMGZ010000046.1, from coordinate 9,063 downwards.
CGCGAACACACCCCAAGGAAGGGCCACCCACCGCCCCGCGACAGCAGCCAGAACCACAAGCGGCGCGCATTATTTGTCGGCTTTTGCCTGTTCCCAAATCAGCCTATAGTTTTCGAAAATGAACGGGGCGCAGGGCAACTATGGCAGGTACAGCGGCAGGCTCGCAGATTTTCAACGTCGTTGTTGTGGGGCAGCAGGGCAGATTGTCCTATGAGGCGCTGATTTTCGCCGCTTCCCTGCGCCACGGCAGTCCTGACTTCAAGGGGCGGTTGATCGTCGCCGAACCGCAGCCCGGCCCGCTATGGGAAAACAACCCCAGCATCAAGGACCCCGAAATCCGCGAAGCCCTGACCGATCTGGGCGCACAGATAGTGCCCTTTGAAAGCCGGCATTTCGGCCAGCAATACCCCTACGGCAACAAGATCGAGATGCTGTTCGCCCTGCCCCAAGGCGAACCTTTTGTGTTTTTTGACACCGATACATTGATCACCGGCGATCTGAGCCGCGTGCCCTTTGACTTTGACCGCCCAAGTGCTTCGCTCAGGCGCGAGGGGACATGGCCCATCCCCCAGATCTACGGGCCGGGCTACACGGGCCTTTGGAAATCACTTTACGACAAATTCGGTCTGGATTTTGACAGCAGTCTGGACCTCGACCAGCCGGATGAATTCTGGCGGCGCTATCTGTATTTCAACGCAGGCTTTTTCTATTACCGCTGCCCGCATGAATTTGGCGCAAAATTTCTGGAATATGCGCGGGCCATCCGGGACGATCCACCCGTTGAACTATGCGCACAAAGCTTTGATCCCTGGCTGGACCAGATCGCCCTGCCCCTTGTCATTCACGCCTTGGGCGGGGGGCGTGACACGCTGCCCGCAGGCTATCTGGACGGCGATGTCAGTTGTCACTACCGCTTTTTGCCGCTGCTTTATGCCCGCGAAAGCCAGCACGCGATTGACGTGCTTGAGACGGTGACCGCGCCAAACAAGCTCAAGAAAGTGCTGAAAGGGTCCAATGCGGTCAAGCGGACCATCTATCAGGCACGCGGCCACAAGGTGCGCGCCTTGTTCGATCAAGACCACCTGCCGCGCAAGGAACAGATGATCCGGAATCAGATCAAGAAAAACGGATTTTGGATTCGGTAGCCTCAGGGCCCAAATGCGTTTTTCAAAATGCGCGACACAGCGGTGTCCGAAAACGTTCAAGACATGGGGCCGTGCGGTTGGCACTTGTCCGCGTGTGATATCCAAGATCAAAGCGGCCCGAGGTAGCCATCCTGAGGCCCTCCAAAAGCCGCCCCAAAACATTTGTTCCGCCCCCGTCACCCTTGCACGAACGCCTGTCCAAAGAGGCCCGCTGCGCCCTGCGCCCTGTCCCTGAAAACGAAGGCTCTCTTGTCTGGTCTGGCCCCTTGGCCTAAACGGAAAGACATCCCCGCATTACGGGACCAGCAAGGAGACATCCATGACCGATACCACCTACGGCTTTGACACATTGCAAATCCACGCAGGCGCACGGCCTGACCCGGCGACGGGTGCACGGCAGACGCCGATCTATCAAACCACAGCCTATGTGTTCCGCGATGCAGACCACGCGGCGGCGCTGTTCAACCTGCAAGAAGTGGGCTTTATCTATTCGCGCCTGACCAACCCGACGGTGGCGGTTTTGCAAGAACGCATTGCCACGCTTGAGGGCGGCGTTGGGGCGGTTTGCTGTTCATCGGGTCACGCGGCACAGATCATGGCCCTGTTCCCGCTGATGGGTCCGGGCAAGAATATCGTCGCCTCCACCCGGCTTTATGGTGGTACGGTCACGCAGTTCAGCCACACGATCAAACGCTTTGGCTGGGAATGCAAATTTGTCGACTTTGACGATCTGGATGCTGTCAAAGCGGCCATCGACGACAACACCCGCGCCGTCTTTGGCGAGGCGATTGCCAACCCCGGCGGCTATATCATGGATGTGCGCGCGATTGCCGATATTGCGGATGCGGCGGAAATTCCGCTGATCATCGACAACACGACCGCCACCCCCTTCCTGTGCCGCCCGATCGAACTGGGTGCGACGCTGGTGGTGCATTCCACCACGAAATACCTGACCGGCAACGGCACTGTCACGGGCGGCTGCGTTGTAGATTCGGGTAAATTTGACTGGTCCGCGAATGACAAATTCCCCTCGCTCAGCCAGCCGGAGCCGGCCTATCACGGGCTGAAATTCCACGAGACCTTTGGCAATCTGGCCTTTACCTTCCACGGTATCGCCATCGGTCTGCGCGATCTGGGCATGACCATGAACCCACAGGCTGCGCATTACACGCTGATGGGCACTGAAACCCTGTCCCTGCGGATGGAGCGCCACGTGGAGAACGCGGTCAAGATCGCGAAATGGCTGGAGCAGGACGACCGCATTGAAAAGGTCACCTATGCCGGTCTGGAATCATCCCCTTATTTTGAGCGTGCGGCCAAGGTCTGCCCAAAGGGGGCCGGTGCCCTGTTCACCATCAGCGTCAAAGGCGGCTATGAGGCCTGTGTCAAACTGGTGAATGCGCTGGAGATTTTCAGCCATGTGGCCAACCTGGGCGACACGCGGTCGCTGGTGATCCACTCTGCCTCCACCACTCACCGCCAGCTATCGCCGGAACAACAAGAAGCGGCAGGCGCAGGTCAGAATGTGGTGCGGATCTCTATCGGGACCGAAGATGCCGATGATCTGATTGCCGATCTGGATCAGGCACTGACAAAAGCGTCAAGCTAACAGATAACCACCCCCACGCATGTCGCGCGGGAGTGGTTTTTGCCGTGGCACCCGATTGCGTCGTCAAAAGACCGCCAAGAGGCCCCTACCTGCCACTTGCAGCCCTTCCCTTGAGGGGGGGCACGCGCTATCTTATGGGGACGGTAGATGGGTTTTATCTACCACTCCATGTGTTAAAGTAGTGCCGATGAAACCGAATTTTGCCCTATCGCTTTCTTTTGACGGTATCCGGCTCTTGCACCGGGCTGCGGGTGGTTGGCGCGTTGTGGGTGATGTCGCACTCGACTCGCCCGATATGGCGGGTGAGCTTGCGGTTTTGCGCAAGACCGCATCCGCACTTGACCCAAGCGGGGTCCGCACCAAGCTGTTGCTGCCAAACGAGCAGATCAAATACCTCAGCATTGAGACACCGGGCCTGAGCGATGAGGACCGGCTTGCGGCAGCCAAGGCCGCACTTGACGGTGCAACCCCCTATGAAGTCGCCGATCTGGCCTTTGATATCTGCCCCGATGGCGACAAAACCCATATCGCAGCCGTCGCCAAAGAAACATTGGCAGAGGCCGAAGACTTTGGCGTGGAACACCGTTTCCATCCGGTCAGCTTTGCTGCAGTTCCCGGTGATCACCCCTATCTGGGAGAGCCCTTCTTTGGCATCACAGCCGGCGCTGCGGCGCTGATCGAACCGGGTGAAGCCGTTGAACCTGACGGCATTGCCGTGGTGGTTATCGGCCATGCAGTGGCACCTGAGAAACCTGCGCCCGCCGAAATGAAGGCATCACCGCCAGAAGCGGAGCAGCCTGCACCACAAGACGCGTCACCAGCTGACGCCGTACCGCAGGCCGCCGAAATCAAAGAGGTCTCAGCGCCTGAGGTCTCGGCACCAGCGCCACAGGCACCGGTTCCGGCCCCGGCACAGGATCCTGCACCGGCACAGGCCCCCGCAGTAGGTTTTGCCAGCCGCCGCAGCACTGAGACGTCACCGACACCGCAATTGGGCGGCGTCAACCGTGAGGGGCTTGCTGCGGCCAGCGGGGCACAGGCCTTTCCTGATGCCTTACCCCCAGCAGCGTCACAGACCGGCACGGTCACAGCCCCCAATATTGCCATTGGCCCTGACAGCAGATCGCTGACCGCCGACACGGTTGAGGCACCGGTCAAACAGGGGCTTCTGAGCCGCTGGGGCCGAAAGAAAACAGCCCAGCCAGAGCCACGCGTCATTCCGGCAGCGGTGCCCGCGCCGCCGACAGAAGATCCGGTAGATGCGGAACAGCAGCGCATGACGATCTTTGGTGCCCGCGATACCCAGGTCAGGGGCAAACCGCGTTTTCTGGGTCTGATCCTGACGGCTGCGTTGCTATTGTTTTTGGCGGGCGTGGCCGCATGGGCATCGGTTTTCCTGGACGACGGCATAAAACTGTCGCGCCTGTTCGGTGACCGCGCCCCGGTGACGGCCGAAGCAGAGGCGATGGCGGACCAGCAGGACCTGCAAGAAGTCGTGGATCAAACTGCCCCGCCAGAACCGGATCCTGAGATTCTGACTGCAGCCCTTGATCCTGGCCTGACCGAAGAAGACAGCGCCGTTCTGGATGCTTTGCGCGCACCCATAGAACCGCAAGCCCCGCGCGAGTTGACCGAAGAAGAGCTGGAAGCCGCATATGCCGTCACGGGCATTTGGCCCCGCGCACCACAGGTTCTGGCAGACCCTGCCGGGCTGGTCGATCTTGACGATCTCTACCTGACCAGCATCGACCCGGTCAGCACATCAACAGATGCCGTAGCCCTGCCCGAGGTCGGCGGGTTTGGCACGGACATCAGCTTTGCAGCGCTGTCTTCGCCTGCGGCTGCGGGCACAAAATTTGCGCTGGACGCGCGCGGCATGGTGATCCCGACGGCCTTGGGCGCGCTGAGCCCTGATGGTTTTACCGTCTTTCTGGGCACACCGCCGTTGGTGCCCCCCGCGACCCCCACCCGGTTCACAACCGTGCCTCAGGACACCGATGTCAGATCAGCCTTGGCCGCATTGCGCCCCCAACCGCGCCCCACCGACCTGATCGAAAACTCAGAGCGCGCCCAGCTTGACGGGTTGACCCTGACCGAGCTTGCCTCCTTCCGGCCCGCCCTGCGGCCACAATCCTTGCAAGAACAGGCCCAGGCCGCGACAGCCCCGCCGCCCGTGGCGACGGACGGCGCGGTTGCGCTGGCGCTTGCGGGGCCCTCAGCCTTTGAGAACCAGACGAAACTGGCGGTTCAGACCTCTGTCCGGCCAGACCCGCGGCCCCGAAATTTCGCCCGTATCGTAGACCGGGCGCAAAAACAGCCGCAGCCAGAAGCGAGACAGGATGAGGTTCGCGTTGCCGCTGCTGCGGCTGTGGCACCACGAACCGTGCAGCCGTCGATCCCGTCAAAGACCTCAGTGGCGACGCAAGCGACGGTCAAGAATGCGCTGAACCTGCGGGATTTGAATTTGATCGGCGTTTACGGCAAACCGTCAGACCGCCGCGCCTTGGTGCGGCTTGGCAATGGCCGCTATCAAAAGGTGGTGGTGGGCGACCGTATTGACGGTGGCCGCGTTTCGGCCATCGGGGACAATGAATTGCGCTATACCAAGCGGGGCCGCGATCTGGTCCTCAAGATGCCCAGATAAAACGCCGCAGACGGCGCTGCGGCGTTTGATGATGTCAGCCCTGTAAAGGGTGTCTCAGATCGACCAAAGCCCTCAAGAGGCTTCTTTCAGCTCACCACTGTCAATCTGCTCTTGCTCAATGCTTTCAAAGAGCGCTTTGAAATTGCCCTCGCCAAAGCCATCATCGCCTTTGCGTTCGATGAATTCGAAAAAGATCGGGCCAATCACGGTTTTGGAGAAGATCTGCAGCAGGATGCGGGTCTCTCCCCCGTCCACCACGCCTTCGCCGTCAATCAAGATGCCGTGCTTTTTCATCCGGTCCAGCGGTTCTTGGTGACCTGTGACGCGGTCCTTGCTCATCGCGTAATAGGTCTCTGGCGGGCCGGGCATGAATTTCAGCCCGTTTTCTGCAATCGCATCCGTGGCGTCATAGATGTTCCGCGCGCCGACCGCGATGTGCTGAATGCCTTCGCCGTTGTACTTTTTCAGATAGGCGACGATCTGGCCCTTTTCATCGCGGTCTTCGTTGATGGGAATGCGGATGCGCCCGCAAGGAGAGGTCAGCGCACGGCTGGTCAGACCCGTGAATTTGCCGGAGATGTCGAAAAACCGGATTTCGCGGAAGTTGAACAAATCGCCATAGAATCGGAACCAGACATCCATGTTGCCCTTGAACACGTTATGCGTCAGGTGATCGAGGTAATAGAACCCCACACCTTCTGGCTTGGACTGGGCGATCCAGTCATATTCCCAGTTATAGGGCGAGGTGTCATAGTATTGATCGACAAAATAGATCAGCGATCCGCCGATCCCCTTGATGGCGGGCGCGTCAAGGACCTTGCCGGTGCCGGTATATTCCTCGGCACCCTTGGCAACGGCATGGGCCAAAGCCTTTTGGGCATCCACCACGCGCCAGCCCATGGAGGCGGCACAGGGGCCATGTTCTTGGACAAACTTCGCGGCAAAGCTGTCAGGCTCGGCGTTCAGCACATAGGTGATGTCGCCCTGCTGCCAGAGTTCGATCTTCTGGGTCTTGTGGTTTGCCACATGCGCATATCCCATCCGGGTGAACAGATCGCGCAGCTCTTGCGGCTCGGGGCTGGCGAATTCGACAAATTCAAACCCATCGGTGCCCGCTGGGTTCTCAGCTGAAATCACGGATTTTGGCGCGTCATGTGGGAAAGGGCCCATCAGATATCTCCTTTGAGTAAGAATTGCTGTCCTTTCGATGAATATATGGGCAAGCATATGCAAGTTTCGCGCAAACTAGGGCATGTGTCTGGTATTTTTTGACCGATTGCCGCATGATAATCAAAATTGACGCGAGAAAACCGCATAATGCTGGACGATACCGATTACAGGCTGCTGGCCGCACTGCAAAAAGACGCCCATCTCACCGCGCAGGAGCTGAGCGAGAAACTGAACCTGTCGCCCTCTCAGGTGGGGCGGCGGCGTCAGCGGCTTGAGGCGGATGGTTTCATCCAGGGCTATACCGCGCGGCTCGACCCGTTGAAGCTGGGGTTGAACGTGCAGGGATTCATCCAGGTGCACCTGGGCACCCACGGGCCAGAGCATTCCCGAAGCTTTGCGCAGCTGATGGCCACCCGTGCCGAAATTGTGAGCGCCTGGACCATGACAGGGGATGCAGATTACCTGCTGCGCGTGTATTGTCAGGATCTACCCAGTCTTAATCGATTGATTCATGAGGTATTGCTGCCCCATCCGGCCGTGTCCCGCGTACACAGCCAGATTGTGATGGACCAACTTAAACGTGACGGGCCTTTGCCCACCTGACGCGCCAAGAGCGCACCTGAGAGGACCGACATGGAAGGTTTCCTGTTCCAAGCCACCATCTATCTTGCCGCTGCGGTGATCGCGGTGCCCATCGCATCGCGCCTGGGTCTGGGGTCTGTGCTGGGGTATCTTGCGGCGGGTATCTTGGTGGGTCCTGTTCTGGGGCTGGTGGGCTCTGAGACGAAGGATCTGCAACATTTTGCAGAGTTTGGCGTCGTGGTCATGCTGTTCCTGATCGGACTTGAACTGGAGCCGCGTGCCCTGTGGGACATGCGGCACAGGTTGCTGGGTCTGGGGGGATTGCAGGTCGTGCTGTCGACGGCGGCACTGATGGGCATCGCGATGGCCTATGGCCAGCCTTGGAACGTGTCATTGGCGGTTGGTCTGACGCTGGCCCTGTCGTCGACCGCGATCGTGCTGCAGACCCTGTCAGAGAAGAACCTGATGCAAACCGGCGGGGGCAGATCGGTGTTTTCGGTTCTGTTAACGCAGGATATTGCGGTGATCCCCATCCTGGCATTTTTGCCGCTGCTGGCCATCACGACCGTGGCCGGGGTGATGCCTGATGGGTCCATCTCTGTTGACGGGGAAAAGGTGGATGCCGCCCATAAGACGACCGAAGGCCACAGCAGCCCCGCCGCTGTCGAGGCCGCCTTTGATTTCATCCATAACCTGCCCGGCTGGGGGGTGACACTGGTCACCATTGGGGCCATCGCCAGCATCATCATTGTCGGTGTTTTCTTTACCCGCCCCGTGTTCCGCTACATCCACTCTGCCAACCTGCGCGAGATGTATACCGCTTTGGCGTTGCTGATCGTGGTGGGCATTTCGTTCCTGATGATGCTGGTCGGCCTGTCCCCGGCGCTGGGGGCTTTTCTGGCCGGTGTGGTGCTGGCCAGTTCAGAGTTCCGCCATGAGTTGGAGACCGACCTTGAGCCCTTCAAGGGGCTGCTTTTGGGGCTGTTTTTCATCACGGTCGGTGCTGGCATCAATTTTACGCTGTTGTTTGCGGATACGGTGATCATCGTGGGTATGGCGATCTTGGTGATCGCGGTCAAAGGGCTGATCCTGTTCGCACTGGCGCGGATCTTCAGGTTGCGGGGGCGTGATCAATGGCTCTTTGCGCTGGGGTTGGCGCAGGCGGGCGAATTTGGCTTTGTGCTGGTCAGCTTTTCGGTCACCACAGGGGTGATGCCTGACAATGTTGCTGAAACGCTTTTGCTGGTGATCGCGCTGTCCATGTTGATCACGCCGCTGCTGTTCATCTTGTATGATCTGATCAGCAAGCGCATGGAAGAGGCTGGCGGGCCCATCGTTCCCGATGACATCGACGCCGAAGGTCCGGTCATCATCGCGGGCATCGGTCGCTTTGGGCAGATCGTCAACCGGCTGGTGCAGGCGAGCGGGTTTCAGACCGTCGTGCTGGACCACAACCCCGAAACAATCGCCGTGATGCGCCGATTTGGCTACAAGGCCTTTCTGGGGGATCCCACAAGGCCAGACATCCTGCGCAAGGCCGGGCTAAAGGATGCGCGGGTGCTGGTGGTCGCGCTGGATGATCCCAAATCAGCCCTTGAGCTGATCGCCTATGCCCGCAAGGAACGTCCCGATCTGCATATCGTCGCCCGTGCCCATGACCGGACAGATGTGTACCGCCAGTATCAGGCCGGTGCCTCGGATATGGTGCGCGAAATGTTCGACGGGTCGCTCAGGGCGGGGCGCTATGTGTTGGAAAACATGGGGCTTTCGGAATATGAAGCTCATGAAGCGGAGCGTATGTTCTATGCCCATGACCGCATGTCCGTGCGCGAATTGGCAAAGCTATGGCGGCCCGATATCCCACCAGCAGACAACAAGGCCTATGTCGAACGGGCCAAGGAGCTGCAAAAAGA
>JAFMGZ010000045.1 GCA_017854855.1 Sulfitobacter sp. | reverse complement strand
GCGCCGATTGGGACAGGTTGATCAACCAGATGAAATCAGACCCTAACAAAGGCCACTTCAAGAAAAATGAGGCCTGGGGCACCGTCGATTGGGACGGGATGGAGCCAAAGCTGCGCGCCGAATTCATCGACTTTTTGATCTCAAGCTGCACCGCCGAATTTTCGGGCTGTGTTCTGTACAAAGAGATGAAACGCCGCGGCTCGAATGAGGATATCACAACCCTGTTCCAACTGATGGCCCGCGACGAGGCACGCCATGCCGGTTTCATCAACGACGCCCTGCGCGAAGCGGGCATCCGCGTGAACCTGGGTTTTCTGACCCAGCAAAAGAAATACACCTATTTCCGGCCCAAATTCATCTATTACGCCACCTATCTGTCAGAAAAGATCGGCTATGCCCGCTATATCACGATCTTTCGCCATCTTGAGCAGAACCCGGACAAACAATTCCACCCGATCTTTGGCTGGTTCCGCGAATGGTGCAACGATGAGTTTTCCCATGGCGAGGCCTTTGCCCTGCTGATGAAAACAGACCCTAAGTTGACTGAATCCTTTGCCAACAAGCTGTGGATCAAGTTTTTCCTGACGGCCGTCTATTCCACAATGTGGGTCCGCGACCACCAGCGCCCGCTGTTTCACGAGGCCCTTGGCGTCGATGTCACATGGTACGGGCAGGAAGTGTTTCGCAAGACATCCGAGATTTCCAAACAGGTCTTTCCGATGACCCTGGACATTGATCACCCGCGCTGGCGTCCAAACCTTGACCGGATGGAAGCCGCCTCGCGGCAGGTGGCGGCGGGCAAGGCGCGTGGCGGGATCGGCGGTACGCTGACCCGTGTCGCGGGCATGGCCAAGGCGGCCTATGCCTTTGTCGCGCTCTTCACCATTCCAGCCATCAAACATGACGTGCCTGCCAGCCCCGTCATGCAGCCTACCTACTAAGGGATGACCATGACCTCGCCCTGGACCGCAGCATTGATCGCAGTATTTGCCTGGTGGTTTTTCACCGGCATCATTCTGCTGGTCGTGCGGCGGGCCGATGCGGGCGATGCCGTGGCCCATGGGCGCAATGTGTTTCTGTCCGTCCCCTTGTTTGCCTTGGGGGCGGCGGGCCTGGTTGTTTCATCCACGCAAATGACCCTGTCAAACGTCTATATCGCCTTTGTCAGCACCCTGCTGATCTGGGGCTGGATTGAACTGGCTTTCCTGTCAGGCGTCATCACCGGCCCCGAACGACGCCCCTGCCCTGACCATCTGGCAGGCCGCGCACGGTTTGTGCGCGCCTGGCACACCGTCAGCCACCATGAAATCCTGCTGTTGCTGGCCTTTCTGGTGATCCTGACCATCACACGCGGTGCCGAAAACACCGTGGGCTTCTGGACCTATACGATCCTGTTCGTGGCCCGCATCTCGGCCAAGCTGAACCTGTTCTTTGGCGTGCCGCGCATCAATACCGAATTCGTGCCATTGCCCCTGCAACACCTCAAAAGCTATTTCCGCATCGGTCCCATCACGATGGCCTTTCCCATCGGGGTCACCTTTTTGTCGATCACCGCCGCCTGCTTTATCGAGCGGCTGATCGCATCCGACACGGTCGAGGCCATCACCGGCTTCGCCCTTCTCACCGCGCTGGCATCGCTCGCCACGCTTGAACACTGGCTGATGGTGGTACCGCTGCCTGACGCCAAACTCTGGCGCTGGATGCTGCCAGAAGCACGCACGACACTAGCCAAGGAAAAGAAACATGAACTTTGACGCCCTCTTCCAAGACCAGCTCGACACCCTGAAATCAGAGGGCAACTACCGCTATTTCGCCGAGTTGGAGCGCAAGGCAGGTAAATTCCCCCGCGCCTCCAACCACGTCGATGGGGAAAAACGCGATGTGACGGTCTGGTGCTCAAATGACTACCTTGGCATGGGGCAAAACCCCCTGGTCATTGACGCCATGTGCGAGGCGGTAAAACGCACCGGCACCGGTGCTGGCGGCACGCGCAACATCTCTGGCACCAACCACGATCACCTGCTGCTTGAGGCCGAACTGGCCGATCTGCACGGCAAGGAAGCGGCACTGCTCTTCACCTCGGGATACGTCTCTAACTGGGCCGCTTTGTCCTGTCTGGGCAGCCGCCTTGAGGATTGCGTGATCCTGTCGGACGAGGGCAACCATGCCTCCATGATCGAAGGCATCCGCCATTCCCGCGCCAAAAAGGTGATCTGGAAACACAACGACTGGCGCGACCTTGAGGCGAAACTGGCCGCCCTGCCCGCCAATGTCCCGAAAATCGTCGCATTCGAAAGCGTCTATTCCATGGACGGTGACATCTGTCCGATGCGCGAAATCGTCGAAGTGGCCGAAAAATACGGTGCCATGACCTATCTGGACGAAGTCCATGCCGTGGGCATGTACGGCCCCCGTGGCGGCGGCGTGTCAGAACGCGAAGGCCTGGCCGATCGCATCACCCTGATCGAGGGCACGCTGGGCAAAGCCTTTGGCGTGGTCGGCGGCTATATCACCGGCTCTGCGGCACTATGCGATTTCATCCGCAGCTTTGCTTCGGGTTTCATCTTTACCACCGCCCTGCCCCCGGCTGTTGCCGCCGCCGCGCGCGCGTCGATTGTCCATCTCAAGCAAAGCAGCACGGAGCGTGAAAAACAGCAAGAACAGGTCGCCAAACTGCGCGATCTGCTGGACCGCGCCGGCATCCCGCATCTGCACAACACCAGCCACATCATTCCCGTGATGATCAAGGACCCGGTCAAGACCCGGATGCTGGCCGATTATTTGATGAACGAATGGGACATCTACGTCCAACCCATCAACTATCCCACCGTCCCCAAGGGGACAGAGCGTTTGCGCTTTACCCCCTCGCCCCTGCACACGGACAAGGATCTGGCCTATCTGGTCGACGCCCTGTCCCACCTATGGAAGCAATGCGCCGTCAGCCACGCGGTCGCCTGAAAGCGGCTTGATCGGGTCGAGACCTAGATATTTCAGAGACGGCGCATTGCGAACCTTCGTGCAAACTGCGGCGGAGGCTCAAATGAGCCCGCGCCGGAAGTGCCAACATTTTGCTGCGCTCGCTCGCGGCAGACCTGATGCTGCACCTGCTACGGTTTTCGATGTTGCCACGCGGCCTCAAAACCAGTCGTTTGCAAAATGTGCAGAAATGAACGGTGGCAAAGGATCAAGTCGCGAACCTTGCCGCCGTGAGCTTGCTGGATATACCTAACCGCTTACAGTTGCGATTGCCTTCAGCCCGTCCTTTTCCTGTCTTTGCCGCACATCGCTTTGGCAGTTTCCCAGACTGGCGCGGATATGCGCCACTGATGTTGTCCAAGCCCTTAGATGGTATGCAGATATAGATCATAGTCTACATCGGGGATGGTGCGGGCGACGCGCGCATATTCGGCGGCCTTTACGGCAGTAAAGGTACGATGCATTTCTTCGCCCAAGGCATCAATCAAGAATGTAGAGGCCTGTGCCGCAGCAATGGCCGCACTCCAGTCTCGCGGCAATGCCTGAGTTGTGTCCGCGCCATACCCATTGCCCGTCGTTTCCGCACCGGGCGCGATCTGTTCGGTTATGCCTTTACGCATTGCGGCAAGCACCGTTGCCCCGACGAGATAAGGATTGGCATCCACACCCGACAGCCGGTGTTCGACCCGACGTGCAGACCGTGATCCTGCCGGAACGCGCACTGCGACGGACCGGTTATTGACGCCCCATGTCGGCGCGACGGGTGCATAGCTTTGATTGGCAAAGCGGCGCCAGCTGTTGGCGTGCGGAGCAAACACCAACATACTTTCGCTCATCGTAGACAGCATCCCGCCGATGGCGTGGCGCAGCGTTTCGCTCAGCCCCGCATCCGCTTCCTCGGCAAGCATATTGTCGCCATGCTCATCGCAAAGGCTGACGTGCAGATGCATGCCGGACCCTGCATAATCCGCAAGTGGTTTCGCCATAAAGCAGGCGATTACGCCGTGCCGCCGCGCCTGCGCGCGCACGATCCGCTTGAGACGTACAAGATCATCTGAAGCCTGCATGATGTCGCTGCGGTAGTGCAGCGTCAGTTCATACTGACCGGGGGCATATTCCGAAATCAGCGTTTCGACCGTGATACCAGCAAGTGCCGCCCCCGCGTAGATATCCGCGAAAAGCGGCTGCATGCCGATCAGATGATCCACCGAATAGACTTCCGTCTTATGGGACTTGCGCCCGTCCAACACATCGCGCGCAGGCTGAACTTGGCCGGCGCTGTCGCGTTCCGGATCCAACAGAAAGAATTCAAGCTCGAATGCGGCGGTCGGATGTAAGTTAAGGGCGGCCATCGCGTCAATCTGATTGCGCAACGCATGACGCGGGTCTGACAACATCGGGGTGCCATCAAGGTGATATTGGGACAAAAGCAACTCTGCGCGCGGGGGCACCGTTCCGTGCTGCGCCACAAGTGAACCCGGCACAGGCCAAGCCCGCAGGTCACCATCACCCGTGTCCCAGATCAACCCGGTCTCGTCTACATCCTCTCCTACGACATCAAGGCCAAGGATCGAAATCGGCAAATGCCTCCCGTTCCTGTAAAGCGCTTCAAGTTCATGACGACGGATAATCTTGCCGCGTCCTATCCCGTTGGAATCCAGCAAGACAATGTCGATTGCTTCGATCTCGGGGTGGGCCGAAAGGAATTCGGTAGCTTCTTGCAGGCGCGCGCCTGACGGGCATGTATCAGACATTGGTTGCGTCCTTAAGTTCCGTGATCACTTGGGTGAAAGCTGTGATCAGCCTGTCAATTTGGTCGTCAGTGGTGACAGGGCTCACCAGCATCATATTGTGGAACGGAGCGATCAGGCAGCCACGGTTCAGCAGGCCCAGATGCAACGCTCCTTCCAATGATGGATGATGCGCTGCGGCGGCTTGTGTCCCATTCAACAGCGGCCCCGGTGCACAGATAAATTCCACCCGCGCGCCCACGCGCAACACGTGCCAGGGCAGATCCGCCTGTTCGATCGCAGAGCCAAGCCCTTTGACAAGCCGTGCCGCACCCGCATTCATATGATCGAAAGCCTCAGGTGTCGCTACGTTTGCCAATGTCGCCTCCAGACACGCGAATTGCATCGGGTTACCGGCCAGCGTTGTGCCCATGCCCGAATGGCCCGACGGGCGCGCCGCGTCATAGGTTTGGAACCTCTCTGCCACTGCAGCCGTCATGCCCCACAGCGCGGTGGGCATCCCGCCCGCCACACATTTGCCGATCACAAAGATATCCGGTGACAGCCTGTGCTGCCCGGTGTAGCCGCCGCGCCCACTAGATTGCGTATGCGTCTCATCAATGATCAGCAGGGCACCATGCGCATCGGCAAGGGTGCGCAAACCCTTAAGGAATCCGGGCTGTGGCAGGACCATGCAGGAATTTGTCATCACAGGTTCGGTCAGGATGGCGGCCACATCGCCTTGGGCCAGCGCCTCCGCAACGCCCTCAAGGTCGTTGAATTCAACGCAAACGGCCCCTTCGGTCAGATCAAAGCCTTGCCCCACAAGACCCGCGCGCGCAACGGTCTGGCCTGCGGATAGTTCAACCATCGTGTCCTCCAGAGTGCCGTGATAGCATCCGTTGAACACCAGAACCTTTCGTTTCCCTGTGATTGCGCGGGCCACGCGCAAGGCGTTGCGGTTTGCGTCCGTCGCACTCAGGGTCATCTGCCAGATAAATTCGCCAAAATGCGCGGACATCATCGCACCCGCACGAAGCGCCGCCTTTGATGGCAACATATAGGTCAACCCACGCTTGGCCTGACGGCGAATTGCACGGGCTATTGCCGGGGGCGCATGGCCAAACATAGATCCCGTGTCGCCAAGGCAAAAATCATCCAGTCGGTTACCATCCAGATCCGTCAACCGCGCGCCCTTTGCCTTTTTTACGACCAGCGGAAAGGGCGATGGCCAGTCCCGCATCCAGTGCATCGGGACGCCGTTCAACCAGGGGGTAGCCCCTGCATCCAATGCGGCGCGACAGCGCGGACGGGCAGCCACGAACTTGGCAGTTTCTTGGGCGCGAAAGGCATCCAAAACATGGGGCCTCACACCAGCGATGGAGGCCATTGTTTGATCAGTGAAAGGTCTTGACATGAATGCTCCGAAAGGCTGCTCAGCAAATCCTATACACGGGCAATTGCATAGCCAAGTAGCAACCGACGGGGCGACAGGTTGGCGGTGCCTGCGCAGGCAGGGCGCGATGCATTCGCTGGATCAACTGGAGTCAAAGTGCAGTTGGATATTTGTATAGATCTACCCGTTTGAATGACCGTTTCCCTGACGCAGACTGCGTTGCATCAACAAACAGGACGCCACTGCAAGAAAATGCTGCATCAGCAGTAGCCGCAGATGCACAAGTACGGTTTATCGCATATTTGCCTAAATTCTGCGCCACGCGAACGGCAACGCCCATCAGTCCACCTTAGCCCCGCAGCTACGCCGGGCCTGTCAGTGGACCTCAGGCACCACCACCCTCACCGCCAGTCAAAGAACCCTGAACCGGCCTGCGCCAGCAGCTTCTCGGCCATCTCGCGGCCCGCTTTTGCCCCGTCTTCAATCGGACAGCGGATCGCGTCATCTATCGCCTCTGACCCATCCGGGCGCAGCACTTCGCCGCGCAGATGGATATCTGATCCTTCCAAGACCGCCAGACCGGCAATCGGTGTCTCGCAGGACCCGTCCAGCGCCGCCAGAAACGCCCGTTCGGCCGCCAGGCGCTGACCTGTGGGCACATCGTGAATGGCCTCCAGCATCTGTGCCATCCGCATGTCATCCACGCGCCGTTCAATGCCGATGGCACCCTGCGCCACGGCAGGCAGCATCGTCTCAACCTCAATCGCGGTCTTTGGCACCTCGTCCATGCCCAACCGGTTCAGACCGGCCATGGCCAGAAACGTCGCCTCGGCCACGCCTTCGTCCAGCTTTTTCAGCCGGGTCTGCAGATTGCCGCGAAACTCAACCACTTGCAGATCGGGCCGGCGCAGCATCAGCTGCGCACGGCGGCGCAGGCTGGAGGTGCCGACAACCGTACCGGGGGCCAATTCGTCTAACCCCTTGGCACGCGGTGAAATAAACGCGTCACGCACATCTTCGCGCGGCAGATAGGTGTCCAGCAGCAAACCCTCTGGCTGGATCGTCGGCATGTCCTTCATCGAATGGACCGCAATATCAATCTTGCCCGACAGCATGTCGTCCTCGATCTCGCGGGTGAACAGCCCCTTGCCGCCGATCTCTTTCAACGGGCGGTCGATGATCTTGTCGCCCGTGGTCTTGATGACAACGATGGTAAATGCCTCAAACGGCAGGTCAAAGGCCTTTGCCAATCTTGCGCGGGTCTCATATGCCTGCGCCAAAGCCAGCGGAGAGCCACGGGTGCCAATATTAAGAGGGTTCTGCGGGGTGGGTAAATTCAATGTCATGCCCTTTCGTACAACTGTAAACTTCGCCTGACAACTATTGTATCGCCTGCGCAAAAAAAGCATGATGCATTTAACATCTGCAGCCAAGAAAGACCTCTCATGAGCAAAGACAAAACCATCCTGCGTGCACTGGCCGGGGAAACACTGCCGACACCGCCGATCTGGATGATGCGACAGGCAGGCCGCTACCTGCCCGAATACAAGGCGACCCGCGCACAGGCCGGTGATTTCCTGTCTCTTTGCTATAATCCAGAGCTGGCCGCCGAAGTGACCTTTCAACCGATTCGCCGCTACGGTTTTGATGCGGCGATCCTGTTTGCCGATATTCTGCTGATCCCCCAGGCGCTTGGGGCTGACCTGTGGTTTGTCACCGGCGAAGGGCCGCGCCTGTCGACGATCACCACCCAGGCCGAAGTTGACGCGCTGAAACCTGTCGACGCCATCCATGACACGCTCAGCCCGATCTATGAAACGGTCAAGATCCTGTCAAAGGGCCTGCCCGAAGAGACCACATTGATCGGTTTCGCCGGGGCCCCATGGACCGTGGCGACCTATATGATTGCGGGTCAGGGCACGCCTGATCAGGGCCCGGCCCATGCGCTCAAGGCTGAAAACCGCCCCGTCTTTGATGCGGTGATGGACCGCGTGACCGAAGCGACCGTGTTGTATCTGTCGGAACAGATCAAGGCAGGTGCCGAAGTGGTAAAGATTTTCGACAGCTGGGCAGGTTCATTGCAAGGCGCTGATTTTGAACAATATTCCCTAAAGCCAATGCAGCGGATCACCGCAGAGATCAAGGCGCTGCATCCCGGTGTTCCGGTCATCGCCTTTCCGCGCGGCGCCGGCGAACGCTATAAGGGGGCGCATGCGGCAATCGGCGCGGATTGTATCGCCATTGATGATGGCATCACCGCGGAATGGGCCGCGGCCCACGTCCAGACGGCGGGCTGTGTGCAGGGCAACCTGAAATCGTCGCATATGGTTACCGGCGGCGATACGCTGGTATCAGAAACGCGCCGCATCGTGGATGCCCTGTCGAATGGGCCGCATATCTTTAACCTCGGCCATGGCATCACGCCTGATGCCGATCCCGAGAACGTGCAGTTGATGATCGACACGGTGCGCGGCGGCTGACGCCTTAGTCGGTAATCTCGATCGCACTGACATCTTCATCAACCGACTGGCAGGCGCGCAGCAGCACGCCTGCCAGATGCGTTTGCACATAGGCTGCGTGGAACCGGCTGGGGGCCCTCAGCGTCAGCCGCCCCCCTGCCCTGCCCGTCCGCTGCAATGCCTGCACCCAGGCCCCGAAACGCCCCGCATCTTCGGCAAAGAGCACGGCACGCGCGAGGCCCCATTCGCTGGCATCATCCAGTGCCGGTGCGGCCACCGCCCCCTTGACCGGAAAGGGCACCACTGTCTGCGCTGGTGGGCCGTCCAGCCGCAGGGCAAAGTCCGGTCCAACCTCTGGCCAGATCCCCTTGGTTGCGGTCAGCATGGTGGCTGTGTCGAACCCATAGGTCGTCACCCGCCCCCGCGCCCCTTGCTGTTTCACCACAAGCCATCCCAGCGCACGCAGCTTGGCCAGTTCGCGTTTCACGGTGCGTTCGTTGCACGACCACAGACGCGCAATCTCTCGTTGGCCAATGGACAGTTCATCACGGCCCCAATTGTATCTTGCGGTCAGCAGCGTGATCAGCCGCAGGATCAGACGCTGCTCATGCTTTCCCAATGACAGCGCATGCGCCCCAAGAGCGGTGATCAGATCATATTTGCGTGCAGCGGCCCCCGGCCCTGCCAACTTTGTCTGGAGCATGTTTCTGCCCTGCTCTGAATGGCCCCATCGACATGACGGTGCCCTGATGCCTCAATCCCCGCGATCTTTGTCACGGTGGATCAGAATCGGTTAACTCAACGCTATTCCCGACCCTGCTCTGATTTGCGTCCAAAGCTGTGTTTGTGTCAAGCCTTTGCTTCTGATCCGCCCTTCCTGCCCCTCAAATCAAAAAGAAAATCAGGTATAATAGGTATAGGGTGACATCCTGTATGGCCCCTATACAGACACTTATGTCCCCTATTAGGCCCTAAGCGGTCAAATCCTGTCCCCTTAGTTTTGTCCGGCTCTGCAGCACCTGCGCGGATCAAGCGATTCGCGCAGGTGCCTTATATTACTGGTCTTTCTACATATTATTCAGATTTACTTTTTTCGCAAATTCAGCGTAAATCAACAAATCGGCAGAATTAGCGTCCTGTAAGATGCGCGGTTTTGTCCCCAAATTGGTTGTCCCCGCGGGGACAGACGGCAAAAAACGAATGAAAAGAGGCATATAGCGCAATGTTTACACATCAGGACCTTGCCCGGCTACAGGCGCAATCACTCAAGATGCAGGGCTTTATCCGGCAGCAGACCTTCTCGCCCGAGAATGAAAAGACCCTGCGCCGATTCTCCAGCTGGGAGGTCGCAGAGCTGATCTTCAAGGTGAACCAGTCCACGTTGCGGGGGCGTCTGGCGGCAGATCCTTCTCTGCCACAGGGGCTGACAGAAGAAGACGGCCGGCAACATTGGTATACGCTCGAAGAGATCAACGAACTGCGCCGGCGCCTCAAGGTCAACCGCAAGTCCCTGATGCCGCCGCGCCCTGCGGGGAAACGCGCGATCCGCGCGGCGATTGCGAATTTCAAAGGCGGTGCTGGTAAATCCACCGTCGCCCTGCATTTCGCCCATGCCGCCGCATTGGATGGCTACCGCGTGCTGGTCGTGGATTTCGACCCCCAGGCGACGCTCAGCCATTCCATGGGCCTGAATGATGTCAGCGAAGAATATACCGTCTGGGGCGTCATGGCCCGCGATCTGATCCGCGAGACGGAGCGGATGAACGCAGCCACCCAAGGGGCCGAAAGCGGCACCGCCCTGCCCCAGCGCAAATTGCCTTCGTCGATCACTGAAATGGGGCTGAACGAATTGCGCGTCACCGATTTCATCAAGCCGACAAACTGGCCCACGATTGACGCGCTGCCCTCCTGTGCCAATGCGGCCTTTGTTGAATTTGCCTCTGCCCAGTACCGGCACCTGAACCCGGAATGGTCCTTCTTTGCGGCTGTGTCCCGCTTTCTCGACAGCTTGCCGCAAGACGCCTATGACATGATCATTTTCGACTGCCCCCCGGCGATCGGTTATCAGTCGATGAATGCGGTCTTTGCGGCGGATGTTCTCTATATCCCATCTGGTCCGGGCTATTGGGAATACGATTCCACCACATCCTTTATCGGTCAGCTGGCCGAGGCGCTGGAAGATCTGGAGCGCTTTGGCGGGTCTGTCCCCGCGGGGACATTGAACCTGCCCAAGGTCTTTGCCGATGTCCGCTTCCTGCTGACCCGCTTTGAATCCAACAATGAGCTGCACCGCGCGATGCAGCAGGCCTTTGGCAAGGTTTTTGGCGATAGGCTTGCCGAACACCCGATTGAGATGACACGCGCGGTTGAACAATCCGGCCGCTTTCTGAATTCGATCTACGAGACAGACTACCGCGATATGACCCGCGAAACAT
The DNA here is from genome assembly GCA_017854855.1 of Sulfitobacter sp. Classification (GTDB taxonomy): domain Bacteria; phylum Pseudomonadota; class Alphaproteobacteria; order Rhodobacterales; family Rhodobacteraceae; genus Sulfitobacter. The sequence goes on along the minus strand of JAFMGZ010000045.1, from coordinate 18,974 downwards.
GGCGGCGGGCGCGGGCGTCATTTGATCAGGCCTATGATGAATTCAAGGGGCATCTGATCACCGCATGGGACACATTGGAGGATAAGGCATGAGCAAGAAAAAGCGCGTATTCGACATTGATTTTGAAAGCGCCGATGCGACACCGGCGGCCTCTGTCCCCGCGGGGACAGAGGCGCGGCGCGGGCCCATGGCCGCCGCGATCACCGAAAACGCCCAGGCGCTGAATGCCCGCCAGACCGCAGAGGCAGCGATCAGGGCAGAGAATGACGCATTGGCCCATGAACATGTCCGGCTGAAAAAGGCCGGTCTGATCACCGATCTGATCCCGCTTGACGCGATCCGGACTGACAAGCTGACCCGTGACCGCGTGGCCGGGCGCGACCCTGAGATTGATGAGCTCAAACGCTCCATCCGCGAAATTGGCCTAAGCAACCCGATCCGTGTGGAACAGGTCGGTGACGTCTATGAGCTGATCCAGGGCTTTCGCCGCTTTACCGCCTATGCGGAACTTTTTGCTGAAACCTCTGATCCGGCATTCGCCCGCATCCCCGCGGGGATCAACGCCAAGGGCGAAAACCTGTTGCGGCTGTATCGCCGGATGGTGGATGAAAACCTTGTCCGGCGTGGCGTGTCCTTTGGCGAAATGGCGCAGCTGGCGATCAACTATCGCAAACAGGCGACAGAGATTGACGGCTATGACCATGCGGTTGAATTGCTGTTCGCCTCTTCGGGCAGACAAAAGCGCAGCTACATCAAACATTTTGTGCGCCTGCTGGCGGCAACCGAAGGGCGCATCAGGCATGTGGATACGATCCCGCGCGCCCTTGGGCTGGCCGTGGTGCGCCGGTTGGACGAAGACGCCGATGCGCAGGCCGCGCTGAACCGGATGCTGGCCACCCGGCAGGACCGCACCGCCGAAGAAGAACAGGCGCTGATGAGCGACTTTGTCCAAGAGGCACCGGTCGCGCCCAAGAAGAAAGCCAAGCTGGTACCGGCGGCCCGCGCGGCCAAGACCACCTTTCGGCTGAACCGTCCCGGCGGGGACGCGAAATGTACGGTGTCAGATGGCCGGATCGAACTGCGTCTGGATCGCGATTTCAGCGGCGTTGAACGCAAACGTCTGGAAGACGCGGTTGCCGCCTTTTTGGCAGCACTTGAGCCATAAATGGGTCTGTCCCCGCGGGGACAGACGCCTATTTTGTATATAAATCAATAAATTAGACTGAATTGGCTTTCAGAAAGGCCAATGTCGGGGCCAAAACCGCCGCCGCATCCTCTTCATGCGCCAGATGGCCCAGTCCCGGCAGGGACGTAACCTGTGCATGGGGCATCTTTTGGGCGACATCCGTCGAGGTTGAGGGCGGTACTGCCTTGTCACGGTCGCCCGTGATCAACAGTGTTTGAGACGGATGTTGCGGCAATATGCGCAGCAGGGGGCCCAGATCCCATTGCGCCATCATGGCCAAAGTCCCGTTCACATGGCCGCTGTCACTGATCAGCGCACGGTACCAGCGCAGCTCTTCTTCGGTCAGATGTGACCCGGTCCCGTCGATCAAACGCGTGACCGATTGGGGGCGCGCGGTGCTAGCGGTGAACAGGCGCGCGACCATGGGCGTCATCGCCAGCGCCTTGGCCATCAAAGGAAAGAGCACGCCCGCCAGCCCTTTGAAATTCCCAAGGGCTGCATTGATGCCGATCACGGGCGGTGGCGGCGTTCTGTGGCGCGCCATTTCAAGCGCGATGGCGCCGCCTGCGGAATGGCCGATAATCGCCCGCGGCTCCCATCCTTGATCAATGCACAGGCCTGCCAGATCCTGTGCCATGGGGATCAACCCTAGCCGCTGCTGTGCGCCGGATTTCGTGAACCCCTGACCGGGCAGATCCACGGCGATCACGCGGTAGGTTCTGGCCAGAAGCGGCATCAGATGACGCCAGCTTTGGGTGCCGCCGCCCGCCCCGTGGATCAGCAGCAAAAGCGGGCCTTGGCCCATCTCTTGAACATGCCAGCGGTGCGGTTTGCACAGCACAAACCGCGACTGCGCGGCATGGGGCCAAGTGGTTTTGTGCCGGTCCCAATCCATCGTCTAGTCCTGCAAGGCGTGGCTGACCGTGGCGCTCAGCGATTGCGCGTCGGCACGGGGCAGCGAGACATAATGTCCCCGCAGGGACAGGGCCAGTTCATGCAGGCTCCGCTCTGGCCGTCTGCCGGTGTCGATCACGATGGCATCGATCCTTTGGGCGGCAATCTGCAGGGCCATGGCCTTGGCATCCTCTGCGGCCTGTTTGCGGTTGGCGCTGCCATCCAGTGCGACATTGCTGCGCCCGTCTGTCAGCACGATGATGACAGGGCTCAACCCTTTGCGGTTTGCGGTCAATGCAGTTTCTAAACCCAGTTTTAGACCCGAAGCCAGCGGTGTGCCGCCGCCTCCAGGCAGTTCGGCAAGACGCCGCTTTGTCTGCACCAGTGACCGGGTAGGGGGCAGCAACACCTCGGCGCTGTCACCACGAAAAGAGATCAGGGCCACATGGTCGCGGCGGGCATAAGCCTCGCTCAGCAGCAGTTCTACGGCACCTTTCGCCTCTGCCAGACGTGCCAGCGCGGCAGAGCCTGAGGCATCCACAGCAAAGATCAAAAGGCGGTCTGACAGATCCTCGTAGCGTTTGTAGCGCAGGTCGGCAGGGTGAATGATCGGACCTGTGCGATCGGGGCGCGAAGCGTGGCGCAGTTTTTGCCATGGAATGGCGGCGCGCAGGGTTGCGATCAGATCGACACGGGCGTCGGCGGCCCTGCTGCCGCTCTCTCTTGGCGGCAGGGGGCGGCCTTTGCGGTTGCCGATCTTCTTTTGGCCGGACCCGCTGCCAGAGCCGCTTTTGACCTTGTCAGACCCGGTTTTTGACAGCAGATCGGGCGGCAAGGCCGTCTGGATTGCTGCCAACAAAAGCTCATCTGGCAGCGCCTGTTGATGGCCCGCATCGCTGCTGTCCTGACCCTGCTGCGGTTCGGGTTGGTCGGGCTGTTCCGGTTCTTGGGGCGGCTGCGGTATCTGGGTGGCGCGCGGTGCCAAAACCAGCTCTGACGCGGCACTAACATCAGCATCAGAGACTGTTTTGCGTTCGTGCAGCGCGGCGTGCGCGCGGGCGGCATTTACCGCAAGGGTGGGCGCGCGCAGGCTGTGGATGCCCAGTGCGACGCTCAGGGTCACGATGTCCTGAATGGCGTGTCGGGGCACCTGCACCTGTGCAAGGGGCAGTGGGGTGCCGATGTCTGTCCCGGCGGTTTCGATGTCATGGCGGCCCAATCCATCGAAAGAGACGTGAAAGGCAAGACGGTCCAGCAGCGCGGGGCAGGGGGGCTCTTCATCCGGGGTATGTTCGTCCAATGCGACAAGGGTGTTGCCCCTGTTTGCATCCAGACACTGGGCCAGCGCGCTGGCCATCAGTCGGGGCATGCGTTCGGCCATGGTCAGGATCATCTGCGCATCTGACCTTTGCAGCAGGCCGCGCTGGCGCACCAGCGTGCCCTCAGCAAGGCTGGCAGAGACGTCAATGCCGCCTGTCAGAACATCATGGGGCATGGCGGGGTGCAACCTGATCGCCCCCTTGGCCAAGGCCGCCAAAAAGGCGTCACGGGCCGGACCGGACCGGGCCTGCAGCGCGATACCCCCCAACCCGTCTGGGTCGACGGCCAGCAGGCGCAGTGCCGTTATGGCGCGGCCCCATGGGGTCACCCCAGCACATCCTGAACGATGCGCGTCACGCGGGTGCCCGAACCTGCCTCATCCAGTGGATCGCGGCGCAGCCGGTGGCGCAGGGCCAGTGGTGCAACATCGCGGATATGTGACCGGGTCAGCGCGGTATCGTTTCGGTAGGCGGCATAGGCGCGGGCGGCCTTGAGCAGGGTCAATTCCCCGCGCAGCCCGTCAGAGCCCAGTTTGATACACAGTTGCGCCACGTCAAACAGCGCGCTTTCCGGCGTTGTGAGTTTGGCCAGTGTGGTGCGCGCGCGCAGGATTTCATCGCGCAGCATGGCGTCTTCGGCCTGCCAGCGCAGCATAAAGGCGGTATGGTCATTGTCATAGGCATCGCGGCGCTTGATCACCTCGACCCTGTCGTTGATGTCGGTCGGAGAGGCCACATCGACTGACAGGCCGAAACGGTCCAGCAGCTGTGGGCGCAATTCGCCCTCTTCGGGGTTGCCTGAGCCGACCAGAACGAACCGCGCGGCATGGCGGATGGACAGCCCCTCGCGTTCGATCACGTTCTGGCCTGATTGGGCCACGTCCAGCAGCAGATCGACGATGTGATCCTCCAGCAGGTTGACCTCGTCGATATACAGATATCCGCGGTTGGCAGCGGCCAAAAGGCCCGGCTGAAACGCCTTTTCGCCCTTTGTCAGAGCCTTTTCTATATCTAGGGCACCGGTCACACGGTCCTCTGACGCGCCCAGGGGCAGGTCGATCACGGGTGTGGGGATCTGATGCGTTTTGGCATCGGTCACATTGGCCCAGGGCGGGCAATCCTCGATGCGGGCGGCATTCACGGGGCATGCCTTGACCGCCTCGATGGGGGGCAGCAGGGCGGCCAAGGCGCGCACGGCGGTGGATTTGCCTGTGCCCCGGTCGCCAAACACCAGAACCCCGCCGATCGAAGGGTCGATCGCGGTCATCAGCATGGCCAGTTTCATATCGGATTGGCCAACGATGGCAGAGAAGGGAAAGGGTTGTTTCATGGTGCCTCGGGTCGATTGAGAGGGGAACTGCCGCCCCAGCTGCCTTCGTCAGACAGCAGGGTAAAGCGGGCATAGAGTTCTTCGCGGAACCATCCTTCGTCGCGCACGGCGCGGATGGCGTCTGCATGGGGGCCGGTGCGGGCGAAATTGGCCATGCGCGCGGCATCGGGCCAGATGGAAAATGTCACCTGATGCAGCCAGGGGACTTCTCCGATGCCGATTTTGAACATGACATTGGGGTCCTGGCCGATCACCCGCGAGATATTGGGCACGCGGTGCCAAAAGCGGGCAAGGATGCCGGGTTTGATTGTGGCGCGGGTCAGCGCGGCGAGGGGGCCGGTGGTGCCAGCTGCGCTGGCTTCAAACGGGGTCTGTCCGGCCCATGCGCCGCGCACGCTGTTGGCCGACATATAGAGCGTCCAGTTTTCAGATGCTTTTGCGCGGTAGCTGGCAAAGATCGGTGCCGTCGCGTGTGCGGCCTGTGCTGTTGCCAGATCAGGCCATGTGCACAAGATCGCGTAGACGCCCAGATTGGGAAGTGGTGTGAACCCTTCGCCGGTGCCGGAACCGCAGAGTTTCCAGAACCCGATGCCCGGCACGCGTGCCATGGCCGGACGGGCAAGCCCCATCATGGCAAAGGCCCAGACGCGGGCGAGCGCCCCGTCAAAACGGTAAAGGCTAAGGCTGACCACCTGTGTCACTGTTTCCGAGTCCCTTCGGCTGTAAGTTGAAGTTTACACATTCATGTCGCGTTGGAAAGTCTTGCATCTCAAATATTGTCAATTAAAGTTTACAGTCGTAATGTCCAGAAAAGCATGGAGTCGCTTAAATGACGAATGATGCACGTGCGATAGTGATTGGCGCAGGTCTTGGCGGGCTTTCCGCTGCGATGCGACTGGGGGCCAAGGGCTATGCGGTGACCGTGCTCGACCGGCTTGACCGCAGCGGCGGTCGCGGCTCTTCCATTTCGCAAGACGGGCATCGGTTTGATCTGGGCCCAACGATCGTGACTGTGCCACAGGTGTTTGAAAGCCTCTGGGCGGCCTGCGGGCGTGATTTCAGGCAAGACGTTGATCTGCGCCCGCTTGATCCCTTTTACGAGGTGCGCTGGCCTGATGGCACGAAATTTGCCGCCTGCGGTGATGATGATCGGATGTTTGCCGAAATCAGCAAGATCAGCCCAAGTGACTTGAAAGGGTACAAGCGGTTCCTCAAGGATTCAGCGGCGCGCTATGTTGTGGGATTTGAGGGGATGGTGGCCAAGCCGATGCACCGCCTTTGGGAAACCATCAAGGTGCTGCCGAAGTTTGCGCAGTTGCGGGCCGACCGGTCGATCTATGGATTGGCGGCGGCGCGGGTCAAGGATGAGAAACTGCGCATGGCGTTGTCCTTTCATCCGCTGTTTATTGGCGGTGATCCGGCGCATGTTACCTCAATGTATGCGCTGGTGGCGCATCTGGAGAAAGAATTCGGCGTGCATTATGCCATGGGCGGGGTGCAGGCGATTGCCGATGCCATGGCCAAGGTCGTGCGCGCGCAGGGCGGTGTGATCCGCCATGAAACACAGGTCGATGAGATTCACGTAGAAGATGGTGCAGCGACTGGTGTGAGCCTGACAGATGGCACAAGGTTGGATGCGGGTCTGGTCGTCAGCAATGCAGATGCGGGCCATACCTATGACCACCTGCTGCGCAATCATACCAAGCGGCGCTGGACCAGCCGCAAGCTGAGCCGGCGGCGGTGGTCGATGGGCCTGTATGTGTGGTATTTCGGAACCAAGGGCACGGCGGATATGTGGCCTGACCTGGGCCATCACACGATCCAGAACGGACCACGCTTTACGGGGTTGCTGCGCGATATTTTCATGAAGGGCAAACTGGCCGATGACATGAGCCTTTATGTGCACCGCCCTTCGGTGACGGACCCGACAGCAGCACCTGCGGGGGATGATACGTTCTATGTTCTCTCTCCCGTGCCGCATCTGGGCTGGAAAAACGCAGTGGACTGGCAAACGGAAGAACCCATCTATCGCGAGAAAGTGGCGGCTGTGCTGGAGGGCATGATGCCGGGGTTCCGCGAACGGATTTCGACCGAGCTGGTGTTCACGCCCGAAACCTTTCGTGATCGGTACCTCAGCCCGCATGGGGCGGGATTTTCGTTGGAGCCGAGGATTTTGCAGAGCGCCTGGTTCAGGCCGCATAATGTGAGCGAAGAGGCGCGGGGCCTCTACCTGGTGGGGGCGGGCACGCATCCCGGTGCCGGTCTGCCAGGTGTTGTGTCCAGTGCCGAGGTTCTGGGCAAACTGGTGCCGGATGCGCCGGTGGTCATGGACGCACCAAGATTGGCGGCAGAATGATCCGCGCGGATGACATGGCGCATTGCCGCGCGGTGATCCGGACCGGATCGCTGTCGTTTCACACCGCGTCCAAACTGTTGCCCGCATCGGTGCGCGACCCGGCGCTGGCGCTTTATGCGTTTTGCCGGTTGGCGGATGACGAGGTGGACGAAGGGGATCACAAGGCCCGCGCCGTGCTGACCCTGCGGGATCGTCTGGATGATGTTTATGCCGGGCGGCCGCGCAATGCGCCCGAAGACCGCGCCTTTGCCGCGATCATCGAAGAGTTCGAGATGCCGCGTGCACTGCCCGAAGCCTTGCTGGAAGGGCTGGCATGGGATGCCAGCGAGCGGCGCTATGACGATCTGTCCGGTGTCAGGGATTATTCTGCACGGGTGGCTGCGGCCGTGGGCGCGATGATGTGCGTCTTGATGCGGGTGCGCGATGCGGATGCATTGGCGCGGGCCTGTGATCTGGGCGTGGCGATGCAACTGACCAATATCGCGCGCGATGTGGGCGAGGACGCGCGGGCAGGGCGGCTGTATCTGCCGCTGGAATGGATTGCGGATGCAGGGCTGACGCCCGAGCAGTTCATGGCCCAGGGCCAGGCCACACCGCAGACCCAAAGGATCGTCAAACGCCTGCTGGCAGAAGCGCGGCGTTTGTATATCCGGTCAGAAGCGGGCATTTCCGCGCTGCCCCTGACCGCGCGATCCGGCATCTTTGCTGCGCGCTATGTCTATGCCGGGATCGGCACGCAGGTGAAGCGGAACGGCCACGATTCGATCACGCGCCGGGCGCATACCTCTAGGATGCAAAAGCTGGGATGGGTGATGCAGGCCGGTTTGCGCGCGGCGGGCACCGTGGTGATGCCGCAATCGCCGGTGATCTATGCCGCCCCTTTGCCTGAGGTCCGCTTTCTGGTAGAGGCGGCTGCAAGCGGCCGGTCCGGTGCGTCGCAGGGGCGCACGGGTGCTTTGCTTGATGTGCTGTCCGAATTGGACGGGCGCAGGGAAACTTCTCATTTGGCGGCGGAGTAGCGCCGCGTCAGGAAAGCGGCGATGGATTATTACCTTTTCGGAATATTTCTGCTGACGTGTTGTGCGTCGGGGGCAACGGGGGCGGTGTTCAATCCCGGCCCTTGGTACACGCGTCTGGACCGGCCCAGCTGGACCCCGCCGGATTGGGCCTTTCCGGTGGTGTGGACGTCAATCTACCTGCTGATTTCATTTGCCGGGGCGCGGGTTGCCGTGCTGGAGGGAAATGCCTATGCGATGGCTTTTTGGGCGATGCAGGCGGGTTTTGCCACGCTCTGGACGCCCGTGTTTTTCGGGTTGCGACGGCTGAAGGGCGCGTTGCTGGTCATGGTGCCGCTGTGGTTTGCGGTGCTGGGGGCGACCTGGTCCTGTTTCCAGCTGGATTTCTGGGCGGGTGTCGCGTTCTTGCCCTATCTGGCCTGGGTGTCGGTCGCGGCGGCGCTGAATTTTTCAGTTTGGCGGCGCAACCCGAATGAAGCCCCGATCGTGCCGTCGGAGTTGTGATTTCGGCCAATGATTGGGCCAGTTGATTGAAGGTGTTGATTTAGGGCGTTGATGTAGGGTGCATTTCAATGCACTGCGGCGTTTGCGGCCCTGCGGGGAGGGGCCAGCCCCGATCGGCAAAGCCGATCCCCCCGGAGTTTAAGGGCAAGATGAAAATGGATGCTGCTGGCGTCAGAACGTCCATTTCGCGCGGCGGGGGACGCGGACGGCCAGCATCGGTTTGAGCAAGGGTGAGGCATATCTGTCCAGATCGAGTGCTTCATGCACGCCTTTGGTCATTTCGCCGTTGATCTGGGTTTCCACCACAGAGCGGGAGTAGAAGGGCGCGTCGAGCATCGCCTTGGTCTGGCGCGGTGTTGTGCCGAGGTCGGCGCGGGTTTCGCGGCGCAGGGCCCACAGGGTGCGTTTGAAGGCGGTCCTTGGGGGGGCGTCGATGTGCCGGGCATTGCCGTTTTGGTCAAATGCGACAGCCGCCTCAAGGGCTGTGCCGTCGCGGCGGGTGGCGTCGTAAAAACAGGTGGCCCCGGCGGATGTGGGATAGCGGCCCCAGGTCCAGTAGCTGAAATCCGTCTCGAGCGGGCGGGTGCCGAAGTTGCTGTCGAAATAGCCATGGCCGTCGAATTGCCAGCCCTTTGCCTCAAGCGCGACCTTGATCCGGCTGACGGGTGCAAAGGGCCGCCAGACATGTGCGCCGTCACGGGTGAGGGGGAGTTCGACCTGTGTGAGCGCAGATGGTGTCACGGTGATCTGTCCGCGCACCCGCGAGATCAGCGGCAGTGAGGAGATTTCGTTGATGTCGATGACGAGGTCCTTGCCGGTCCAGGTCAGGGATGAGGGGCCGACGGTAAAATGATCTGCGCCGGTGCGCAGGGCGGATGTGCCCCGGTCTGTCATGGTGAAACGTCCGCCCGGGCCATAGGTGGCCACATTGATGCAGCAATGGTTGGCGGGGCTGTGCCGGCCGGACCACGCGTACCAGGGTGAAAAGACCGAGCCTATGAACCCGATGACCGAGACGGCCCGTTTGCCGTCATCAGAGACCCCGTCGATGTACCACCAGGCATAGCCGCCGGCGGGGACGTCGAGGTCAAAGAAAGGTCCGTCAAGATCGCCCCGGCCGCATGCGCGGCGCAGAGTGTCGCCATCGGAATGCCCGCCCCCGGGTGCACCCCGCCCCCCACCAGGTAAAGCCCCGGTATCTTGCTGCGCACTGTCGGGCGCTGGAAGGCTGCCATCATCCCATGTGGGGATCGCCCGTAAAGAGCGCCGTTGGAGGCTGGAAACAGGGCCGCGAATTGTTCGGGCATGGTCAGGCTGGTCGGGCCGGGCTGCGGTGTGAAATGCAGACCGAAGCGCAGCAGTCGTTCCATCGTTGATCTGTGACATCTGTCCTGGTCCTTTGGTGAAAGGGTGGCCCCGTCCGGGGCGGGGGGCGCGTTCATGATGATTTCAAAGCGTTCAGGCCCGGTGGGCTGGTTGCCGCCAAAGCGATCCTGCGCGCAGATATACAAGGTGGCGTCGCGGGGCATCTTGCCTTTGGCCAGGGGGCCGAATTCATCCGCAGGATCGGCGCAGAAAAAGACGTTGTGACCGGCCAATTCCGGCCCCTGGGCTGTGGCGGCGAAACTGTGGACATAGGCAGACAGGCTGCGGGGCTGGGTTGCGGCGGCGGGGATCGCCTTGCGCGTGGCATCGCCAAGCTGGCCCTGCGCCAGGGCGCGCGGATCACCGTTGAACAAGACCGCGTCAACCGCCAGACGCCCTCTTTCGGTGATCACGGCGGCGGGTTTGCCGTCTTGCATTTCGATGCGTTGGACATGGGCGTTGTAGAAAAAGCGCGCGCCCAGTTCCGTGGCGCGTTGGGCAATCGCCTGGGCCAGTTTGTGCATCCCGCCTTTGACATGCCACACGCCCTGCGCCTCTGCGTGCCAGATCAGGCTGAGCAGCGCGGGAGAGGCATCGGGCCGGCCGCCGACATAGGTGGCATAGCGGCCAAAGAGTTGCGCCAGCCTGGGATCCGAAAACTGTGCATTCAGGCTGCGTTGCAGGCTGCGCAGCGGGTCCATCAGGGGCAGCAGATGTGCGGCGCGCAAAACCGTGGCGGTGAGCGCCAGCAGCGAGGGTGCGGGGCTTTGCATCATGGGGGCGTCGAAGGCGTCAAACAGAACGGCAGCACGGTTGGTGAAGGCGGTGAATTCACCCGCATCCCTGGCACCAAAGGCGCGCGCCACGTTTTCTGTGCTGGCTGCGGGATCTGCCATCAGGTCCAGCATGGTGCCATCGGGCCAGAAATGGCGAGCGATGATGTCTTCGCGGGCGAGGGTTACGTGATTTGACAGGGCGCTGCCGGTCTCGGCAAAGAGCGCGTCAAAGATGTGTTTCATGGTCAGCACGGTCGGGCCCGCGTCAACCGGTCCTGCGATGGTTGGAAGGGTGCGCATCTTGCCGCCCGGATGGCCGTGGCGTTCCAGCACCGTGACCCTTGCGCCGCCATGGGCCAGCCGCAAGGCCGCACTAAGCCCGCCGATGCCCGCGCCGATCACGGCGATATGGGGGCGGCTGTCTGTCATCTTTGTGGAACACATTTGCTTTTCATATGTCTACTTTAGTTGACACATCTGCTGTCATCAATACACTACAGTCATGAAACAGGAGACTCGTCATGGATTTTGCCGCCCGAATTGATGCCGCCATAGGCCATGCCATACAGCAGGGGCAGCGGGCGCCATCGCCTGGCAAGCTGGCCTCGGCCCTGCATTACACCGTCACGCCCGGTGGCGCGCGGATCAGGCCGTCGATCCTGATGTCGGTGGCGGCCGCCTGTGGCGACAGATCGCCTGCCTTGTCGGATGCGGCGGCGGCGGCGCTAGAGCTGATCCATTGTGCATCACTGGTGCATGACGATTTGCCCTGCTTTGACGATGCGGATACCCGGCGCGGAAAACCTGCGGTGCACAAGGCCTTTGGCGAACCTTTGGCGGTGCTGACAGGCGACAGTTTGATTGTCATAGCCTTTGAGGTGTTGGCGCGTGCCGCACATCATGACCCGGAACAGGCGATCAAGCTGATGCTGATCCTGGGCAACCGGACGGGCATGCCGAATGGCATCTGTGCGGGGCAAGGATGGGAAAGCGAGCAGGAGGTTGATCTGTCTGCCTATCACCGGGCCAAGACCGGGGCGTTGTTCATTGCCGCGACCCAGATGGGCGCGGTGGCCGCAGGCGAAGATGCAGAGCCATGGGAAGAATTGGGCGCGCGCATTGGCGAGGCGTTTCAGGTTGCCGATGATCTGCGTGATGCGCTGTATGATGCGGAAACGCTGGGCAAGCCTGTGGGTCAGGATGATCTGCACGGGCGACCCAATGCGGTGACCGAATTCGGCATCGAAGGGGCGATTGCCCATATGCGCGAAATTCTGACCGGCGCGATTTCATCGATTCCCAAATGTCCCGGTGAGGCGATGTTGGCCAAGCTGGTGACCAAGCAGGCCGAAGTGCTGACGCCGATCAAATGGCGCGCCAGCAAACACCTGACACCGGGTGAATGACGGTGGACGCATGAAAGCGGGCGGATAATGGCAGATGTTCCTGCACCGATGGCCCCCGCGCAGGGCAGGGGGTTTGTATCCCTGACAGCGTTGGTGGCGCGGCGTGGCTTTCAGAAATGGGCGGCGCGTTTTCCTTTTACCCGTGGTCTGGTGCGCCGCGAGGGTGAGGCGCTGTTTGATCTATTGGCCGGGTTTTGCCACAGCCAGGTGCTGATGGCGCTGGTCCAATTGGATATTCCGCAGATCCTGATGGCAGGTCCCGCAACGGTGCGGGCACTGGCCGCGCGAACGGATGTGCCTGAACCGCGCATGGTTGTGCTGCTGCAGGCGGGTATCGCGCTGGGGCTGCTCAGGCGCAGGCGCGGCGCGCGCTTTGGGCTGACGCAGCGGGGTGCGGCGCTGGTCGGCGTGCCGGGGTTGCAGCAGATGATTCGGCACCATGATGTGCTGTACCGTGATCTGGCCGATCCGGTTGCCTTTTTCCGAGGCGAGACAGATACCGAGCTTGCGCATTTTTGGCCCTATGTTTTTGGCGGCGAGGTTGAGCCGCAAGTCGCCGAGACCTATTCGGACTTGATGGCGCAAAGCCAATTGCTGGTTGCCGATGACACATTGGACCGGGTCAGCCTGAAGGGTGTGACCCGCCTGATGGATATCGGCGGTGGGACCGGGGCGTTTCTGGCAGAGGCCGGGCGGCGTTATCCCGCGCTGGCGCTGACGCTGTTTGATCTGCCAGCGGTTGCGCCCCATGCGGCAGCGCGTTTTGCCCAAGAAAACTTGACGCCCCGCAGCCAGATCAAGACCGGATCGTTTCGCAGCGATGCCTTGCCAAAGGGGGCTGATGCCGTCTCGCTTGTGCGGGTTCTGTACGATCATGCGGATGAAACCGTCGAGGCGCTGTTAACCAAAGTTTACAACGCGCTGCCTGCCGGGGGGCGGCTGATCATCTCGGAACCGATGAGCGGCGGCGCGCGCCCGCAAAAGGCCGGAGACGCCTATTTCGCGATTTATACGCTGGCGATGGGCACCGGAAAGGCCCGGAGCGCTGCGGAAATAGCGCAAATGTGCCGCAAAGCGGGTTTTCAGAGCGTATCGCCGCTTTCGGCGCGGCGTCCATTTATCACGACTTGTGTGGTCGCGACAAAAGGTAGCGCTTGAATGTCCAATTTGGTTGACAGGTTAATGTGTCAGATTTAACTTACACTTATGAATTGTATGAAATGCTGATTCATTTTCGCTCTGACTAGAAGATCTGACCCTGAGGGGGGACACATTGCAGACAACAGCCGTTATCTTGAATGGACCGCGTGACCTGGGCATTGCCCAGCTGAACGTGACGCCCCCGTCTGTGGGCGATCTGGTGATTCAGGTGACGCATTCCGGGATCTCAACAGGTACGGAAAAACTGCTTTGGACCGGTGACATGCCGCCCTTTCCAGGGATGGGGTATCCGCTGGTTCCTGGATACGAGGCTGCGGGCGAAGTGGTCGAGGCTGGTGCCGAGACTGGATATAAACCCGGTGACCGGGTTTTTGTGCCGGGGGCCAACTGCTTTGACGGTGCGTTCGGTCTGTTCGGCGGTGCGGCAAGCCTGCTGGTGTCGGGCGCGGACCGCGTCACGCGGATTGATCCTGCCCTGCAAGAAGAAGGCGCGCTGCTGGCGCTGGCCGCAACCGCGCGTCACGCGATGGCGGGGCCGGGCAAGGCCGTGCCGGACCTGATCGTGGGTCACGGTGTGCTGGGCCGGCTGCTGGCGCGGCTGACCATCGCGGCCGGTGCCCCAGTGCCGACTGTCTGGGAAATTGACCCAAGCCGCCAGTCTGGCGGACAAGGTTATCCGGTGATGCATCCCAATGAGGATACGCGCCGCGACTATACATCTGTTTATGACGCCTCCGGTTCGGTGCCGGTCATCAGTGATCTGATTGGCCGCATCGTCAAGGGTGGCGAAATTGTTCTGGCGGGATTTTATGCCGCGCCGATCCAATTCGCATTCCCGCCGGCATTCATGAAAGAGGCGCGGTTTCGCGTCGCGGCCGAATGGACCCGCGATGATCTGCTGGCCACCCGTTCGCTGGTGGAAAGCGGCACATTGAGCCTGGGCGATCTGATCACCCATCGTGCCGATGCCGCCGATGCCACGACTGCATATGAAAAAGCATTTTCTGACGGCAATTGCCTGAAAATGATACTCGACTGGAAAGGTCACGCATGACACTTGATATCCCGAACCTCAAAGACGGCGGCACCATCAAGGACTTTGATCAGCGCTTGCGTGACGAGGCGAATGAAGATTTCGCCGACATCATTTCAGAAGAGCCAAAGTCCAAGACCCAGATCATCGCGATCTATGGCAAGGGCGGGATCGGTAAATCCTTCACGCTGGCCAACCTCAGCCATATGATGGCCGAACAGGGCAAACGCGTCTTGCTGATTGGCTGTGATCCCAAATCCGACACCACCTCGCTTTTGTTCGGCGGCAAGGCCTGCCCGACCATCATCGAGACATCATCCAAGAAAAAGTTGGCGGGCGAAGAAGTCGCGATCGGTGACGTGTGTTTCAAGCGCGGCGGCGTATTCGCTATGGAACTGGGCGGGCCGGAAGTAGGTCGCGGTTGCGGCGGTCGTGGGATCATCCACGGGTTTGAGCTGCTGGAAAAACTGGGCTTTCACGATTGGGACTTTGACTACGTCCTTTTGGATTTCCTGGGCGATGTGGTTTGCGGCGGCTTTGGCCTGCCGATTGCGCGCGACATGGCGCAAAAGGTGATCCTGGTCGCATCCAACGACCTGCAATCGCTTTATGTGGCCAATAACGTCTGTTCCGCGGTCGAATATTTCCGCAAGCTGGGCGGCAACGTTGGTGTGGCCGGACTGGTGATCAACAAGGATGACGGCACGGGAGAGGCTGCGGCCTTTGCCAAGGCGGTCGATATTCCGGTTCTGGCGGCCATCCCTCAGGACGACGACCTGCGCAAGAAATCGGCGAATTACCAGATTGTTGGCACGATGCAATCCCAATGGGGCCCGTTGTTTGCGGATCTCGGGATGGAAGTTGCCAAGGCACCTCCGGTGCGTCCTTCTCCGCTGGATCAAGACGGGCTGCTGGGTTTGTTTGATGCCTCGGAAACCGGCGGTGATTTTGTGCTGCAACCTGCAACAGACGCCGATATGCGCGGCAAATATTCAAAACCCAAGGCCAGCCTTGAGGTGGTTTACGAAGATGTCTGATCGCGCCGGATATAACGTCGAGTATGACGATGCCGGAACGGTCGTGATTGACGAAGCCTCCAGCGGTCCCGATCTGGCACCGGTTTTGGCTGAGGCACCGACCGACGGAATGGGCTGCCATTCGGGCGCGACGATGGCCGATGCGGCACGTGCCGCCGGCAAATCCGATATTCTGGACCAATACGCCAAGGATTATCCCAAAGGCCCCCATGACAAACCGCAATCCATGTGCCCGGCCTTTGGGTCATTGCGGGTGGGCCTGCGGATGAAACGCACGGCCACGATCCTGTCGGGATCGGCCTGCTGTGTTTACGGGCTGACCTTTGTGTCCCATTTTTACGGCGCGCGCCGGTCTGTTGGCTATGTGCCCTTCAACTCAGAGACGCTGGTTACCGGCAAGCTGTTCGAAGACATCCGCGAGGCGGTGCATGAGATCGCCGATCCGGCCAAGCTGGACGCGATTGTGGTGACGAACCTATGCGTGCCGACCGCCTCGGGCGTGCCCCTGCGGCTGCTGCCCGAAGAGATTGACGGTGTGCGTGTGGTTGGCATTGATGTGCCCGGATTTGGCATACCGACCCATGCGGAGGCCAAGGACGTGCTGGCCGGTGCCATGCTGAATTATGCGCGCCGCGAGATTGAGGCAGGCCCCGTGGCCATGCCCGAAAGCGGCAAGTCAGATCGTCCGACGGTCAGCCTGCTGGGCGAGATGTTTCCCGCCGATCCGATGATGATCGGCGCGATGCTGGCCCCGATGGGTCTGGCCGCAGGGCCGGTTGTTCCTTGTCGTGAGTGGCGCGAATTATATGCTGCACTTGATTGCGGTGTCGCTGCGGCGATCCATCCGTTCTATACTGCGAGTGTGCGCGAGTTTCAGGCGGCAGGGCGCCCTGTTGTCGGATCTGCCCCGGTTGGGCATGACGGCACCGCCGCATGGCTGGCCAATATCGGTGACGCCTTCAACATCCACAAGGATCAGATCGCAGCGGCGCAGAATGCGTTTTTGCCTGCAATCAAGGGCGCGCTTGCCGGTGCGCCGGTCAAGGGGACGATCACGCTGTCGGGCTATGAAGGCTCTGAGTTGTTGGTCGCGCGCTTGTTGATCGAAAGCGGTGCGGATGTGCCCTATGTGGGCACCGCCTGCCCCAAGACACCCTGGTCAGCGGATGATGCCGCATGGCTGGAAGCACGGGGCGTGAAGATCAAATACCGCGCCTCGCTGGAAGATGATTGTGCGGCGATGGAAGCGATCAAGCCGGATCTGGCCATCGGGACAACCCCCGTGGTCCAGAAGGGCAAGGAACTGGGCATCCCGTCGCTGTATTTCACCAACCTGATTTCCGCGCGGCCCCTGATGGGGCCTGCGGGTGCGGGATCTTTGCAGGAGGTCGTGAATGCGGCCATCGGCAACAAGGACCGCATGGGCAAGATGAAAGCCTTTTTCGAGGGTGTGGGCCATGGCGATACCGCCGGTGTCTGGGAAGGCAGCCCCAATCTGCAGCCGCAGTTCCGGGCGCAGAATTTGAAGAAGCTGGAAAAGCAGGCGAGGGCGGCGAAAGCCGCGCAGATGATATGAGGGTGGGTTGCTTTCATACCCGCGTGCAAGTGCAACGGGCGGTGCCTTGTGGCGCTGTGGATGAGTTTAATTTGCAAGATGAAGCTGCGGGGAGTGTGACATGCTAGTGCAGGATCACGACCGGGCGGGCGGATATTGGGGGGCGATCTATGCCTTTTGTGCCGTCAAGGGATTGCAATGTGTGATTGATGGTCCGGTGGGATGTGAAAACCTGCCGGTGACATCGGTGCTGCATTATACCGATGCGTTGCCGCCGCATGAATTGCCGATCGTGGTGACGGGTCTGGGCGAGGGCGAGATGGGCTCTGGTACGGAAGAGGCGATGAAACGGGCCTGGGAAGTGCTGGATCCTGCTTTGCCGGCCGTGGTTGTTACCGGGTCGATTGCCGAGATGATCGGCGGCGGGGTAACGCCGCAGGGCACCAATATTCAGCGGTTCCTGCCGCGCACCATCGACGAGGATCAATGGGAAGCCGCGGATCGGGCGATGACCTGGATCTTTACCGAATTTGGTATGACCAAGGGGCGGATGCCGCCCGAGAAAAAGCGCGAAGAGGGCGCGGTGCCGAGGGTCAATATCCTGGGGCCCATGTATGGTACGTTCAACATGCCGTCTGACCTGGCCGAGATCCGGCGTCTGGTCGAGGGCATCGGTGCGCAGGTCAACATGGTGATGCCCCTGGGGGCCCATGTGGGCGAGATGCGCAACCTGGTGAATGCGGATGTGAACATCTGCATGTACCGTGAATTTGGTCGCGGCCTTTGCGAGGTGTTGAACAAACCCTATCTGCAGGCACCGGTTGGTGTGGACAGCACCACGAAATTCCTGCGCAAGCTGGGCGAGCTGCTGGGTCTGGACCCCGAGCCGTTCATCGAGCAGGAGAAACATTCCACCATCAAGCCGGTCTGGGATCTGTGGCGTTCGGTGACGCAGGATTTCTTTGCGACCGCGTCCTTTGGGATCGTGGCCAATGAGACATATGCCCGTGGTGTGCGCAATTTTCTGGAGAACGACCTTGGGCTGCCTTGCGCCTTTGCCGTGGCGCGGACGCGGGGCAAGAAAACCGACAATGACCAGGTGCGCGCCATGGTGCATGAAAAGCGCCCGCTGATCCTGATGGGGTCGATCAACGAAAAAATCTATCTGGCCGAGATGAAATCGGGTTTTGGCCCGGCACCTACATTCATCCCGGCAAGTTTTCCGGGGGCTGCCATCCGGCGGGCCACGGGGACGCCCTTTATGGGCTATGCCGGTGCGACATACATCGTGCAAGAGGTGTGCAATGCGCTGTTTGACGCGCTGTTCCACATCCTACCGTTGGCGTCCGAAATGGATGCGACGCCAGCGACACCAACCCCGATGCGTCGGGATTTCCCCTGGGATGCGGATGCCCAGGCCAAGCTGGACGAAATCGTTGCCAGCCATCCGATCCTGACACGGATTTCCGCCGCCAAGACCCTACGCGATGCCGCTGAAAAAAGCGCGCTGGATGCCGGGGACGAGCGGGTTGTTCTGGAAACCGTGCAGGGCCTTCAACCAGCTTCGGGAGGAGCCAAGCCATGACAGATATGACAACCGATACGCATCATACATCGCCAGAGACGCGTGCCAAGCACAGCGCGCCGATGCGCGAATATTACGTCTATTTTGCGGTGATCTTTGCGGCGACCCTGCCGCTGACGATCCTGACCTGGGTGCTGACAACGCTGCGCCGGATGGAGCTGCCAGAGCGCGGACCCATCAAGGCTGCCTGGTCGCAGGCCCGGATTATCACGCCGCGGATCTTTAGCGCGTGATCTGAAATTCCGGGGTCAAACCCGGGGACGAAGTTCGCCATTCCGCCCCGGAGTGGTGAAATGGAACAGGGGATGAGCCCTTGTTGTAACCCTGTCGCGGGGGCACCGCGGCGTCGGCACTTTTTCTAAGGAGAAAAACATGGCTGATAAAAATGACCTGTCCTTCACAGGTTTGACAGACGAGCAAGCACAAGAACTGCACTCAGTCTACATGAGCG
>JAFMGZ010000044.1 GCA_017854855.1 Sulfitobacter sp. | reverse complement strand
AAATCATCTGACGTGCTGAAAAATGGCTGAAGTCAGAAAGTGGCGGACCATAGAGGATTCGAACCTCTGGCCTCTGCCTTCGGAGGGCAGCGCTCTATCCAGCTGAGCTAATGGTCCACAGGTTTTCTATACATAAGCACCCTGCCCCCCGCAATGGCCCTGCTTGCGGATTTTGCGATAGTTTTGGGCCCTGCCCGGGTTTCACGATTGGCAGGCCAATACGCAAATAGATGCGATTACGCAAATAGATCATGCGCCAGTTCAAGCGCGTCTATCAGCACGTCGATCTCCTGGGTGGTGTTGTAGACCGCCATGGAGGCGCGGCATGTGGCGGGAATGCCCAGATGCTCCATCAAGGGGCCTGTGCAATGCTGGCCCGCACGCACGGCGACCCCTTTTTTGTCCAGGATGGTCGATATGTCATGGGCATGGGCCGCACCGTCCATGGTAAAGCTGAAAATCGCGGCCTTGTTCGGCGTGGTGCCTTGAACCTGTATCCAGTTCAGCCCGCCCAGCTTGGCCACTGCATAGTCGCGCAGGGTGTTTTCATGGGCTTCGATGTTTTCCATGCCAAGCGACATCATATAGTCCAGCGCCACGCCCAACCCGATGGTCTGGACGATGCCGGGGGTGCCCGCTTCAAACTTCATCGGAGGATCATTGTAGCAGACCGCGTCCTTGGTCACTTCCTTGATCATGTCACCGCCCCCCATGAAGGGGCGCATCTCTTTCATGCGGTCGGCCTTGATATAGATCGCGCCCGAACCTGAGGGTCCATAAAGTTTATGACCGGTAACGGCGTAGAAATCACAGCCAATGTCTTGCACATCCACCGGCATATGAACCGCCGCCTGCGACCCGTCGACCAGAACCGGCACGCCCTTTTCATGGGCGGCCTTGGTAATTGTCTTTACGTCCACCTTTGTGCCCAGCACATTTGACAGATGGGTGATCGCGATCAGTTTGGTCCTGGGGGTGATGGCATCAATCACCGCCTGGGGGTCCAATGCACCGGTGCTGTCCACATCGACCCATTTCAGAACGACACCCTGACGTTCGCGCAGGAAATGCCAGGGCACGATATTGGCATGATGTTCCATCACGCTGAGGATGATCTCATCGCCCGCTTGCATACGGGGCATGGCCCAGCCGTAGGCGACCGTGTTGATCCCTTCGGTGGTGCCGGAATTGAAAACGATTTCGTCCTCTGAGGCTGCGTTTAGAAACTTGGCCACGGTGCCGCGCACGGCCTCGTATTTATCGGTTGCCAGATTGGACAGGTAATGCAGGCCACGGTGCACATTGGCATATTCATATGAATAGGCTTGGGTGATCGCATCTATCACCACTTGCGGTTTTTGCGCAGAGGCACCGCTATCAAGATAGACCAGCGGTTTGCCATTTACCTCGCGCGACAGAATGGGGAAATCGCGGCGGATGTCGTTGATGTTGAGCATCAGCTTGGTACTCCTTGGGCAAAGCCACCGATCAACCCCAACAAAATGCCCAGACCCACCACAAGGCCGATAAAGGACAGCAAAAGCACCGCAATCGAATGCCAGGCGCTTTTTAGGTTCAACGCTGTTGCGAGAAAGTTAAGAAAAATCCACAGACCCCAAACCGCCACGACAAGCGAAAACAGCGCACCCAAGGGTGGCAGAGCCAACGACACGACTATTACCGCGACCTGCGCCAGCGCCCGAAGGATCTGGAACCAGACAACGATGGCCAGCACATCTGTCAGCGTGCCTTTGCCGCCGATCATAAGGCCCGCCCAATACATCGCATGGACATAGACCACCGTCAGACCTGCAATCAGGATGAACAGCGCAAGAGGCGTGTCGAAATACCCCGGCAACGGCATGGTTGGCCCCGAAAACTGCAAGACAAAGAGGACCAGAAAGGTGTTGATGATCGCGACCAGGGCCAGCGCCGTCCACAGCGCATCTCGGCCCAGGGCATAGCCCATCACCTGCCCTGCCGCCGCGCGTGGATCACGCAGACTGGATACGATCAACGACATCACAAGTGACTTATCCATCTGAACCCTCTTTGCCTGCGGCAATCATTCCGGCGACCCAAAACCAAATGAAGGCCGCGCACCACAGCCCCCCCACCAAGGACATCTCAATGCCCGGGCCGATGAAACCGGCGGTCAGCCCCCAAAGCAACATGATCGGGCAAGACGCCAGCAGCGCCCAGAACAAGGCCAGACGCGCGCCATAGCTGCTTATATTTTGACGCAGCAGACGTGCGATGACGCCAATCAACCCCGCCAGTACATAAAACAGCAACGGCGCAATAAAGAGCCACGCCATAAGCGATGCGCCCATCAGCATTCTCAGGTCCTCGCCCGTTTCAAAGGCCTGTCGTGCCAGGCGCGGGGTCTGGGCCACAAAGACCATAAGGCAGCCGACCATCAGATAGATCAGTGCACGATCTTCGCGCGGGCCCTGCCCCAGGATCCGGCGCACAACCTTGCCCGGCCCCCGGTAGGTGGCCACGATATCGCGTGTGGCGGCCATCAGCTGCGGCGGCGGTTCAGCCAGGATTCAAGCCGGGCGTTGATTTCTTCTTTTAGCGTGTCAGAGGCGATCTCCTCCACCGCTTCGGCGAGGAAAGACAGGGTCAACATATCCGTGGCCTCGCCCTTTGGCACGCCGCGTGCGCGCAGATAGAACAGCGCCTCTTCATCTATCGCCCCAGAGGTTGAACCGTGGGAACAGGCAACGTCATCGGCATAGATCTCAAGCTCTGGCTTGGCCAGGAACTGGCTGTCACCGTCCAGCAGCAGGGATTGGCTGATCTGGTAACCGTCGGTCTTCTGGGCCCCGGCCTTGACCAGGATCTTGCCCTGGAAAACGCCAGTGGCACCGTTGCGCAGAACCTTCTTGAACACCTGACGGCTTTCGCAGTTCACCGCGTCATGGGTGATAAAGACGGTGTCGTCATGGTGAAATTCACCGTCACCCACACAGGCCCCAGCGATATGAGCGCTGGCATCGTCGCCGGTCAGCTCAATCACCGCCTCATTGCGGGTCAGCACGCCGTTCACGGTCATGGTGAAGGATTTGAAATGCGAGGCAGAGCCCAGGCGCGCAAACAGATGCGTCGCCGCGCGCCGCTCATGGTCGCGGCCCTGTGCCCGGATATGGTGGAAAGACGCGCCATCGGCCACATCGACTTCCATCACCTTGTTGAACCGCGCGGCTGCGGGGCCGTTCTCCAATACGGTCAGCTCAGCCCCTGCATCCAGCTTGATGCAATGGTGCAGGATCGCATCAGAAGTCTCTGACATATGGCGATAAATCAGGCTGACAGGCTTGCTTGGTGTGCCGGTCACATGGATCAGGACACCATCGGTTGCGCAGGCGGTATTCAGCGCGGCCAAGGGGCGGTCCACCGGGGTCTGGCCACGGGTTTCCAGCACGCCATAGATATCGCGCGCCCAATGCAGATCGCTGTCGGATACGGCCAGCCGTTCAATGCTCAGGCCCTCAAGGCTTAGGTCATCAGAGGCCTGCGCGTCAAAGACACCGTCGACAAAGACGATTTTCAGACGGTCCACCTGATCAAAGAGCGGCGGTTCATCATTGGCCAGCACAGCCGCCCTGGGCGCATCCGGTTGGATCAGGCTGTCGGGGCGTGTGAATTTCCAGTATTCATCCCGGCGGTCAGGCAGGCCCATGCGGCGCAGACGCGCAACGGCATCCTCGCGCGCGGCAGTGGACCAGCCCTTGGCAGCAGGTATCTGGCGCGACGCAAGCATCGCCTCGGTCGGGTTTTCCTTGGGGGCTGGTGCGGCCATTACATTACCTCTGCCAGAATGTCGGCATAACCGTTGTTCTCTACTTCCAGCGCCAACTCTGGGCCGCCGGTTTTCACGATACGGCCATCTGCCATGATGTGAACGACATCGGGTTTGATATGGTCCAGCAAACGCTGGTAGTGGGTGATCACCAGAAAACCACGCCCCTCGGAACGCAGGGCGTTCACCCCTTCGGCCACCAGTTTCATCGCATCCACATCCAGACCGGAATCGGTTTCGTCCAAGATGCACATCTTGGGCTCAAGCATGGCCATCTGCAGGATCTCATTGCGCTTTTTCTCACCGCCGGAAAAGCCCATATTCACCGGCCGCTTGAGCATATCCGCATCAATCTTGAGGTCCTTCGCCTTGGCGCGAACCACCTTGAGGAACTCTGCCGCCGACATTTCTTCTTCTCCGCGCGCCTTGCGCTGTGCGTTCACCGCGGTGCGCAAAAAGGTCATGTTCCCCACGCCGGGGATCTCGACAGGATATTGAAAGGCCAGGAACAAGCCAGCCGCTGCGCGCTCTTCCGGCTCCATCTCCAGCAGGTCCTCACCTTCGAGCGTGGCGGACCCTTCCATGACCTCATAGCCATCCTTGCCCGACAGCACATAGGAAAGCGTGGATTTGCCAGAGCCATTGGGACCCATGATCGCATGCACCTTGCCGGCTTCAACCTCCAGGTTGACGCCTTTGAGGATTTGCTTGTCCTCTTCTTCCAGTTTCACGTTCAGATTCTTGATGCTCAGCATATTCTCATTCCTTGTCAGCGCCTTGGCGCATATCGTTCATCTTTTACTTTGCCTTGAGGCGGCCTATTTATCGCCTCGGAAAATCAACATCGCGACCCGGATAGCCGCGTAGGCCATCGCGAAAATCACCGCGCTGAACCCGGCACTGATCGGATCTTGGCGCCACACCAGCATGATCAGGAAAAAGACCGCTGTCGCCATTGCCATATTCTTGGTGAGCTCTTTCATCTATCCCACCGACCCCTCAAGCGAGATCGCCACCAGCGCCTGCGCCTCCATGGCGAATTCCATCGGCAAGGCCTGAAGCACGTCCTTGCAGAACCCATTCACCACCAGGGCCACGGCCTCTTCCTCGTCCATGCCGCGCGAGCGGCAATAGAACATCTGGTCTTCGTCCACCTTGGATGTCGTGGCCTCATGCTCTACCCGGCTGCTGTTGTTCTTGACCTCGATGTAGGGCACCGTGTGGGCACCGCATTTGTCGCCGATCAGCAGGCTGTCACACTGGGTGTAATTGCGCGATTCCTTGGCCTTGGGGTGCATGGTGACCAGCCCGCGATAGGTGTTCTGCGCCTTGCCTGCAGAAATACCCTTGGACACGATGCGCGACTTTGTGCGTTTGCCCAGGTGGATCATCTTGGTGCCCGTGTCGGCCTGCTGCATGTTGTTGGCAATGGCGATGGAATAGAATTCGCCCTGGCTGTCGTCACCCCGCAAAATGCAGCTTGGGTATTTCCAGGTCACGGCAGATCCCGTCTCAACCTGTGTCCACATCACCTTGGCCCGGTCGCCCCGGCAATCGGCACGTTTTGTCACAAAGTTATAGATGCCGCCCTTGCCGTTCTCATCACCGGGATACCAGTTCTGCACGGTGGAATATTTCACTTCGGCATCTTCTTCGATGATGATCTCAACCACCGCCGCGTGCAATTGCGACTCGTCACGCTGTGGGGCGGTACACCCCTCCAAGTAGGACACATAAGACCCCTTGTCAGCGATGATCAATGTCCGCTCAAACTGGCCGGTGTTTTCCGCATTGATCCGGAAATAGGTCGACAGTTCCATCGGGCAGCGCACGCCCGGTGGCACATAGACAAAGGACCCGTCAGAGAAAACGGCAGAGTTCAGCGTGGCATAGAAATTGTCAGACACCGGCACGACAGAGCCGAGATATTTGCGAACCAGCTCAGGATGTTCCCTGATCGCCTCGGAGATGGAGCAAAAGATCACGCCCGCTTTTCTCAATTCCGCCTGAAATGTGGTGCCGACGGAAACGGAATCAAAAACCGCATCCACAGCGACTTTTCGTGGTGCATCGGTCAACTCTTCTGCACCCTCGACACCGGCTAGAATCGCCTGTTCTTTCAGTGGGATGCCCAGTTTCTTGTAAGTCTCCAACAGCTTGGGGTCCACGTCATCCAATGACTTTGGCTTGACGGCCATGCTTTTGGGGCGCGCGTAATAATATTGATCCTGAAAATCAATTTCGGGATAATCCACCATCGCCCAATCCGGCTCTGTCTTGGTCAGCCAGCGCTCATAGGCCTCAAGCCGCCAATCGGTCATCCACTGCGGCTCTTCGTTCTTCTCAGAGATCAGGCGCACGATGTCCGGGGTCAGCCCCTTGGGGGCATATTCCATCTCGATGTCGGTGGCCCAGCCGTATTTATACTTGCCGCCCACTTCACGCACGGCATCCACGGTTTCCTGATCGACACCTTCTTTGACGCCGTCGTTCTCTTTGACAATCACATTATCCAAGATCTCGTTCCCTTTTTCCGTGAGCGCCTTCAAGCGGCCCTTTGATCGTGTTTCTCGCGTTTTGCCAGCCATGCATCCGCAAAGCGCAAAACATCTTCTTTTGTTGTCTCCAGCCCCAGCGACACGCGGATCGCGCTGGCGGAATGGTCCTCGTCAAACCCCATGGCCTGCAAGACGCGGCTGGCTTTTACCTTGCCGCTGGAACATGCCGATCCTGCGGAAATCGCAAAGCCTGCAAGGTCCATCTGCATCACCTGTGTCTCGCCCTTCCACCCCTGCGCAATGACGCAAGTTGTGTTGGGCAGCCGGGGGAATCCTTTTCCGACAAAAATAGTCTTCTTTGAAGAACCCTCAAGTGTTCTTTCTAGAATATTTCTAAGTTCTGCAACCTCTTCCCAACGTCCCGCAGCCACATCCTTCGCCGCAGCCTGTGCCGCAGCCCCAAAACCCGCGATGCCGATGGTGTTTTCTGTCCCCGAGCGGCGTCCCATTTCCTGGCCGCCACCGCGCAAGATCGCCTGCGGGTCCTCGCGTGTGTAGTTTATCAAGGCACCCACACCCTTGGGCCCGCCCATCTTATGGGCAGACAGGATGGCATAGGCAGGCCGGTCGTCATCGCCAAAGACAATCGGCATCTTGCCCGCCACCTGCGTGATATCGCTGACAATGGCCTGGCCTGTTTGCGCGCGCGCCAAAACCCTATGGCCCGGCAACATGATCCCGGTTTCACTGTTTGCCGCGGAAATCGCGATCAGCGCGGGCATCTCCTCCCCCTGCAAAGCTTCCGGCAAAAAGGCCCCGGCCTGATCAAAGGCGCGCGGCATGTCCCCTTCGCTCCAGACCCGCAGGCAGTCATGCTCTGTCGGCAAGGCGTGAAAGACACCGCCATGCCGCCCCTTTTGCGCGACCGCCAATGCCGCCGCTTCGGTCGCACTGCTGGTAAATACCACCTGCTGGCGGGTACATCCCACAAGGGCCGCAACCTGCGCGCGGGCCACCTCAACCAAAGACTTGGCCGCGCGCCCCTCTGCATGAACCGAAGACGGATTGCCCATCACATCCATCGCCGCCTGCATCGCCGCGCGCGCCTCCGCGCGCAACGGCGTGGTGGCATTATGATCCAGATAGGCTCTCATCTTCTCTTTTTGGCCTTAAATACCTTTTGGACCCGCGACAGCGCGCCATCCCTTTGCGTTTGTTGGGCAGCCTGCCCCGCGCCCTGCCACCTCATCCTTCGTCCACCACCGAAAACAACGTGGGCACCGCAGGGCAAGGCACCAGTTCATTGGAAATGACATCCGACAGCCGGGTCTGGTGCAAAAAGACATAGACATGCGCGCTCAGGCCTTCCCACAAACGGTTGGTCAGCGATTGCGCGCGGCTGCCCGATGATCCGCCCGAGGCCCCGGCCCCCTTGTGCATGGCGTCCACCGTTTCATCGACGGCTGCCAGAATATCGACAACCCGGATTTCAGAGGCCGGGCGCGCCAGTCGGTAACCGCCCCCCGGCCCCCGGACAGAGGCCACCAATTGTGCCCGGCGCAGTTTGACGAAAAGCTGCTCCAGATAGGGCAATGAAATCGACTGCCGCTCGGCGATATCGCCCAGCGTCACCAGCGCATCCCCCGGCTGCAAGGCGATATCAGCCAGCGCCACCATCGCATAACGTCCTTTGGTCGATAGCTTCATGCCGTTTTCCTTGAATATTGACCGCTTTGATTGACGTTGGGCGCTGATGCGCATACATGCATTTCCTGACCCCGCACGTCGTGCGGGAACAGGATTAGAACCGTTCTAAAGTGCCTGAGCGAATACGTCAACTATTCGCATGGCTTTAGGACCCCCAGACAGGGACATCTATGCCAGAGGTCATTTTCCCCGGACCAGAAGGCCGCCTCGAAGGCCGATACCATCCACAAAAAGAACGCGACGCACCTATTGCGATCGTGCTTCACCCCCATCCGCAATTTGGCGGTACGATGAACCACAAGGTCGTCTATAACCTTCATTACGCCTTTTATAACATGGGCTTCACGGTGCTGCGGTTTAACTTCCGCGGTGTGGGGCGCAGCCAGGGCGAATATGATCAGGGCATTGGCGAGCTGTCGGATGCAGCCTCAGCGCTCGATTATCTGCAATCGATGAACAACAACTCCAAACATTGCTGGGTCGCAGGCTTTTCCTTTGGGGCCTGGATCGGCATGCAACTGTTGATGCGCCGGCCAGAGATCACGGGGTTCATCTCGGTGGCACCGCCTGCCAATATGTATGATTTCAGCTTTCTGGCCCCCTGCCCCGCGTCCGGGCTGATTATCAACGGGACAGCCGACCGTGTGGCCCCGCCCGCCGATACGGTAAACCTGGTCAACAAGCTGCATGAGCAAAAAGGCATCACCATCACCCATCAGGAGGTCGAAGGTGCCGGACACTTCTTTGAAGAGCCGCATATGGATACGCTGATCAGCTCAACCACCACTTACGTCAAGCGCCGCCTGACAGAGACATCGCGCTGATGGCGGACCCCGTCATCACCGAGATGGCCAATAAACTGGCCGAAGAATGCCTCGCCGTTCAAAGTGAGACCGGCGAGGATCGTTTGTTCATGAAATTGGGCGATGTGCTGGGGGCGTCTTCGCAGACGCTGGAAGAGGCTTTTCTTACCGCGATCCGCACCCGGATGGCCAATGATCAGGGGCGCAGGTTCCTGGCCCAGACCCTTGCCAATCACCGCGCACAGGCGGGCGCGAATGACTGATCAGACGGCACAGATGCGGCTGGATCAGCAGATTGCCTTTTTGAACGAGGCAGACAAGCTCAAGAATACCATCCGCGCCACAGAGCTGTGTGACAATTCACGCTATGAAAATTCGGCCGAGCATTCATGGCACCTGACGCTTTACGCCATGGTGCTGGCGGATCATGCGGGCCCCGGCGTGGACATGACCCTTGTGATCAAGATGCTGATCCTGCACGATCTGGTTGAGATTGACGCAGGCGACAACCCTATTTTCGGGGATCTGGACCACGCGGCCATCGCCCTGCAAGAGCAGGCAGCAGCAGATCGCATCTTTGGACTTTTGCCTGCTGATCTGCGCGATGAGTTCCGCGCCATTTGGGAAGAGTTCGAAGCCGCAGAGAGCCCATCGGCGCAATTTGCCAAATCCCTTGATCGGTTTCAGCCCCCCATGCAGAACCTGCAATCTGGTGGCGGCAGCTGGACCGATTACAATGTGTCCGAACAGCAAATCCACGCCCGTGTCGGCAGCAAGATCGCCATCGGCGCGCCAGGGTTGTGGGATTATGCCAAAACCCGCATCGCCGTTTTCTTTGCAGCCAGGTAGGCTTTGCCGCCCTGTCACCGCTTGAAGGAAATTTCGGCATACCGTTGCATACCAACTTTCCCTTTGCACTCAGTTAAGATAGACGCGCTATAGGTCCACGTAGCCAAAGGATAGCCTCATGACCAAGATCAAGGTAGAAAACCCCGTTGTTGAACTCGACGGTGATGAAATGACCCGTATCATCTGGGATTTCATCAAGAAAAAGCTGATCCTACCCTATCTGGACATCGACCTGAAATACTATGACCTTGGCATTCAGGCGCGCGACGACACCGATGACCAGATCACCATTGATGCCGCCGAGGCGATCAAGAAATACGGTGTCGGGGTCAAATGTGCGACAATCACCCCCGATGAGGCCCGCGTTGAAGAGTTCGGCCTCAAGAAGATGTGGCGGTCGCCCAATGGCACGATCCGCAATATCCTGGGCGGCGTTGTGTTCCGCCAGCCGATCATCTGCAAGAACGTGCCCCGGCTTGTGCCCGGCTGGACGCAGCCGATTGTCATTGGCCGTCACGCCTTTGGCGATCAGTACCGCGCCACGGATATGAAATTTCCCGGTCCGGGCAAATTGTCGATGAAATTCGTGGGCGAAGACGGCACCGTGATCGAACATGAAGTCTATGACGCCCCTTCGGCCGGCATCTACATGGGCATGTACAACCTCGACAGTTCAATCATCGATTTTGCCCGCGCCTCGCTGAATTACGGTCTGAACATTGGCTGGCCTGTCTATCTGTCGACCAAGAACACCATTCTGAAACAATATGACGGGCGCTTCCTTGAGCTGTTTCAGCAGATTTACGAGGCCGAATTCGAAGAGCAGTTCAAAGCCAAGGGCATCACCTATGAGCATCGCCTGATTGATGACATGGTGGCCTGCGCGATGAAATGGAACGGGGGCTTTGTCTGGGCCTGCAAAAACTATGATGGCGACGTGCAGTCCGACACCGTTGCGCAGGGTTTCGGTTCATTGGGGTTGATGGCCTCTCAGCTGATGACGCCCGATGGCAAGATCGTTGAGGCAGAGGCCGCACATGGCACTGTGACGCGCCACTACCGCCAGCACCAGAAGGGCGAAGAGACGTCGACCAACTCCATCGCGTCGATCTTTGCCTGGACCGGCGGATTAAAGCACCGCGGCAAGCTGGATGAAAACCAGCCGCTGACCGATTTTGCACAGACGCTGGAAAAGGTCGTCGTCGACACCGTGGAAAGCGGTTTCATGACCAAGGATCTGGCGCTGCTTGTGGGCCCCGATCAAGGCTGGCTGACCACCATGGGCTTTCTTGAGAAGGTCGAGGAGAACCTCAACAAGGCCCTGGCAGGCTAAGTCAGAACCCTCGGGCGGTGAAACCGCAAATGCAGGGCCGCCAGTATAGCGCGTGTTCGAACCACCGGTATCAGGTCGTTCAAGAAACGCTTGCGGCGGTCTTGTGTATTTGGGTGATATCGCTGGGGACGAAACTGGTGATTTCCACCTCATCGGGGGTAAACCGGCAAAAGCTGCCCTTTGGCACCTCTTTCCAGCCGCCGCATGAGGTATCATAGGGTTCTGACACCACCGACCAGCCTTTCCAGACCTCGTTCCACTGATAATACAACGATGGGGCAAGATCGTCCGAGGCATAGCGCACTGCATACAGCGTCTTTCCGTCGGATAGCGCGGCCGCCATTCGCATATGCGGCGTGGCATCAGCCTGTCGCGCCTGCGCCTCAAAGGCGGCAACAGATCGTTCCATTGCGGCTTTGGGGTCTTCCTCAAGGCCATAGCCACAGGCCACAAGAAACAGCGCCTCGCTGTCTGTCGCCCCTTTGCGGTGGGCATAGAAACGGTCTTCGATCATCATGTCTGCGGCCTTGCGAAACCGTTCAAACCCGCCCACCTGCCCGTTGTGAATAAAGGTCCAATTGCCCTGAACAAAGGGATGGCAGTTGTTACGGCTGGTCGCCGTTCCGGTTGAGGCACGCACATGTGCCATGAACAACCGCGCCTCCACCTGTTCGGCAAGCGAACGCAGGTTTGTGTCGGACCATGCTGGATAAACATCGCGGTACAGACCCGGCGTGGGCCGCTTGTCATACCAAGCAAGCCCAAAACCGTCCGCATTGATCGCGGTCTTGCATTCGCTGGCATCGCGGGCCTGATCGATCAGCGAATGCTGGGGTGCGGTGATGATTTCACTGAGAAAAATCGGTGCGCCCTGCCAGGCCGCCCATCTGCACATGTTTATCTGCCGCGGTTATGCGTGCGCTCATACAGGCGCGCGATGATCGTGCTGGCGGTCTTTTCAAACATGCAAGGAATGATCGCATGCACCAATGCGGCCCCTGCCGCGGCAAAAAGCAGGCCCGAGAACTTCATCGCAAAGAGCATGTGTTCGAAAAAGGATTCACCGACTTTGGCTGGATGATCAAGGAATACGCGGGCAATCATGGCTTTTCTCCTGTTGAATCGATTGGTTGGGGAACACTAACCAATCTGGGGGGTGATGTTTTCCCAAAATGAGCTTCTTTGAGGTTGAGTTTGTGAATATTTCCCGTATTTTCGTAACTATGAGAGATATTGACGCAATAGATCGCCGCATCTTGGTGGAACTGCAACGGGATGCCGATCAATCGCTGGAGGTGATTGGCGAAAAGGTGGGCCTGTCCCGCAATGCCTGCTGGCGCAGGATCGGCGCGCTGGAAAAAGCGGGGGTGATCAAACAACGGGTCACGATCCTGGATGCAGAGAAACTGGGCCTTGGTCTGACGGTCTTTATCCAGGTCCGCACCAGCGCGCATGCCAGCGGCTGGCTCAAGTCCTTTTCCGACGCGACCCGCAATATGCCCGAAATACTGGGGGTATACCGTATGTCCGGTGATCTGGATTACTTGATCCGTGCAAAAGTCGCGGATATGGCGGGGTATGACCGACTTTACCAGTCATTGATCAGCAAGGTGGCGCTGTCGGATGTTTCCGCCAGTTTCGTGATGGAGGAAATCAAGGAAACCACGGTGCTGCCGCTTTGACGCGAACGAAAGGACGACAGATGCCCGCCCATTACATATGGCTGTTTTTTGCAGTGCTGACCGAAACATTGGGGACCACCGCGCTGCAGGCTTCGCAGCAATTCACCCGTTTCTGGCCGGCGGTGGCCGTAATCGTGTTTTACGCAATTTCGTTTTATTGCATGTCTTTCGCGCTCAGGGCGATGCCGGTGGGCATTGTCTATGCCATCTGGTCTGGGCTGGGGATCGTGCTGATTGCAAGCATCGGATATGTATTGTTTGGTCAGAAACTGGATCTGGCGGCGGTGCTGGGGCTGGCGATGATCATTGGCGGTATTGTGGTCATTCACCTGTTTTCGTCCAGCCAGACACACTAGATCCGCGCAAAGCCACGGATAAACTCTTTTTGTCTGGCCTTTGCTGCGCCTGCACGGTATTGCGCGGCCAACTCCCTGAACAAGGCTGACCCAATGAACCTGCGCAACATCGCAATTATCGCTCACGTTGACCACGGCAAGACAACGCTGGTGGACGAGCTTTTGAAACAATCCGGTACCTACCGGGAGAACCAGGCGACGACTGAACGCGCCATGGACAGCAACGATCTGGAGCGCGAGCGCGGCATCACGATCTTTGCCAAGCCGACCTCGGTCGAATGGAAAGGCACGCGGATCAACATCGTTGACACCCCCGGCCACGCCGATTTCGGCGGCGAGGTTGAGCGGATCCTGTCGATGGTAGACGGTGTCGTGCTGCTGGTGGACGCGGCCGAAGGCCCGATGCCACAGACAAAATTCGTGACCTCCAAGGCGCTGAAACTGGGCCTGCGCCCGATCGTGGTGATCAACAAGGTCGACAAGCCGGACGGTGAGCCGGACCGCGCCCTGGACGAATGCTTTGACCTGTTTGCCAATCTGGATGCGACGGACGAGCAGTTGGATTTCCCGACGATGTATGCCTCTGGGCGTGCAGGCTGGGCGGATCACACGCTGGACGGCCCGCGCAAGGGACTGGATGCCTTGTTTGAGCTGATCCTTGAGCATGTCCCCGCGCCCAAGCAGATTGAAGATGCGGACAAGCCCTTTACCATGCTGGCGACCACGCTGGGCGGTGATCCGTTCCTTGGCCGTCTGCTGACGGGCCGCGTTGAATCCGGCACGCTGAAGGCAGGCCAGACCATCAAGGCGATGTCGCGCGACGGCAAATTGATCGAAAACTTCCGCTGCACCAAGATCCTTGCCTATCGCGGCCTGGAGCAAACGGCCATTGAGCTGGCCGAAGCAGGTGACATCGTTTCCATCGCCGGCATGACCAAGGCCACCGTGGCCGATACGCTGGCCGACCAGTCAGTTGTCGAAGCGATCCCGGCCCAGCCAATCGATCCGCCAACCATCACCGTAACCTTTGGCATCAACGACAGCCCGCTGGCGGGCCGTGACGGCAAGAAGGTCCAGTCGCGAGTCATCCGCGAACGTCTGCACAAGGAAGCCGAATCCAATGTCGCGATCAAGATCAGCGACACGCCCGGCGGCGAGGCTTTTGAGGTTGCAGGGCGCGGTGAACTCCAGATGGGTGTTCTGATCGAAAACATGCGCCGCGAAGGGTTTGAGCTTTCCATCTCGCGGCCACAGGTGTTGTTTCAGGAAATCGACGGGGTCCGTCATGAACCCATCGAAGAGGCCACGATCGACGTTGATGATGAATATTCAGGCGCTGTGATCGAGAAACTGACGGGTGTGCGCAAGGGCGAACTGGTTGAGATGAAACCGGCCGGTGCGGGCAAGACCCGCATCGTGGCCCATGTGCCATCGCGTGGATTGATCGGCTATCACGGTGAATTCCTGACAGACACACGTGGCACAGGGGTTTTGAACCGCGTGTTCCACAGCTGGGCACCGCATAAGGGACCGATCCCGGGCCGCCGTGCGGGCGTTCTGATCTCCATGGAGAACGGCACATCCGTGGCCTATGCCCTGTGGAACCTTGAAGAACGTGGCCGCATGATGATCGGCGCGCAGACAGATGTTTACACCGGCATGATCATTGGCGAACATTCACGAGAGAACGACCTGGAAGTGAACCCGCTGAAGGGCAAGAAACTGACCAACGTACGCGCGTCGGGCACAGATGAAGCGGTGCGTTTGACCACGCCGATCACCTTGTCGCTGGAAGAGGCGATTGCCTATGTCGATGATGACGAACTGGTGGAGGTGACGCCCAATGCGATCCGCCTGCGCAAGCGTTATCTGGACCCGCATGAACGCAAGCGGATGGCGAAATCTGCGTAAATCGGGATTTTCGGAGGCTCTGCCTCCGGACCACCGAGGTATTTTGGGCCAAAAAGAGGGAGGGCTGAGCGCAGTCTTTTGATCTTTGACAGGTCCGGGCCGGGTGCGGTGCAAGGTTTAGGAATGAAAAAGCCCCGGATGTTTTCCGGGGCTTTTGCGTTTATTCCGTTGTTTCCACGATGATCAATTCGCGTTCCGAGGCACCTCTGGCATGCTCTAATGCTGATTGATATGCGTCGGAATGATAGCATCTTTCTGCGGTTTCGACATCTGGGAAACGGGCCACCACATTGCGGGGGCGTTCCTTGCCTTCGAGTTGGACAAAGCGGCCGCCGCGGGCGA
Organism: Sulfitobacter sp.; assembly: GCA_017854855.1. GTDB lineage: Bacteria > Pseudomonadota > Alphaproteobacteria > Rhodobacterales > Rhodobacteraceae > Sulfitobacter. The sequence continues at coordinate 14,777 of JAFMGZ010000044.1, read as the reverse complement.
TGAATGTGCCGCCATGGTCGGCAATCGCAACCGTGGCACCTGCGGCATATTTTTTGTATGCGTCTTCGTCCGTTACTGTGACATGTGCAATCCAGAGTGCGCCCATGATCTTATCCTTTCAAGAGGGCAGTTGCCGCCGCGATGGCCGCTTCTGCGTTGTCAGCGCTGGCACCACCGCCCTGCGCCATATCGGGTCGGCCACCGCCGCCTTTGCCCCCCAGTTCCGCCACTGCCGCCTTGACGATATCGACGGCGGAAATCCGGTCTGTCAGGTCTTTGGTCACGCCGCCTGCAACGGCGGCCTTGCCGCCCGTGTCGGCGATCAGCAAGACTGCGCCTGAGCCAAGGTTTGCCTTGAACTCATCCACGAGGGCTGGCAGATCCTTGCCCGTGACGCCCTGCAGGACCTGTGCCATGAATTTGATGCCGCCGACGTCAACGGCCTGTGGAGCTGCGGCTGTGCCGCCGCCTGCCATGGCGAGTTCGCGGCGCAGTTGGGCAACTTCGTTGCTCAGGCTCTTGCGTTCATCCATCAGCGCCTTGACGCGTTCCGGCACATCTGCGGTCGATGTCTTGAGCGTTTCTGCGATGCCAGCGAGGGCTGTCTGCTGATCACGGAGCCATGACAGGGCCTCTGCCCCGGTCAGGGCTTCGATCCGGCGGACGCCGGCGCTGCTGGCGCTGTCGCCCAGCAATACGAATGCACCGATATCTCCGGTCTGGCGCACATGGGTGCCGCCGCACAGTTCCAGCGAATAGGTGTTCTTGTCCGTGCCCTTGCCGGAGGCTTCGTCGCGGCCCATCGACACCACCCGAACTTCATCGCCGTATTTTTCGCCAAAGAGCGCCTGTGCACCCAGAGCGCGGGCATCGTCCGGGGTCATGATCCGGGTCTCTACGGGGCTGTTCTGGCGGATGTAGTCGTTCACCTCGGCCTCGACGCGGCGCAGTTCATCCGTGCTCATGGCCTTGGCGTGGCTGAAGTCAAAGCGCAACCGGTCAGCCGCGTTCAATGAACCGCGCTGCGCCACGTGATCACCAAGCGCGCCGCGCAGGGCCTCGTGCAGCAGGTGGGTGGCAGAGTGGTTGGCCCGGATCGCGGTGCGGCGGGCGTGATCGACGGCCAGCACTGCGGCCTGGCCTTGCGTTACTTCACCCTCAATCACCTTGCCGATATGGGCAAAGACGCCTGCGGTCTTGCGGGTGTCGGTGATCTGGATCTTGCCGGTCTCTGTCGTGATGATGCCTTGATCGCCGACCTGGCCACCTGATTCTGCGTAAAACGGGGTTTGGTTCAGGGCGACCTGGACCTCTTGACCGGTCTGGGCGCGTGGGGACAGGGCCCCGCCGATCACCAGGGCTGCGATCTGCCCTTCTGCGGTTTCAAGTTCATAGCCAAGGAAGTCGGTGGTGCCAAATTTGTCGGCCACGTCAAACCAGATGGTTGCATCCACAGCCTCACCCGAGCCGGACCATGCGGCACGGGCCTTGGCCTTTTGCTCGGCCATGGCCGCATCAAAGCCGTCGGTGTCGACCGAACGCCCCTGCTCGCGCAGCGCGTCCTGGGTCAGGTCGAGCGGGAAACCATAGGTGTCATAGAGTTTGAAGGCCGCCGTTCCAGGCAATTCGGCACCTGCGGGCAGCCCTGCCACCTCGTCTTCCAACAGTTTCAGTCCGCGTTCCAGCGTTTGTTTGAAGCGGGTTTCTTCCAGGTGCAGCGTTTCGGTGATCAGCGCCTGGGCCTGGCCCAGTTCGGGATAGGCTGAGCCCATCTGCCGGACAAGGGCTGGCACCAGCTGATACATCATCGGGTCCTTGGCCCCCAGCAGATGCGCATGCCGCATGGCGCGGCGCATGATCCGGCGCAGCACATAGCCCCGCCCGTCATTCGACGGCATCACCCCGTCGGCGATCAGAAAAGAGGTGGAGCGTAGATGGTCCGCAATCACCCGGTGATGCACATTGCCATCGCCAAAGGGATCCACATGCAGCGCGTGACCGCTGGCCTCAATCAGGCTGCGCATCGTGTCGGTTTCATAGTTGTCATGCTGGCCTTGCAGCAGTGCGCCGATCCGCTCCAGCCCCATGCCGGTATCGATGGACTGCATGTCGAGGGGACGCATGGAGCCGTCTTCGAACTGTTCGTTCTGCATGAAAACGATGTTCCAGATCTCGATGAAACGGTCGCCGTCTTCCTCCGGTGTGCCAGGAGGGCCACCGGGGATATGGTCGCCGTGATCATAGAAAATCTCGGTGCAGGGGCCGCATGGTCCGGTCGGTCCCATGCGCCAGAAATTATCGTCTGTGGGGATGCGGATGATACGATCGTCCGGCAGGCCTGCGACCTTTCTCCAGATCGCTGCGGCTTCGTCATCGGTGTGGTAGACGGTGACCAGAAGGCGTGTCGGATCAATGCCGAAATCCTTGGTCAAGAGCTCCCAGGCAAAGGCGATGGCCTCTGCCTTGAAATAATCGCCAAAGCTGAAGTTGCCCAGCATCTCAAAGAACGTGTGATGGCGCGCGGTATAGCCGACATTGTCCAGATCGTTATGTTTGCCGCCTGCGCGAACGCATTTCTGCGCCGATGTGGCGCGGACATAATCGCGGGTCTCCACCCCGGTAAAGAGGTTCTTGAACTGCACCATGCCAGAGTTCGCAAACATCAATGTCGGGTCATTGCGCGGCACCAGAGGCCCTGATGCCACGACCTCATGACCCTGCTTGCCGAAGTAGGACAAAAAGGTGGAGCGGATGTCGTTCAACGTCTTCATAGGTTGGGCCTTCCGGGGCAGAAATGATCTGTTTCAAATAGCCCTGTGTGCATAGCGTGTCCACAGGTACTGCCATGTAAAAAGGCGCAGCTTGATGCTGCGCCCTTTTCTAAATCATGCCGTGTGATGCCCGGCGCTGTTTTTACGCCTCAAGAATATCGACATCATCATTGTCAGAGCCGCCAAAATCCAGGCCATGGGCCGCGCGGATCTTGTCCTCTATCTCAATGGCCATGGCTTGATTTTCCTTGAGGAATGTCTTTGCGTTCTCGCGGCCCTGCCCGATACGTTCATCGCCGTAAGAGAACCAGGAGCCGGATTTATCCACCACGCCTGCCTTGACGCCAAGATCCAGCAGCTCGCCCATCTTGGAGATGCCTTCGCCATACATGATGTCGAATTCGACCTGTTTGAAGGGGGCCGCCACCTTGTTCTTGACGACTTTCACGCGGGTTGCGTTGCCCACCACTTCGTCGCGGTCCTTGAGCGCGCCGATGCGGCGAATGTCCAGACGGACCGAGGAATAGAACTTGAGCGCGTTGCCGCCGGTCGTTGTCTCGGGAGAGCCGAACATGACGCCAATTTTCATCCTGATCTGGTTGATGAAAATCACCATGCAGTTGGAGCGCGAGATCGAGCCGGTCAATTTGCGCATTGCCTGGCTCATCAGTCGGGCCTGAACGCCGACGCTGCTGTCGCCCATATCGCCTTCAAGTTCGGATTTGGGCGTCAGGGCCGCCACCGAATCCACGATCACCATGTTGACCGCGCCGGAACGCACCAATGTGTCCGTAATTTCAAGCGCCTGTTCGCCGGTGTCGGGCTGCGAGATCAGCAGCTCGTCAATATCGACGCCCAATTTCTTGGCATAAAGCGGGTCCAATGCGTGTTCCGCATCCACAAAGGCGCAGACACCGCCCGCCTTTTGCTGCTCCGCCACGCAGTGCAGTGTCAGGGTTGTCTTGCCAGAGCTTTCGGGCCCGTAAATCTCGATGATCCGGCCCATCGGCAGACCACCAATTCCCAAGGCGATATCCAACCCCAAGGACCCAGTCGAGCTGGCAGTGATGTCCTGAATTGCGCCTTCGGCACCCAATTTCATGATTGAGCCCTTGCCGAATTGCCGCTCAATTTGCGCCAGGGCGCTGTCGAGAGCCTTCTGCTTTTCCGCTGCTTTTTTATTGTCCATTGTCAAAAGATCTGCCGTTGCCATTTGCCTGTTCCCTTAGTGTCATAGTGTTGTGGCATCGGCAATCGCTGACCTGCCACCTAATTTTGTTCTATCTATGTTCCGTATGGGACCAAAAAGAGAACATTTCAATATAATTCTTCTGGTCCTATCCTTTTCTCACTTTGGTTAAGAAGTCGTTTACGCTAACCTGAGCTGGTGTGGGACTGGCGGAAGGACGGATCAAATGCTTGTTTTCTATAAGGAACGTCTGGCCTTTTTGTCCGTGCCCAAGACGGGAACAACCGCATATGAGGCGGCCCTGGCCCCGCGGGCGGATATGGTTATTTCAGAGCCGCCGATGCTGAAACATGCGCCGGTTTATCGTTACAACCGATTCATCCGCCCGATGTTTGAACGCGTTTGTGATGTTGAACTGGAAGTTATGGCCGTGATGCGCGAACCGGTGTCATGGTTGGGCAGTTGGTACCGCTACCGGCAGCGGCCCTTTATGGCGGGAAAACCCAACAGCACCCATGGGATCAGTTTCGATGATTTCGTGCTGGCCTATATGAAGGGGAACAAGCCCGGCTTTGCCGATGTGGGCAGCCAGTTTCAATTCATGAAGTCGCAGCCGAATGGCACAGGGGTCACCCATTTTTTTCGCTATGAAGATCAACCGCGGCTCAAAAGCTTTTTGGAGGACCGCCTGAAGCTGGAGCTGGTGCTGAGCCGTGAAAATGAATCCCCCAAGATGGATCTTGTTTTGTCCGATGATGTGGCAGAACGGTTTCGGCGTAAATGCGCAGAGGAATTCGATCTTTACGCCTCCATTCCATGATGGTGCTGGCAGGTCACGGGCCTTGAGTGCTCAGTGAAGCTGCCGTTGGACGGTAGAGGTCAGATCGCTCAGCGAAAAGGGTTTTGGGAGAAAGACCGAGTTCGGGATCTTTATCTGCTCTTCGCCAAAACTGTCCTCTGCATAGCCGGAGACAAAGACCACCCTGACATCGGGCCGTTGTTTGAGGGCCTCGCGGACCCAACTGGGGCCGTCCATGCCGGGCATCACGACATCCGTGACGAAAAGATCAATATTCAACGCCCGGTCTTCAAGGGTTTTCAGGGCAGTTTCGGCTGAATCGGCCTCAAGCACGGTATAGCCATGCAACCGCAGGGCGCGGCTGGCAAATGCACGCACCGGGGCTTCATCCTCCACCAGCAGGATGACCCCATCCTCGTTTGTCGGCGGGGCCAACGTGCTGGGATTGATGGCTGCCGCGACTTTGGCGGGTCTGGATTCGTGAACGGGCAGATAGAGAATAAAGGTCGTCCCCTCGCCCATGACCGAATCGAGAAAGATGAAACCATTGCTTTGCTTTATGATGCCATAGGCGGTCGACAGGCCCAGACCGGTGCCCTCTCCTGTCCGTTTGGTCGTGTAGAAAGGTTCAAACACCTTTTGCAACTTGTCGGCCGGGATACCAACGCCCTGATCGCTGACTTCGATGGTGGCGTAATGGCCTGCCGGCACCGTTGCCTGGTCGCGTTCAAGGGGGGTATCGAGCGTCACATGCTGGGTTGCAATGCGGATCTCTCCTCCGGTTGGCATCGCGTCGCGGGCATTGACCACCAGGTTCATCAGCACCTGTTCCAATTGCCTTTTGTCGGCGCGCACGGGTTTGAGCGTCGGATCATGGTTCAGCGTGAGGGTAATTCTCTCGCCTACCAAACGGTTCAGCAGATGGGTCAGGTCGGCCAGAGTGTCGCGAATGTCGATGGTTTCCAGCAGCAGCGTCTGTTTGCGTGAAAACGCCAAAAGCTGTCCTACAAGGGATGCCGCGCGGTTAGCGTTTTGATTGATTTGCACCAGATCGCCATAATCGGGGTCGCCCTGGTCATGGCGCAAAAGCAACAGGTCGCAATGGCCTGAAATCGCTGTCAGAAGGTTGTTGAAATCATGGGCCACCCCGCCGGCCAACTGCCCGATCGCCTGCATCTTCTGGCTTTGGACAAATTGTGCCTCAAGCGTCTTGAGCTCTGTCGCGTCGTGCATCACCGCCAAGAGCGCGGGCGTGCCCCCTTCGGTGATGCGGTTCAGCACGACCTGCACAAAAACCTCCCTGTCGGTCCGCTTGAGCCTGAGGAATTCTGAGGCTTGGACCGTGCGGTCGGAAATCGTGTCTTTCACCCAATCGGATATGGGGCGGCCCAGCCCTTCCATGAACTGGCTCAGATGCGCGTTTTGGGTCAGTGAAACCCCGACCAATGCAGCGGCCTGACGGTTAAAGGACTGTACGGTGCCGTCCTGGGCGACCTTGATCAGCGGCACGGGCAAATCCTGAAAGGCCTGCCAGCCTGGGTCAGCGGTGGTTTGTTCAGGTGCCGGCAGCAGATAGAGGGCGCGCCGCCCTACCCCCGCCTCCATTTCTGCGACGATCACCGGAACCTCGCCCTGTGCGGTGCTGATTGTGGTTGGTGCGCCGGTCACGACGGGCAGTTTGGTGAACAGACGGTCCAGCGCCTTGACCCGGCTGCCTGCAAGGGTGCGTGCGGCATCGTTCATGAACAATATTGCCCCGGTGCCGCTGACCATCAGCATCGGAAGATGGTTTCCGTCAGAGGAATAGGGCGCTTTGGCCCGCTGCACGACAGGTTCAATCCGCCAGACAAAATTCCGCTCTGTCACGGCCTGGACCGACAGCCGGATATGTCCGGTACTGGTGAACAGATCCTCTTGGGCGCTGCCGTCGGCATCGGCGCGGGTTTGCAGGCGAAACAGAACACTGGCCGGATTGGCGAAAACGATACTCAGGACCCCGGCCAGGGACCTGTTGTTTGCGATGTCGAATTGGTCGGCTGCCGCGCGGTTCGCCTGTTTGATACGGCCTTCGGCATTTGCCAGAATGCTCGGAATTGCATCGCCTTGGATGAAGTCTGCGATGACATCCAGTTCGGATCGCCGCTTGCGTTGTGACAAAAGATGCCAGATCGACAGCCCGACCCCCAGACAGATCAGCGTGACCGATGCCGCGGCCAGCCCCAGCGAGATCACAGCCATCGGGGCCACCAGCGCCAGCGCGCCCAGCAAAACGCCAATGGCGACGGTCCAGCTTAATTGCTTGGGATCGTGGCTGGGTCGACGTAGCCGTTGTGCGTCAGCATCTGTGGTGTCGTACAAAAAGCTGCCCCCGGTTTGCGCGAATCGTGGGTTCATTACGCGCAAAAAGGGTTAACGGGTTCCTAATATCGTTGCTAAATGCACTCTAGGATTGAGTATGCATGCTTTTAGTTTCGCATCAAGTGTGCAGTGAAAAAGCCGTCTCCCGCGTCGCTGATCTCAAACCGATGTTGCAGGGTGCATTTCCAGCCCGCATGGCGTGCCAGAAACGCAGCAACCCGATCTTCGTTTTCAGATCGCAAGACCGAACATGTGGCAAAGGCCAGAACGCCCTTCGGGGTCACCAGATCTGCGGCGGCATCCAGAATATCGTCCTGAATTGTGGTGAGTTCTGAAAGCCGCGCAGGGGTCAGTGTCCATTTCCCTTCGGCCGCGCGGCGCCATGCGCCCGACCCTGAACAGGGCGCATCGCAAAGCACGGTATCAAACGGCCCGGCGGCAGTGAGGTCAGAGGTGGCCACTTGGGTGATCCGCGCCCCGGCACGCCCTGCCCGCGCGGGCAAATCCGCCATGCGGCGTGGGTCTATGTCATGGGCAAAGACATCTGTCTGTGCATCGGCCGCCAGGGCCAGTGCCTTGCCACCACCTCCAGCGCAATAATCCAGCACCCTGCCCGCCTTGGGCAACAGCGCGGTGACCGCCTGACTTGCAGCATCCTGCAGCTCCACTCTTCCTTCGAGAAAAGCGTTTGAATTCCGTATCTTGCGGGCACCTTCCAGGACTGTCAGCGCGGTATCGCAAAGCGGGTTGTTCTGGGTTTCAATGCCCTCTGATGCAAGTTCGGCCGCGGCTGCCGCCCGGTCTGTCTGGGCGGTGTTGACGCGCAGATGCACCGGCGCGCGGCTTTGGGAGGCAAGGGCTGCGGCTTCGGCACCTTCGCCCAGACTTTCCTCAAATTCGGGCAGCAACCAGTCAGGCAGGTTCCAGACAACGCCACGCTCTGTCGGGGCCAGGGGGAAATCACCCTCTGTGGGGGCCAGAGGCACCGGGGCGTGACCGTCACCGGTAAACAATGTTTCCAGATCAACACCTTGCTGGTGCAACATTCCGATCATCAGCGAACGCGGTGATGTGCCGCCCCCGTAATGCGCAGCCGTTCTTTGGCAGCGCAAAACATCAAAGATGTGGTCGCGGATCGCGGCACGGTCCTTTGACCCCGCAAAGCGGCTGCGCCGAGCCCAGCGGGTCAGCGCCTGTTCGGCCGCCAGCCCCTCTGACATATCATGCAGTATTTCTATGGCGGCTGCGACGCGGGCACCTGGTGTCATAATTTACTCACTCGATACATCAGACGCGGAATGGGGTGGCAAGGCGTGGCCTAGCCAACCCGGTAATTGGGGCTTTCGCGGGTGATCTGCACATCATGTACATGGCTTTCCTTCAGCCCGGCACCAGTGATTTTCACGAATGTGCAATTGCTGCGCATTTCGGCGACCGTGGCGCATCCGGTATAGCCCATCGCGGCACGCAGGCCGCCAACCAGCTGATGCACGACGGCCCCTGCGCTGCCCTTGTAGGGCACCTGACCTTCGATCCCTTCGGGCACCAGTTTGTCGCTGGCCGCGTCCTTTTGGAAATACCGATCCGCCGATCCGCGCGCCATGGCCCCCAAGGACCCCATGCCACGATAGCTTTTGAAACTGCGGCCCTGATAAAGGATCACCTCACCGGGGGATTCGTCCGTGCCGGCAATCATTGATCCGACCATGGCGCAGGACGCGCCAGCCGCAATCGCCTTGGCGAAATCGCCCGAGAACTTGATCCCGCCATCGGCAATCACGGGGATGTCCCCGGCTGCTGCGGCACAATCCATGATCGCGGTCAGCTGCGGGACGCCCACGCCAGCCACCATACGCGTGGTGCAGATGGAACCGGGGCCGATGCCGACCTTGATCGCGTCCGCGCCTGCGTCAATCAGGGCGCGCGTGGCCGCGCCGGTGGCGACATTGCCCGCAACCACCTGTACTTCGTTGCTGAGCGCTTTTGCGCGCGTGACCGCATGGGCCACCCCTTCGGAGTGCCCATGGGCGGTGTCGATCACGATCATATCAACGCCCGCCTCCACCAGCGCGACAGAGCGTTCAAAGCCTGCGTCGCCCACTGTGGTGGCGGCGGCCACCCGCAACCGGCCAAGCGCGTCCTTGCAGGCCGTTGGGTTCAGCACCGATTGTTCGCTGTCTTTCAGCGTGAGCAGGCCCGTCAATTTGCCCTGACCATCGGTAACCAGCAATTTCTCGATCCGGCGGGCCTTCATCAGGCTCAGCGCTTCTGCCCGGTCGGCAGGCTCGTGAAGGATGGCCAGGTTCTCATTGGTCATCATCACCTTGACAGGTGTGCGGTCATCTGAGGCAAAGCGCATGTCGCGGTTGGTCACGATCCCAACGACCCGGCCCTTGTCGTCCACGACCGGAAAACCCGAAACGTTATAGCGTTCCTGCAGCGCCTTGGCGTCGGCCAACGTCTGGTCCGGGGTCAGGGTAATCGGGTTATAGACGATGCCTGACTCAAATCTTTTGACCCGGCGGACTTCGCGGGCCTGTTCGTCAATGCTCAGATTGCGGTGCACCACTCCCATGCCTCCGGCCTGCGCCATGGCAATGGCCATTCGGCTTTCGGTGACGGTGTCCATCGCTGAACTCAGCAGCGGGATATTCAGCGCGATGGATCGGGTGACGAAGGTGCGGGTATCCGCCGTTGACGGCAGTACCGAGGATGCCCCCGGAACCAACAACACATCATCAAAGGTCAAGGCCTCACGAATCTCCATTTTGCACCTCTGGCTTATGGCTTCATTTGGCACTTTCCTATTTCACGGTCCGTCCGGGATGGAAAGGGTGATTTGATGCTGTTGCTTGTATTGATCGGCCCTTTGTAGAAAGCTGGGCCAAAAGGGGATGCGGAATGGCAGATCACGGATATGACGCGGGGCGGCTCAACCTGCCCTTTGTGGGGATTTCAACATTTGCAAAGCGCCCCTATGAACCGGACTGGGCGGCCTTGGATGCCGATGTGGCAATTCTGGGTGCCCCTTTCGATGCAGGGACCCAGTGGCGGTCAGGCGCGCGGTTCGGGCCGCGCGGCGTGCGCGAGGCATCGACCCTGTTCAGCTTTGGCCATGCAGGTGCCTATGATCACGAAGATGATCTGACCTATCTGCCCGGTGATGTGAACATCGTCGATATTGGTGACGCGGACATCGTGCATACGGACACCGAGACCAGCCATGCCAATATCGAGAAAGGCGTGCGCGCCATTCTGGACGCAGGTGCCTTGCCGGTCGTGATCGGGGGCGATCATTCGGTCAATATTCCATGCATCCGCGCCTTTGAGGGGCAAGGAGACATTCATATCCTTCAGATTGATGCGCATCTGGATTTCGTGGATGTGCGCCACGGGGTGCGCCATGGGCATGGCAACCCGATGCGCCGCGCGGCTGAACAGGATTATGTCACGGGGCTGACCCAAGTGGGCATACGCAATGTCAGCTCAACCTCCAAGGAAGGCTATGATGATGCGCGGGCCATGGGCTCTGACATCATCTCGGTCCGGCAGGCGCGCGAAATGGGCGTGCGGGGGGTGCTGGCCCATGTGCCGATCGGGGCGCGGCTTTATGTGACCATCGACATTGACGCCTTCTGTCCTTCCATCGCGCCGGGCACGGGCACGCCTTCGCATGGCGGATTTCTGTATTATGAGGTGCTTGAGATGCTGCAGGCCGCGGCAGAACGGCACGAGATCGTGGGCATCGATCTGGTCGAAGTGGCACCCGATTATGACCATTCGGGATCGACCACCATTCTGGCGGCACAGCTGTTGCTGAATTTCCTTGGTTTCATCTTTCACGCGCGCAGCCAGCTGTAGCCCGCGATAAGGATCAGGCCGGGGCAGGAAATGACGGGATGCGTCCGCTTTTTGCCGTTCTGTGGCTTTCTCTTGGCGGAACTGTCGCTATGTTGACCCCAACATGGCTAAGGACAGAACATGAGCAGCGATCCACTTGTTATCTTTACGCCTTCGGGCAAGCGTGGGCATTTCCCCAAAGGCACACCGATCCTGACCGCAGCACGGCAGCTGGGGGTCGATCTGGATTCTGTCTGTGGCGGGCGCGGCATTTGTTCGAAATGCCAGATCACCCCCAGTTACGGTGAATTTTCAAAGCACAAAGTGACCGTGCGCGATGATGCCCTGTCCGAATGGAACGCGGTCGAGCAGCGCTATCAGGACAAGCGCGGCCTGCTGGAGGGGCGGCGTTTGGGATGTCAGGCGACGGTACAGGGCGATGTGGTGATCGACGTGCCCCCCGAAAGCCAGGTCCACAAACAGGTGGTGCGCAAACGGGCCGAGGCGCGTGAGATCGTGTTGAACCCTTCAACCAAGCTTTATTACGTCGAGGTGGCAGAGCCTGACATGCACGACCCATCGGGCGATTTCGAACGTCTGCAGGACGCGCTGCGCGAGCAATGGCAGTTCGACAAGGTATCGGCCGATCTTCAGATCCTGCAAAAGCTGCAACCCGTGCTGCGCAAGGGCGGCTGGAAGGTGACGGTTGCGGTACATCTGGGCGACGAGGAAAACCCCCACCGGATCATGCAGATCTGGCCGGGCTATCACGAGGGCACGCTGTACGGGCTGGCCGTCGATCTGGGGTCAACCACGATTGCGGCGCATCTGTGCGACCTGCTGACCGGCGACGTGGTGGCGTCTTCTGGTGTGATGAACCCCCAGATCCGCTTTGGCGAGGACCTGATGAGCCGGGTCAGCTATTCCATGATGAACCCCTCTGGTGCCCAAGAGATGACGCGCGCTGTGCGCGAAGGCATGAACGGTCTGTTCAGCCAGATCGCCACCGAAGCCGGCATTGACAAGAACCTGATCGTGGATGCGGTCTTTGTCTGCAACCCCGTGATGCATCATCTGTTCCTGGGGATTGATCCGTTTGAGCTGGGCCAGGCACCCTTTGCGCTGGCTACCTCGAATGAGGTGCGCCTGCGGGCCTCTGATCTGGATCTGAATATCAACCCGTCCGCCCATGTCTACCTGTTGCCCTGTATCGCGGGGCATGTGGGGGCTGATGCCGCGGCGGTGGCGCTGTCAGAAGCACCGGACAAATCCGACGATCTGGTGTTGATCGTCGATGTGGGCACGAATGCTGAAATCCTGCTGGGCAACAAGGAAAAGGTGCTGGCCTGTTCCTCTCCGACCGGGCCTGCCTTTGAGGGGGCGCAAATCTCATCGGGGCAGCGTGCGGCACCGGGTGCGATTGAGCGGGTTGAGATCGACCCGGTCAGCAAACTGCCCCGTTTCAAGGTCATCGGGTCCGACCTGTGGTCCAATGAAGAAGGCTTTGATGCGGCCATTGCCACCACGGGTGTCACGGGCATCTGCGGCTCTGGCATCATTGAGATGGTCGCCGAGATGCGGATGCATGGCATCGTTGATGCACCGGGGCTGATCGGCACGGCGGAACAGACCGGATCGGCGGCAGTTTTCGCCGATGGGCGCACCAATTCCTATCTGGTCTATGACGGCACTGCGAACGGCGGGCCGAAGATCACGGTGACCAACCGCGACATCCGCGAGATCCAGATGGCCAAGGCGGCGCTTTATTCAGGGGCGCGGTTGTTGATGGACAAATTCGGCGTCGAAAAGGTGGACCGCGTCGTGCTCGCAGGTGCCTTTGGTGCGCATATCAGCACCAAACATGCGATGGTTCTGGGCATGATCCCGGATTGCCCGCTGGACAAGGTGACCTCGGCGGGCAATGCGGCCGGTACAGGCGCGCGGATTGCGCTGCTGAACACCGATGCGCGGGCCGAAATTGAGCAGACCGTGCGCGAGATCCACAAGATCGAGACCGCGATTGAGCCGCGCTTTCAAGAGCATTTCGTAAATGCCTCTGCCATTCCCAATGCGGTTGAGCCCTTTCCGATCCTCAATTCCATCGTCACCCTGCCCTCTCAGACATTTAACACCGGCGGGGGTGGCGGCAACGAAGGGGGCGATGCAGGCGGTCGTCGGCGCAGGCGCCGCGCATGACAGAGGCAAACGCCGACCAGCAAAGCTTTTGGAACGATAACGCCGGGGCCATCTGGGTCGCCCAGATGGATGCGATGGACACTGCCCTTGCTCGGATTCTGGAGGCGGTGTTGCAGCGGGCAGCGATCCGGCCGGGTGAACGCATTCTGGACATTGGCTGTGGTGCGGGCACCAGCACGATTGCTGCCGCAGCACAGGCGGGGCCAACAGGGCATGCCTTGGGGGTTGATATATCCCAGACCCTACTCAGCGCGGCCACGAACCGGATCACGCCCGGATCAAATGTGGCCTTCGCATTGGCAGACGCGCAGACCTTCGAGTTTGAGCCTGAAACCTTTGACTGTCTGATATCACGCTTTGGCGTGATGTTCTTTGCAGACCCGGTTGCGGCATTTGCCAACCTTGCACGGGGGCTTGTGCCCGGGGGACGGATGGTCTTGGCCACATGGGGTGCGATCCCGCAGAACCCGTATTTCACCATGCCCGCCGCCATCGCCAAGGGCGTGCTGGGTCCGGTGCCCAAGACCGACCCGGATGCGCCCGGGCCCTTTGCCTTTCGTGATGTGGACCGTGTGCGCGGTATCTTGTCTGCCGCGGGAATGACAGACATCGCGGCACAAGAAGTCCAGATCGACATGACGCCCGATGGTGACCGCAGAGCAGTGGCCGAATTGCTGTGCGAGATTGGTCCCGCACGGCGGGCATTGACCTATTTCGAAGCCGATGCGCAGGCGCAGGAACGGATGATTGCCGCGCTAGAGGACGGGCTGGAGCCCTATATATCACAAGATGGCATCCGGATTCCCACGCTGATCAATCTCTATACCGCCCGCAAACCCGCTTGACGAGGCAGCGGCAGCAGCCTATCTCACCCTCATGCGGGTATGGTGAAAAGGTATCACGGCAGCTTCCCAAGCTTTAGTTACGAGTTCGATTCTCGTTACCCGCTCCAAAATAATTCTTAAGTATTTATTATTAAACGAAAAATACATATATTGAACTCCGAAACCTCCCTAAATCTGCCCTTAAAGGGGCTGCGTTTTGCATGCCAAAATAGACGGCCAACCTATTGATATTGTTGCGGCTGACAGAGAAACAATTTCCAATTCGCGGTCAGAAATGCCTTCGCCTGCTTCACGCACAAGATAAAGCGCTGTCACACATAGCCCTGAGAGGCGCTGAGAACATGCATTAGGCCGCATCTACGCATTCAGGTGGACCCATAGAAGGGCTGATAGGTGGCCACCAGCGAGTCTGACATGCGCTGATAAAGCATCATTGCCAGCCAAGCCGTGCTTGCGCTGTTTTGCCGATGGTTTCGATCCACGCCCCCGTGAAGGGGGCGACCAGCGGCAACAATATGGCATCGCTGTTTAGGTCACCGATCAAGCGTTTTGGGTGCCCCGTGCAGATGTCTCTCAGTCACTCGCAGGCGTATCGGGTTCTGCGCGTTCAATCCGCCAGCCGTCAAACGGTAGGTTAACAGTGACGTTTGTGCTTTCACCTTGGAACATATCCAAATGTTTACCCAGCATTTCTGCCCCTTTGAAAACGCCAGCCGCGTTGAACGTGTATGCGGGCGTAAGATCACCGGTTGGCGTTTCAACAAGAACGGGGTTGCCGC